>NZ_JABBXF010000106.1 GCF_013030945.1 Streptomyces morookaense | reverse complement strand
GGGTGCCGCGGTCGCGCAGGCGGCGGTGACGGCGGCTCCGGTCGCCGAGGAGGCCGCTCCCGCGGCCCCGGCCGCGGTGACGGAGCCGGAGGCCGAGGCGAAGCCGCGTCGGCGCCGCACGCGGGGCGCCACTGCCGAGGCGGCTGTCGTCGCCGAGGCGGTCGTCGCGACCGTGGAGGCCGCCGAGGCCGTTGAGGCCGTCGAGCCCGAGCCGGTCCGGCGCACGCGCACCCGGAAGACCGTCGCGGCCGCGCCGGCCGTCGTCGAGACCGAGGCGAAGCCGAAGCGGATCCGCGCAGCGGCGAAGAAGGCCGTCGAGGCGGAGACCGTCACCTTCGAGACGGTCGAGGTCGCGGCGAAGCGGATGCGGGCCGCGGCCAAGACCGCGGAGGTCGACGAGGCGGAGCCGGTCCGGCGCAGCCGCGCCGAGAAGGCCGAAGCCGCCGTCGAGACGGCCGAGGCCGCGGAGGCCAAGCCGGTGCGGCGCACCCGCGCCAAGAAGGCCGCCGAGGCCGAGCCCGAGGCGACCGAGGTTGCGCCGAAGCGCACGCGCGCTGCCGCGAAGAAGGCGGAAGCCGCCGTCGACACCGCGGAAGCCGTCGAGGCCAAGCCCAAGCGGACGCGTGCCACGGCCAAGAAGGCCGAGGCCGAGCCCGTCGCCGCCGTTGCCGCCGAGACCGAGGCCAAGCCGGTGCGGCGCACCCGCGCCAAGAAGGCCGTCGAGGCCGAGGTGACCGAGGTGGCGGAGGCGAAGCCCAAGCGCACGCGCACCGCCGCCAAGAAGGCCGAGGCCGCGGTCGACACCGCGGAGGCCGCCGAGGCCAAGCCGAAGCGCACGCGCACCACGGCGAAGAAGGCGGAAGCCGCCGTCGAGACCGCGGAGGCGGTCGAGGCCAAGCCCAAGCGCACCCGCGCCACGGCGAAGAAGGCCGTCGAGGCCGCAGCGGAGACGGCCGAGGTCGCTCCCAAGCGGACCCGCGCTGCCGCGAAGAAGGCGGAGGCTGCGGTCGAGACCGCGGAAGCCGCCGAGGCCAAGCCCAAGCGGACGCGCGCCACGGCCAAGAAGGCCGAAGCCGCGGTCGAGACGGCCGAGGCCGCCGAGGCCAAGCCGGTGCGGCGCACCCGCGCCAAGAAGGCCGCCGAGGCCGAGGTGACCGAGGTGGCGGAGGCGAAGCCCAAGCGCACGCGCACCGCCGCCAAGAAGGCCGAGGCCGCGGTCGACACCGCTGAGGCCTCCGTGCCGAAGCCGCGGCGTACCCGCGCCACGGCCAAGAAGGCCGACGCCTGATAGCCGCCTCCCGGCCCCCGTCACCCGGTTCCGACCGGGTGACGGGGGCCGGGGCGTATCCGCGGCCCGCCGCCGGGCAGTTGGTCGGCTGCGGGCCGCCTGTGGCTGGTCGCGCAGTTCCTCCCCCAGCTACCGCTGGGGGGACCCCCAGAGGTGCCCCCAGCGCCCCTTCGGGGCCCGGTACACACGTGCCCACCGCCCCCGGAAGGGCCCGCGCTAACCTCGACCCCATGAGCCGGCCCCCCTTCCTCGCACTTCCCCCGTGCACCCGCGCGTATCAGCTCGCCACCTCTCGTGGGGAGTTCGCCGTGCACGACGCGCGGCCCCCGGCCGCGGAACCCCGTGGCACCGTGCTCCTTCTCCCCGGGTTCACGGGCAGCAAGGAGGACTTCATCGCGCTCCTCGAACCGCTGGCCGCCGCCGGGTACCGCGCCGTCGCCGTCGACGGGCGCGGGCAGCACGAGAGCGCCGGGCCGCGCGACGAAAGCGCCTACGCACAGGGCGAGTTGGCCCGCGACGTGCTGGCGCAGGCCGCCGCGCTCGGCGGACCGCCGGGGACCGTACACCTCCTCGGGCACTCGCTCGGCGGGCTCGTCGCCCGCGCAGCGGTCCTCGCGGAGCCGGCCGCCTTCCGGTCGCTGACCGTCATGAGCAGCGGGCCGGCCGCCATCTCCGAGTCGCAGCAGGCCCGTACGCGCCTGCTCGTCCAGGCGCTTGCGGCCATGGACATGGAGAGCGTCTGGCAGGAGATGCAGCGCCAGGACGCGGAGCCGGAGGCGACGCCGGCCGAGCTGGCCGAGTTCCTGCACCGGCGGTGGATGCGCACCGTTCCCGAGCAACTCATGGCGACAGGACGCCAGTTGACCGCAGAGCCGGACCGTACCGCGGAGCTGGCCCGTGTGCCGCTGCCCAAGCACGTCGTGTCCGGGGCGGTGGACTACGCCTGGCCGGTGCCGGTGATCGACGCGATGGCGAAGGAGCTGTCGGCGGTGCGCACCGTCGTCCAGGGTGCGGGGCACTCCCCCAACGCCGAGCGCCCGGCGGCCACGGCGGAGGCGCTGGTGCGCTTCTGGGAGACGCTTGGCTGACGCTCCGTCAGCAGTGGCCGTTCTCGGTCACCGTGAACATCCCGCCCTCGGGGTCGCACAGCGTCGCCTCGCGCCCCACGCGCCCGGTTCCGGCGCCGGGCTCCGAGACGACCGAGCCGCCGGCCCCGAGGGCCGCCTCGACGGCCTTCTCGACGTCGTCGACGCGGAAGTAGACGTGCCAGCGCGGCCTGATGCGCGGGTCGGGCGCCGCCTCGATGGCGCCGCCGCGCAGGCAGGCGACGGTGTGGCCGTCGGCCCGCACCATGACGGCCTCGTCCTCGTAGCGGACCTCGCAGAGGTCCGGCCGGTTGTCCCAGTCGAAGATCTCGCCGTAGAAGACGGCGGAGGCGAAGGCGTCCCGGGTGCGCAGTTCGAGCCAGGCGGGCGCCACCCCGCTGCCGATGTTCCAACCGCGCAGGACCTTGCCCTCCCAGAAGCCGAAGACGGCCCCGGCCTGGTCCGCGGCGAGCACGGCGCGGCCCCGGCCGACGGCCAGCGGCCCGACGGCCACGGTGCCGCCGCGCTCGCGTACCCGCGCGGCCACGAGGTCGGCGTCGTCGACGGCGAAGTAGCAGGTCCAGGAGACGGCGACCCCCATGCGGCGGGCGACCTCGCCGAGGCCGGCGACCGGCTTCCCGTGGGAGAGCGCGACGGAGAAGTCCTCGCCGAGGGAGCCGAGCCGGAAGCTCCAGCCGAGCACGGCGCCGTAGAACCGCTGGGCCTCGGCGAGGTCACCGGTCAGCAGGCTCACCCAGCAGGGCATCCCGGGCCCCGCGCGGTCGGAAGCCGACATGGCCGATCGCCTCGATTCAGTCCGGGGTCGGGAGCTCCAGGGTTCCACTCGCTCCGGGCCTGCGCATTCCGGCACGCTCGGGACTTTCGTCAGTAATTACTTACGGTAAAAATTTCCTTAGCGTAGGGAATGTTTGAGGCTCCCTGCACGTTGGACCCACTGAGAACGCGCGCCCCACTGTCGCGGCGCGCGCCAGCAACATCAGTTTCTCCACTGGAGGATCAGACGAAGGGAGAAGCCATGCGCTTCGAAATCATGCGCCTGGACGACGTCGACGGCACCGCCGTGGACAGCACCGTCGTGGACGCCGCCTCGGTCAAGCGGATCGTGCAGCAGGCGGCCTCGACGGGGCAGCGCATCTACATCCGCCCGGCCGACTCCACGGCCCGGTAACGCGCACGCGCAACTCCCCCACGCGGAAAGCCCCGCACGGCAACGGCCGTGCGGGGCTTTCCTGCGGTCCGACGGGTCAGTGATGCCCGGCGATCACCTGCGTGATGCCGTTGATGATCTGCTGCACGGCCAGCGCGGAGAGCATCATGCCCGCGAGCCGGGTGACCAGCACCACACCGCCGTCCTTGATGACCCGGATGATGTGCAGCGAGTTCCGCATCACCAGCCACAGCACCACATGGATCGCGGCGATCGCGCACCACACCGAGACCTGCCCCGCGAGCGAGTCCGCCCGCTGCACGGCGAGGATCACCGAGACGATCGCACCGGGCCCGGCCAGCAGCGGCATGCCCAGCGGGACGAGCGCGACGTTGACGTCCTTCGTCTGCTTCGGCTCCTCCGACTTGCCCGTCAGCAGGTCCAGCGCGACCAGCAGCAGGAGCAGACCGCCCGCGATCATCAGGGCGGGCGTGGTGATGTGCAGGTAGTTGAGGATCTGCTTGCCGCAGATCCCGAAGATGGTGATCACGCCGAAGGCGACCGTCGCGGCCTGCCAGGCCATGCGGCGCTGGACCTTGGCGGGGCGGCCCGCGGTGAGCGCGAGGAAGATCGGCGTGATGCCGGGCGGATCCATGATCACGAACAGCGTGAGGAACAGGGACCCGAAGACAGCGAAGTCGAACACAGTGAGGCCTTGCAGAGGGGGTGAGCGAGAGGAAGGAGAAAGGGAGGAAGAAGTCCCGTGCGCAGCGGGCACGGGTGGGTGGATGCACGGACCCGACGCGGGCGGTGCGGCCGCCGGATCCGTACGGGCGCGCGAGCGCCCGTCAGCGACCGCCGGCGCCCGGCACGGGGAACGCGCCCGTCGCGCGGCGCGTGATCTCCCCGTAGATCTCCGGGTCGGTCGTGAACTCGCCGAGACCGCAGGTCTTGCGGCTGCCGTGGTAGTCGCTGGAGCCGGTCGGCAGCAGGCCGAGCTCGGCGGCGAGGCCGCGCAGCCGGGCGCGGGTGGGGGCGTCGTGGTCCATGTGGTCGACCTCGATGCCGTCGAGCCCGGCCGAGGCCAGCTCGGCTATCGCGCTCTCGGAGACGCACCGGCCGCGCTTGAGCGCCAGCGGGTGCGCGAGGACGGTGACCCCGCCCGCGGCCTTGACCAGGCGGATCGCCTCGAAGGGGTCGAACTCGTGCTTCCCGGCGTAGGCCCGGCCGTCGTCGGCGAGCCACTCGGGGGTGAAGGCGTCGGAGACGGTCGCGACGACCCCGAGCTCGACCATGGCGGTGGCCACGTGCGGCCGGCCGACGGCACCGCCGGCGGCGATGGCGGCGACGCGCTCCCAGGTGACGGGCACGCCGAGCGCGTTGAGTCTGGCGACCATCTCGCGGGCGCGCGGCTCGCGGTCGTCGCGGACGAAGTCCCGGGCGCGGGCGAACTCCGGCTCGGCCGCGTCGAAGAGGTAGGCCAGCATGTGCAGCGGAACGCCGTCCAGCCGGCAGGAGAGCTCGGCGCCGGTGACCAGGGTCAGCCCGGCGGGCAGGGCCGCGATGGCCTCGGCGTGGCCGCCGACCCCGTCGTGGTCGGTCAGCGCGACGACGTCCAGGCCCGCGGCGGCCGCGTTGCGGACCAGCTCGGCGGGGGTGTCCGTGCCGTCGGACGCGGTGGAGTGGGTGTGCAGATCGATGCGCACGACACAGACTCCCCGGCACTCGGCAGAACGGACAGGACCGGTTCAGGATAACTGTCGTACGAACGTGAACGGTGCCGCTCACGCGCTCACGCAATCACACGTTCACGGCGAGAGGATGCGCGGCGACAACGCACCGCAGGGCAGCAGGTCCACCTCGGCGCCCGCGTCCCGCAGGTCGGTCAGCACCAGCTCGTCGTACATCAGCAGGCCCGACCGCTCGGGCCAGACGATCGCCCACAGCCACAGCCCGCGTGCCTCGCCCGCGAACACCGCCCGGTCACCGGGGGCGCCCTCGACGTGCCAGAGGGGGGTGGGGCGGCCGGCGGCGTGCACCTTGGCGTGGGGCGAGCGGTCCACCCGCAGCAGGGGGCCGGGGTCGGGGCCGTCGACTCCCGCGTAGCGCACACCGAGGCCGACGCCGAGTTCCTCCGCCACCAGCAGCAGCTCGCCGGGGCCGCCGAGCGGGCTGGGGCCCGAGCAGGCCACGGCCGTCGCGCGGCCGCCGTTGCGGTCGTCCCCCGCGCTGACGACTCCGGTGAAGAGCCACCCGACGGGCAGCGGCCAGGGCATCCAGACCGGGACGTGGGCCCGTCGCACCACGACGGCCAGCGCCTCCACGCTCGGCGGGACGACCGGCTGCAGGGGATGCACCGTGCCGTGCACAGCACACTGCCAGGAGTCGGCGAAGAGACCGGGCGCTCGCACCCGGCCACCGCACTTCGGGCAACTGGGTTCGCCCCTCATAGCCTCCAACGGTCCTACCGGGTTGCCGTCGCGTCAAGGACGATCACCCGTCCGGAGGGCCGCACCGGAGCACCGTGGCCCGATCGTCACTCCAGGGGCACACCCGGCCGCAGCGGGTCGCGCAGATCGGTGCCGTGCCGCAGCCACTTCTCCTGCAGGGCGGCGGCGCCGTGGACCCGCTTCCAGGCGGCCTCGTTGGGGGTCATGGGAAGAAGAGGGAGGAAGCGGACGGGGTCCATGGGGTCGTCCAGTTCCAGGTCCTCCACCAGTCCGCCGGGCTCGCCGACGAGGACGGAGGTGAAGGGCGCGCCCGGCCACAGCGGTTCACCGGTGTCCAGCGAGGCGCCGGGGGCCACGACGACGCCCTCGACCTGGGGGGACGCGGCGAGCACGGCCAGCGGGCGGAGCACCTTGTCCGTGTCGGCCCGGCCGGTGCGGACGGTGAGGAGCAGCTCGGCACGGGGGCCGCGGACCGGGTCGGCGACGGGGGACGTCGGGTCGGCCATCGGCTGGGCGGACATGCCGAGCGTGGCGTAGCGGACGACGTCGCCCGTGTCGTCGGCGGCGCCGAAGCGGAGGACCTCGATGCGGTCGGCGCCCAGGAAGGTCACCGCGGCGCGGGCGTCCGGCTCGCCGAGCGCGGTGCACAGCCGGGCCTCGGCCAGTGCGAGAACGTCTGACATGCCGTGAGCATAGAACGAGTATCGAACAGGCAAAGCGGGGCCGGGTCCGCCGGACGGCTGCTAGCCTTGACAGGCCTTGACCCGTGGTCAAGTGCGTGACGATCGTCCCTCAGCGGGGACCGGCCGGAGGAGGTGGGGCTGCGGTGGATCCTAGTCGACCGTGCAGTACCGGCAGTTCTCCCGTCTGCCCGCTCCGGACGCACCCGTATTCCGCCTGATCCGAAGCCTTCCGCGGCCGGCCCCGCAGCCGGCGGCAGCACCGGAAGTGCTCCTGCGCCCGCAGCACGTGACGGAAGAGCGCCCTCTCCCGCTTTGTTCCGTGTTCACCGCGTTCTCGGGATGTTTCCCGCGAACTGCCGTCAGCCTTGCGCAGCGCGCGAAGCGCCGCCCGATTCACGGACGTGCCGCACGTCTGCGATTCAGGCCGCGTTTGCCACCGTTGCTGCTGACGGCCGGCCCGTGAAGGAGCCTGCCTTGTCGATGATCCGTGATCTGCGCGCCGCCGTCCGTCCCGCCCTGCGGCGCGGCCATGCCGCCCCCGGCTCCCCGTACGCGTACTCCGCCGCCTGTGACCCGGCCGCCAACAGCGCCGTCGTGGACTGCGCCGTCTACCGCGACGGCCGGCGGCTGGACGAGCACGCCGGCCCCGCCGAGGCCATGCGCCGGGTGCGGGCCGAGGGCGGCTTCGTCTGGATCGGGCTGCACGAGCCCACGGAGCAGGAGTTCGCCGGCATCGCCCGGGAGTTCGGCCTGCACCCGCTGGCCGTGGAGGACGCGGTCCACGCCCACCAGCGGCCGAAGCTCGAGCGCTACGACGACACGCTGTTCACCGTCTTCAAGACCATCCACTACGTCGAGCACGCCGAACTCACCGCCACCAGCGAGGTGGTGGAGACCGGCGAGGTGATGTGCTTCACCGGCCCGGACTTCATCATCACCGTGCGGCACGGCGGCCACGGTTCGCTGCGGGCGCTGCGCCACCGGCTGCAGGACGAGCCGGAACTGCTCGCCAAGGGCCCCTCGGCCGTGCTGCACGCCATCGCCGACCAGGTGGTCGACGGCTACATAGCCGTCGCCGACGCCGTGCAGGACGACATCGACGAGGTCGAGATCGATGTCTTCTCCGTCCCCGGCAAGGGCACCTCGCGCGGCGGCGACGCGGGCCGCATCTACCAGCTCAAGCGCGAAGTGCTGGAGTTCAAGCGGGCGGTGACCCCGCTGATGCGGCCGATGCAGCTGCTGAGCGAGCGCCCGATGCGGCTGGTCGACCCGGACATCCAGAAGTACTTCCGGGACGTGGCCGACCACTTGGCGCGCGTGCACGAGCAGGTGGTCTCCTTCGACGACCTGCTCAACTCCATCCTGCAGGCCAACCTCGCGCAGGCGTCCGTCGCGCAGAACGAGGACATGCGCAAGATCACGTCCTGGGCGGCGATCTGCGCCGTGCCGACGATGATCGCGGGCGTGTACGGCATGAACTTCGACCACATGCCGGAGCTGCACTGGAAATACGGCTACCCGCTCGTCATGCTCGTCACGGTCGCCATCTGCGTCACGATCCACCGCGGCTTCAAGCGCAACGGCTGGCTGTAGGCCTGCGCAGGGCTACGCCTGCTGCTTGTTGCGGCGGTCGCCCATGATGACGAGGGCAAGGCCCGCAAGGATCACCACGAGCGCCGGGTAGGCGGCCGCCTGCGGCAACTGGCCGAGCCACAGGGCGGCGATGAGCGCAGCGCCCGGCGTCTCCAGCAGGATCGCCGTCGAAGTGACCGACGGGCCGAGGCTTTTGACCACCCTGTTGATGAGCGAGTGACCGAGCAGTTGCGCGGTGACGGTCAGCGCCGCCAGCTTCAGCCAGCTCTCCCCGCTGTAGCCGCCGAGCGAACTGCCGCTCACCAGACAGGTGATGAGCAGGAGCACCGCTGTGGTCGTGTAACAGACGTACGTGTACGGGACCGTGCCCACCGTCCGGCGCACCTCCGCGCCCAGCAGGACGTACCCGGCGGCCGCCATGCCAGCCGCGAGCGCGAGCGCGTCACCGGCCAGGGCGCGGGTCGAGAGCGACAGGTCGACGCCCGTCAGGATCACGACCCCCAGGAACGCGACCGCGGTGCCGCCCCAGACGAGCGCGGGCGGGCGGTGGCCGCGCAGCCGCAGCACGAGCGTCGTCCAGATCGGGGTGGTGGTGCACAGCGCCGTCGAGGAGGCGACGGACGTCATGTGCAGGCTCGGCAGCCACATCCCGAAGTGCAGCGCGAGCAGCACACCGGCGCCCACGGTCAGCAGGACCTCCCGCCGGCCGAGGCCGCGCAGCTCCGCGCGGTGGCGTACGAGGGCGAACGGGGTGAGCGCCCCGACCGCCATGGCGTTGCGCCAGAAGGCGACGGCGAGGGCGGGGGCCGCGGTGGCCGCGATGAGCGGCGCGGAGAAGGAGACGGACGCGATGGCCGTCGCGAGCAGCAGCCCCTCGATGCGCAGGGCGGCAGGGGGGACGGCCCCCGCGGGGGCCGCGGGGGCGGTGCGTATCGCATCGCGTCGGGCGGGGGCAGCACTCACCCCACCAGCCTAGATCCCCCTAAGGTGGGTGCATGACCGAGACGGAGACACTGTCACGTGCGCTGATCGAAGAGGCCGCCAGGAAGTCGGGCCTGATCTGGCTGCAGGGCCCCGCCGGGCCCAGCCGTGCGCTGTGGCACGTGTGGCACGAGGGCGCCGTGTGCCTGGTGGGCGGCGGCGCCGGGGAGCAGCCGCTGGACGGGCTCGGCCTGGAGGACGGCGGCACCGTCACGGTGACGGTGCGCAGCAAGGACAAGGGCGGCCGGCTCGTCACGTTCACCGCGCACGTCGGCGAGCTCCCCGCCCGGGGGGACGCGTGGGCCGCGGCGGTGGCCGAGCTGAAGGGGAAGCGGCTGAACGCGGTGGATGCCGAGGGCATCGAGGAGCGGTGGGCCCGCGAGTGCCGGGTGCTCCGGCTGACGCCGGCCGGGACGCTGCCGCTGCCGTCCGACTCCTTGGCGGCCGTTCCCGTGGCCTCGCCGGCCACGACCCGGCGGCCGATGCCGGCGGCGTTGCCGCGGCTGCTGCGCAAGCGGAGGCGGTAATCAACTGCGGGTCGTCCGTGGCTGGTCGCGCAGTTCCCCGCGCCCCTGACGGGGCGCACCGACCCCGTAGACGCGCCCCGTAGGGGCGCGGGGAACTGCGCGAGCAACCGTTACGGGCCCGCAGTCAAAGACCCTTCGCCCCCGGAGGGGATCCGCTTTCCGTAGTCCACGATCTCCCCCTTCGCCGGCGCCGACAGCGCAAAATCCTTGCCCCAGTCCCCCAGCTCCAGCTGCCCCGCACCCCCGGCCCGCTGCACGCGCAGCGGATACGGTTCGCCCGACAGCGACACGTCCAGCGTCCCGCCACTCCCCTTGCTGCCGCCGTTGACCCGGATCGTGGGGACGCCGCCCACCTTGCCGTGCTCCCCTCGGCTCGGGGTGCCGTGCAGCCCGAGCAGGCCGTCCAGCAGGGCGTCCTTCTCGGTGAAGCCCCACAGCTGCGGATACGAAGGGTCCGCGGCCGGCACCTTGACGTACTTGCCCTCCAGCTTCGCCGAGGCCGAGGCGGCGGCGCCCCGGGCCCAGAACGCGGCGGGGGCCTTCAGATAGAGGTCGTCCCCGGTGCGCAGCAGCTCGAACGCGCCGGCCCCGGTGTCGGACGAGGAGACGCGGCCCGTGCCGCCGTTCTTCTTCAGCCTCATGTCGATGCGGTACGTGCGGCCCTGGCTGACGACGTTGCCGGACAGGTGCACCGCGTCCGCGGACCGCGCCGCGGACCGCGTCTTCTGCTGGATGGCGGCGGCGTCCAGCTTGCCCACGCCGTTCGTCCCCGCGTCGGGGTCCTCCGTGCCGCCGCAGGCCGTGAGCGCCGTGGAGAGCACGGCGCACAGCGCTGCCGCCAGGGCCGCGTTCCGGGTTCGCACGTCTGCTCTGCCTCCTGTGGCCTACGGGGGTACGGCAGCGGCAGCGTACCCGGGCCGGACCGGAGCGGAAGCCCGGAGTCCGTACGGCTGCTTTCCCACGGCGGGGAGAAGCCGGTCACGTTAGCCTGAACCGGACACGAGAGGAGGTGCGCGGCATGGCAGCAGGCGCCCCCCGGGTGTTCGTCTCGCACCTTTCGGGCGTGGCCGTCTTCGACCCGAACGGGGACCAGGTCGGCCGGGTGCGCGACCTCGTGGCGATGCTGCGCGTGGGCGGCCGGCCGCCGCGCATCCTCGGGCTGGTCGTGGAGCTCGTCAGCCGGCGGCGGATCTTCCTGCCCATGACCCGGGTGACCGGGGTGGAGTCCGGCCAGGTCATCACGACCGGGGTGATCAACATGCGGCGCTTCGAGCAACGCCCGACCGAGACCCTGGTCCTGGGGGAACTGCTGGACCGGCGGGTCCGCCTGGTGGACGGGGACGGGGAGGTGACGGTGCTGGACGTGTCGATCACGCAGCTGCCGGCCCGCCGCGACTGGGAGATCGACAAGGTCTTCGTCCGCCGCGGCAAGGGCGGCGCGCTGCGCCGCAAGGGCGAGACGCTGACCGTCGAGTGGTCGGCCGTCACCGGCTTCTCCCTGGAGGAGCACGGGCAGGGCGCCGAGAACCTGCTGGCCACCTTCGAGCGGCTGCGCCCCGCCGACCTCGCCAACGTCCTGCACCACCTCTCCCCCAAGCGCCGCGCCGAGGTGGCCGCGGCCCTGGACGACGACCGGCTGGCGGACGTCCTGGAGGAGCTGCCGGAGGACGACCAGATCGAGATCCTGGGCAAGCTCCAGGAGGAACGCGCCGCCGACGTCCTGGAGGCGATGGACCCGGACGACGCCGCCGACCTGCTCTCCGAGCTGCCCGAGGACGACAAGGAGCGGCTGCTGACGCTGATGCAGCCGGACGACGCTGCGGACGTGCGGCGTCTGATGGCCTATGAGGAGCGGACGGCGGGCGGCCTGATGACGACCGAGCCGATCGTGCTGCGCCCGGACGCGACCGTGGCCGACGCCCTGGCCCGGGTCCGCAACCCGGACCTCTCCCCCGCGCTCGCCGCGCAGGTCTACGTCTGCCGGCCGCCGGACGAGACGCCGACGGGCAAGTACCTGGGCACCGTGCACTTCCAACGGCTGCTGCGGGACCCGCCGTTCACCCTCGTCGGCTCGATCACCGACACCGACCTGCGGCCCCTGGCGCCGGACACCCCCCTGCCCGCCGTCACCAGCTACCTGGCCACGTACAACATGGTCGCCGCGCCCGTCGTGGACGAGAGCGGCTCGCTGCTGGGCGCCGTCACCGTCGACGACGTGCTGGACCACCTGCTGCCCGAGGACTGGCGCGAGACGGAACTGCACCACGGCGCGCTCGGCATGAGCGACATCCGGGAGGCCGCCCATGGCAAGCCGTGACCGCAGCCGCGATTCCCTGCCGACCGGGGCGGGGCTGCGCCCCGACCGGTCCGCCGAGCGCGTGAAGGCGGAATCGGCGTCCGTCCACCCGCACGCCCATCCCCATCCGCGCGTCCGGCTGGACGTGCCGCGGGCGAAGCGGCGCGGCTGGCTGCCGGAGTACGACCCGGAGGCCTTCGGGCGGCTCTCGGAGCGGATCGCACGCTTCCTGGGCACCGGGCGCTTCATCGTCTGGATGACGGTGGTCATCGCCCTCTGGCTGGTGTGGAACACCACGGTCCCGCACCATCTGCGGTTCGACCCCTACCCGTTCATCTTCCTGACGCTCGTGCTGTCCCTGCAGGCCTCGTACGCCGCACCGCTGATCCTCCTCGCGCAGAACCGTCAGGACGACCGCGCCAGGATCGACCTGGAACAGGACCGCAAACAGAACGAACGCTCCATCGCCGACACCGAGTACCTGACCCGGGAGATCGCGGGGCTGCGCATGGGCCTCGGCGAGGTGGCGACGCGGGACTGGATCCGTTCGGAGTTCCAGGACCTGGTCAGGGAGCTGGAGCAGCGGCGCGTATTCCCCCGGGAGAGTGAGGAAGCCGACCGCTGAAGGTCTTTCCCCGGGCGCCCTGCCGAGCCGTACCATCAGACCTATGGCTTCCGAAACGAACGGATCGTCTCCGCATCAGGACGCGATCCGCGCCGCGCTCGCGACGGTGAACGACCCCGAGATCCAGCGACCCATCACCGAGCTGGGGATGGTCAAATCGGTGGAGATCGCGGCCGACGGTGCGGTCGCGGTGGCGGTCTATCTGACGGTCGCCGGCTGCCCCATGCGGGACAAGATCACCTCGCTGGTGACGGAGGCGGTCGGCCGCGTCGAGGGCGTCACGGGCGTCACCGTCGAGCTGGACGTGATGAGCGACGAGCAGCGCCGTGAGCTCGCCGCCTCGCTGCGCGGCGGACAGGCCGAGCGCGAGGTCCCGTTCGCCAAGCCCGGCTCGCTGACCCGGGTGTACGCGGTGGCCTCCGGCAAGGGCGGCGTCGGCAAGTCCTCGGTGACGGTCAACCTGGCGGCGGCCATGGCCGCGGACGGGCTGAAGGTCGGCGTCGTGGACGCGGACATCTACGGCCACTCCGTGCCCCGCATGCTGGGCGCCGACGGCCGGCCCACCCAGGTCGAGAACATGATCATGCCGCCGTCGGCGAACGGCGTGAAGGTCATCTCGATCGGCATGTTCACCCCGGGCAACGCCCCGGTCGTCTGGCGCGGCCCGATGCTGCACCGGGCGCTGCAGCAGTTCCTCGCGGACGTCTACTGGGGCGACCTGGACGTGCTGCTGCTGGACCTGCCGCCCGGCACCGGCGACATCGCCATCTCCGTCGCGCAGCTGGTGCCCAACGCCGAGATCCTGGTCGTGACGACGCCTCAGCAGGCCGCAGCCGAGGTGGCCGAGCGGGCCGGTTCGATCGCCGTGCAGACGCACCAGAAGATCGTGGGCGTCGTGGAGAACATGTCCGGGCTGCCGTGCCCGCACTGCGACGAGATGGTCGACGTGTTCGGCACGGGCGGCGGCCAGCTGGTCGCCGACGGGCTGACCCGCACCACGGGGACGAACGTCCCGGTGCTGGGCTCGATCCCGATCGACGTGCGGCTGCGCGAGGGCGGCGACGAGGGCAAGCCCGTCGTGCTGACCGACCCGGAGTCGCCCGCGGGCAGCGCGCTGCGGGCCATCGCGGGCAAGCTGGGCGGCCGCCAGCGCGGGCTGGCCGGCATGTCGCTGGGCATCACGCCGCGCAACAAGTTCTGACGGCACTGACAGCGGTAAGGGGCGGTCTCCCTTGGAGGCCGCCCCTTACCGTTCCGCGTACGCCGTGATGTCCTTGATCACCGAGAAGCCCATGCCGTACGCGCTCATCCCCCGGCCGTACGCACCCAGATGGACGCCGCCCTCCTCGGGCGAGCCGGCGAGCACCCAGCCGTACTCCGACTCCCGGTAGCGGAACTCCGTCGGCGTCCCGTCCACCGGCAGCGACAGGGTCGTCCAGGGGGCCTCGTCCAGGTGGTCGGCCAGCTCCCAGGCGAGGGACGTCTGCTGGTCGAGCCAGTCCTGGCGCAGGGTCCGTTCCATCTGCGCGGGCCACGTGTACGACAGCAGGCCCGAGCCCGCCAGCCAGGCGGCCGAGGAGACCGAGGTGGCCTCCAGCACGCCCGTGCCGTCGGCGCTGCGCCGCACCGGGCGGCCCGCGACGGTCACCACGACGGCGAAGCGGCGGCGCTCCGCGCCCGGGACGGCGTGCCCGGTGCGCAGCGTGGGCTCCTCGCCGTGGCCCGTGGAACCGTGCTCCACGGTGCCGTCGGCGGCGGCGCCGACCTGCATCAGCCAACGGCGGCCCGTATGGGCCTCGTCCAGCCCGTACCAGGGGAAGGACGCCATCAGATAGCCGTCGACCGAGCGCCGCGTGCCGGGCACGCCCTGTGGGCCGTCCTCGGCCGGACCGGTCCCCTGTGCCACTGCCCGACTCGTCGTCTCCATCTGCGCGGCGCCTCCTCGTAGCGGCTGCTCCCAAACAAAGGGAGGATAGCCACCTGCGTCAATGGGGCACCGGATGCGCGGGCCGGGACGTCTCAGGTGGCGTCGGCGTCGAAGGGGGGCCGTTCGCCCGGCTGGAGGCGCTCCTGCGGCTTGTGGAGGTCGGGCTTCTTCGTCAGGTCCGGGCCGCCCGCGGCGGCGGGGACGTCCGTGCGGCCGTGCACCGCGTCGGTGATCTCGCCCATCTCGGACTTGAAGTCGAAGCCGTTGCGGATCTCCTTCAGCCCCAGCTCCTCGTTCTCCATCACGTGCTTGCGGACGAACGTCTTGGGGTGCAGGTCCTGGAACTCGAAGTCCTTGAACTCCGGGCCGAGCTCGGAGCGGATGTCCTGCTTGGCGTTGTCGGAGAACTCCCGGATCTTGCGCAGTGTGCGCGACACATCCTGGATCACCTTCGGCAGCTTGTCCGGGCCGAAGATGAGCACCGCAAGGACGACGAGCGAGACCAGCTCGAGGGGTCCTATGTCGAGCACGTTGCAGCTCCTTGATGCGTCGGTGGCCGAGGATGCAGGCCGTCTATCACGGTACCTGGCCGGAAGAGGTGGGTGGGAGACGCCTCGGCCAACAACAGGCCAAGCGCCGGGGCGGCGGGCCCGCCGGGTCAGCCGGCGCCCGCCGAGCCCAGGGTGAGTGCGGCCGTCTGCTCGCGGCCGTCGCGCCCGATGGTGAGCCGGAGGCGGTCGCCGGGGCGGTGGCTGCGGATCCTGACGATCAGCTCCTGCCCGTTGTGCACCCGGACCCCGTCCACCGCCCCGATCACATCGCCGGGCCGGAGACCCGCCTTGTCGCCGGGGCCGCCGGGGGTGACGCCCTTCGTGTTCACCCGGGCGCCGTCACCCGTATAGGCCATGTCGAGGGTCACCCCGATGACCGGGTGGGTGGCGCGGCCGGTGTTGATGAGCTGCTCGGCCACGCGCCTGGCCTGGTTGACGGGGATGGCGAAGCCGAGGCCTATGCTGCCGCCCTGGGTGCCGCCGCTCTGCCCGGGCTCGCCGGAGGTGCCGCCCGCGGAGCGGATGGCGCTGTTGATGCCGACGACCCGGCCGGCGGAGTCCATCAGGGGGCCGCCCGAGTTGCCGGGGTTGATCGCGGCGTCGGTCTGCAGGGCGTCGACGTAGCTGATGTCGGTGCCCTCCTGCTTCCCGCCCGCGGTGATCGGGCGCTCCTTGGCGCTGATGATCCCCGTGGTGACGGTGCCCGGGAGGTCGAAGGGGGCGCCGATGGCGACGACGGAGTCGCCGACGTGGACGGAGTCGGAGTTGCCCAGCGGCAGCGGGGTGAGGCCGGACACGCCGGACACCTTGATGACGGCCAGGTCGTAGCCGCTGTCGCGGCCGACGACGGTGGCCCTGGCGGTCTCGCCGCCGTTGAACGTCACCGTGATGGAGCCGGTCTGCCCTGCGGGCTGCACCACATGGTTGTTGGTGAGGATGTGGCCCTGCTTGTCGAGGACGCATCCGGTGCCGGTGCCGCTCTCGCCGCTGCCGCTCACATGGATGGTGACCACGCCCGGCAGGGCCCGGGCGGCGATCCAGGAAACGCTGCCGGGCACCCGGTCGGCGGGCCGCTCCCCGGCGGCCGCCTGCGGCAGGTTCAGGGTCCGCCCGAACCCGTCCCGCTGGAGCCAGGCCCCGACCCCGCCGCCGACCCCGCCCGCGACGAGCGCGACGAGCACGGCCCCGCCGACGACCCGGCGCCGCCGCGCCGAAACCCCGGCGGCCTGCGGCTCGGCCACGACGGCCCAGGGGTCGTACCGCCACGGCTCCGCCGCGACGGACGGGGGCGTTCCGCAGGGATCGGGCGCGGGCACCGGGGCTTCTGACGGTGTGTCGGTGTGCCCCGGGGCTTCGCCCCGGACCTCAGGGGCAGTGCCTCGGCTGCGGGCCGTCGGTGGCTGGTCGCGCAGTTCCCCGCGCCCCTCGCGGGGCTGTGCCGGAATCGTCGGGCGGGGATACGCGGCGTCGAGGGCGCCCTTCGTCGTGCGCGGCGCAGCCGAATCCGCCTGGTCCATCCTGTTTTCCCCCACCGTCCCGCCCACAGGGCCCGCCGTCGGGGAGATTCTTCCAGGTCCGGGAGGGCCCGTGGACCGGGCCCCGGGGCGATGGCGGGAATCAGTGCGTGGCGTGCACCGGGAGCGAGGCGCGTGCCAGCGGCGGGAGGACGGGGGCGCCGGACGGGCGCAGCAGGGCCGCGCTGAAGGCCGGCTGCGGGGTCGCGTAGGCGTCGGTGTCCTCGAAGCGGCCCGGCGTCATGTTCAGCGAGGTCGTCGTGACCCCGGAGCCGCCCTCGCGGGCCCGCACCGGGGCGGTCGGGGTCTCCAGCGGCTGGGCGCCGACCAGTGCCAGAGCGGCCAGCGACACCGCTCCGGCCGCCGCGAACGCGAAGCGCCGGCCGCGGGCGCCGCCGCCGCGCTCGACCTCGTGGATCCGGAATCCGCTGTCACGGGGCTGCGGGGCGACCGCCGGGAGGAGGGTGAACGCCGGTCCTGCGAGAGCGCCGAAGCCGACGGCT
This sequence comes from Streptomyces morookaense, assembly GCF_013030945.1. Lineage (GTDB taxonomy): Bacteria > Actinomycetota > Actinomycetes > Streptomycetales > Streptomycetaceae > Streptomyces > Streptomyces morookaensis. The sequence goes on along the minus strand of NZ_JABBXF010000106.1, from coordinate 18,425 downwards.
TTTCCCTGGCCGCCGTCTCCGTCCCCGTCACCGCCCTCGCTTCCCGGCAGGCCCTGCAGCCGGGCGAGCAGCCCTGCGGAGAGCGGCGGAGGCGCCGCCTCCGCGAAGACGCTTTTGAGCCGGCGCTGGGCGTCGGCTTCCGCTTTGCAGGTGCGGCAGGTCGCGAGGTGCGCGAGCACCCGCTCCCGGGACTCGTGCCCCAACTCCCCGTCGACCAGTGCCGCGAGACGGTCGCCGAGGTGGTGCTCGGCGGGGGACTGACCGCCTGAACCGGTCACGCGATCCCGACCTCCCCACTCAGCTGGACCCCGGGGGCCACCCCCGCAGGCTCGCGCCGCTCGGCCCGGGCGGCGGGCGACCGGTGCTGGAGCGCCTTGCGCAGGTGGGAGCGGCCGCGGTGGATACGGCTCCGCACGGTGCCGAGCTTCACGCCGAGCGTCGCGGCGATCTCCTCGTAGGACAGGCCCTCGATGTCGCAGAGCACGACCGCCGCCCGGAACTCCGGGGCGAGGGTGTCCAGCGCCTGCTGGACGTCCGCGTCGAAGTGCGTGTCGTTGAAGTGCTGCTGGGGCGACGGCTCCCGGCTGGGGAGCCGCTCCGCCGCGTCCTCGCCGAGCGCGTCGAAGCGGATGCGCTGCCGGCGGCGGACCATGTCGAGGAAGAGGTTGGTGGTGATGCGGTGCAGCCACCCCTCGAACGTCCCCGGCGTGTACGTCGACAGCGAGCGGAAGACACGGACGAAGACCTCCTGCGTGAGGTCCTCGGCATCGTGCTGATTGCCCGTGAGGCGGTAGGCGAGGCGGTAGACCCGTGCGCTGTGCGTGCTGACGATCTCCTCCCAGCTGGGAGGAGTCCACGCCTGCGCATCCGCATCGGCGGTGAACGTCGCGGTGGCTGCGGTGGGGGAACTGTCAGCGGTGTAGGTCACGGATTTCGGCTCGGCGGCGGACCTGCGGAAGCGCCTCAGCACTCCCCGGCGGTCTCCGCCCGCAGCCGCACCTCCCCTGTCGGCTCTGGTGGTGTCCAGTGGAGCCCCTACCATATCCACCTCGCCCGTTAGCTCCGGATAAGCATTTTTGACCCGCTTTTTGGTCTCGACCTGGAGGGATCCCCGCGTCACCGGACCGCGACGGCCGGCGCCGGGATCCGGCCACCGCCCTCCACCTCTCCCAACGCCCGGTCCCATCTGCGGGTTCCCGTGGGCAGCGGATACAGTCTCGGGTGCGTCGACCACGGGGACAGGAGAGGGCCATTACCGGCAACCGGCAGACGAGCTGGGCGTTCGCCGATGCGTTCGTAGCCGAGGACGAGGCAACGCGCTGGGCCCGGGACCGGGCCCGGGAGGCGGGCCTCCGCTCGGTGTCGTCCGGCACCGGGGCTGCGCTGCGCCTGCTCGCCGGAGCGGCGGACGCCAAGGCCGTCGCCGAGATCGGCACCGGCACCGGGGTGTCCGGTATCCATCTGCTGCACGGCATGCGGCCGGACGGTGTGCTGACCACCGTGGACAGCGACCCGGAGTGCCAGCAGTTCGCCCGTCAGGCGTTCCGCGCGGCCGGCTTCGCCGGCAACAGGGCGCGGTTCATCCCCGGCCGCGCCCTGGAGGTCCTGCCGCGGCTCGCCGACGGCGGATACGACCTGGTCTTCTGCGACGGCGACCGGCTGGAGTGCCTGGACTACCTAGCCGAATCGTTGCGCCTGCTGCGCCCGGGCGGACTCGTCTGCTTCGAGGGCGTCTTCGCGGACGGCCGCACGGTCGACTCGACCCTGGCGCCTCCGGCGGAGGTGCAGCGGGTACGGGAACTGCTGCGGGCGGTACGGGAGTCGACGGTGCTGATGCCGTCGCTCCTCCCGGTGGGGGACGGACTCCTCTGCGCGGTCCGCCGCGGCACCCCGTAAGGGACGCCTCCGCACTCACGGTTGCCCCGGAAACACCACTGCCCCGCGCCGGAGGCGACAGGGCAGTGGGGGGATTGTGGGCCGTGCGTCAGACGGTGACCTTCTCCAGGGCCTCGCCGAGAGCCTTGGCCTCGTCAGGGGTCAGCTCGACGACGAGACGACCGCCGCCCTCGAGCGGAACCCGCATGACGATGCCCCGCCCCTCCTTGGTCACCTCGAGCGGGCCATCGCCCGTCCGCGGCTTCATGGCCGCCATGCTCGTTCCCCTTCCTGAAACCAGCTCGTCGCAGCCGACAACCCAGGTGTCACCGGCATCGAACACATTGCTTCCAGGCCATTATCCCGCATCGCGCGACCCAATGACCAACATCGGTCCGCATCCCTTCGGCAACTCCCTCCCGCAAAACCACTCAATTCGGGGATCGGATGGTCGTCCTGCACCCGGGCCGGGCCCGTACCGGGAGGCGATTCTTTGACGCAGGTCACATATCCGCAGCGGATGATCTCCGGCATGCTGAGCCCCGCAGACGCTGCAGCCGAGAGGGAGGGACCCGGACCATGGCAGACGCCGTGCTCTACGAGGTGGCCGACGGACTCGCGACGATCACACTGAATCGTCCCGACGCCATGAACGCGCTCAACACCGAGACCAAGTGCGCCCTTCGGGACAGCCTGCAGCAGGCCGCGGCGGACCCCGCCGTACGGGCCGTGCTGCTGACCGCCACCGGACGGGCGTTCTGTGTGGGCCAGGACCTCAAGGAGCACATCGGCGCGCTGGCCGCCGACCGTGAGCACGGCACGTCGGCGGCCATGACGACCGTCGCCGAGCACTACAACCCGATCGTCTCGGCCATCGTGCAGATGCCGAAGCCGGTCGTGGCGGGCGTGAACGGCGTGGCCGCCGGGGCGGGGGCGGGCTTCGCGTTCGCGGCCGACTACCGGGTGGTCGCGGACACCGCCTCCTTCACCACCTCCTTCGCCGGGGTGGCCCTCACCGCCGACTCGGGCGTCTCCTGGACGCTGCCCCGCCTGATCGGTCACAGCCGCGCCTCGGACCTGCTGCTCTTCCCGCGCACGGTGAGCGCGGACGAGGCCCGCGAACTGGGCATCGCGAACCGGGTCGTCCCGGCCGCGGACCTGGCAGCCGAGGCGGTCGCCGTTGCACGGCGGCTCGCCGGGGGGCCGACCGTCGCCTACGCGGCGATCAAGGAATCGCTCGCGTACGGGGCCGGGGCCTCGCTGGGCGAGGCGCTGGCGAAGGAGGACGAACTCCAGACGCGGGCCGCGAGGTCGGAGGACCACCACATCGCGGTGGAGGCGTTCGTGAAGAAGGAGAAGCCGAAGTTCTCGGGGCGCTGAGCCGGGGCGCCCCGAAGGGGCGCGGGGAAACTGCGCGACCAGCCACGACGCGCCCGCAGCCGAGGAACCCGGGACTGCGCCCCGGACCTCCTGGGTTCTGACTCGACTGCGGGCCGGTGGGGGCTGTCGCGCAGTTCCTCCCCCAGCTACCGCTGAGAGGTGCCCCCAGCGCCCCTTACGGGGCGCCCAACTGGGTGCCGCGCGCAGCGCACCCGGCGAGATGGTCGTTCACCAGCCCGCATGCCTGCATGAGGGCGTACGCCGTCGTCGGCCCCACGAAGCGGAAGCCCCGCTTCTTCAGGTCCTTGGCCAGGGCCGTCGACTCCGGTGTCAGCGCCGGGACATCCGCGCTCGTGCGCGGCGCGGCCCGGCGGCCCGGCGGTGCGTACGACCACACCAGGGCGTCCAGCTCCCCCTCCCCCAGCTGCGCGGCGGCCCGCGCGTTGGCGACCGCCGCCGCGATCTTCGCGCGGTTGCGGATGATGCCCGGGTCGGCGAGCAGCCGCGCCTCGTCCTCCTCCGTGAAAGCCGCCACCTTCTCGACGGAGAAGCCCGCGAAGGCCGCGCGGAAGCCCTCGCGGCGGCGCAGGATCGTCAGCCACGACAGCCCGGACTGGAAGGCCTCCAGGCATATCCGCTCGAACAGGGCGTCGTCGCCGTGGACCGGGCGGCCCCACTCCGTGTCGTGGTACGTGCGGTAGTCCGCCATGGACTCCGTCTCCAGGCCCCACGGGCAGCGCCGCAGGCCGTCCGGCCCGACGACCGTTCCGGAACCGCTCATGACCGCCCCTCCTCCTCGCCGGACGGCGCCCGGCGCTCGCGCTCGATGGCCGCGGCCTGGGCGCCGGCCAGCGCCGCCTCCAGCTCGGCGATGCGGGCGTCCCGCTCGGCGAGCTCGGCGCCGAGCCGGTCGAGCGCGTCGTCGGTCTCGTCCATCCGGTAGCCCCGCAGGGCCACCGGCAGGCGCAGCGCCTCGACATCCGCCCTGCCCAGCGGCCGCTGGGCGGGGAACGGCCGGAAGGCCGCATCCGGCCCGGCCTCGGGCAGCGTTCCGCCCCCGCCTCCCCCGGCGACGGCAAGGGTGACCGCGGCGACCACCACGACGAGCGCGATGAGCAGGAACCAGAACACGATCGTCTCCCCGTAGTCCTCCGTCAGCCGAACCGTCCACTCCCGATCGTGCCATGCCGCACTGACAGCTATGGTCGCTGCCTGACCACCGAGAGGGAGTAGGGAAGATGCTGCGGCTGGGACGACGCGAGTTCGGCGTTCACGAACCGGTGATCATGGCGATCGTCAACCGGACCCCGGACTCCTTCTACGACCAGGGCGCCACCTTCCGCGACGAGCCCGCGCTGGCCCGCGTCGAGCAGGCCGTCGCGGAGGGCGCGGCCATCGTGGACATCGGCGGCGTCAAGGCGGGGCCCGGCGAGGAGGTCACCGCCGAGGAGGAGGCGCGCCGCACGGTCGGCTTCGTGGCGGAGGTCCGCCGGCGCCACCCCGACGTGGTCATCAGCGTGGACACCTGGCGGCACGAGGTGGGCGAGGCGGTCTGCGAGGCGGGCGCCGACCTGCTCAACGACGCGTGGGGCGGCGTGGACCCGAAGCTGGCCGAGGTCGCGGCCCGGTACGGGGCGGGCCTGGTGTGCACGCACGCGGGCGGCGTGGAACCGCGCACCCGGCCGCACCGCACCGTCTACGACGACGTGATGCAGGACATCCTCGACGTCACCCTCGGGCTGGCCGAGCGGGCCGCCGCGCTCGGTGTCCGGCGCGACGGCATCCTGATCGACCCCGGGCACGACTTCGGGAAGAACACCCGCCACTCGCTGGAGGCCACGCGCCGGCTCGGCGAGATGGCGGAGACGGGGTGGCCGGTGCTGGTGTCCCTCTCCAACAAGGACTTCGTCGGCGAGACGCTCGACAAGCCGGTCAAGGAGCGGCTGATCGGGACGCTGGCGACGACCGCCGTCTCCGCGTGGCTGGGGGCGCAGGTGTACCGCGTCCACGAAGTCGCCGAGACGAAGCAGGTGCTGGACATGGTGGCCGCCATCGCGGGCCACCGGGCACCTGCGGTGGCCCGGAGGGGTCTGGCCTGACGGGGCGCGAACGCCCCTTACGTCCCCGCCTCCTTCGTCACCACCTCGATCGCTTCGTCCACATCGTCCGTGACGTGGAACAGCTGCAGGTCCGCCGCCCCCGCCTTGCCCTGGGCGACGAGCGTGTCCCGCATCCAGTCGACCAGGCCCCGCCAGTACGCGGCACCGAAGAGGACGATCGGGAAGCGCGTCACCTTCTTGGTCTGGACGAGCGTGAGCGCCTCGAACAGCTCGTCCAGCGTGCCCAGTCCGCCGGGCAGGACGACGAAGCCGCTCGCGTACTTCACGAACATCGTCTTCCGGACGAAGAAGTAGCGGAAGTCGACGCCGAGGTTCACATACGGGTTGATGCCCTGCTCGAAGGGCAGCTCGATGCCCAGGCCCACGGAGACGCCGCCCGCCTCCATGGCGCCCTTGTTCGCCGCCTCCATGGCGCCGGGGCCGCCGCCCGTGATGACCGCGAAGCCGGCCTCCACCAGACCGCGGCCGATGGCCTCGCCGGCCCGGTACTCCGCGCTGCCGCGCCGGGTGCGGGCGGAGCCGAAGACGCTGATGGCGGGGGGCAGTTCGGCGAGGGCGCCGAATCCCTCGACGAACTCGGACTGGATGCGCAGCACCCGGAAGGGATCCTCGTGCACCCAGTCCGCGGTCCCGCGGGTGTCCAGCAGATGCTGGTCGGTGGTGCCCGCCTGCATCTGGCCGTGGCGTCTGACGACCGGCCCCCGGCGCTGTTCCCGCTGTGCGCGCGTCCCTTCGGGGTTGACCATGCGTACGCTCCCTCCGCTGCGGATCGTTGCTGTTCAGCGTAGGCCTACCCAGGCCGGCTCAGGAGATGAGCCAGCTGCGCAGCCGCTCCTCGCAGTGGTGGATCTTCTCGACGGCGACGTGCTCGTCGCGCTTGTGCGCGTACAGCGCGTCACCGGGACCGTAGTTGACGGCGGGCACGCCGAGCGCGCTGAAGCGGGAGACGTCCGTCCAGCCGAACTTGGGCTGTGCGGTGCCGCCGACGGCCTCCATGAAGGCCACGGCGGCCGGGTGGGAGAGGCCGGGCAGGGCGCCGGCCGAGTGGTCGTCGACGGTGAACTCCGTGATGCCGCAGCCCTCGAAGACCTCGCGGACGTGGGCGAGTGCGTCCTCCGGGGAACGGTCGGGGGCGTAGCGGAAGTTCACCGTCACGGTGCAGGCGTCGGGGATGACGTTGCCCGCGACCCCGCCCTCGATGCGGACGGCGTTGAGGCCCTCGCGGTACTCCAGGCCGTCGATGACGGGCCGTCGGGGCTCGTACGCGGCCAGCCGGGCGAGGATCGGGGCGGCGGCGTGGATGGCGTTGGAGCCCATCCAGCTGCGGGCGGAGTGGGCGCGCTCGCCGGCGGTCCGCAGCAGCACCCGCAGGGTGCCCTGACAGCCGCCCTCGACCTGGCCGTCGGAGGGCTCCAGCAGGACGGCGAAGTCGGCGGCCAGCCACTCCGGGTGGGCGTCGGCGAGGTGGCCGAGGCCGTTGAGGTGGGCGGCGACCTCCTCGTTGTCGTAGAAGACGAAGGTGAGGTCGCGGTTGGGCTCGGGCACGGTCGCGGCGATGCGCAGCTGCACGGCGACGCCGGACTTCATGTCGCTGGTGCCGCAGCCCCAGAGGATGCCGTTTTCGTCCAGCCTTGAGGGCACATTGTCCGCAATGGGAACGGTGTCGATGTGCCCTGCGAGGACGACGCGTTCGGCGCGGCCCAGCTCCGTGCGGGCCACGACGTTGTTGCCGTACCGGTGGACCGTCAGGTGCGGGAGGGCGCGCAGCGCCGCCTCGATGGCATCGGCCAGTTCTTTCTCCGTACCGCTCTCCGAACGGATGTCGACCAGCCGGGCGGTGAGGGCGGCTGCGTCGAGGGACAGGTCGAGTGCCATGGGGTCCATGACCTGGAGCCTAACCGGCGGTACGGCCGGGCGGGAACGGTACGGCCCGCCGGGGAGGGCAGCGACGGATGTTGCCACGTCTCTCAAGTAACGTGGGCGCATGCCCCGGATCTCCACCGCCCGTCGTGGCCGATTGCTGCGGACCGTCGCCGCCTGTGCCGTGTTGCTGGCACTCATCGGCTACGGCATCGCCCAGCTGGTGACGGGCGGCCCGGGGGCCCCGCGGTGCACGGCGCGTGCCCAGGGTCAGTCGTACGCCCTCTCGCCCGAGCAGGCGGTGAACGCGGCGACGATCTCGGCCGTGGGCACCTCGCGCGGGCTGCCCGAGCGGGCCGTGACCATCGCGCTGGCCACGGCGATGCAGGAGTCGGGGCTGCGCAACATCCATCACGGGGACCGGGATTCGCTGGGTCTGTTCCAGCAGCGGCCGACGCAGGGCTGGGGCAGCGCGTCCCAGATCACCGACCCGGTCTACGCGGCGGGGAAGTTCTACGACCACCTGGTGCAGGTGCCGGGCTACTCGCGGCTGCCGCTGACGGTGGCCGCCCAGCGGGTGCAGCGCAGCGGTTTCCCGCAGGCGTACGCCAAGCACGAGCCGGACGCCTCGCTGCTGGCGTCGGCGCTCACGGGCCGGCAGACGGCCGCGTTCAGCTGCACACCCAGCCCCGGGGACGGCAAGGCGGGCGATGCGTCGGCGGTGAGCGCCAAGCTGGAGCGCGAGTTCGGGCCGTCGGTGCAGCCGGTGATGTCGAGCGGGAAGGGCACGGTGACGGTGCCCGTGCAGCCGTCGCCGCAGGCACCGGAGGACGGGACGGAGCGGCGCGGCTGGGCGCTGGCGTCCTGGGCGGTGGCCCACGCGGCCGAACTGCGCATCGCGCGCGTGTCGTTCGAGGGCCGGGTGTGGACCGCCGAGGACGCGAAGGACGGCTGGCGGAAGTCGAAGGACAAGAAGGACAACGACCCCTCTCCGACCCTGCACATCGCCACCGTTCAGTAGTGCGACGGGCCACCCCCGGGACGTACGCCCCGGGTACCGGAATTGCCGCACGGCAAGCCGCCCGCACACATTCCCGAAGAAGCCCCAACTTCCTTGCGATGAACGGCTTGTAGGGCTTTTACGCACCCGCTCGGGTGGTCCGGTTTGGCGGGATTCCTGCATAGCCGATAATGCGATGCATTGCCAACTCTTTACATTGGCCCACCGCAACCTTCAAGGGACTCACGCGGTAGTCACTGCGTCCGCTCGCCGGACAGCAATCGACCTCCCACTCCGTCACAAGGAGAAACATGTCCCTCCCCCTCACGCGTCGGATCGCCCAGGTCGCCCTGTTTGTCGCAGCAGGCGCCGGTACCGTCCTCGGCGCCTCCGGTGCCGCGAACGCTGCGGACCTGGCGCAGGCCCCCGACCTGGCCAGCGGGCTGAGCGCGGCGGACACCTCGCACGCGGTCAACACCGTTTCCGGGGCCACCCAGAAGGCCGGAGGCACGGCGACCGAGGTCGGCAACAAGGCCGTCGGGACGACCAAGAACGTCGTCGAGCACACCGGCCACGAGACCGCTCCGAAGCTCCAGGCCGCCGGGCAGCAGCTGCTGGGCCAGGCCGGCGGCGCCGTCGGCCAGACCGCGGGTCACCTGCCCACCGGGCAGAACCTGCCGCTGGGCGGCTGACGCCGTTTCCCACGCGGAACGCGCAGGGGCCAGGGAGAGCGAGTCGCTCTCCCTGGCCCCTTTCGCATCACGGGTGCCGCGTCTACGCCAGGCGACGGACCGCAGCCTCCACCCGCTCGTCGGTCGCGGTGAACGCAATCCGCACGAACCGCTCGCCCGCGGCGCCGTAGAACTCGCCCGGCGCGACGAGGATGCCGCGCTTCGACAGATCGGCGACCGTGTCCCAGCAGGGCTCGTCGCGCGTGGCCCACAGGTACAGCGAGGCCTCGCTGTGCTCGATCCGGAAGCCCGCGGCCTCGAACGCGGCCCGCAGCTTCGCCCGGCGGCGGGCGTAGCGCTCGCGCTGCTCCGTGACGTGCGCGGTGTCGCCGAGGGCGGCGACGGTGGCCGCCTGGACGGGCGCGGCCACCATCATCCCGCCGTGCTTGCGGATCTGCAGCAGCTCGCCGAGCACCGCGGCGTCACCGGCCAGGAAGGCGGCGCGGTAGCCGGCCAGGTTGGAGCGCTTGGACAGCGAGTGCACGGCGACGATGCCCTCGAACGAGCCGCCGCAGACGTCCGGGTGCAGCACGGAGACCGGGTCGGCCTCCCAGCCCAGCTCCAGGTAGCACTCGTCGCTGAAGACCAGCACCCCGTGCTCGCGGGCCCAGGCGACCGTGCGGCGCAGCTCGTCCATGGACAGGACGCGGCCGGTGGGGTTGGACGGCGAGTTCAGCCAGAGCAGCTTCAGGTTCGTGGGGTCCAGCTCGGTCGGCTCGTCGTAGACGACGGGCTCGGCACCCGCCAGCCGGGCGCCCACCTCGTAGGTGGGGTAGGCGAGGCGCGGGTAGGCGACCTTGTCGCCGGCGCCGAGACCGAGCTGGGTCGGCAGCCAGGCCACCAGCTCCTTGGAGCCGACGACCGGCAGCACATTGGTGTGCGCGACGTCCCGCGCGCCCAGGCGGCTCTCCGCCCAGCCGGCCAGGGCGTCGCGCAGCGCGGGCGTGCCCCACACCGTGGGGTAGCCGGGGCTGTCCGCGGCCTCGGTCAGGGCCTGCTGCACGATCGCCGGGACCGGGTCGACGGGGGTACCCACCGACAGGTCGACGATGCCGTCCGGGTGGGCGGCCGCCGTGGCCTTGTACGGCTCGAGCCGGTCCCAGGGGAAGACGGGGAGACGGGAGGAGACTGCGCCCACGTGATCGCTCGCTCTCTTGTACTGGGGTGGTCCGGGGTTGCGGCACGTAACGCCGCGGCCCCGCACGGCGGAGGCCGTACGGGGCCGCGGGCGGCTGCCGTCAGTGCTGCGGGTTGATGTCCGCCGGCAGCGCGGCGATGAAGGGGTGGTCCCGCTCGATCAGGCCGAGCTTGGAGGCGCCACCGGGCGAACCGAGCTCGTCGAAGAACTCGACGTTCGCCTTGTAGTAGTCCTTCCACTCCTCCGGGGTGTCGTCCTCGTAGAAGATCGCCTCGACCGGGCAGACCGGCTCACAGGCACCACAGTCGACACATTCGTCCGGGTGGATGTACAAGGACCGGGAGCCCTCGTAGATGCAGTCGACGGGGCACTCCTCGATGCACGCCTTGTCCTTCACGTCGACACAAGGCTGCGCGATGACGTAGGTCACGCTGTCGTTCCTCCTCGGTAGGGCCAATCTCGCGCGGGAGCGCGGCGTCGTCGATGCCCACACCTAGTATCTCCCTCCCCGGGCACATGACGAACAAGAGGGGCGGGCAGAGCTGTGGAATTCACCACGGGCGGAAGGCTGGAAGTCCGGATCACCGCGGCAGATGTGGGAAAAAGGGTCTCCGTACGGCGCCTGAACGACTCCGCCCGGTCCCCGGAACGGTTCACCGACACCGTCGGAGAGCTCGTCTCCTGGGAGGGCGGTGTGCTGCGGATCACTCGCAGGACTGGGGAAACGGTTGAAATTCCGGAGGCGTCGCTCGTCGCGGGCAAGGTGGTGCCGGCCGCTCCGCCCCGCCGCCGGGGCCCGGCGGCCACGGTGCGCGAGCTGCAGGAGACGGCGGCACGCGGCTGGCCCGCGCGGGAGACGGAGCGGCTGGGCGACTGGACCCTGCGGGCCGCGGGCGGCTTCACCGCCCGGGCCAACTCGGTGCTCGGCCTCGGCTCGCCCGGGCTGCCGCTGCCGGAGGCCGTGGACCGGGTCGCGGAGTGGTACGGGCGGCGCGGACTGCCTGCCCTCTTCCAGCTCCCGGCCGGGCACCCGGAGGCGGAGGAGCTCGACGCCGAGCTGGCGGGGCGCGGCTGGACGGTCGAGCGGAGCGCACTGATGCAGACGGCCGCGCTGGCGCCGGTCGCGGACACCGGCGCCGACACGGGCGCGGTGCGGCTGTCCCGCGAGCCGGACGCGGAGTGGCTCGCGGTGTACGGGCCCGCCGGGGGCGGCGCCGGGGACGCGCGGGCGGTGCTGACGGGCGGGCCGTCGGTGTGGTTCGCGTCGGTGCCCGGCGCGGCGATCGGACGGTGCGTGGTCGACGGCCGGTGGGCGGGGTTCTCCGCGCTGGCCGTGGCTCCGGAGCACCGTCGGCAGGGGCTGGGCGGGCTGATCATGGCCCGGCTGGCGCAACAGGCGCTGGACGAGGGTGCCTCGGCGGCGTATCTCCAGGTCGAGGCCGGCAACGGCGGGGCCGCTGCGCTCTACGACGGGCTCGGCTTCACCACCCACCACGCGTACCACTACCGCCGCGAGCCGCGGCCGTAGCCACGGCCGCACCATGGAGGAGGGAGGCAGCCATGGACGACACGACCGAACGCCGGCGGCGGTTCGCCGCGGCGGCCCGGGACGAGCGGCCCGACCTGGCGCTGCTGTGCCTGCTGGTCGAGCAGGAGGCGCTCGTCGAAGGGGGTGAAGCGGGTGACGAGTGCGTCGTCGACGCCGCCCAGATCGAGCTGGACCGCCTCGCCGGGCTGCTGCCCGCGCTGGGCCGCGGGGCGTCCCCGCAGCGCTGGGCGGAGGCGCTCGGGGAGCTGCTGGGCGGGCGGTGCGGCTTCCACGGCGTGCCCGCCGACTACCGGCGGCTGGAGTCCTCGCTGCTGGGCGCGGTGCTGACGCGGCGGCGCGGTCTGCCGATCCTGCTGTCGGTGGTGTGGATCGAGACGGCCCGCCGGGCCGGGGCGCCGGTGTACGGGGTGGCCCTGCCGGGGCACTTCGTGGTCGGGTTCGGGGACCCGTACGGCGAGCACGTACTGGTCGATCCGTTCGACGGGGGACGGATCCTGTCCGAGGACGACGCGGGGCTGCTGGTCGCCGGGGCGACCGGGGCGCCGCTGTCGCCGTCCGTGTTCTCGCCGGCCGAGCCGCTGGACATCGTGCTGCGGGTGCTCAACAACATCCGCGCGTGGGCGGCGGCGCGGCCCGAACGCAGCGACGTCCAGCTGTGGGCGGTGGAGCTGGCGCTCCTGCTGCCCAGCCATCCGGCGCGGTTGCGCTTCGAGCGGGCCGAACTCCTCGTGGAGCGGGGCGATTTCGCGCGGGGCGCGCGGGAGATGGAGGAGTACGCGGAGGTCCTCGCGGCGGCGGACCCGACGGTGGCGGAATCGGTCCGGCACCGGGCGCTCGCCGCGCGGGCGATGCTGAACTGAGCGCGCCGCCAACCGCGCCCCGTAAGGGGCGCGGGGAACTGCGCGAACGGCCCCCACCGGCCCGCAGCCGACGCACCGCCCTTGGGGTCCGGGGCGGAGCCCCGGGAACCTCAACTGCGGGCGCATCGTGGCCGGTCGCGCAGTTCCCCGCACGGCGCGCTACAGCCACCCCTTGTCCCGCGCGATGCGAACCGCCTCCGCGCGGTTCCGCGCTCCCGTCTTCTGGATGGCCGTCGACAGGTAGTTGCGGACGGTGCCGTTCGACAGGTGCAGCCGCGCAGCGAGTTCCGCGTTGGTGGAGCCGTCGGCCGAGGCCGTGAGGACCGCGCGTTCGCGGTCCGTCAGCGGGTTGGCGCCGTCCGCCAGGGCCGCCGCGGCGAGGGTCGGGTCGATGACCCGCTCCCCGCGCAGCACCCTGCGCAGCGCGTCCGCCAGCCGGGCCGCGGGCGCGTCCTTGACCAGGAAGGCGTCCGCGCCGGACTCCATCGCCCGGCGCAGATAGCCCGGGCGCCCGAACGTGGTCAGGATGACCACCTTCAGCGCCGGCAGTTCCCGCCGCAGCAGCGCGGCCGCCTCCAGGCCCGTCAGGCCCGGCATCTCGATGTCCAGCAGGGCGACGTCGACCGGCGTCGCCCTGGCCGCGTCCAGCACCTCGTCCCCCCTGGCCACCTGGGCGACCACGTCGATGTCGCCCTCCAGCCCGAGCAGGGCGGCCAGGGCTTCCCTGACCATGGACTGGTCCTCGGCGAGAAGTACGCGGATCTGCTGAGTCACACGGACAGGGTAGGCGGCCGGGACGCCGCCCTGCGCGAGAGCGGGACGCAGGCCCGCAGCCGGAAGCCGCCGCCCCGCGCCGGGCCCGTCTCCAGCCGTCCGTCGGCCAGCGCCAGGCGCTCCGTCAGGCCGGTCAGGCCGTTGCCGTAGGGGCCGCCCGGCCCGTGCCCGTCGTCGGCGACCGTGAGGCAGAGTTCGTCGTCCTGCTCCGCGATGGTCACCTCGCAGCGGCGGGCCCCGCTGTGCCGCACCACATTGGTCACCGCCTCCCGCAGCGCCCAGGCCAGGGCGCCCTCGGCGTCGGACGCGAGGTCCGGGTGGCGGGCGGGCGCCTTGGCGAGGTCCACGGCGATGCCGGCCGCGGCGAGGGCGGTACGGGCCCCGGCGAGCTCGGACTCCAGGGTGGGGCGGCGAAATCCGCTCACCGCCTCCCGGACGTCCACCAGGGCCTGCCGGCTGACCTTCTCGATGTCCGCGACCTGCTGCGCGGCCTTCTCGGGGTGCTCGGGGAGCATCCGCCCGGCGAGCTCGCTCTTCAGCGTGATGAGGGAGAGCGAGTGTCCGAGCAGGTCGTGGAGGTCCCGGGCGAGCCGCAGCCGTTCCTCGTTCGCGGCGAGGTGGGCGACGGTCGCCCGTGCCTCGCGCAGCTCCCGCATGGTGCGGCCCATCTGCATGACAGCGATCATCGCCGCGCCGCCCAGGAAGGTGGGCAGCACGAGCATCAGCACCTCGACCGTGGCCGCGTGCTCGACGGTGCCGAGCACGAAGACGGTGAGCGAGACCAACGGGACGGACCGCAGCGACCACTTGAGCGGCAGCATCACGCCGCTGGAGATGGAGACGTACACCAGCAGGACCGTCCACGCCCCGCCCATGGTCAGCGTCAGCGTCACGGCGAGGACGTACAGCCCCGCGAGCAGTGCGGTCCGGCGGGGCGCGTACCCCTCGGGCCGCGGGGCGAGGACGAGGTAGAAGTATCCGGCCACGAAGGCGGCCAGCCCGATCCAGCCGAGCTGGACGGCGAGGGTCGAGTGCCTGCCGCTCCTCAAGTCGTCCACCGCGTAGTACAGGTACGACATGTAGAGCAGCGTCCAGCAGGCCTTGATCAGCAAGTGGCGCCAGTCCTCCGGCGCCTTGCCGACCCGGGCGAAGGGACTCTCCGCGACCTTTTCCATGGGATCGTCGTGCTCGTTCATGCTCGCAGTCTCCCCGTCACCACCCGGGCCGGTAATTGACACTCCGTCAGGACTTGTGCGTGTCCTTGCGGTACAGCCAGGCGGCGGCACCGGCGAAGAGCACACCGTAGGCGACCATCAGGGCCACGTCCTTGAAGTGCGGGGCGTTGCCCTGCTCGATGGCCTGGCCGAGCGCCGCGTAGGCGTGGGTGGGCACCCACTTCGCGATGCTCTGCACCCAGTCCGGGAAGACCGCGGTCGGCATCCACAGGCCGCCCAGGATCGACAGGCCGAAGTACACGATGAACGTGACGGGACGCACGGCGTCGCCCGTGACGAGGTAGCCGATCGCCACGCCCAGCGCGGCGAAGACGATGCTGCCCGCCCAGATGACCCCGGTCAGCGCGAACCACTGCCAGACCCCGTCGAAACGCACGCCCTTCGCGGCCGCGGCGACGATGAACACGACGAGGATCGACGGCAGCGACACCACGGCCGCCGAGGCGATCTTGGCCGCCACGTAGCCGCGGCCCGGCAGCGCGGTGAGGCGCAGCTGGCGGACCCAGCCCTTCTCGCGCTCCTTGGCTATCCGCTCGCTGTTGCCCACCAGGACGGCGGTGATGGCGCCGAAGGAGGCCATCGAGACCATCATCAGCAGCGGGAGCGTCAGGTGCGTGCCCTTGACGATCTCCGCCTTGCTCGCGCCGCCCGCGATCACCACATAGAGGATGGCCGGGTAGGCGACCGAGAAGAACATGAACTTCTTGTTGCGCAGCGTGCGCGTGATTTCGAGCTTGATCAGGGTGTTCATCGGGCTGCCTCTTCGGCGGTCGCGGCTTCGGTGATGGCGATGAAGGCCTGCTCCAGGCCGAGGCCCGCGACCTCGAGGTTGCGGGGGAAGAAGCCGAGCCCGTAGAGCGCGTGCACGGTGGAGTCGGCGTCGTGGGACTGGATACGGACCGTGCGGCCCGATATCTCCAGGGCGGTCAGGAAGGGGAGTTCGCGCAGGGCGGCCTCGTTGATGGGCCCCTCCAGGTCGAAGACGATGCGCCGGGCGCCCGCCTTCGCCTTGATCTCGGCCGCCGAGCCGTCCGCGAGGACCCGGCCGCGGTGCAGCACGATCACGCGGTCGGCGATCGCGTCGGCCTCCTCCAGGTAGTGGGTGGCGAAGAGCACCGCCCGTCCCTCGTTGGCCTGTTCACGCATCACGGCCCAGAAGGCCTGGCGTGCCGAGACGTCCATACCGGTCGTCGGCTCGTCGAGCACGATCAGCTCGTTGGCGCCCGCGGTGGCGAGCGCGAAGCGCACGCGCTGCTCCTGGCCGCCGGAGAGCTTGTTGACCATGCGGTCGGCGATCTCCTCGACACCCGCGTTCTTCATCACGCGGTCGAGCGGGTACGCGCGCGGGTGCAGGTCGCAGGCGAGCTTCACCAGCTCGCGGACCTTCACGTCCTCCATCAGGCCGCCGCTCTGCAGCATCGCGCCGACCTTGCCCTGCGCGATGGCCTGCTGCGGGGTCGTCCCGAAGAGCTGCACCCGGCCCGCATCGGGGTTGCGCAGCCCGAGCAGCAGGTCGAGGGTGGACGACTTGCCCGCGCCGTTGGGGCCGAGCAGGGCGACGGTCTCGCCCGGGTGGAGTTCGAGGTGGAGATCGGCCACGGCCTTGACGCTGCCGTAGGACTTGCTGACGTTGTCGAAACTGACCACGGGGGCGCCGCCGGTACGGCGCCCTTCCCCCGTGAACGTTGCTGTAGTGGTCATGCCGACCATCATCGCCGGTGGCGGGCGACACGTGCAGTGTCGGTCGTCGTGAACCGGGGATGACAGATGTCATGGGTGGCGGCGCCCCGCAAGGGCGCCGCCACCGGGCCCGTCAGCTCCCGTTGA
Source organism: Streptomyces morookaense (assembly GCF_013030945.1). Classification (GTDB taxonomy): domain Bacteria; phylum Actinomycetota; class Actinomycetes; order Streptomycetales; family Streptomycetaceae; genus Streptomyces; species Streptomyces morookaensis. The sequence goes on along the minus strand of NZ_JABBXF010000106.1, from coordinate 2,076 downwards.
CCGCGATCGTCGCGATCCGCTCCGCCGGGGTCCTGCCGCGCAGGGCCTTGCCGAGGGCCCCGGCGACGTCCTGCGGCGTGACCGGCTTCTTCGTGCCGTCGCCGCGCTGGATCAGGACACCGTTGAAGGCGTTCCCGTACAGCTCCTTGAGCGCCTCCAGGTCGTAGCTCTCGACGAGCTTGCCGTTGACCTCCTTGACGGAGAGGATCTTCGGCAGCGAGCGGTCCGGACCGAACTGGATCTTGTGTACCGGATCCGTCTGCACCGTCACCAGACCGGACATCGCGGGCTCCGCGAAGTCCTTCATCATCCGGTCGACCTCGGCGTTGCTCACCTTCGGCTGCTGCCCGGAACTGGGCAGCGCCACCGGCTTGTCGGGGCCGCCCGCCACCCGGGCCTTGTACGCGTCCGAGATGACCTGCACCGACTTGTCGACGTCCAGGCCCTCGTGCGCCTTGCCGTAGACGGCGACGGCCTTGCCCGGCTCGAACTTGATGGTGCCGTCGCCCGCCGCGCCCGTCTCGCCGGACAGCGCCTTGAGTGCGGAACCGATCTTCTCCTCGTCCGCGACCACGGTCGGCTCGGCCTTGCGGGAGCCGCCGAAGAGCGAGCCGATGACGGTCAGCGGGTTGTAGTCCCGCCCGGACACGGACCGCACGGTGGCCTGGGTGTCGATGGACAGGCCCGCCACCGACGGCTTGAGCTGCGCCGTCTTGCCGCCGACCGTGACCTGGAGCGGGGCATTGGCCCGGCTGCCCAGGGCGGAGTCGAGCTTCTGGACGGCCGCCTCCTTGGATGTGCCGCCGATGTCGACGCCGAGCACGGTGGTGCCGTTGGGCACGTCCGCGTGGTCCATCAGCAGGCCGGCCGCGTACGCGACGCCGACCAGGCCGACGATGCCGCCGCCCAGCAGGACGAGCCGCGAACGGCCGCCGCCCTTCTTCTTGGGCGCACTCTTCTTCGCCGCGGGTGCGGCCTTCTTGTCCTCGCTCTTGGGCGCGGCCGGGGGCGGCGGCACCTGCGTCTTGGGCTTGGGCACCGCGATGCGGGGCGCGCCGCTGTCTATCGGCGGTTTCGGCCCCTGTCCGGCCGCCGGGGGCACGGCGGCGGGCACGCCGCTGACCAGCGTCTCGCTGGACGGAGCCGGAACGGTTCCGCCGCCCTTGGGACCGCCCTTGGGACCGCCCTTCTTCTTGGAGGGCGGCGCCTGCGGGGTCAGCGGTGCGCCCTCGCCGGGCGTGGCCGCGGGGAACTGTTGCGTGGCACCGGCACCGCTTGCGGCTCCCGCCGCGCCTGCCGCCGGGCCGACGCGCTCCCAGGAGCCCTTGCCGTTGCCCGCGGCGGGGGCGGGCGTGCTGCCGGTGGTCGACGGGTCCGCCGGCCACGGCGTCGCGCCCGTCGTGGACGGGTCGCCGGGTACGGGCATGGTGCCCGTCGTCGACGAACCACCCGGCCAGTCGTCGACCTGACCGGTCGCCTGCTGCCACGGCGTCGCACCGGTGGTGGACGGGTCGCCGGGTACGGGCATGCTGCTGGTCGTCGACGAACCGCCCGGCCAGTCGTCGGCCTGACCACCCGGCTGCTGCCACGGCGTCGCACCGGTCGTCGACGGGTCGCCGGGTACGGGCATGCTGCTGGTCGTCGAGGAACCACCCGGCCAGTCGTCGACCTGACCACCCGGCTGCTGCCACGGCGTCGCACCGGTCGTGGAGGGGTCGCCCGCCATCGGCGCAGCGCCCATCGCGCCGTTCGCGCCCATGCCCTGCACAGGCCAGTCGTCGGCCTGACCGGCCGGCTCCTGCCACGGCGTGGCACCGGTCGCCGACGGGTCACCGGCCATGGGTGCGGCACCCATGCCCATGCCCGCACCGGCCGGGCCGCCCGCAGGGCCGTCCCCGGGGCCGCCCACGTACGGTGCGTCGCCCGAGCCCACGGAGCGGCCGGGGGCGCCCTTCTCCCACAGGGAGCCGCTGCTCATGCCGGCCGGCGGGCCGCCGCGCCACGGGGCGGACGAGCCGGGGGCGCCGCGCTTCGGCAGCGGCGGCTTGTTGCCCTGGGCCGCCGCCGGGGCACCCG
>NZ_JABBXF010000105.1 GCF_013030945.1 Streptomyces morookaense | reverse complement strand
CGGCCTGCCAGCCGGGCTGGGCGGCCCGGGCCCGTTCGACGGCGGCCGCGGCCGCGGCGGGCCCGGGGGCGGTGAAGCGGACGACCACGTCGGCGGGATCGGCGGGGTTGCGCGAGACGAGGGTGGTTGCGGTGGTGGTCACAGGAGGAAGCCTCCGGGGAAGGGGTCGTCCGGGTCGAGGAAGTACTGGGCGGTGCCGGTGATCCAGGCGCGTCCGGTGACGGTGGGGACGACGGCGGGCAGCCCGCCGACCGTCGTCTCGGCGATCAGCCGGCCGGTGAACTGCGTGCCGATGAAGGACTCGTTGACGAAGTCGCGGCCCAGGGGCAGCGTGCCGCGCGCGTGCAGCTGGGCCATCCGGGCGGAGGTGCCGGTGCCGCACGGGGAGCGGTCGAACCAGCCGGGGTGGATGGCCATCGCGTGCCGCGAGCGGTGTGCGTCGGAGCCGGGTGCGGCCAGGTAGACGTGCTTCACCCCGGCGATGGCGGGCTGCTCGGGGTGGGCGGGCCGGTCCGGTGACGCGTTGATCGCGTCCATGACGGCGAGTCCGGCCGCCAGCAGGTCGTCCTTGCGGGCGCGGTCGAACGGCAGGCCCAGGGCGTCGAGTTCGACGAAGGCGTAGAAGTTGCCGCCGAAGGCGAGGTCGTAGGTGACCGTCCCGTACCCGGGCACCTCCACCTTGCGGTCGAGCCCCACGCAGAACGCGGGCACGTTGGTGAACGTGACCGCCTTCGCCGCGCCGTCCTGCACCCGGACGTCGACGGCCACCAGTCCGGCCGGGGTGTCGAGGCGCACGGTCGTCACCGGTTCGGTCACCTGCACCATGCCGGTCTCGACGAGGACGGTGGCGACGCCGATGGTGCCGTGCCCGCACATGGGGAGCACCCCGGAGACCTCGATGTAGAGGACGCCGACGTCGGCGTCGGGCCGGGTGGGGGGCTGGAGGATCGCGCCGCTCATGGCGGCGTGGCCGCGCGGCTCGTACATGAGGAGGGTGCGGAGGTGGTCGAGGTGCTCGATGAAGTGCAGCCGCCGCTCGGCCATGGTGGCGCCGGGGATCACCCCGACACCCCCGGTGATCACGCGCGTGGGCATGCCCTCGGTGTGGGAGTCGACTGCGTGGAAGACATGGCGCGTCCGCATGAACTGCCTTTCCGGTCGGGGACGGGGGCGGGGACGGGGGTCAGCGGTATCCGTCGGCGACGGCCTTCTCGGTGGCGGCCCGTACCACCGCGGCGGTCTCCCCGGTGAGCGGGAAGCGCGGCGGGCGGACGGGCCCGCCGTGGTGTCCGGCGATGTCCATGGAGAGCTTGACGGCCTGGACGAACTCGGTCTTCGAGTCCCAGCGCAGCAGCGGGTGCAGGGACTTGTAGAGCGGGACCGCGGTGCCGAGGTCGCCCGCGACGGCCGCACGGTACAGCTCGGCGCAGGCGGCGGGGAAGGCGTTGGGGTAGCCGGCGATCCAGCCGGTGGCACCGGCCAGGGCGAGTTCGAGCAGGACGTCGTCGGCGCCGATCAGCAGGTCCAGTTCCGGGGCGAGTTCGGCGAGTTCGTACGCCCGGCGCACGTCGCCGCTGAATTCCTTGACGGCGACTATGGTGCCGTCCCGGTGCAGCCGGGCGAGCAGGCCCGGGGTGAGGTCGACCTTGGTGTCGATGGGGTTGTTGTAGGCGACGACCGGCACTCCTGCCCCGGCGACCTCGGCGTAGTGGGCGCGTACGGCCTGTTCGTCGGCACGGTAGGCGTTCGGGGGCAGCAGGAGGACCGAGCCGCAGCCCGCGTCGGCCGCCTGCTGTGCCCAGCGGCGGGACTCGGCGCTCCCGTAGGCGGAGACCCCGGGCATCACACGGGCCCCGTCGCCGGCCGCGGCGACGGCGACTTCGACGACGCGGGCACGCTCCTCGTCGGTGAGGGTCTGGTACTCGCCGAGCGAGCCGTTGGGGACGACGCCGTCGCAGCCGTTGGCGATGAGCCGGCGGACATGCTCGGCGTAGGCGTCGTAGTCGACGGACAGGTCGTCGCGCAGGGGCAGTGCGGTGGCGACCATGATGCCGCGCCAGGGGCGGGCGCTGTTCCAGCCGGTGGGGGTCATTGCGGCGAACCTCTCTCTACGGTGCGGTGTTCGGCTGATCGGCGCACTGGGCGAGCACCGACATGGGGACGGGCACGGCGAACGGGCGCCGTTCGGGCGGGGGTTCGGGGGCGCCGTCGCGCGCGGCGAGGCAGGCCACGGCCGGGCCGCACATCCTGCCCTGGCACCACCCCATGCCCGCCCGGGTGAGGAGCTTGACGGTCCGCGCGTCCCGCGCGCCGAGGTCGTCGACGGCCTCGCGGATGCGTCCGGCGGTGACCTCCTCGCAGCGGCAGACGTCGGTGTCGTCGGCCAGCCAGCAGCGCCAGCCCGGGCCGGGGGTGTGGGCGGCGGCCATGGCGTCGGCGAAGGCGCGCATCCGGTCGCGGCGGCGCCGGAGTTGTACGATCCGGCTGCCGCGGGCCCGTCCTGCGCCCAGCCGGGCGGCGACGGCGATGCCGGCCAGCTCGCCTTCGGCCAGGGCCAGGCGGACGCCGCCCACTCCCCCGGTCTCGCCCGCCGCCCACAGCCCGCGTACCGAGGTCTCCTGGAGCGGGCCGAGGACGAGCGCCGATGTACCGTCCGCCGACGTACGGGTCGCGCAGCCGAGTGCCGTGGCCAGTTCGATCTGCGGGACCAGGCCGTGCCCGACGGCCAGCGCGTCGCACGCGATCCGGCGGCCCGACCCCTGTACGGGCCGCCAGGTGCGGTCGAGCCGGGTCACGGTGACGGCCTCCACCCGGTCGGTTCCGTGCACTGCGGTGACGGCGCTGCGCGACCGCAGCCGCACCCCGTGGCGCAGCAGGGCCGCGCCGTGGACGAGTGCCTCGGCGGCCTTCTGCGGGTTGGCGGCGAGGGCCCGGGGGTGCCGGGCGTACGCCAGGTATCCGGACGCCTCGACCAGGGCGGGCACGCGCGCGCCGGCCGCGGCCAGCGAGGAGGCGACGGCGAGCAGCAGGGGGCCGCTGCCTGCCACCACGATCCGCCGACCGGGCAGCACCAGCCCGGACTTGAGCATGGCCTGCGCTCCCCCGGCGCTCACCACACCGGGCAGGGTCCAGCCGGGGAACGGGAGATGGCGTTCGTACGCACCGGTCGCCAGCAGCACCGCACGGGCCCGCACCCGCACCGGCTGCTCGTCGGAGCCGTCGTCCCCGGTGAGGCAGTGCACCGACCAGGCCGGTGCCTCGTGCGTGATGCTCCACACGTGGTGCCCGGGCAGGTGCCTGACACTGCTCTCCGCGAGCCGCCGGCGCAGCCCGGCGTAGGCGGACCAGTCGTGGTGCAGGGCCTCCGGCCGCGCTGCGCGCGCCTGTGGTGCGGGCTGCCGGTAGAACTGGCCGCCGGTGTGAGCGGAGGCGTCCAACAGGACGACACCCAGCCCGAGTTCGGCGGCGGCGACGGCACCGGCAAGGCCGGCGGGACCGGCGCCGACGACCGCCAGGTCGTACGGTTCAGACGCCGAGTCGGTCATGGCCGTGCCCTTCCTGGGTGGTCACCGCGTCACCGGGGCGCGCAGCCACCAGGCATGCCCGGCGGTTGGGATCGCCGTTGATGGTGACGAGGCAGTCGAAGCACTGGCCGATGCCGCAGAAGGCGCCGCGCGGGCGGCCGCCGGTGCGGGTGGTGCGCCAGGACAGGATGCCGGCGGCCCACAGCGCGGCGGCGACGGACTGGCCGGGGACGGCGGTGATGCGGCGGCCGTCGAAGGTGATCTCGAACGGCGGATCGGGCTGCGCCCCGACGAGTTCGGCGGGGGTACGGGCCACCGGGGCCTCCTCTCGGTGAACGCGGCGGACTGGGTGAACGGCGGGGTTCAGAAGCGGCCGGGGTCGAACGGGCCGATGTCGAGCGGGGGTTCGCCGCCGGTCAGGCAGCGTGCGATGACGAACCCGGTCGCCGGGGCGAGTCCGATGCCCGCGCCCTCGTGGCCGCACGCGTGCAGCAGGCCGGGGGCGCGCGGGTCGGGCCCGATGGCGGGCAGGTGGTCCGGCAGGTACGGGCGGAAGCCGGTGTAGGTGCGCATGGCCCGCACCGTGCCCAGGACCGGGAAGAGGGCGGTGGCACCGGCCGCGAGGCGCTGCAGGGCCTGCGGCGAGAGCGTCCGGTCGAAGCCGGCGTGTTCGCGGCTGGCGCCGATGAGGACGGGGCCGGCCGGGGTGCCCTCGATCACCGCCGAGGTCTGCAGCGTGGCGGACCCGCTGGCCACGTCCGCCATGTAGCCGGCGGCGTACACCTTGTGCCGCACCACGCGCGGCAGCGGTTCGGTGACGAGGACGAATCCGCGGCGGGGCCGCACGGGCAGCTCCACGCCCGCGAGCCGGGCGAGTTCGCCGCCCCAGGCGCCGGCGGCGTTGACGACGTACGGGGCGTGGACCTCCCCGCGGGTCGTGCGCACGCCGCGCAGGGTCCCGTCGGGTGCGGTGAGCAGGCCGGTGACCTCCTCGCCGAGCCTCAGGCGTATCCGGTTGCCGGCCGCGCGCAGCAGGTGCGCGGTGGCGAGGGCCGGCATGACCTGCGCGTCCTGGGGGTAGTGGACGCCACCCGCGAGGCCGGGGGCGAGGTGGGGTTCCAGGTCGTGGAGCCGGTCAGCCGGGATCTCCTCGGCGGTGACGCCCGCGGCGCGCTGCCGGTCCGCGAAGTCCCGCAGGGCGGCCGCGCCGGGTTCGTCCGCGGCGACGATGAGGCCGCCCTTGGGCTCGTACTCGATCCGCGCGGGCAGCGCACCGGACAGTTCCGTCCACAACCGGGCGGAGAGCCGGGCGAGTTCGAGCTCGGGGCCCGGTTCCTTGTCGGAGACCAGGAGGTTGCCTTCGCCGGCACCCGTGGTGCCGCCCGCGACGGAACCGCGGTCGATGACGGTGACGCGGAGGCCGGCGCCGGCGGCATAGTAGGCGCATGCCGCTCCGACCATGCCGGCGCCGATGACGATGACGTCCGAGAGTTTTCCCGTTGGCACGTCAGTAATATTTCACATTGCACCGACGCTGCCAAGGCTCCCGCAGGCCCCGTGTTCCCCTCAGCCGCCCAGCAGTTGACCCATCCACTCCTCGACGGCGTCCGGCGTCCTCGGCAGGCCGCCGGACAGCAGCCGGGCCCCCTCCGCCGTGATCACCAGGTCGTCCTCGATGCGCACCCCGATGCCGCGCAGTTCGGGCGGCAGGGTTTCGTCGTCGGGCTGGAGGTAGAGCCCTGGCTCGACGGTGAGCACCTGCCCCTCCTCCAGCACCCCGTCCAGATACGCCTCGGCGCGCGCCTGG
>NZ_JABBXF010000104.1 GCF_013030945.1 Streptomyces morookaense | reverse complement strand
GACGGTGAGCACCTGCCCCTCCTCCAGCACCCCGTCCAGATACGCCTCGGCGCGCGCCTGGGCGCAGTCGTGGACGTCCAGGCCGAGCATGTGTCCGCTGCTGCACAGCGTGTAGCGGCGGTGGAAGTCGCCCTCCGCACTCTTCAGCACCCCCCATTCGGCGAGCCCTTCGGCGATGACCCGCATCCCGGCCCGGTGGAAGTCGCGGAAGCCCGCCCCCGGCCGCAGCGCGGCGATGCCCGCCTCCTGGGCGGCCAGCACGAGCTCGTAGACCTGCCGCTGGACGGGCGAGAAGCGGCCGGAGAGCGGGAGGGTGCGGGTGATGTCGGCGGTGTAGAGGCTGTCGGTCTCCACGCCCGCGTCCAGGAGCAGCAACTCCCGTGCGTCGAGCGGCCCGTCGTTGCGTATCCAGTGCAGGACGCAGGCATGGGCGCCGGAGGCGGCGATGGTCTCGTATCCGGTGCCGTTGCCCTCGGCGCGGGCACGCAGGCCGAAGACGCCCTCGATCCAGCGCTCGCCGCGCGGATGCGTCATCGCGCGCGGCAGGGCGCGTACCACGTCCTCGAACCCGGCGGTGGTGTGGTCCACCGCCCGCTGCAGCTCCGCCACTTCCCACGCGTCCTTGACCAGCCTCAGTTCGCCGAGCACCGAGGCGAGTTCGGCGTCGGTGGCCGCGTTCCGCCCGGGCGGGAGCCCGCCGAGGGCGACGCAGCGGATGCCCGTCATCCGCTCGGCCTCCGCGAGACCGGGGCGGGGTCCCACCCAGAACTCGCCGTAGCGGCGGTCGCGGTAGAACCCCTCGTCCGTGCGCGGGGAGCGCGGCCGTACATGCAGGACCGCCTCGTGGCCGTGCGGCCCGTCGGGTTCGAGGACGAGTACATGCCCGGCCTGTTCCTCGCCGCCCAGGCCGGTCAGCCAGGTGTAGGCGCTGTGCGGGCGGAAGCGGTGGTCGCAGTCGTTGGAACGCACTCTCAACTCCCCCGCCGGGACGAGGATCCGCTCCCCGGGGAAGCGCGCGGAGAGCCGGGCCCGGCGGGCCGGGGTGAGGGCGGCGACGGGCAGCCGGACGTCGCCGCCCTGCGGGGCGGCCTCCCAGCCGGACGCCATGAAGGAGGCGAGCTCGGGCGAGACGGGCAGGTCGTGACTGACCGTCCGGATCGGGGAAGTGGTCGTGGATGGAGCCGACTTGGCCATGGGGCCTCCCTCGGACACGGGTGGGTGGGGGACGTGACGTGCCGGGATCCTGTCAGTGCAATATCACATTACTGTGTCACCGGTCACACGTCAGTCATGCCGGCCGTGTGACATTTCACAGAAGCCCGTGGGGCCCACCCCTGTCCGGACACCGCCGCAACTCCCTACCATCCGCGGCATGGACCTGGAGCTTCGGCACCTACGGGTGCTGTGTGCCATCGCCGACGCCGGGAGCGTCGGCCGGGCCGCGGCGGACCTGGGGTACTCCCAGCCCGCCATGAGCACACAACTCCGGCGGATCGAGCGGTCCTTCGGGGAGCCGCTGTTCGTGCGCAGGACGTCGGGCGTCGAGCTGACGCGGTACGGCGTGGAGGTGGTGGCCCAGGCCCGTGACGTGCTGGCCCGCGCGGCGGCGATCGGGCGGCGGCCCGCCGGGGGCGCCGCGGGAGCGCGCCGGCCGCTGCGGCTGGCGGCGACCAACTCGCCGGTCCTGTCCGGCATGGTCATGCGGCTCCGGACCCTGCTGCCCGGTCTCGATGTCACGGTGAGCAGCGTGTACGCGTCCTCGGAGATCGTCGAACTCCTGGAGCAGGGCGCCGTGGACGCGGCGATCGCGGCGGACTACCCGGGCCGGGAGCTGCGGCATTCGTCCGCGGTGGCCCATCGCGGGATCGTGACGGAGCCGTCCTTCGTCGCCCTGCCCGCGCATCACCGGCTCAGGCACTGTCCCGAGATCGCGCTCGCCGATCTGGCCGGCGACGCGTGGTTCCTCACCCCCGACGACGGGGCCGGCTGGCCGGGGGTGTTCTACGCGGCCTGCGGCTCGGCCGGGTTCACGCCGGTGGCGGTGCACGAATTCCTGGGCGACCGGCTCCAGTTGCAGGACATGATCGCGGAGGGCATCGGGGTGTCCGTCGTCCAGGCGACGCACCGGCCGACCTCCGACGTCCTCGTCAAGCCGCTGGCCGGCACGCCGCTGTGGTGCCGCTATGTACTGGCCTGGCGCCGCGAGGGCCTGGCCGGCGAGGTCGCGGACACGCTCTTCGGTTCCGCCGCCGCGGCGTACCGCGAACTCATCGCGCACGCACCGCACTTCCGGGCATGGGCGTCGCGGACGTGGAGCGTGACACGGGTCTGAGAGCGCGCGGCGCACGGGGGACGGGAGCGCCGACGTTATGGCATGCCCATGCAATGTGCTATGTCACACCCCATTGTCCGGGCCCTGACGCGGTGGGACGGTGCCGCATACGCCTCGGCTCGCCTCCCGGGGCGCACCCCCCACGCACCTCCCACAAAGGAGTCTGGATGCTCCAGCGCTTCACCCTGCCCAGATGTGTGTCCGGCAGCCTGGCCGCCTGTGCCACGGTCGCCGGCCTCCTGGCGACCCCGGCACTCGCGGCACCCCCGGCCCCGGTCGCCACCCCCCATGCCCGGACGGCCTCCCCCGTACCGCCGACCGGATCGACGGCCGGCAACGGCGAACGGGACGCGGTGCAACGCCGGCGGATGTCCGTCGACCGGCTCCCGCCGCTCAGCCCCGCCCCGCGGACGGCGGAGCAGAAGCCGCACGCCTCCGAGAAGCCCGAAGCCTCCTGCACCCCGGCCGACTTCGGCAGCCGGTCCGGATCCGACCTGGTCTCGTTCGTCAGGGCCGCGTCCAAGGACTGCGTCAACACGCTGTTCTCCGTCACGGGCCCGGACGCGCACAACATCTTCCGCGAAGCCCAGATGGTGACCGTGGCCGACGCCTTCGGGAACGCGGCGGAAACGTATCCCGGCGACGACTCGACCGGCGCCCTGCAGCTGACGCTCTTCCTGCGCGCGGGCTACTACGTGCAGTTCAATCACGCGTCCGACGTCGGCTCCTACGGCCCGGACCTGGCGAAGGCGACCGAGGCGGGCCTGGACGCCTTCTTCGACAACGGCCACTGGAAGGATGTCACTTCGGCGAACGGCGCCACCCTGGGCGAAGTCCTCATCCTGACGGACAGCGCCGACGAGCAGGCCCGATACCTGAACGTCTACCAGCAGGTGCTCGACGGGTACAACAGCTCCTACGACGCGATCCCCAGCATGCTGGCGGCCGTCAACGACGTCTACACGCCCCTGTGGCGCGGCAACTGGAACACGGCCTACGTCAACGCCGTCACCGCCGACCCGGGCATCATCGACACGCTCAAGGCGTTCGCGGTGAACCACCTGGGGCTGCTGGGCACCGACCGTTCCTACCTGGACTCCAACGCCGGGATGAACGTGGCCCGCTACCTGGAGCACCCCGCCCTGCGGGACAAGGTCCGCCCGCTGGCGAAGGAACTGCTCGACGCCGCGAAGATCACCGGTCCGACCGCTCCGCTGTGGGTCACCGTCGCCTCCCAGGCCGACTACTACGACCGGGCCGGCTGCGACTACCTCGGCACCTGCAACCTCGCGGACCGGCTGACCAAGGCCGCGCTGCCGGTCACCCATTCCTGCGACGCGTCCCACACCATCAGCGCGCAGGCCCTGACCTCCGACGAACTCGCCGCCACCTGTGCGAGCCTGCTGGGCCAGGACCCGTTCTTCCACGCCCTCGTGAAGGACAGCGGCGCGATACCGGGCCAGTACGAATCCACCATCCGGCTCGTCGTGTTCGGCAGCCGCGCCGACTACCAGACCTATGCCGGTGCGATCTTCGGCGTCAGCACCGACAACGGCGGCATCACGCTGACCGGCGACCCGACGAAGGCCGACAACCAGCCCACGTCCATCATGTACCAGAAGGCACAGGACGACGGCTTCACGGCCCGGATATGGAACCTCAACCACGAGTACACGCACTACCTCGACGCCCGTTACGACATGAAGGGCGACTTCGCCCAGCAGACGACCGTTCCGGACGTGTGGTGGATCGAGGGTCTCGCCGAGTACGTCTCCTACGGCTACCGCGGCATCACCGACGACGGGGCGGTCGCCGAGGCGGGCAAGCACACCTACCGGCTGAGCACCCTGTTCCAGAACACCTACGCCAACAGCGATGTGACCCGCACCTATCCGTGGGGATACCTCGCGGTCCGTTACATGGCCGAGAAGCACCCGGCGGACCTCGACGCCATGCTCGCGCACTTCCGGACCGGCGACTACCCCGGCGGCTACGCCGTCTACGCCACCGGCATCGGCACCCGCTACGACGCGGACTTCGACAGCTGGCTCACCGCCTGCGCATCCGGCGCCTGTGCCGCCAAGGCGGGACCGGCGGCGGGCTTCGACGCGAAGGTCTCGGGCCTGACCGTGGCCCTGACCGACCGGTCCACCGCGTCCGGCAACGGCCGCATCGCCTCGCGCTCGTGGAACTTCGGCGACGGGACCTCGTCCACGGAGGCGAACCCGAGCAAGACGTACGCCGCAGCAGGCACGTACACCGTCACCCTCACCGTCACCGACGACGGCGGGCGGACCTCCACCGCCCGCAAGCAGGTCACGGTGGGCGGCGACGTGACCACGTGCCAGGACCCGGACACCCGCCTCCTGGGCCGCAACTGCTCCCGCACCGGCCGCTCGGCCACGGCGGGCAACCTCGACTACCTGTACCTCTACCTCCCGGCCGGCACGACGACCCTGACCGCCTCCACGACGGGCGGCACGGGCGACGCCTACCTCTACTACAACCCCGACAACTGGGCGACGGACAAGGCCTACACGACGTCGTCCACCAAGTCCGGCACCGCCCAGAGCATCACCGTCACGAACACGGCAGCGGGCTACCGGTTCATCAGCCTGTACGCCAAGACCTCGTTCAGCGGGGTCACGGTCACGACGCGGTACTGACGGCCCCGGACGCCTGCCCGCGGCCGGTGCCCCTGACGGGGTGCCGGCCGCGGGCGGCTGCGAAATCCGTTGGCGTCACGATCGCCGGGCCGCGGATAATCCTGCCGTCCAGAAGCAGGAAGAAGGTACATGACCAGCGTGTTCGCGTGTGCAGACTGCGGCACCGTACTCACCACGGCTACGGCGTCCTCCGCGACGATCCACTGCCTCTGCGTCCGCTGACGCCGTTCCAGCCGGACGTGCGGATATTCCTCCATACGCTGGCACGGCTGCCCGCCGTACAGCAGCCCTGGCTGCGCAGCATCCACGACCGTGTGCGGGCTCATCCGTACACCCGGCCGTTCCAGGGGGCGTTCGTTCGGGCCGTCGAACGTCCTGTCAGGCCGCGACCCGCCCGGTCAGGGCGAGCAGGGAATGGACGTGGGCGCCGCGGGCCATCAGCGGGGCGTAGCGTTCGTCGGCGACGATGCGGGCGCAGTGGTCCAGCTCCGCCAGCCGTCCCTCGACGATGGTGATGTTCTCCCGCGTCTTGTCCAGGGAGCTGCGCAGGGCGTCCTGCTTGCCTCCTCCCCCGCCGAGCCAGGACGGCAGGCCGCCCCATCGTCGCTTGGCGCAGGCCTTCTCCAGGGCGTTCCGGGTGCGCCGGAGCCGGCCGAGCATCTCCTCCATGGTCTGCCGGTCGTGCAGCAATCCGTCCGTGCCCTGGCGGGCGATGCGGGAGTACACGGCCAGCGCACGACCGGCGTCCTGCACGTCGGACCGTGCGCGCTCGAGCGCGTCCGTCGGGTGGCCGGTGCCGGCCAGTTCGGCAAGGCGGTCGGTCAGAAACCGCTCGGTGCGCCCGAGTTGATCCTGTCGCACGGTGGCGATCCATGAGGTGTCCCGGTCCGGGGAACACCGCTGCGCGATGTGCAGCGCGCTGATCGCCTTCCGCCCCTCGGGCGAGTCGACTCCCTCCAGCTCCGCCTCGGCGCGGGCCAGCCGGGGGCGCAGTGCGCCGGCTTGTGCCCGGAGGCCGGCGAGGTCCCCGGCGGAATAGATCCAGTCGTAGAGCCAACGGACCACCGGCGGCCGCCGCTTGGCGCGCTTGCGCGCGAGCCACTGCTCCGCTTCCTCCATGTCCGCCAGTTCCGCGCGCAGGTCCGCGGCCCGCCGGTGGAAGCCGCCGATCTCGGCGACGGGATCCGCCGCGCGGGCCGCTGCCTGCCGGGCCCGGCTGTGCAGCACGGTCCGCAGCCGCTCGTTCTCCTGCCGGTCCGCGAACCGGGCGGCCAGCTGGTCGAGTTCCTGGTCGGTCCGGCCGATGAGCGAGGCGGCGAAGGCGGCCCCGTCATCGGCCGGACGCAGCCACGCGGCACCGTCCTGCGGGAGAGCGGGTTCGGCCGTCCGGGCCGGGCCGCTTCGGACGGCTCCGGACGGCGTCGGCCGCTGGGACCGGGTGGGTTTCGGCACCGTCTGGTACAAGCGGGAGCCTCCGAGGGGGTGGCCGGGCGCGGCGGGACAGGCAGCACGATCGCAGAAGCGGCGATCGGCTTGCAGTCCCGGAAAGTTGACTCCTGCCGCCGTGAGGTGACTGCGCCGGGCCGGGCCGGCCGCTCGCGGGGATTCAGCGGTCGTCGCCCAGTTCCTGGTGCATCTGGGGCTGGTCGTCCTGGTCGTGGGTGAGTGCGTAGCGCTCGACCTCGTTGTACGCCTTGGACGCGATGCCGATGATCTCCTTGTAGGGGTTGACGCCGGTGACCTTCTCGGCGCCGCCGCCGAGGAGCCCGCCGCCGATGCCGCCGACCAGGCCGTGGCCGGTGGAGAGCGGCTGGGCGGCGAGGTCGAGAACGCCCTTGGGCAGTCCGGCCATGTCGGCGTACTTGTCGGTGAACGCGTGGCGGACCATCGCGATGAACGCGTCGTGCACCGGCCCGGGGAAGAACTTCTTGTAGAAGTCGACGGCCTGCTCGGTCATGAAGACGCCGTCGTCGCTCTTCTTCCATTCGTTGTCCCGCACCTGCCGCCACAGGCGCCCGGTCTCGTCGGCGTCCTTGGGGACCATCCACTTGTCCGGGGTGCCGAGGTAGTGGTTGACGTAGTGCCAGGCGCACATGAAACCGTGGGCGTCTTCTTTGGAGACGTCGAAGCCGAGGTTTTTCATCGCTTCGAGGATCTGCACGCTGAACACGCAGATGGCACCGGTGGTGTATTTCTGCGAGACCGGCTCGCCCCACTTGGCGTAGTCCCACTTGCCGCTCTTCTTGTGGAGCTGACGGACGGAGGCGTGCACCAGGCGGACTTTGGTGACGGTCGCCGCGAGGCTGCCGTCCCGTGTGGCGCCGGCGTTCCCCATGTCGATGAACAGCCGCGAGGACTGCGACAGGCGCCGGCCCGGGCCGTCGACCCCGCCGAGGCGGCCGGTGGAGCGCAGGGTGAACGCCCCGGTCGGGGACAGGTAGGTGCCGATCAGGCCGACGGTGCCCTGCAGCATGGACGCATCGCCGTGATAGTGGCGGAAGAAGCCTTCGACGGCCGTGGAGTCCGCGTCCGTCCAGCCGGGCGGCGGCGCCTCGGCCTCCTGCAGGAAGTCCGCGAGCCGCGGCGGCAGATTCGAGTGGTCCTGGCCGGGCTTGAGGGTACCGATGGTCCGGAAGAGGGCGTTGACCCCGTCCACTTCTTTTTTGTCGATCAGGTCGGACACCAGCTGGTCGGCCGGCGGATCGCCGGCCTGGTTGGCGAGTTCGAGTTCCTGCTCCACGTTCCGGGTCGTCAGAGGCACGGGTTTCCTTCTTCCGTCGAGAAGCGGGCGCGGAGCATGCCTTTCCGGCCTTCGCCGGCACCACACGGGCAGCCGGAGAGGAATCGTTCCCCTCTCACTCGAACAGGCGAACTTCGCCCATCCGGGCGAGGGTCATCTGCCGTCCACCGCCTGCATGTGCAGTCCATACGGGTTCGGGGGTCCCCGGCTCCCAACGCGCCACGTGCAGGCGTGCGTCCACGCCGAGAACCGCGGTGACGACGCACCCGTCCGCGTCCAGGACCGAAGAGGGCGCGTGGACCGACAGTGGGCCCGAGGCGGTCCACGTGGGCGGTTTCTCGTCGGCCGGTTCCGGGAGCCGGGCGAAGCTGAGGGTGCCGTGATCGTTGCGGGTGGCCAGGGCGATCCGGCCGTCATGGGTCCTGGTGGCCGTGATGGGACCGGTACCGCCGTGTCCGCCCAGCGACTGCGGCTCGGCCTGCCAGGGTTCCTGCGGGCCCGGCCGGTGGTGGCACAGGATCTCGCCGGTGCCGGGACGGCGCATGAGCAGCAGTGCGCGGCCCTGGTCCGCTGTCACATAGGTGACGGGCCCGGCCGGGGCGGGGAAGGGCAACGGCTGGGGGCGGCTGAAGGAGGGCGATTGGTCGGCTCGGTTCCACTGGACGATCCGGTCCGGGGCGGGGGCGTACAGCTCGACCGTGCCGTCGGGGCGGGTTCCCCAGGCGATGCCCTCCTGGAGGGTACCTCCCAGGTCGCGCCAGGGGCTCCAGGTGCCGGTGGTCTCCAGGCGGCGGTGGCTCAGCGCCCGGTCGAAGTTGCGTACGACGAACTCGAGGCCGCCGCCCGGCAGGGCGACCGGTTCCGGCTGGCCGATCTCCCTGCGCTTGATGGGGTTGAGGCCTTCGGCGTTGTACGGATTCCCGAGGTTCTGCCAGGCGCCGAAGCGGCCTCCCGGTTCCTGCTGGGAGACGAGCATGACGTCGCGGCGGTGTTCGTAGCGGCCCGCCGCGAGCGACATGTGGACGCCGAACACGTGCAGCAGTCCGTCCTCGGTGGCGACGGCGTGCACTTGCGGTGAGAAGAATCCGCCCTCCGGGGCGGAGGTGCCCAGTGGCCTCGGCGTGAACTCCCCGTCGGTGTCCTTCCATTGGACAGGAATACCGTTGAGGACGGTGAATGCCGTGAGCGCTCCGTCACCGTCCCTTTGCAGCCACGTCGAAGCGTGGGAATAGCGCGCGTAGGTGCTTCGCCCGTACGCCTTGCGGCGCGCGCTGCCGCCGAGCTGGAAGTCGCCGGGGTCGACACCGTGCTTGCGGCGGCGGCCGTCCTGGCCCCCGTAGATGTCGAGGCGGCGGGTCTTGTCGTGGAACACCTGCGGGCTGAGATTGCCCGGCCAGACCTTGTTGCCGTAGCCCCGGTAGCTCTCGACGACCGGTGCCTGCTCCGGGGCCTGTTCGCCGTATCGGCGCAGGGCTTCCAAGGCGAACAGAGCTGCTGCCGTGTGCTCTTGGTGGTCGTGATAGGTGACCTTGCCGTTCTCGTACGTGGCGTGGTCGGGGTCCGGGTCGAGCGTGCGCACCGTGCTGGGCCGGTGTTCGGCCAGCAGCTCGACGAGGGCGTCGAGGAGGCCTTCACGGGTGAGGACCTCAGGTGCGTCCGGGAGAGCGTCCGGGAGAGGCGAACCGGTGGGGCGCCGGGTGCGCTGCTGCTCGATTTCCCCCGTCCACAGTGTGTGCAGTCGCATGGGCGGCCGGCCGCCCGTCATCGCGAGGTTGAAGAAGTACAGCGTGACGGGCGCGCGGCCCGCCAAGGACGCCCGTTCGACGTGGAAGCCGCCTGCCGTGCGGTACGCCTCGCGGGTCCAGGGAGCCGACGCATCGTTCAGCGCGGCATCGGCGTACACCGCGCGCAGTCCGCGCTGGCGGGCGGCCACGTACCCCTCGTAATCCACTGCCAGCCGGTCACGGTTCCTTGCCCCGTGGGCGGCATTGCGGCCGTCGGCTTCACCCGCGACGAGATACACGTTGACGATCTCTGCGCCGGCGGCGACGGCGTGGAAGAGGTCGGGCGCCATGAAGAAGAGATCGTCGTCCGGGTGGGCCAGGATCTGCACGTGCCTGCCCAGGGCGGGACCACTGACCTCCACTCCCCGGCCCTGCGGACCGGAGAACCGGAGCCCCGGGCGTGCGGGAGCGGGAAAGACGGCACTGCGCAGCCGCCGGACGGCGGCGTGGACGCTGTTGAGCGAGGCGTGCATGGACAACTTTCGTGAGTGACTCGCGTTCGGAATGCCGGGCCGACGGCCGGCGCCTGTCGGGAGGGCAGACCGAGCGAGGTGGATCTTGAACAGGAAGAGGGGATCGGAGGGCACCTGGTTCCGTAGTGTCGTGATTCTTCTCCGCATGGCGCCCATGCGGAGAAGAAGACGGGCAAATGTGACCGGCGACCACCGTCGGCTCGTCGCCAAGGGTCCGACCTCAGCGGCCGGCAGCGGAGCCGCCGGCCCCCTCCTCTCCGGCCCATCGGGCGCGCCCAGCCCTCCGGTGCCACGCTGGAGGCAGGTTCCGACCCGCGGAACGCGGAGGAGCGGACATGGAGATCAAACCGCAGGCGGTCGCCATCCCCAAGGAGACCGACCACCTGGAGCAGGGGAAGTACGGCCCGGTCTTTCCGAGGACTCCGGCGTCCTGGGCCACCCGGACGAACTCGGCGGCGTCCAGACCCCGCAGCCGACCGCGCTCGGGCGCAACGGCAGTTACGCGGTCTTCCGCAAGCTCCACCAGAACGTCGCCGCCTTCCGCCGCTGCCTGAAGGACAACGCCACCGGACCCCAGGACGAGGAAGTCATCGCCGCGAAGATCATGGGACGCTGGCGCAGCGGTGCTCCCCTGGCGCTTGCCCCCGAGGCCGACGACCCCGCCCTCGGCGCCGACCCGCACCGCCGTAACACCTTTGCTCGGCCGGGGCACCGGGGCGCTGTTCGGCCTCCCCTCCGCCTCCTTCATCGCGCTCGTCCTGGTCGCCGCCTCCCCCCGTGCTCAACCACCGCAGCCCAGGGGGACGGGATCTTCCTCGGGCGGATCCTTGTACGACCAGCAGCCGCAGTCCTCGACCAGGCATTTGCTATCGGGGCCGTTGTGCACGTCGTACGCGTGCGCGCAACCATGGCAGGTGGTGGTGGCGGAGCCGCCGCTATCGGTGACCATGTCGATGGTGAGTCCGATCGCGAACAGGGCCAGCGGCGTGAACGCGAAGATCGCGAGTATCCAGTCGTCCCGGGTCAACGGGCTATCCTCCGCATCCGCCGCAGGGACCGTAGGGTTCCTGGTCGCGCGCCCACCAGGAGTCGCACCGGCATACCCCGAACGGCGACTCGCACTCGCCGCATTTCGGTTCGGATGGTTCGTCCGGTTCAGGGGCCGGGCGGGGCGGTTCGGGTATGCCTGACCGGCTTTTTCGGCATGCGCAGGAAAGGCTTCCCCGGCAACTGCCGCCGCGGATAACCGAGTGGACAAGCCGTTGGTGTCCGCACTCGGCGCACCCGTACTCGGACATGCGGCGGCCTATCCGAACTGGGCCGGCTGGACGAGGGGTTTCTCCCCCAGGCCATCGTGACGGGCGAACCGGCCGCACGGCATGACCGCCGCGTCCTGGCCGCAGCGGGGCCATGTTCGGCGCGGCCAGTGGAACGCGCAGTGGGCGGGAAGGCGCATACACAACAGAATGCCCCAACTGGCCGAGTAGCGGCCAGGATTCGCGCGCGGTCTTCACCACGGGCGCGGGCGGTGTCAGGCTCCGAGGTCCGGGAGACAGTCGGCCTTCAAGGGCATGGGGCGGACGTAACCAACCAGTCCGGGACCCCGTCGAGACGATGCCGCCCGGCATTGGTGTGGCAGGCGACGCCACCGGATCCAGCGAGCCGACCGGTAGGCGGCGATGGTTTCGCTTGCCTGCCCGAACTCCCACTCGCGGTGGTCGATGACGACAGGGCACCGGTGGCCGAGCGCCGCCCCGACCGGCCGGTACCGCCGTCGGGCGGGACCGTCGAGGTCGGGGCGGTTGTGCATCTGCCGGTACCGCTTACCGTCTGCTGCCGGCCTGACGGCCCGCCCTCATTTCAGGTGCCGGTCGTAGAACCGGCCCCCGTCCTCCATCTCGAACCACGGGGTGCCGACGTGCCCGCCCATATTGGCGTGCAGCGTCTTCTCCTTGGTGCCGAAGGCGTCGAACAGGTCCAGGGCCCGCTGCCGGGGGTTCCCTTCGTCGTCCCACTGCAGCAGGAAAAGCAGCGGAATGCCGACCTGCCGGGCTTCCTCGCGCTGGGCGCGGGGCACGTACCCCCCGGCGAAGAACCCGGCGGCCGCGATGCGCGGCTCGGTCACCGCCAGCCGAATGCCGACGGCGGTCCACCCCGAGTACCCGACCGGGCCGCCGATCTCGGGCAGCGAAAGGAGGGCGTCCAGAGTGGTCCGCCATTCCGGGACCGCCTTTTCGACCAGCGGGCCGACGAGGGACTCGAAGATCTCGTCGACCGGCTCGCCGGCCTGCATCGCCCGGCGGAGATCGGCGCGAGCCTGCTCGTCGGCGGCGGAACGGGGCCGGTCACCGCACCCGGCGGCGTCGATGGTGGCCACCGCGTAGCCGTACGCCGCGGTCTGCCGGGCCCGGGCCACCAGCCGGGGTTCCCTCTTGGGCAGGCCGTTGTTGTGGGCCATCAGGATCAGCGGAGCCGGTGCGGAGGATTCGGGCGTCCACAGGGTGCCGGGGATCTCGCCGAGGGTGAATTCGCGCTCGAGGACGCCGTCCTCGAGACGCTGTTCAGAAGTGAAGCGCATGGTCATGCCTTTCGGGAGTGCTCTCAAACGGCGCTCCCGGACGACCTATCGCCCGACCGTGACCCCGGAGGGGAGCACCCATGTCGATACTGCGTTCACGGGTACCACCTCCTCGTTCTCTCGCACGGCCTCCAGAAAGGTAGCAGTGGTCGCCGTGGTCCGCCAACGGGTTTTTGCGCAGGCTCCGTGGCCGCTCCCCCAACGCTCCGCCAACTCTCCGCAGGCGGCTGCCCGGTCGAGACCGAAAGGCTCCCTCCCCCGTGCGGGGGAGCCGAGTTGGACCTTCCCGACCGGGCCGGCGCTCGTCGTGATGGACGCCTGTTACGCACCACTGCTGCTCTGGGGACCACTGCTCGTGGTCGTCACGATCTCCTACTACCGGCGGCGCCGCGTGGACCGAGCAGGCACTGTCAACGTCGTTGCGGCCTTCCCGGCCTCAGTCGAGCAACAGGGCCGCGTACTGGAATTCCTCCTCCACCCAGTGTTGTCTGCATCGGAACCCGAAGGTCTCCAGTTCGCTTACAAGTTCGTTCAGCTCGAATTTGTGCAGCACGTCGTGGAAGAACGTCTCGTCCTCGGCGAAGTCGAGTGTCGTACCGAGCCGTTGGATGGTCACCTGTTGCTTCCTGGTACTGCGGATCTCACCCCGTACCTGCCGGAGGGGGACGTCGTAGACGACGTCCGGTTCGAAATGGGCGAGGTCGAAGTCGGCTCCGTACTCCCTGTTGAGGTGGGCCAGGGTGTTGAGGGCGAACAGACGGCGCACCGGCCGTTCCCCGGTGCACCCGGCCCTGTACGCCCGGCGCACGGTGTCCACCGGCTCGAAGAGATCCGCGCAGAGCAGGATGTGATCGTGCGGCCCGCAACAGGCCCGCAGGGCACGCAGGAAGGAGGACCGCTCAGGTGGTGTCAGGCAGCCGAAGGTGCTGCCGAGCATCGCCATGAGGCGTCCTGTTCCCCTGCCCCGGAGCCATGGCAGCGCCGTGGCGAAATCACCGTGTACCAACGTGATACGGGCCGTCGGCCACCGGGCGCCGAGGCGGCGGGCGGCCTCCCGCATCGGCTGGACGCTCACGTCGATCCCCGTGTACGCGCGGAGGAGTCCACCGGCGTCCATGGCGGCGAGCAGGATCTCCGACTTCTCCGCGCTGCCGGCCCCGAGGTCCACGAGTTCGGTGGCGGCCGACAGGCGCACCATGTCGCGACCGTGCTCCCGCAGCAGCTTGCGCTCCGCGCGAGGCGGGTAGTACGCGGGCAGGCGGCTGATCTCCTCGAAGAGGCGGGAGCCCTCCGCGTCGTACCCGTAGCGGTGCGGGATCCGCCGGGGGTTCTCGGCGAGGCCCGCCCGCAGTTCGTCGTCCCCGCCGGCGGAAGAGCGGTCCGGGCCGAGTGCGACCTCGACGGCACCGGCCCCGGCAGCCTCTGGGCTCATCCGCCGCTCCTGGACATTCGGGCCGGTACCCGTTCCTTCCTACCACCGGCCGGCCGGCACCGCCGTGTGGGAGATGCGTCCGGCCGGTCAGCCGACAGCTGCCGCGCTGTCGTCCTCGACCCGGGCACCCGGCAGACGATGTCGCGCGGCGATCAAGGCCGCGTCGATATCGCGCGTGCCGGTCGAGACGCACAACGTATACGCGACGTCGGCCATCTTCTGCCGCGTGTCCGGGCCGGCGTCGCCTGCCACCAGAGCGAGTTCGAGCGCTGTGTACCGCTTCACCAGGTCGTCGAGCACGGCAGGGTGGGCAAGCAACATGGATTTCTCCTCCGATGAAGGCACACACATGAGTCGCCCCGTCGCCTGCCCGGCTTTTCATGTCTCATGCGTGACACCGCCCACCTGCAAGGCACAGGGGCGTCTGCTCCTCGCGCCTGTCGAACACCAGCCCGTTAGGATGGACGGCACAGGATCTCGCGAAGGGGGAAGACCATGGATCTTCGCGACCCCGGCGGCTCGAACACGCCCATCAACAACCTGACCGTCCAATACCTGGGCATATTGGACCGGTACTCGACCGCGGTCATCTGGGCGGGCGGGAATTCCACCTGGGAACAGGCCTTGGTCGTCTACGTCAATGACATCCGTCAGGCCGAGCAGATCGGCAACTACGACCGCCCGAACTCTTTCTCTCTCGGGGAGCGCGCTTTCGCTCAGGAGATTGCGTTGGCGGGCTGGCACAAGGAAAGCCCTCCTGACGGCGGACAGCCCTGGATCGCTTCTCGCGGGCAGTTGATCCAGGACGGTGCCCACTGGGACGACACCGGAACCGGCGAGGGTTTCGGCTCCCTTACGGCCAACATTCAAGTGCTCAGCGGAACCTTGCACCCCATCGGCCACTGACCTGGCGGAAAACGGCTCAGCGCTCGCGGAAACCGCCGAGGAAGCGGCGGAAGACACCGCCCTCCGGGGGCAGCGGGGCGGACGGCGGCGGTGCGGTGGGCCGTTCACGGGCGATCGGCTGGTCGTAGTCGGCTCGGGCGATCACGTCGACGGTCCGGTCGAGGTCGAAGTCCCCGGAGCCCTCGATGGACGGAACGAAACCGACCAGGATGCCGTCCCGCATGACCTGCGCTTCGAGGGCCGCAGTGTCATCCGTGTCCCAGACCGCCTCGCGGCCGTCGCGCAGGACCACGCGCACCCCGATCTGGTAGACGCCCTCGCGGGCCAGGTGGGCGTCCAGGCCACGCTGCCGCAATGCATCCACGACGTGAAGCGCTCGGCTCTCCTCCATGAATTCACGATAACGCCGGCCGGCTCGACCCGGCCCCGCCATGGTGCCGGCGCCACCGTCGGTATCCCCTCGCCCCACCCTCCATCTGCGTCACACGGCCGGCGTCAACGCCCGAACCCCCAAGGGGAGAAGGGGTGCCGGCCGGCGCGAAGCCGGCCACCCGTGACGGCTTCGTGAAGGAGTACTCCGCAAATGGCGGGGTCGGGGGCCACCGTCGGGGGCGGCCGCCCCCGACCGGCTTTACGGCCTGGCCCGCTTGCGGCGGCGGAGGACCAAGGCACCGCCGACGAGCGCGACGGCGGCGCCGGAGGCACCGAGAACCGTCATGGTCGCGGGCGAGGAGTCCGACGGGCGGGCAGCGGGTGCGTAGCCGCTGGAGTAGCCCTTCGTG
Source organism: Streptomyces morookaense (assembly GCF_013030945.1). GTDB lineage: Bacteria > Actinomycetota > Actinomycetes > Streptomycetales > Streptomycetaceae > Streptomyces > Streptomyces morookaensis. Next base: position 17,206 of record NZ_JABBXF010000104.1, on the reverse strand, counting down.
GCGTAGTCGGAGCCCGGTTGCTTGTCGGCGTAGCGGCTCTCCACCAGCTTCTGGTAGTCGGCGAGGGACACCGACTGCTTGCCGCCGAGGCCGGTCTTGGCCGCGTCGTTGAGCGGGGTGACCTGGTCGATGTTCAGTTGGTACCAGGCATTGAGCTGCGGTTCGGAGAACACGGGGCTGACCGCGGTGCCCTTGCTCGCGTAGTTCGCGTCGCTGTTGCTGTCCCGGACGGCGGCCAGGTGCCAGCCGCCGCCCTGGGTGGCGGCGAGGAGGACCGTCGCCGTGCGTCCGTTGCCGACGTCGACCGGGGCGGCCACGTAGGAGAGTTGGAGGGCCGACGCGAGGACGGCCTGGGCTTTGCCGTCGGCGAAGTCCGGGGCAACGCTGAACACGGCCAGGGGTGTTTGCCCCACGGTGAAGGACGGCTGTCCGTCACACGGATTGGCCTTGGCGGGAATGGTCTGCGCCGCCCGCGAGCCTCCCTGAGGGATGGGGACACCGAGGAAGCGGCAGATGGCATTGTGCACATCGGCCGATTTCAGCGTGTCCACCGCGGCCTGGAGGTCCGGGATGTCGGCGGGGCCTGCGGCGGCCCGGGCCGGGAGTACGGTCATGGCGGACAGCAGCGCCGTCGCGACGACTGCCTGACCGATCGGGCTGTGGGTGCGCCGATGTGAATTCGGCGGTGATGACCTTCTGTTGTGGGACATGATGTTTGCCTCACGAGGCTGAGACGCCGATTTGGGTGTGGGTCCAGGCGAACTGGCTGTTGTTCACGTAGTCGTTGTAGTTCCACCAGGTGTAGGTGTTGGTCTGCGGCCAGGGGTCGGCGACGCCGATGGTGTCGGCGTTCTCGTCATAGCCGTAGATGACGTTGAAGTGACCGCCGCCCGACTTCCATCCGATTCGCGCCAGGAAGGGACGCGCGGCGTCGACCTCGGTGTGGATCTGATTGAACGAGGCCGCGCTGTACTGGAGGGTGCCGGTGTTGACGAAGCCCATCTTCTGCCAGGCGCCGGCAACGTCACGGGGAGTTGCGGGCTGGTCGTTACAGCTGACGCCCGTGGCCTGGTTGGCCAGATTGCAGAAGTCGGTCTGGCTGTAGTTGTAGCCCCACCAGCTGGCGATGGTGTTGCCCGAGGCGTCCCAGCACCACTGATCCTGTTCCTGCTTCTGCATGTTGATGTTGTCATAGGCGGCGGCGTGCGCCGTGCCGGCGGCGGCTGCCCACCCCGACGTGACGAGCACCAAAGCCGACACAGCAGCTCCGAGCCTGCTTCCACGCATACTTCTACCCCCTTCTGGAGGAAATCGACAGGGCGGTGCCACAGAAAAAGAGGCAGCGGAAAGAAAGTCGACAACCTGCCCCGGAACAGCGCATTTCCGTGCCGAATTCCAGTGCCAGAAAAGCGCGACTCGTCAACCTCGGACAGAGGTCGCGCACACATTCCACCCGATAGAGTGATGCATTCCGATAATAATTCACATGGAATTCGGCCCGCGGTCGGCCGGCAATCCGTCGCGTGATTTCAGGGCCGGACCCGCCCACAGGATGTGCTTCAGCTCAGGCAGTGGAAGGTGGGCGGCGGGTGAGGGCGATCACGTACTCGGTGTCGCCGCCGTCCGCTTGGGCGCCGCTCCGCGATCGTCGTGAACCCGCCCGCTATGACCGGTCGGCGGCGACCGCGTGGAGCACGTCCGTGTCCCTGCCCACGGCTGTGGCCTGCTGCCTCGCGGTGGCCTCGGGCTCGGGCCCGGCGGACCAGTGGGGCTGCGGGGCTGCGGCCTGGGTCTTGTGGCCGAGGCGTGGTGCGATCGCGGCGCAGGCAATGGCGGCGACCGCCAGAATCGCTGCGATGACTTCCATCGCCGAGGTGAAGCCGGACATGAAGGCGTCGCGGACAGCGGCGGCCAGCGCGGGCCCCTGGGCGCCGAGGTGGGCCGCGACTTCGAGTCCGCCGGCGGCGGAGTGGTGCACGGTCCCGGCGACCTGGGCGGGCAGGCGGGACAGGTCGTCGGGCAGTGCGGAGCGGTAGTGGCTGGAGAACACCGAGCCCATCAGCGCGATGCCGATCGCGGAGCCGACCTCGCGGGCGGTGTCGTTCATGGCCGAGGCCACCCCCTGGCTGTCGGGGCCGAGGGAGTCGACGATGGAGCTGGTGCCGGTGGCACTGGTCAGGCCGATACCGGCCCCGGCGAGGATCAGGGCGCCGAGGAAGGGCAGGTAGCCGCTGTCTGCGTGCAGGCGGGTCAGCCAGAACATGCCGCCGGCCAGGAACAGCAGGCCCGCGGGCATGACCGCCTTGACGCCCAGGCGCTTGGCCAGGCGCGGTGTGACCACTGAGGTGGGCAGGACGACGGCCGCGACCGGTATCAGTGCGACCGCGCTGTGCAGCGGGCTGTAGCCGAGGATCAGCTGGAGGAACTGCAGGCCGACGAAGAAGAACCCGAAGACGGCCATGAACTGCACCAGGATCGCCAGCGTGCCCGCGCCGAAGCCGCGCAGTGTGAACAGGCGCGGGTCCAGCAGCGGGTGGCGGCTGCGCAGGCCCAGGACCACGTAGGCGGCCACGGCCACCGCGGCGACCGCGAACGCGGCGAGGACCTCCGGGCGGGTCCAGCCCCGGTCGTTGCCCTCGATGATCCCGTAGACCAGTGCCCCCACCGCCAGTGCGGTGGTGGCCGCCCCGGGGAAGTCGAAGCGCTCCCGCACCGAGCTGCGCGTCTCCGGGGCCAGCAGCAGCGCGGCGAGCGCGCACGCCATCGCGGTGGCGGCGCTGGTCCAGAAGATCGACTTCCAGGAGAACTGCTCCAGCAGGCCGCCTGCGGCGAGCATGCCGATGATCGCCCCGGCCGCGGCGAAGCCGGACCAGATCGCGACCCCGCGGTCCTTCCGGTCCTCGGGGAGGACCGCGGTGATCGTCGACAGGGTCCCCGGCATGATCATGGCCGCGCCGACGCCCATCACCACCCGGCACACGATCAGGTGCGAAGTGGAGGAGGAACAGGCCGCGAGGACCGCGGCTGCGCCGAAGACGACGTTCCCGGCGATCAGGACCTTGCGGCGCCCGATCCGGTCACCGAGCGCGCCCAGCGGCAGGACCAGCGCGGCCAGGGCCACGGTGTAGCCGTCGGCGATCCAGGTCAGCGCCGAGTTGGTGGCGCCCAGTTCCACGGCGAGGTTCGGCAGGGCCAGGTTCAGCGCGGAGACCGAGGCCACGACCAGGACGAGGGAGAGGCACATGGCGAAGAGCACGCCGCTCCGGCCACCACGACCTGTTCGGACAAGGGAGTTGCTGAACTCGGGGATCTTCATGCCCTCATCGTAACTGATGCTCTTATCAGTTACGATGAGGGCATCAGCCTCGATGTACGAGTGAGCCCGCAGGGCTGGGAATACGGCAGGCCCCCGCGCCGTGGAACGGTGCGGGGGCCTGGGGGCGTGCGGTCGGCAGGCCGGCGGTCAGGGGAGGTCGGGCAGCGGGCGGGTGGCGATCCCGTGGGCCTCGTCGGCGGGGAGCCCGAGCATGCGCAGGATCATCTCGGCCATGTGCTCGCCGGCCTCTGCGTCGAGGTCGCGCGTCGAGTTGAGCTGGAGCAGGCCGATCAACGCGCCGCCGACCGCCGACCGGGCCACGAGCGGGTCTTCGAAGGTGAAGCGGCCGGACGCCTTGCCGATCTCCAGGTCGCGCAGGGCGCGCGGCCCGAGCCCGGTGGCGGCGTTGATGTGCGGCAGGCCGCGCAGGCGCAGGATCTGGGTGATCTCGGGGTGCGAGGCGGCCAGCCGAAGGGTGAGGCGGACGCGGGCGGCGAAGACCGCGGCCGGGTCGTCGATGCCTTCGGTGACGCTGTCGAGCAGCTGGCCGTACTCCTCCAGGGCGTCGCCGACCGCGGCGTCGAACAGGTCGTTCTTGGTCTCGAAGTGGTTGTAGAACGTGCCGAAACCCACGTCGGCGCGTGCGGCGATCTCCTGGATGCTGGCCGAGGTCTCGCCGGTCTCGGCCAGGATCTGCCGCGCGGCGGCGATCAGCGCCTGGCGGGTGCGCGCACGGCGGCGCTCGAAGCGGTTGGCACCCGCGGGGCCGTCGGTTGTGTCGAGCTGGTTCGGCATACGGCCAGTCTAGGCACATTCAGATCTGATGACTCCATCACCTGAACCCTTGACGATCGCCTCGTCAGGACTGACGCTTCTATCAGTTCAGACATTCTCATCAGAAGCGTGTCCGTTTGAGCCACCCCTGACGGAGCCCCCTCATGTCGAACGACCGAGCCCGCCCGCCCGGGCCCACCACCGCCCACCAGGACCTGCACAGCGAGCACGGGGCGCTGCGCGGGGAGCATCCCGGCCGTGCCCGACAGCCCGTGATCAAGGTGGCGGACCTGGCCTGGCTGGAGTTCGAGAAGCCGGATCTGGCCCGCGCCGAGGTGTTCGCCCGCGACTTCGGCTTCGCCGTCGCCGCGCGAACCGGCCAGGCGCTGTATCTGCGCGGCACGCTGCCGGGCTCGGCGTGCGTGGTACTGCGGCGCGGCCACGCCTCACGGTTCCTCGGACCGGCGTTCCGGGCCGCCGAGCGCGCGGACCTGGACCGGCTGGCCCGGGCCACCGGCCGGCCGGTTCGCGAGCTCGGGGAGTCCGGCGGCGGGCGGGTCGTGGACCTGGTCGACCCATCCGGCTTCCCGGTCCGCGTCGTCCATGGCACCGAGCAACTCCCGGCCCTGCCCGAACAGCCCCCGCTCCCGCTGAACTTCGGCGGCAGGCGGGCCCGGACCAACGCCGCCCAGCGTCCGCCGCGCGAACCGGCCCGGATCCAGCGGCTCGGCCATGTGGTCCTGGAGACGCCGAGGTTCACCCGGGCCCTGGACTGGTACCTGGAGACCCTCGGTCTGATCGTCAGCGACTTCCTGTTCCTGGACGGCCGGCGCGACCGCGGGCCCACGATGGCGTTCATCCGCTGCGACCAGGGCGCCACCCCGGTCGACCACCACACCCTCGCGATGCACCTGGGCCCGCGCACCGGTTACGTCCACTCCGCCTACCAGGTCACCGACCTCGACGCGATCGCCGTCGGCGGGCAGTACCTCGCCGAGCGCGGCTACAAGCGCAGCTGGGGCATCGGGCGGCACATCCAGGGAAGCCAGCTCTTCGACTACTGGCGCGACCCCGACGGGCTGATGGTCGAGCACTTCGCCGACGGCGACCTGTTCGACTGCGACCTGGAACCCGGCTGGGCCCCGATGTCCGCCGGCGGCCTGGCCCAGTGGGGCCCGCCGGCCACCCGCGACTTCCTCGGCGCCAACCCCACCCCCGCCCTGATCCGCGAGGTCGTGCGCGCCCTGCGCGCCGACAACGAGATCGACCCCGGCCGTCTGCTGGGCCTGATGAAAGCGATGAACCGATGAGCGTCAACGTCCTGCGCACCGCCGATGGTTGGTACACCGTCCGCGGTCGGCGCGCCGTCCGGGTGCAGACCGCGGCCGCCACCACCGCCGACCTGCTGGCCGACCGGGACGCCGTCACCGCCGCCGTGAGCAGCACCGACCCCGGCGTCCCGGTCGCCGACCTCGCGGTGCTCTCGCCGGTCACCCCGGGGCGCCGGGTCGTGGCCCAGATGACGAACTTCGCCTCGCACGCGGCCGATGCGGGCCTTGACCCGAAGAGCGTCCCGCTCACCTTCTTCCGCAAGGCGTCCGGGTCGATCAGCGGTCCGTACGAGGACATCGTCAAGCCGGCCCACGTGCGGCTGCTCGACTACGAAGTGGAGATCGGCCTCGTCATCGGCGCACCGCTCCCGGTCGGCACCGAGGTCTCCGCCGCGAACCTCTCCGGCCACGTCGCAGCCCTCGTGGTCACCAACGACGTCTCCGCCCGGGACCTGCAGCTGCCCAGGACCCAGTTCTACGAGGCCAAGTCCTACCCCACCTTCACCCCCACCGGACCGGCGTTGGTGCTGCTGGAGGAGGGCGACCTCGACCGGTTCGCCGAGCTGCGGCTGCGCCTGTGGGTCAACGGCGAGCTGCGGCAGGACATGCCCGCCTCCGACATGATCCACCGGCCGCTCGAAGCCCTGAGGGCACTCAGCGGCTTCCAGCGGCTGGACCCCGGTGACCTGCTGCTCACGGGCACCCCGGTCGGCACCGCGCTCAGCGCGCCGCCCAAGCCGGTCGAACTCCTGGGTTCGCTGTTGCCGACCGCGACCAAGTGGCGACTGTTCTTCAAGGCCCAGGCCAAGAACCCCAAGTACCTGCGGGACGGCGACCTGGTGGAGGCCGCCGTCGCCACCGACGACGGCACGCTCGACCTCGGCCGCCAGCGCACGACGGTGAGGTACGCCCGGTGAGCGAGCTGCTGTGGCCCCACTACGCCGCCCCTTCCGACCTGGCCGCGATCGAGGCGGTGCCGCTCGAGGCCCGCGGCCTTCCTGCCTCCACCCACGACCTGCCGGCCCGGGCCGCGCGGCTCCGGCCCGACCGCACCGCCCTGACGGTGCTCCCCGACGCCGAGCGGTGGCGCGGACCGCTGCGGTGCACCTTCGCCGACCTGCTGGCCGGAGTGCACCGCTATGCCAACGTCCTGCACCGGTTCGGGGTCCGCCGCGGCGCCGCCGTCGCGCTGATGGCGCCCAACTGCGCCGAAATCATTCCTGCGACCCTCGCCGCGCCGCTCAACGGCGCGCTCGCCCCCGCGCACCTGGCCGAGCTGCTGCGGCGCTCCGGCGCCCGGGTCCTCGTCACCGCGGGACCGGAGCTTGACCCGGACGTCTGGGCGAAGCTGCCCGAGCCGGCCGAAGCGCTCGACGCGGTCCTGGTGCTTCGGCCCACGGCGGCAGTTGGCGATCCCGCACCGCTGCCGCGGATCGACGGGGTGCTCATCGCCCACCTCGCCGACCTGGCCCGGGCCGAGGACGCGTCCGCATTCACGGGAGAACCGCCCCGGCCGGGCGACCTGGCGGCGACGCCCGGACCGGTGGCATCGTGACCGCCCGCACCGTCCCGGTGGTCGTCATCGGCGCGGGCCCCACCGGGCTGACCGCGGCGACACTGCTGGGCCAGTACGGCATCGAGACCCTCGTGCTGGACCGCTGGGAGTCGGTCTATCCACTGCCGCGGGCGGTCCACCTCGACGACGAGATCCACCGGCTGCTCGCCCGACTAGGCATCGCCAGGCAGTTTGCCGCCATCTCCCGCCCCGCCCAGGGCCTGCGACTCCTGGACCGCGAGCTGCGGGTACTGGCCGAGTTCCGGCGCGGCGGCGACCTCGGCCGCCACGGCCACCCCGAGTCCAACATGTTCGATCAGCCCCAATTGGAGGCGCTGCTGCGCACCAACCTCGAACGGCACCCGACCGTCACCCTGCGCGGCAACGTGGAGGTCACCGCGGTCGAGCAGTCCGGCGCCGGCCCGGTGCGGGTACGGCTCACCGATCGGGGCACCGGCGAGACCAGCACCGTGGCGGCCGGATACGTGCTCGGCTGTGACGGTGCCAACAGCCTGACCCGCTCGACGATCGGCTCCACCATGCACGACCTGGCCTTCGCACAGCGCTGGCTGGTCGTCGACGTCGCCACCGACGCCGACCTGCACCAGTGGGAAGGCGTGCACCAGGTCTGCGACCCGGTACGTGCGGCCACCTACATGCGCATCGGCGAGCGCCGCTACCGCTGGGAGTTCCGGCTCCTGCCCGGTGAAGGCGCCGACGACTACCGCGACATGACCCGCCTGCACCCCCTCATCCGGCCCTGGACCCGGGACGTCCCCGCCGACGAGCTGGAGATCGTGCGCACGGCCGAGTACACCTTCCGCGCCCAGATCGCCGACCACTGGCGCAAGCAGCACGTCTTCCTGCTCGGCGACGCCGCCCACCTCACCCCGCCCTTCATCGGCCAGGGCATGGGCGCCGGCCTCCGCGACGCCGCCAACCTCACCTGGAAACTCGCCGCCGTCCTCGACGGCCGCCTCCCCGAACAGGTCCTGGACAGCTACGAGACCGAGCGCAAACCCCATACCCACTCGATGATCACCCTCGCGAGGCTGATCGGCACCGCCATGACCGCCGGCGGCGACACCGGCAGCGCCCTGCGTCGCATCCTCGTGCCCCACCTGCACCGGATTCCGGGCCTGAGCAACCGCATCCTCGACAGCCGAACCCCGGCCCTGCACCGCTCAACCCTGGTCGACCGATCCCGGCTCGGACGGGGCCTCGCAGGACGTCTGTGCCCCAACGCCCGGCTGGCGGACGGCCGGCGCTTCGACGACCTGGCCGTCGGCCGCTACGCGCTGGTCACCTCCGCAGCCGCCGCCCCTTCGCTGTGTGCGGACGTCCAGGACCGCGGCGGTGTCCTGGTCACCGCCTCCCCCGGCACCGCCCTGCACGGCTGGCTCCGCCGGGGCCGCTCCGTCGCGGCGCTCGTCCGCCCCGACGGCACCGTCCAACGCACCGCACGCGACCCGAAGGCCCTGTGCGACCTCCTGCCCGCACCGAGCCCCCGCAGGCGTATCTGATATTGATCTTGCGGCACCAGCAAGGCGAGTTGACGGATGCCGCATGGGAACGGAGGGCACGCTGACCAACGGTTACGTCGCCACCTTCCGGGACGACGAGTCCCTGATGCCCGCCTGTCCGGAGAGAGCACGCCCTCTCCGGACAGCACCTCGCGCGCCCCGGAGTTGCGCGGCATCCGGGTCGACCGGCCCCGGACGCTGGACTTCGGCCGGCCGACCGCCACCCCCGAGTGGACGCAGCAGAGCATGTTCGGTGCCATGCCGGTCCGCGACGTCCTGGTGGTGATCGGGAACGAGCTGCTGGAGGCGACGATGTCGTTCCGCAGCCGCTGGTTCGAGTACCTGGCCCACCGGCCGTTGATCGAGGCCTGGTTCCGCGCCGACCCGGACATGCGCCGGGAGGCGGCCCCCCAAGCCCCGGCTGAACATGCTGGTCCTTGACCCCGGAACGGTCTGTGTGGAAGCGAGCGAGACCGCTCAGATGGAACAGCTCGACCGGCTGGGCTTCGAGGTCGTCCCGCTACCGTTCTGGGACGTGGCCCCCTTCGGCGGCGGACTGCACTGCGCCACGCTCGACGTGCACCGCGAAGGGGTCCTCGAGGACTGTTTCCCCAGGCGGTCCGGCAGGTTCTGAGACCGGGAGTCGGCGTTCCAGGCGCCAGGGCTGTCACCTCACCTGCACGGCAAAGGCCTCGTACGCCCGCTCGTCGAAGAGCACGAAGCGGACCTCCTCCACCTCCGTCTCCGTCCCCCGCACCGTCTCCACCGCGATGCGAGCCGCATCCTCCAAGGGCCACCGGTAGACGCCCGTCGAGATCGCCGGGAACGCGACCGTCTTCGCGCCCAGTTCGTCCGCCACCTGCAGGGACTCGCGGTGGCAGGACGCCAGCAGTTCCGACCGGTCCTCCGACGCCGACCACACCGGCCCCACCGTGTGGATCACCCACCGCGCCGGCAGCCGACCCGCCGTCGTCGCCACCGCGTGGCCCGTGGGCAGGCCCTTGCCGTAGTGGGAGGCGCGCAGGTCGCGGCAGGCGGCGAGGATGGCGGGGCCGCCCTTGCGGTGGATGGCGCCGTCGACGCCGCCACCGCCGAGGAGCGAGGAGTTCGCGGCGTTGACGACGGCGTCGACGTGCTGTTCGGTGATGTCGCCCTGGACGAGGGTGATGGTGGTGGGCATGGGGTCATGATGCCCCGCCATCACGCCTCGCCGCGGAGGCAGGTCTCCGCCACCGCGCAGTGCACGGCGACGCCGACGGCCAGCGCGCTCTCGTCGTACACCACCTTGTCGGAGTGGTTGTCGGGGGCTTCCCCCGGCGTACTGCCCGGCGGGCACGCGCCCAGGAAGGCCATGGCGCCGGGGACGCGCTGCAGCACGTACGCGAAGTCCTCACCGCCCATGGTGGGATGAGGGAGGTCGTGGACGGCCGACGGGCCGAGGGTGTCGATGACGGCGCGGCGCACGGTGGCGGTGAAGGCGGGGTCGTTGTGCACCGGGGGGTAACCCTCGGGGAGGTCGACGTCGGCGGTCATACCGTGGGCCGCGGCCACACCGTGGGCGACCCTGGTGATGCCCTCGCGCACGATGCGGCGGCTCGTCCCGGTGAGGGTGCGGTAGGTGCCGGTCAGTTCGGCGGTTTCCGGGATGACGTTGAAGGCCCGACCCGCCGTGATGGTGGTGATGGTGAGGACGGCGGGGTCGAAGACGGGGACGGTCCGGGTGATCATCGTCTGCAGGGCCTGGACGATCTCGCAGGCGACGGGGACGGGGTCGAGCACCTTGTGCGGGCCGGCCGCGTGGCCGCTCCGGCCGCGGACGGTGATGCGGACGGTGTCGGCGGCGGCGTACTGGGCGCCGGACCGGAGGTGGAGCGTTCCGGTCGCGTTGCGGGCGTTGATGTGCAGGGCGAAGGCGGCGTCGACGGGCCCGCCATCCGGACCGTGACCGTGCAGGACTCCCTCGTCGATCATCGGGAGGGCACCGCCGCCGGTTTCCTCGGCCGGCTGGAACATGAACACCACACGGCCCGGCAGCCGTTCGCGGCGGGCCGCGAGGAGGCGGGCCGCCCCGACGAGCATGGCGGTGTGCGTGTCGTGGCCGCATGCGTGCATGACGCCGGGCAGTTCGGAGGCGAAGTCGAGTCCGGTGTTCTCCTGTTGGGGCAGTGCGTCCATGTCGGCGCGCAGCAGGACGGTCCGGCCCGGGCGGTGTCCTTCGAGGACGGCCACCACGGAGCTGAGTTGCCTGCCGACGGTCACCTTCAGGTCCAGGCCGGCAAGTGCGTCGAGGACCGTCTGCTGGGTGCGCGGCAGGTGCGTGCCCACTTCCGGAGCGCGGTGGATGCGCCGTCGTACCGCCACGACCTCCGGCAGCAGCTTCCGTGCCGCGGCCGCCACGTCGGTGCCCGGTGTCCGCATGCCGGTCATGCTCCTCCTCGGTGGCGGCCGTGTCACCCGTGGTCGCGGGCGTCGCTCGCGGGCTGCAGGTCCGCGGTCGACCAGGCCGCTCCGCGGTGGGCCGGGGCGCGGCCGGGCGGCTGTTCGGGGGCGGGTCCGGGGGTCAGTTCCGGCACCCGGCAGGACTGCGGCACGCCGGGCGGCACGGTGAGCGTCTCGTCGCAGTGCCGGATGGTCAGGGCCTCGCCCTCCAGCAGGGTGTACGTCGCGGTCGTCCCGGTGATCTCGACGCGCAGCCGCCGCCCCCTGACCTGGACGACGAAGGCGAGACGGCCGAGCTGTTCGGGGAGGCGGGGGGAGAAGGCGAGGCAGCCGCTGCTGTGGTCGCGCATGCCGCCGAATCCCATGACGAGGGCGAACCAGGTGCCGGCGAGGGAGGCGATGTGGAGTCCGTCGCGGGTGTTGCCCTCCAGGTCGAAGAGGTCCATCATCGCCGCCTCGCCCAAGTAGTCGTAGGCGAGGCGCATATGGCCGACCTCGGCCGCCATCGCCGCCTGGCTGCAGGCGGAGAGCGAGGAGTCGCGGACCGTCAGCTGTTCGTAGTAGGCGAAGTTGCGTTCCTTCTGCTCCCGGGTGAAGGCGTGGCCCCGCACCACCATGGCGAGGACGAGGTCGGCCTGTTTGACGACCTGTTTGCGGTAGATGTCGAAGTAGGGGAAGTTGAGCATGAGCGGATAGTGGTCCTCGCGGGTGTGCGCGAAGTCCCACATCTGGTGCCCGGTGTAGCCGTTGTCCTGTTCGTGGACGCCGAGTTCGGCGTTGTAGGGCAGGGCCATGCGGGCGGCGGCGTCGCGCCAGGCGGCGGTCTCCTCGTCGTCGACGTCCAGGGCCTCCGCGACGTCCGGGTGGCGTTCGGCGGCGTCCGCCGCGGCCCGCAGATTGTGCTGGGCCATCAGGTTCGTGTAGACGTTGTCGTCCGCGATGGCGCTGTACTCGTCCGGGCCGGTGACGCCGTCGATGTGGAAGTCGCCGTGGTGGTCGTGGTGGCCCAGGGAGCGCCACAGCCGTGCGGTCTGTACCAGCAGGGGCAGGCCGACTTCCTTCTCGAATGCCTCGTCGTCGGTGGCGGAGACATAGCGCACCACGGCGTCGGCGATGTCGGCGTTGATGTGGAAGGCGGCGGTCCCTGCGGGCCAGTAGGCGGAGCATTCGTCGCCGTTGATGGTGCGCCAGGGGAACGCGGCGCCTTTCAGGCCCAGTTGGCGGGCGCGTTCCTGGGCGGCGGGCAGGGTGCTGTGGCGCCAGCGCAGGGCCTGGTCCACCGCCTGGGGTGCGGTGTAGGTGAGGACGGGCAGGACGAAGGACTCGGTGTCCCAGAAGCAGTGGCCGTCGTAGCCGGGTCCGGTGAGTCCCTTGGCGGGCAGGGCGCGGGCCTCGCCCCGGGCGCCGGCCTGGAGGACGTGGAACAGTGCGAAGCGCACGGCCTGCTGGATCTCGGCGTCGCCGGCGACCTCGACGTCCGCGCGGGACCAGAAGTCGTCGAGGAACCCGCGCTGTTCGTCGAGCAGTCCCGCCCAGCCGGTGCTCTTGGCCCCGGCGAGGGCGGCGTCCACCTGGTCGTGCACGGCGGACACGGAGCGGGCGGCGGACCAGCCGTGGGCGACGAACTTCTCCATGCGCAGCCGCTGTCCGGTCTCCAGCGGTGAGGCGACGGTGAGCCGGACGAGGTTGCCGTCGGTCTCGGCCTCGGCGGAGATCTCGGTCTTCTCGGGTCCGTCCACCACGTGATCGGCGGACACCGCGATTTTCAGGCCGCTGCGGGCCGTGCAGTGCAGGAGCCGCATCCGTGTCCCGTTCACGGCGTGCTGCTCGGGCACGAGCGGATCCTTCAGCCGGGCGGCCGTGCGGGGGTCGGTCCCGTTCTCGGGCAGCGCCTCGTTGGTGACGAGCTCGGACTGGACGACGATGCGCACGTCCCCGTCGAGCGGTTCCACTTCATACGCGACGGCCGCGACCGCGCGCTGGGCGAAGGAGACGAGCCGGGTCGAGCGCACGCGGACGGTGCGGCCGCTGGGCGAGGTCCATTCGGCGGTGCGGTGCAGCAGGCCGGTACGGAAGTCCAGGACCCGCTCGTGGCGGAGCAGCTTCCCGTAGCGCAGGTCGAAGGGTTCGTCGTCGACGAGGAGCCGGATCACCTTGCCGTTGGTGACGTTGATGATGCTCTGCCCGGACTCGGGGTAGCCGTAGCCGGCCTCCGCGTAGGGCAGCGGGCGGAACTCGAAGACGCCGTTGAGGTAAGCGCCCGGCAGGCCGTGCGGCTCCCCCTCGTCGAGGTTGCCGCGCCAGCCGACGTGCCCGTTGGCGAGGGCGAAGACCGACTCGCTCTGCGAGAGCACGTCGAGGTTGAGCTCGGTCTCGCGCAGGCACCAGGGGTCGACGAGGTAGGCGGGGTGGGTGATCACGCGGTGCCTCCCAGCAGTTCGGCGAGGTCCTGCACGACGGTGTCGGCGCCGTGCCGGCGCAGGGCGTCGGCCTGGCCGACGCGGTCGACGCCCACGACGAAGCCGAAGTTCCCGGCGCGGCCGGCCTCCATGCCGGCCAGGGCGTCCTCGAAGACGGCGGCCTCGGACGCGGCAACGCCCAGTTCCCGGGCGGCGGCGAGGAAGGTGTCGGGGTGGGGCTTGCCCGGCAGGTGCCGTTCGGCCGCCACGACGCCGTCGATCCGCACCTCGAAGAGGTCGTCGATGCCGGCCGCGATCAGGACGTCGTGGCAGTTGGCGCTGGAGGAGACCACGGCGCGCCGCAGCCCGGCATCCCGTGCGGCGTGGACGTAGCGGACCGATCCGGGGTAGGCGTCGACGCCCATCTCCTTGATCTTCTGCAGGACGAGGGTGTTCTTGCGGTTGCCGATGCCGTGCACGGTGTCGGACTCGGGAGGATCGTCGTCGTCGCCCTCGGGCAGCGTGATGCCGCGCGAGGCGAGGAAGGAGCGCACGCCGTCGGCTCTGGGCCTGCCGTCGACGTATTCGTCGTAGTCGGCGACGGCGTCGAACGGCCGGAAGCCGGGGCCGTCGCGCCGGGCGAGGAAGGCGTCGAAGGTCTCCTTCCAGGCGGCGGCGTGCACGGTGGCGGTCTGGGTGAGCACTCCGTCGAGGTCGAAGAGGCAGGCGCGGACGGGTTCGGGCAGGCCTAGGGTCGTGGTCACGCTTCTCCCCCTTTCCCGGGATCGTCCGACGCCTGCCCATGGCGGGGCCGAATCACTCGTTCAGCGCGGGGTGCCTGCCTCTCACCCGCAGACGGACCGCAGCGAGCGGGTCAGGGCCACGGCGTGCAGGTGGTCCAGCCGCCTCTCGTGCCGCACCTGCGCGGCGGCGGCCGCGGCCGCGCCCCGGCACTGGTGCTGGGCACGCTCCGGCCCTGTGGCGGCGAGGGACCGCACCAGCGCATCATTGATGCGGTTGATCTTCTTGCGCACCTCGTTCAGGTCGGGGCGGTGCGTCGGCGCCTCGGCGGGGCGCGCCTTCCAGCGGCGGAACAGGCCGCGCTGGACGTCCTTGTTCGCCTCGATCTGGTCGCGGAAGATGCGCACGGTCGCGGCCGGATCGGCGCCGTCCTCGCGTGCCTGCTCCGCGACGGCGTTCAGGACCTGCTGTTCCCGCACCGGGTCGTCGATGGGGCTGCCGGTGCCCCACTTGGCCGCGGCCACCAGGTCGCCGGTCGCCAGGCGGTCGGCCGACAGTCCGGCGAGCGTGCGGAGTTGGCCGGGCCGGAACGGAACGGCGGCTGTTTCGGCGGAAGTTGTCCTGTGCGGGGCCGCGCCGGCCGAGGGGCCGCCGGCGGCGACGGTCAGGAGTCCGGTACAGGCCACGAGCGCGGCCCGGCGGATGATCGGGGTTCTCTTCATGCGGTCCCTCCCCTGTGCTGCGGATCGTCGGCGTCCAGTATCTCCGGCGCAGACTCCACGACGTCCGGCGTCAGATGCGGTCGGCCACGATGAGGAGGTAGTGGAAGCTGCCTTCCCCGTAGGCGGTCAGGAATGCCGGCTCGATGCCGGTGGCCAGGGAGGACCGCAGGCGAAGTTCCCAGTACGGGATGGTCCGGGCCGTCAGGTCGGTCACGGTGATCGGGACGAGTCCGTGGGCCGCGAGGGCGGTGAAGTAGGCACTCCTGGGGTGGATGTTGCAGGTGTAGTGGCTGTCGATACGGCTGACGGCCCGGGAGCGGCCGCCGGTGACGTCGTCGGAGCAGCCGGTGATGCAGACGTAGCGGCCTCCGGGAGCGAGGACGCGGGCGAATTCGGTGAACGCCTCGTCCAGATCGACGTACATGGTGGATTCGTTGGTCCACAGCGCTTGCCGCGAACCGGTTGCGAAGCCGGTGTCGAGCATGGTGCGGAAGTGGAACCGCACACGGTCGGCGACGCCGCGTTCCGCGGCCTGCCGGTTGGCGAAGTCCGCCTGGTACTCGGATATGGTCACGCCGTCGACGGAGCAGCCCCAGCGCTGGTGCGCCATGAACGCGGTGCCGCCGAGGCCGGAACCGGCGTCCACGGCACGGGCGTCCGCCGGCAGGGGGCCGAGGTGGTCCAGGAGCAGGTCGGCCTGGGAGCTTTCCAGCCGGTGGAGTTCGTTGACGATCCGCCGGCTGCGGTCGGGGGCGGGTGCTTCGAGGACGGCGGGGTCGTACGGGCCTGTGCCGCAATGGTGGTGGTGGAGACCGCCGGCGCCGCCGGGCAGCAGGTCGGTGCTGTCGAGCCGGCGGGTGTCCCAGGTGGCGGTGACCGTGCGCCGGTGGTCGGTGCGCAGCACCTCGGTGGTGGCGGGCGTGGTGTTCATGCGGAGCTCCTTGCGGGGGCGGGGCGGCTTGGTCCCCCGAGCGCGCTGTGGCCTTCCCGGGCCACCGGGTACAGCCGTTGAACAACCGCCCCCAGTCAAAGAGCCCCCCGCCCGACCGGCCAGCCGGAACGTGCCATTCGGGGGACGCCCCCGGGTTGGCCGGACCGGGCCTGTCCGGGCGTCGCCCCGGACAGCATTCTGAGCCCCGCAAGGATTCGCCCGATTCACAGAGCTCGTCCGTGGTGCAGCTCAGCGCCACGGGCGGAGCGCCGACGGCGGTGATCTCCCAGTCGCTGCCGGCCGGCTCGTGGGTGCGCACGACCGCACGCAGACGACGGGCGGGCTGCCCTATGTGGATCCGGGGGCCACGCTGTGGGCGCACCGGAGTGACGGTCTCGGGCCGGCGAAGCGCGGTCGCTGACCGCGGGAACCCGATCCGTCGGGCAGGGCCGAACGGCCCGGATCTCCCGCTGGTGAAGCGGGACGTTCGACCCCGGGCCGGGGGCTCCCCGGCCCTGTCCGCAGCCACAACACGCCACTGATCATGATCCGGGCCGGATATCCGGCCCGGAAATTCTCTTTTTTGCCAGTGGAGTTGGTGGCCTGTGGACGGTATCGGGACGCGCGGAGACGGCGGAACCGAGGTGCAGCACCGCACGGACGGGCCGGCCGCCGGGCGGAAGCCCCGGAGCACCCCGGTGGAATGGCTGACGACCACCGATCACAAACAGATCGGCACGCTGTATCTCGTCTCCGCTTTCGTCTTCTTCATCATCGGCGGTCTCATGGCGCTGCTGATGCGCGCGGAACTCGCGCGCCCCGGCACGCAGATCCTGTCGAACGAGCAGTTCAACCAGGCCTTTACGATGCACGGGTCGGTGATGCTGCTGCTCTTCGCGATGCCGCTGTTCACGGGATTCGCGAACTGGCTCATGCCACTGCAGATCGGTGCGCCGGACGTGGCCTTTCCCCGGCTGAACATGCTGGCCTTCTGGCTGTTCCTGTTCGGGTCGCTGATCGCGGCGGCGGGGTTCCTCACGCCCCAGGGTGCCGCGGATTTCGGCTGGTTCGCGTATGCGCCGCTGTCGGACGCGGTGCACTCCCCCGGTGTCGGGGCGGACATGTGGATCATGGGGGTGGCGCTTTCCGGATTCGGCAGCATCCTCGGCGCCGTCAACTTCATCACCACCATCATCTGCATGCGGGCTCCCGGCATGACGATGTTCCGCATGCCGATCTTCACGTGGAACGTGCTGCTGACGGCTCTGCTCATCCTGATGGTCTTCCCGGTGCTGGCCGCCGCGCTGTTCGCCCTGGAGATGGACCGCAAGTTCGGCTCGCACGTCTTCGACCCGGCCAACGGCGGTGCGCTGCTGTGGCAGCATCTGTTCTGGTTCTTCGGGCATCCGGAGGTGTACGTCCTCGCCCTGCCGTTCTTCGGCATCGTCTCCGAGGTCATCCCGGTCTTCTCGCGC
>NZ_JABBXF010000103.1 GCF_013030945.1 Streptomyces morookaense | reverse complement strand
GCCTCGGCGCGCAGCCGCTCCGCCTCCGCGGCGGCCTCGCCGCGCAGCCGCGCGCAGGCCTCCTCGGCCTCGGCACGGGAGGCGGACGCCTCCGCCGCCGCCTCGGCACGCAGCCGCTCGGACTCCTCCTCGGCCTGCGCCTGCAGCGCACGGGCCCGCTCCGCGGCCTCCGTCCGCTGCCGCTCCGCCTCCTCGGCCGCCTCCCGGCGCAGCCGCTCGGCCTCCGCACGGGCGTCGCGCAGCGCCGACTCGGCGGCCTCCACGCGCTGTTCGGCCTCCGTCTGCAGACGCGTCAGCTCGGCGTCGGCCTCCGCGCGCCGCGCCTCCGCGGCCCGCTCGGCCTCCTCGCGCAGCTGCCGCGCGGCCTCGGCGGCCTCGGCGCGGGTGCGCTCGGAGTGGTCCTCGGCCTCCTCGGCCATCTCCTCGGCCTCGGCACGGGCCTGCTCCAGGGCCTCCTCGGCCTGCTTGCGCAGGGCCGCGGCCCGCTCGGCCGCGTCCGCACGCAGCCGCTCGCTGTCCGCGGCCGCGGCGCCGCGCGTCTCCTCGGCGTCCGCCTTGGCCTTGGCCAGCAGCTCCTCGGCGGTGCTGGCCGCCTCCTCGATCTGCTGCAGTGCCTCGCGGCGGGCCTCGCCCCGGATGCGCTCGCCCTCGGCCACGGCCTCGGACCGCAGCTGCTCGGCCTCGCCGCGCAGCCGCCGCGCCTCCTCCTGGAGTTCGACCGTCCTGGCCCGGTACTCCTTGGTGTCGTCCTGCGCGGCGCCCTTGAGCTGCTCGGCGGTGTCCGCCGCCTCCGCGCGCAGCCGCTCGGCCTCGGCCTCCGCCTCCTTGCGGATCCGCTCGGCCTCCGCGGCGGCCGCCTTCGTGGTCGCCTGTGCGTCCTCGGTCGCCTTGGTCAGGACTTCCTCTGCCGTGCGCGCGGCCTTCGCCAGCTGCGCCGCCGAGTCCTCGGCGACGGCACTGCGGGCCTTCTCCGCGGCCTCGGCCACCACCCGCTCGGCCTCGGCGGCCGCGTCGTCGCGCAGCTGCTGCGCCTCGGCCCGCAGGGCCTCGGACTCCTTGGTGGCCTCGCTCACCAGCCGGGCGATCTCCGCCCGCGCGGTACGGGTGCGCTGCTCGTTGTCCGACTCGGCGTCGGAAAGCCGCCTGGCCGCGGCCTCCTTCGCCTCGGCCAGCACCTTCTCGGCCTCGGCCCGCGCCTCGCGCAGGGCCGCGTCGGCCTCCTGCATCCGCGCCTCGGCGGTGCGCGTCAGCTCCGTCGCGGCCATCCGGGCCTGGTCGCTCTCGGTACCGGCGGCGGTGCGCAGCCGCTCGGCGTGGTCGGTGGCCTCCAGCGCCTGCGCGGAGGCGGCGGCCAGCAGCCGCTCGGCGTCCGTACGGGCCCGGCGCAGGATCGCTTCGGCTTCGGCGCGGGCTTCCTCGGCGGCCGCCCCGAGCCGGCCGCGGGCCTGCTCGGTGAGCAGCTGGGCCTCGGTGCGGGCGGCCGCCAGCGACTGCTCCGCCTCCGCCCGGGACTCCTCCAGCAGCCGGCGCGCCTGCGCCTCGGTGCGCGAGCGCAGCTGCTCGGCCCAGGCGACGTTCTCGTTGACGTGCGATTCGACGGTCTGGCGGCGCTCGTTGAGCTCCTCGTCCAGCCGCTGCCGCCGGGCCACCGCCTCGGCGTGCAGCTCCGCCTCCATACGCGCCTGCCGCTCGGCCTGCTCCTGCAGCAGCCGCTGCGTCTGGGCGCGGGCCTCGCGCACCTCGCGCTCGGCGTCGCTGCGCAGCTGCTCGGCCTGGATCTGGGCGTTGCGCAGCAGCTGTTCGGCCTGGTAGCCGATGTCGGCCGTGTCATAGGCAGGACGGTGGGCGAGGTTGCGGCGCGCCTCGTGGAGCTTGGCGCGCAGCACCTCGACCTGGTAGCCGAGGTCGTCGGCGTGCTGGACCGCCTTCTCCCGCTCGGTCTTCAGCCGCTCCATCTCGGCCTCGAACTTCGAGAGGTGGTCGGCCTCGGCCCGTTGACTCTCCTGGCGCTCGTAGCCCCGCACAGCGCGGTCCATCCGTCCCCTGGTCGCGTCGGCGGCCGGCCCCGTCATGTGTCGTGGTGGAACCCGGAGCCCGCCCTTCCGAAGAAATGGTGTCAGATCATCGGTACAGCCCGGTCCGGGGCCCACCCGTACCCGGCCGAACCTGCACTCTACCGGCCGGGGAAGGGGAGGGTCAGTGCTCCGCCGCGGGGCGGGGCGCGGAGGTGACCAGTTCCGTCAGCACGCCGTGACAGTCCTTGGGGTGCAGGAAGGTGATGCGGGAGTCCATGGATCCGCGGCGCGGCTCGTCGTAGAGCACCCGGATCCCCTTGCCGCGGACCGCCTCGGCGTCGCCGTCCACGTCGGCGGTGCCGAAGGCGATGTGGTGGACGCCCTCGCCGTTCTTCGCAAGCCACTTGCCGACCGCGGAGTCCTCCCGGGTCGGCTCCAGCAGCTGCAGGTAGGAGGCCCCGCCGTCGGAGGTCTCGTTGATTTTCAGCATGGCCTCGCGGACGCCCTGCTCCTCGTTGACCTCGGTGTGGAACACCTCGAAGCCGTACGTGGCACGGTAGAACTCGACAGTGGTGTCGAGGTCGAAGCAGGCGATCCCGATGTGGTCGATGCGCGTCAGCATGAGTCCAGTGCACCGCTCGCACGTACCGTCACGCAACGTGCGCGCGATCACATCTTCCGCCCGGTGACCCGGAGGCGACCCGTCAGTACATTGACGGAAACCATCGTTAACCTTCTCCGCTCGAAGGGGTCGCGCCCATGTCCGGTACGAACGGAAATTCCGCCGTCACCTCAGTGATCGTCGCGGGCGCACGCACGCCCATGGGGAGGCTGATGGGATCGCTGCGCTCGTTCTCCGCGGCCGACCTCGGCGGCGTGGTCATCAAGGCCGCGCTCGACCGCGCGGGCATCGGCGGCGACCAGGTGCAGTACGTGATCATGGGGCAGGTGCTCCAGGCCGGCGCCGGGCAGATTCCCGCGCGCCAGGCGGCGGTCAAGGGCGGCATCCCGATGAACGTGCCGGCGCTGACGATCAACAAGGTATGTCTGTCGGGCCTGGACGCCATCGCGCTGGCCGACCAGCTCATCCGCGCAGGGGAGTTCGACATCGTCGTGGCCGGCGGCCAGGAGTCGATGACCAACGCCCCGCACCTGCTCCCCAAGTCCCGCGAGGGCTACAAGTACGGCGCCGTCGAGATGCTCGACGCCATGGCCCACGACGGTCTGACCGACGCCTTCGAGAACATCGCCATGGGGGAGTCCACCGAGAAGCACAACACCCGCCTGGGCATCCGCCGCCCCGAGCAGGACGAGTTCGCCGCCCTCTCCCACCAGCGCGCGGCCGCCGCCCAGAAGAACGGCCTCTTCGAGGCGGAGATCACGCCCGTCGAGATCCCGCAGCGCAAGGGCGAGCCGGTGCTCTTCAGCAAGGACGAGGGCATCCGCCCGGAGACCACGGCCGAGTCGCTCGGCAAGCTGCGCCCCGCCTTCGCCAAGGACGGCACCATCACCGCCGGCACGTCCTCGCAGATCTCCGACGGTGCCGCCGCCGTGGTCGTGATGAGCAAGG
Organism: Streptomyces morookaense; assembly: GCF_013030945.1. Lineage (GTDB taxonomy): Bacteria > Actinomycetota > Actinomycetes > Streptomycetales > Streptomycetaceae > Streptomyces > Streptomyces morookaensis. The sequence continues at coordinate 35,560 of NZ_JABBXF010000103.1, read as the reverse complement.
CCAGGGCCGAGGAGCTGGGCCTGGAGTGGATCGCCGAGATCGGCGCCCACGGCAATGTGGCCGGCCCGGACAACTCCCTGCAGTCCCAGCCGTCCAACGCGATCGACCACGCGCTCCGCAAGGAGGGCATCGAGGTCGGGGACCTCGATCTCATCGAGATCAACGAGGCGTTCGCGGCCGTCGCCGTGCAGTCAATGAAGGACCTCGGGGTCTCCCCGGAAAAGGTGAACGTCAACGGCGGGGCCATTGCACTCGGCCACCCCATCGGCATGTCCGGCGCCCGTATCGTGCTGCACCTCGCCCTGGAACTGAAGCGGCGCGGCGGCGGCGTGGGCGCGGCGGCGCTGTGCGGTGGCGGCGGCCAGGGCGATGCGCTGATCATCCGGGTGCCGGGCAACTGACCTTCTGAATCCGACGGATCCGACGGAACGGAGCAGTCATGGCGGACGTCCCCGCACTGGTCGAGCAGGCACGGGAGGGCCGGCCGCGTGCCGTGGCCCGGCTGATCTCACTGGTGGAGGGGGCGTCACCGCAACTGCGCGAAGTGATGGCGGCGCTCGCCCCGTTGACGGGCGGGGCGTACGTGGTCGGGATCACCGGCTCGCCCGGCGTCGGCAAGTCGACCTCGACCTCGGCGCTGGTGACCGCCTACCGCCGGATGGGCAAGCGGATCGGGGTGCTGGCCGTTGACCCGTCCTCGCCGTTCTCGGGCGGTGCGCTGCTGGGCGACCGGGTCCGGATGTCCGAGCACGCCTCGGACCCGGGCGTCTACATCCGTTCCATGGCCACCCGCGGCCACCTCGGCGGCCTCGCCTGGGCCGCCCCGCAGGCGATCCGCGTCCTGGACGCGGCCGGGTGCGACGTGGTGCTCGTCGAGACGGTCGGCGTCGGGCAGTCGGAGGTGGAGATCGCCTCGCAGGCGGACACGTCCGTGGTGCTGCTGGCGCCCGGGATGGGCGACGGCATCCAGGCCGCGAAGGCGGGCATCCTCGAGATCGGCGACGTGTACGTCGTCAACAAGGCCGACCGGGACGGCGCGGACGCGACGGCGCGCGAGCTCAACCACATGCTGGGCCTGGGCGAGGCCAGGGCGGCGGGCGACTGGCGCCCGCCGATCGTGAAGACGGTCGCCGCGCGCGGCGAGGGCGTCGACGAGGTCGTGGAGGCGCTGGAGAAGCACCGGGCGTGGATGGAGGAACGGGACGTCCTCGCGGACCGGCGCCGACGGCGCGCGGCGCACGAGGTCGAGACCATCGCCGTCACCGCACTGCGGGAGCGGATCGGGGATCTGCGGGGGGACCGGCACCTTCCCGCTCTGGCCGAGCGGGTGGTGGGCGGCGAGCTGGATCCGTACGCCGCTGCGGACGAGTTGGTGGCGGGACTGACGGGGGAGTAGGCCCCGGCTCCCGCGTCCCTTGCGGGACGCGGCACCATCAGCCCGTTCCCCTCACATCCGACCCCGCGTCGACCGCAGATGCTGCGCCACCGGAGTCAGCGAAGCGTGAAGGGACTTGAGCTCCTCCTCCGACAGCAGATCGATGAAGTGCTGCCGCACCGAGGCGACATGGTGCGGCGCCACCTTCCGCATCGTCTCCCAGCCATGGTCCGTCAGGACCGCGAACAGCCCGCGCCGGTCCGACTCGCAGTTCTCCCGGCGCACCAGCCCCGCGTTCTCCATGCGCGTGATCTGGTGGGAGAGCCGGCTCTTGGACTGCAGAGTGGCGGTCGCGAGATCGCTCATCCGCATGCGGTGGTCCTTCGACTCCGAGAGGTTGACCAGGATCTCGTAGTCGTTGTTGGTGAGGCCGAACGGCTGCAGGTCCCGTTCGAGCTGGTGCATCAGGAGCCGGCTCACGTCCAGGTGAGTGCGCCAGGCGCGCTGTTCCTCGTCGGTGAGCCAGCGGGTGCCGTTGTCCTGGGTGTCCTCGGTGTCCATGAATGGATTCTACCTAAGAAGTTGAATGTTTAATTAAAAATGAAAGGTCATGCGTTCGACCGTCACACTCCGCAGAGTACCGCTCACAGCCCGAAGCGGCGCTGGAGGTCCCCCAGCTGACCCGGCAACCGCGGTGTCATTGGCTGGTTTCCATGGGTGCCGGGGCTGCCGTGGCCGCCGGGATGCGCATGCGGCACGCCCTCCTGCTCCGGCGCCTCCTCGCCGACGGCCCGCTCCTCCATCAGCTGCTCGGTCGACTGCAGCAGCACCGTCCCCGCGCCGGTGAACTCGAACTGGTGCTCCTCGCCCGAGGTGCCCCCGAGTCCGGTCAGCCGGCGCACCCCGCCCATGACCCCGCGAAGGTAGTGGTGGTCGTAGTGGTGGCACGGCGACGGGCAGTCCGCCCACCCCACCAGCGCCTGCGGGTCCACCCGGATCGGCGGCTCGGCGAAGACGACCGGGCCGTTGGAGGCGGCCACGAACCTGCCCGTGCCGATCAGCGTCAGGAAGCCGGGGACGATCGACTGCTTCAGCGCCAGCGTCGGCTGGAAGGCCAGCAGATTCCCCGAGCGCACCGTGAGGTTGCCGTCCTCCAGGTCGTAGGAGTTGACGTCGAACGCGCGGTCCGCGAGCAGCATCCTGCCGCGGCCCTCGGCCACCACCCAGTCCGAGGCGTGCAGCGGGGAGTGGAAGGACGCCGCGATCAGCCGGTCCAGCGGGCCGTGGCCGATGCCGTGGAAGGCGATCTGCCCGTAGTAGGCGATCATCTTCCCCTTCTGCAGGAACCACTGTCCGTCCAGATCCACGCAGAAGGCGTACGGATTGACGTTGTCGTCCGCGGGCAGGGTGTGCGCGTCGTACACGACCGGTCCATGACCGGGGTTGTTCAGGGGGCTCATGGGGCCGTTCAAAGCTTTTCCTCCGACGCCTGGACGTACACCGTGCCGCTGCCCGACAGCTCCAGCTGGAACGCCTCGCCCGAGCCGCGGCCCACGAATTCGCGCCAACCGAGCGCCGTGGACAGCTTGTTGCGCACGTCGCCGCGGTGCGCCACGTAGGCCTGCGGGTCCACGTGCACCGGGCGGCCCGGCACGATCGGCAGCTCGATGAAGCCGCCGTGCGCCATCACCGCGACGGCGCCGTGTCCTTGGAGGGTCGTGGTGAACAGGCCCTGCCCGGTCACCTGGCCGCGCACCATGCCCATCACGCCGCCCTGCGACCCCATGAACATCGTGCCCTGCTGCAGCGTGCCGTCGAAGGCGAGCAGCCGGTCGGCCTCCACGTACAGCGTTTCACCGGACAGTTCGATCACATGGCAGTGGTGGCCGCCGTGGCCGAACATCACCGTGCCGTGGCCCTCGACGGTCATCAGCGGTGTGGCCTCGTTCGCCACGCGGCGGCCGATCATGCCCATCACACCGCCCTGGCCGCCGGTGATGCTCGGGGTGAAGGAGACGTCGCCGCGGTAGGCGAGCATCGCCCCGCGCTGGCTGAACAGCCGCTGCCCGGGCAGCACTTGGGCCTCGACCATCCGCGAGTTCAGGAGCCGGAACGGCATCAGAGGTCACCGCCGATCGTGTTCCGCTCGCTGGGCTGCACGTAGACGAGCCCGTCGCCCTCGAAACGTATCTGGAACGCCTCGCCCGAGCCCTCGCCGATGAACGTGCGGAAGTTCACGCCGGACTGGAAGTGCTGGCGGAGGCTGCCGGTGTGTGCGATGTACGCGCCCGGGTCGACCTGCAGGGGCGTCTGCGGCGTGACCCGCAGGGCGATCGCCGTGCCGTCGGAGAGGATCGCCGCCTGGCCCGTGCCCTCGACGGTCGTCGTGAAGAAGCCGTTGCCCTGCGAGGCGCCGCGCAGGCCCGTGAACGTGGTGCCGGTGCGCAGGGCCGCGTCGGTGCAGAGCAGATTGCTCGACTCGACGTACAGCGTCTCGCCGTGCAGCGCCACGAGGTTGATCTCGCTCGCCCGGTCGGCGAAGTAGCAGGTGCCGCTGCCCTTCACCTCCATCACATCCATCTGCTCGCCGGTGAGCCGGCGGGTCACCATGCCGCGCAGGCCGTCACCGCCGCCGGTCATCTTCTTGAACGTCATCTCGCCCTCGTACGCGACCATCGAGCCGTTCTTGGCCTTGACCGCATCACCTGCCATGTCGACAGCGAGAACCTTGCTCCCCTGGAGCCGAAACTGAGCCACGCGGCAGACGCTATCGGCAGGACATACCGCTCGAACAGGCCCCTCGGCCCTGGTGGATCCCGGAAGAATCCCCTACCGACACCCGGATCCCGTGATCGATTTCCGGGCTGCGACAATGAGGGATCCGCTTGTGAATACGGTCACAAGCGGTGACCGAACCGCCACTCGACCGAAGGTGTGCCCCCCGTGGACATCAAGACCGCCGAATCCCTGCGCCGGCTCCGACTGGTCTCCGCCCCGGAGGCCGTCTCCTTCCTGCTCCTGCTCGTCTGCTCGGTCCTCAAGCGGACCACCGACTTCAACGCGGTGCCGGTGATGGGCGCGGTGCACGGCATCCTCTTCATCCTCTACGTGATCTTCTGGATCGACGCCTGGAACAAGGCCAAGTGGCCCCTGAAGCGCGCCGCCCTCTACTTCGTCCTCTCCGTGCTGCCCACCGGCGGCTTCTTCGGCGACCGCATGCTGCGCCGCGAGGGCGAGGCGAGCGTCATCGCCGCCCGCGCCCGCAAGGAGGGTGTGGTCAACGCATGATCGTCGCTTTCTCGGTGAGCCCGCTGGGCGTGGGCGAGGACGTCGGCGAGTACGTGGCCGACGCGGTGCGCGTGGTGCGCGAGTCGGGTCTGCCGAACCGCACGGACGCGATGTTCACGTCTGTCGAAGGCGAGTGGGACGAAGTCATGGACGTCGTCAAGCGCGCCGTCGCCGCCGTCGAGGCGCGCTGCGGCCGGGTCTCGCTCGTCCTCAAGGCGGACATCCGCCCGGGTGTGACGGACGGGCTGACGTCGAAGGTCGAGACGGTCGAGCGGTATCTGGCCGAAGGCTGAACCGGATCACCGGCCCCCGGTCGTCCCGATATGCGGGACGGCGGGGGCCGGGATCCGGCCGCCCGCTAGGCTCGAGCCCGTGGCCAAACCGCTCAGTCTCCCCTTCGACCCCATCGCCCGTGCCGACGAGCTGTGGAAGCAGCGCTGGGGCGCCGTGCCCTCCATGGCCGCGATCACCTCGATCATGCGCGCCCACCAGATCCTGCTGGGCCAGGTCGACGCCGTCGTCAAGCCGTACGGCCTGACCTTCGCCCGCTACGAGGCGCTGGTGCTGCTGACGTTCAGCAAGGCCGGCGAGCTGCCGATGTCGAAGATCGGCGAGCGGCTGATGGTGCACCCCACGTCCGTCACCAACACCGTGGACCGCCTGGTCACGGCCGGCCTGGTGGACAAGCGCCCGAACCCCAACGACGGCCGTGGCACGCTCGCTTCGATCACCGACAAGGGGCGCGGGGTCGTGGAGTCCGCGACGCGCGACCTGATGGCGATGGACTTCGGCCTGGGCGTCTACGACGCCGAGGAGTGCGGGCAGATCTTCGACATCCTGCGCCCGCTGCGGGTCGCGGCACAGGACTTCGCCGAGGCCGACGAGGACGCGCCCTAGGCGCGTCCGGCGCGGCGGGGGCGGCGAAGATCGCCCCGGAACATACGGTTACGCTCGATCGACGGCAGTCGAAGCCCCCGGTGTCCCGATGACCCGATGTCCCGATGTGAGGAACCCTCCAGTGAAGAAGAACGTGCTGACCCGCTACCGCGTGATGGCGTACGTCACCGGTGTGCTGCTGGTTCTCCTGACGATCGGCGTCATCGCCAAGTACCTGCTGACCGTGGACGGCGCGAGCGGCTTCGTCAGCATCGTCGGCATCGCGCACGGCTGGCTCTACGTGCTGTACCTGGTCTTCGCCTTCGACATGGGCTCCAAGGCGAAGATGCCGTTCGGCAGGCTGGTGTGGGTGCTGATCGCGGGCACCATCCCGACCGCCGCGTTCTTCGTGGAGCGCAGGATCAGCCGCGAGCTGGAGCCGCTGGTGGCCGCGGAGGCGGCCCAGGCCACCGCCTGATCCCGCACGCCCCGCACGACACACCCGCCCCGGACACGACACCCCTTGTGTTCGGGGCACTCTTGCGCGACGATTTACTAGGACGTCCTAGTAAATCGAAGGCGCGCAGCGGGGCGCGGAGAGGTCGGGTGCGACACCCATGGACGCAGCAGGCATCGAGGCGGGGCGCAGCCGCTGGCAGGCGCGGTACGACGCGGCCCGCAAGCGGGATGCCGACTTCACCACGCTCTCCGGGGACGAGGTCGAGCCGGTCTACGGTCCCCGCCCCGGCGACACGTACGAGGGCTTCGAGCGCATCGGGTGGCCCGGCGAATACCCCTTCACCCGCGGCCTGTACGCGACGGGCTACCGCGGCCGCACATGGACCATCCGTCAGTTCGCGGGCTTCGGCAACGCCGAACAGACCAACGAGCGCTACAAGATGATCCTCGCCAACGGCGGCGGCGGGCTGTCGGTCGCCTTCGACATGCCCACCCTCATGGGCCGCGACTCCGACGACCCGCGCTCGCTTGGCGAGGTCGGCCACTGCGGCGTCGCCATCGACTCGGCGGCGGACATGGAGGTCCTGTTCAAGGACATCCCGCTGGGCGACGTGACGACCTCGATGACCATCAGCGGCCCGGCCGTCCCCGTCTTCTGCATGTACCTGGTCGCGGCGGAGCGGCAGGGCGTGGACCCGTCCGTCCTCAACGGCACGCTCCAGACGGACATCTTCAAGGAGTACATCGCGCAGAAGGAGTGGCTTTTCCCGCCCGAGCCCCATCTGCGCCTGATCGGCGACCTGATGGAGCACTGCGCGACGTCCATCCCCGCCTACAAGCCGCTGTCCGTCTCCGGCTACCACATCCGCGAGGCGGGCGCGACGGCCGCGCAGGAACTGGCGTACACGCTGGCCGACGGCTTCGGCTACGTCGAACTGGGCCTGAGCCGCGGCCTGGACGTGGACGTCTTCGCCCCCGGCCTCTCCTTCTTCTTCGACGCCCACGTCGACTTCTTCGAGGAGATCGCCAAGTTCCGCGCGGCGCGCAGGATCTGGGCGCGCTGGATGAAGGAGGTCTACGGCGCGAAGACCGAGAAGGCGCAGTGGCTCCGCTTCCACACCCAGACGGCGGGCGTCTCGCTCACGGCGCAGCAGCCGTACAACAACGTGGTGCGCACGGCGGTCGAGGCCCTGGCGGCGGTGCTCGGCGGCACCAACTCCCTCCACACCAACGCCCTGGACGAGACCCTCGCCCTGCCGAGCGAGCAGGCCGCGGAGATCGCGCTGCGCACGCAGCAGGTCCTGATGGAGGAGACGGGCGTCGCCAACGTGGCCGACCCGCTGGGCGGTTCGTGGTACGTGGAGCAGCTGACGGACTGCATCGAGGCGGACGCGGAGAAGATCTTCGACCAGATCAAGGAACGCGGCCTGCGGGCGCACCCCGACGGCCGGCTCCCCATCGGTCCGGTCACCTCCGGCATCCTGCGCGGCATCGAGGACGGCTGGTTCACGGGCGAGATCGCCGAGAGCGCCTTCCGCTACCAGCAGTCCCTGGAGAAGGGCGCCAAGCGCGTGGTGGGCGTCAACTGCCACGAGGGCTCGGTGACGGGCGACCTGGAGATCCTGCGGGTCAGCCACGAGGTGGAGCGCGAGCAGGTGCGCGTGCTGGCCGCCCGCAAGGCGCAGCGCGACGACGCCAAGGTCCGCGCGTCCCTGGACGCGATGCTGGCGGCCGCGCGGGACGGCTCGAACATGATCGCCCCGATGCTGGACGCGGTACGGGCCGAGGCCACGCTGGGGGAGATCTGCGACGCGCTCCGCGAGGAGTGGGGGGCGTACGTGGAGCCGGCGGGCTTCTGAGGCAGGCGCCCGCCCTTTCCGCCGGCGTCCTCACCCCGCCCCCGCCGTCAGTCCCCCCACCACCAGCGCGGTGAAGCCCCTGGCCCACTCCTCGTCCACCGGTTCCGCGCTGACCAGCGTCCGGTGGACGACCGCGCCCGCGATCACGTCGAAGATGAGGTCCGCGTTGCGGGCCGCCTGGGTCTCGTCCGGTTCGCGGGGGAGTTCGCCGCGGGTCTGGGCGCGGGCGCGGCCGATCAGGACCAGGGATTTCTGGCGGTCGACGATCGCCGAGCGGATGCGGTCGCGCAGGGCGTCGTCCCTCGTCGACTCCGCCACCACGGCCATGAGGGCCGTCTTCGTCTCCGGGCGTTCCAGGAGGGACGCGAACTGCAGGACCACGCCCTCCACATCGGCCCGGAGGCTGCCGCGGTCCGGGAGTTCCAGGTGCTCGTCGAAGAGCGCCGCCACCGCGTCCACGACCAATTCGTTCTTGCCCGCCCAGCGGCGGTAGAGGGTCGTCTTCGCGACCCCCGCACGGGCCGCCACGTCGCCCATCGTGAGCTTGCCCCAGCCCAGTTCCACCAGAGCCGCCCGCGTCGCGTCGAGGATCGCGCGGTCCGCTTCCGTGCTGCGCGGGCGGCCGGTGCGACGGAGGGGGGTGGATGGCATGAAGTGACCTTACCGCTCGGTAGGGCCGGGCGTATGACCCAGATCACGATTCCCCGAAACCCTTGCCGTGGCCGTGGGGAGGGGAGTTACGCTACGGGCCGTAGCGTAAGAGCGACAACCAACGAAGCATCACGGCGCCAGGTGGGGACCCGGCGTCGGCATACTTTTCCGATTCGCCGCGCGGAGGGGGGAGGATAGGGCCATGCAGCCACGGAACATGTCCATGAGTGGAGTGGTCGACCTCGCCGCGGTGAAGGCGGCCGGGGAAGCCAAGCAGAAGGCCGAGCAGGCGCGCGCCGAGGCCGCCCGCCACGGCGGTGTGCCCGCCTCCTCCGGGCCCCTGGTGTTCGACGTCGACGAGGCGGGCTTCGAGGCCGACGTCCTCCAGCGCTCCGCCGAAGTGCCCGTCGTCATCGACTTCTGGGCCGACTGGTGCGAGCCGTGCAAGCAGCTCGGCCCGCTGCTGGAGCGTCTTGCCGCGGAGTACCGCGGGCGGTTCGTGCTGGCCAAGGTGGACGTCGAGGCCAACCAGCTGCTCTTCCAGCAGTTCGGTGTCCAGTCCATCCCCGCGGTCTTCGCGGTCGTGGCCGGCCAGGCCCTGCCCCTCTTCCAGGGCGCGGCCCCCGAGGCCCAGGTCCGGCAGGTGCTGGAGCAGCTGATCGCCGTCGCCGAGCAGCGGTTCGGCATCGTCGGCGCCCCCGTCGAGCCGGGTGCCGAAGGTGAGGCCGCCGCGGCCCCGGAGGCTCCGGCGGGCCCGTACGACGCCGCGCTGGGTGCCGCACACGATGCCCTGGACGCCGGTGACCTCGGCGGTGCCGTCCGCGCGTACCAGAACGTGCTGGCCGACGACCCGGCCAACCCCGAGGCCAGGCTGGGCCTCGCCCAGGCCCGACTCCTGGAGCGCGTCCAGGGGATGAACGCCCAGGAGGTGCGCAAGGCCGCCGCCGATGCGCCCGGTGATGTGCAGGCGCAGATCGCGGCTGCGGATCTCGACCTCGTGGGCGGGCACGTCGAGGACGCCTTCGGGCGGCTCCTCGACACCGTCAGGCGGACCTTCGGCGACGACCGTGACGCCGCGCGCGTGCGGTTGCTGGAGCTGTTCGAGGTGATCGGTCCGGACGACCCGCGGGTGTCGGCTGCGCGCACCGCGCTGTCGCGCGCGCTGTTCTGACACCTGTGTCCCACGGGGCACAGGAGCCGCGCTTTGCCAAAACTTGGTAAACGAGGGCGTAGTTACTGCCAGTAAGAAGAGCCCGGGCATTCGCCCGGGTTTTTCTTTTTTCTCCGACTGTTCGTGGACACGGAGCGACACGTTCTGGCGGGTGCTTGATGCACTCCGGGCATCCGGTGGTTATCGCCCCGTTACTCGCTAGTAATGAACCTCTTGTGCCCCGGCCCGTAATGCACCACGATCGGCCGCACGCTCGGTCCATTCGCACAGTCGGCCATCCGGTCGGCGCGTGCGCCTGGGTCCCCACCGAGCAGGGACAGGGGGGTCTCCGCCACAACGGCGGTGCCTGTCCCATGGGTTGCGCGAAGGCGTGGCCGTTGGTTGTCGCTCGGGGGTGATCGCCGGTGTGTCGGGCGCGCTGCGCCTCCGTCATGCGACGGCGCTCTCCTTCCCGAGGACGTAACAGCTCTCCCCTCCGGGGTACGAGGCTCCCGCCCGTGCCGGAGATGTACGTCCGAGAAGGAGGAATGTGTCATGAAGTCCCAGGCTCGTGGCGGGACGAGATGGCGACGGTTCGCCGTCGTCATGGTCCCCAGCGTGGCGGCCTCCGCCGCGATCGGGGTGGCGATAGCGCAGGGTGCGCTGGCGGCGTCGTTCAGTGTTTCGGGGCAGCAGTTCCAGGTGACGGCGGAATCCTTGCACGGCACGGGTTTCGTCCAGTACGGCGCCAATGACGTCACCAAGGTGGGCAACAAGCCCGTCGCCGTGGTCGGTCTGAACTCCGCGGAGATCACCAAGCTGTGCCAGGCGGTCACCGTTCCGACTCCGTTCGGTGATGTGTCGATGCTTCTGAAGGCCGGGACCGACAAGGAGAAGGTCCAGGCGGAGAAGCTCTTCATCGACGCCGACGACATGCACGCCGACGCGACGTTCAAGGGCGTCGACATCGGCGTGGCCGTGGACTCCACGACCAAGGGGCCCGGCCCGGCGAAGCCCGGCGAGAACGGCAGAGGCGCCTATGTGCCCGGCTCGTTCTCCCAGCAGGCCGACGAGGTGTTCTTCAACCATGTCGACCAGCGCGCCTGGGCCACTTCGGCCGGAACGTTCACCCTGCCCGGGCTGAACCTGAACGTGAGCATGGGAAAGACTCCGTGCCCGAAGCAGTGAAGCACTGAACAGGCGGGTACGGGAACGGACTTGCACCTCCGTCCCCGTACCCTGCTGTGCTCACGTACCACCGATCCGCCAGTCCCGAGGAGCTGTACACCATGAGCGCCGAAACGCGACCACGGCTGATGGACACTCTCGGCCGCACCCGCCGTTCGTTCTGGGACTGGCGGGGCCGACGCCCCTTCTGGGGCGGGCTGTTGACGCTGCTCGCCGGGTTCCCGATCATGTACATCCCGTACCAGACGGTGACGCTGGGCGACCTCAGCATCCGGCTGGCCACGACCGCCGGCGCGGGCTCGCTGATCATAGGGGTGCTCCTGGTCGTGCTCGGCCTGACCATGTGGTTCCAGCCGCAGTCGCGGGTGTTCGCCGGCGTCGCGGCGATCCTGCTCGCCCTGGTCTCCCTCGTCGTCTCCAACTTCGGGGCCTTCATCGTGGGCTTCCTGCTCGCCCTGATCGGCGGCGGCCTCGGCGTCTCCTGGATGCCGGGCACTCCGGAGGCGGCCGCGGGCGAAGGCGAAGGGGCGTCCCGTGCCGACTGACGAGACCGGTGAGCCGAGAACCGGCCCGCGCCATGCGGCGCCCCGCAAACCGCTGCTCGCCCGCCTGCACATGCCCGCCGGCAAGGCCGTCGCCCTCGTCGCCATGCCGAGTGCGGTGCTGATGGGGATGGGGCTGACGCCCACCCTGGCCCAGGCCAAGCCGTCCGAGCCGCGGCCTTTCGGGGACGCGCAGTGCGCCAACGCGCCCGACCAGGCGGCGGACGAGGCGGCCACGCCGACCGCCACGCCCGGCGCCGACGCGCGTGCGAGCGCGAGCCCCGGTGCGAGCCCGAGTGCGGCGACGTCGCCGTCTCCCTCTCCCAAGCCCTCTCCGGACAAGGGCGGTTCACCGCGTGCGGCCAAGCCCGTCGCGCCCCCGGAGGCCTCGCCGTCGCCGTCCGCCTCCCCGTCGCCCTCCGCCTCGCCCTCCAAGACGTTCAACCCCCTCGACCCGCTCGGCCTCGGCGCCAAGCTCGGCGAGATCCTCGACGGGGGCGGCAAGAAGGCGGTACCGGCTGCGCCGAGGCCGTCCGCGTCTCCGTCCGTGTCGGCTTCCGCGTCGCCGTCGGCTTCACCCTCGCCGAGCACGAGCCCCTCGCCCTCCGGACATCCGGCGGCGGACAAGCCCGCCGCCGCGGCGCCGTCCGCCTCTGCCAGCCCGTCCCCGAGCGCGAGCGTGACCGCGAGCCCGACCCCCGACCCTTCGGGTACCGGCCTGCCCCCCTGCCCCAAGGGCAACGTCGTCGACGAGAACGAGCACCACGCCTTCCCGAACCAGCCCTGGTACCTGGAAGCGAGCATGCTCACCCTCAACGGGCTGACCTACGAGGGCGTCAAGAAGATCACCATGGTGAACGGGCAGCCGAAGCCGGTCCTCAAGTTCACCGCCGACTCGATCGCGATCAAGGACCTGCACCAGATCGTCAACAGCGGGGGCAAGGAGTACCACGTCGCCGGCATAGGGACGAACTCCACGGTCACCGGCGGCAAGGTGACCCTGTACACCGAGGAGTTGAAGGGCAACCTGCTCGGGCTGATCCCGTCGACCCAGTCGCCGACCAGCCTGCCCCCGATGATCCCGGGACTGAAGCTGCCCATCCCGATCTTCTTCACCCATGTGAAGCTCCGCCAGGCCGGGCAGTTCGGCGGGACGCTGCACATCCCGAACCTGCACCAGTACCTCACCGACGGCACGTACTCGTAAAACTCGTACAACTCGTAAAAGCAGGAAAACGGCGGTGGCCGCCACCCCCACCGGGGAGTGGCGGCCACCGCCGCATCTGTCCGTACGACCTGCGAAAGGCAGAACCTACCGGTTCTCGCCGCCCAGGTGGTGCACCCGCACCATGTTGGTCGTGCCGGGCACGCCGGGCGGGGAGCCCGCCGTGATGACCATCGTGTCGCCCTCGTTGTAGCGCTTGAGCTTCAGCAGCTCGGCGTCGACGAGGTCGACCATGGCGTCCGTGTTGTCCACGTGCGGCACGACATAGGTCTCGACGCCCCAGCTCAGGGTCAGCTGGTTGCGGGTCGCGGCGTCCGTGGTGAAGGCCAGGATCGGCTGGACCGTGCGGTAGCGGGACAGGCGGCGGGCCGTGTCACCGGACTTGGTGAAGGCGACGAGCGCCTTGCCGCCCAGGAAGTCCGCGATCTCGCAGGCCGCGCGGGCGACCGAACCGCCCTGGGTGCGCGGCTTCTTGCCGGGGACCAGCGGCTGCAGGCCCTTCGACAGCAGCTCCTGCTCCGCGGCCTCGACGATGCGGGACATCGTCTTGACGGTCTCGATCGGGTAGGCGCCGACCGAGGACTCCGCCGACAGCATGACCGCGTCCGCGCCGTCCAGGATCGCGTTGGCGACGTCCGACGCCTCGGCACGCGTGGGGCGCGAGTTGGTGATCATCGACTCCATCATCTGGGTCGCCACGATCACCGGCTTGGCGTTGCGGCGGCACATCTCGATGAGCCGCTTCTGCACCATCGGGACCTTCTCCAGCGGGTACTCCACCGCCAGGTCGCCGCGCGCCACCATCACACCGTCGAAGGCCATGACGACCTCGTGCATGTTCTCGACGGCCTGCGGCTTCTCGACCTTGGCGATGACCGGGACCCGGCGGCCGACCTGGTCCATGACGCGGTGGACGTCACGGACGTCCGCGGCGTCGCGGACGAAGGACAGCGCGACCATGTCGCAGCCCATCGCGAGTGCGAACTTCAGGTCCTCGACGTCCTTCTCGGACAGCGCCGGGACGTTCACCGCCGCGCCGGGCAGGTTGATGCCCTTGTGGTCGGAGATGACGCCGCCCTCGATGACGATCGTCTTCACACGCGGGCCGTCGACCTCGGTGACCCGCAGCTCGACGTTGCCGTCGTTGATCAGGACCTGGTCGCCCTTGACGACGTCACCGGGCAGGCCCTTGTAGGTCGTGCCGCAGATGGTCCTGTCGCCGGGGACGTCCTCGGTGGTGATGGTGAACTCGTCGCCGCGCACCAGCTCCACGGGGCCGTCCGCGAAGGTCTCCAGACGGATCTTCGGGCCCTGGAGGTCGGCCAGCACGCCGACGGGGCGGCCGGTCTCCTCGGAGGCCTTGCGGAGGCGGTGGTACCGCTCCTCGTGCTCCGCGTGGGACCCGTGGCTCATGTTGAAACGGGCCACGTTCATACCGGCCTCGATCAGCGTCTTCAGCTGGTCGAAGGAGTCGACGGCGGGGCCCAGGGTGCAGACGATTTTGGAACGGCGCATGGGGCAGATCCTATCGGTTTGTTTCGGAGCGGAATATTCGAGCTGTGGGAACGACCGAGGAACAGGTGGTGATCAAGAGCTGACCAGCGCGTACACCTGAGTGGCGATCTCCAGCTCCTCGTCGGTGGGGACCACGGCGACCGCGACCCGCGCCGCGTCCGTGGAGATCAGACGGGCGTCGCCGGACCGCTCCGCGTTGCGGACGGGGTCCACGGCCAGGCCCAGCTCCTCCAGGCCCGCCACGGCGGCCTCGCGCACGGGCGCCGCGTTCTCGCCCACGCCCGCCGTGAAGGCGACGGCGTCGACCTTGCCGAGCACCGCGTAGTAGGCGCCGATGTACTTCTTCAGCCGGTGCACGTAGATGTCGAAGGCGAGCCGCGCCTGCTCGTCGCCCTCGTCGATGCGCCGGCGGATCTCGCGCATGTCGTTGTCGCCGCACAGTCCGATCAGACCGCTCTTCTTGTTGAGGAGCGAGTCGATCTCGTCGACGGACATCCCGGCGTTCCGCGCCAGGTGGAAGATCACGGCCGGGTCGAGGTCACCGGAGCGGGTGCCCATGACCAGGCCCTCCAGCGGGGTCAGGCCCATGGAGGTGTCCACGCAGCGGCCGCCGCGCACGGCCGAGGCCGAGGCGCCGTTGCCCAGGTGCAGCACGATCACGTTGACCTCGGACGGGTCCTTGCCCAGCAGCTTCGCCGTCTCGCGGGAGACGTAGGCATGCGAGGTGCCGTGGAAGCCGTAGCGGCGGATCATGTGCGCGTCGGCGGTCGCGGTGTCGATCGCGTAGCGGGCCGCGGACTCCGGCATGGTCGTGTGGAAGGCGGTGTCGAAGACCGCGACCTGCGGCAGGTCGGGGCGCAGCGCCTGCGCGGTGCGGATGCCGGTGACGTTGGCCGGGTTGTGCAGCGGGGCGACCGGGATCAGGGCCTCGATGTGCTGCAGCACCTCGGCGGTGATCAGGGTCGGCTCGGTGAACTCGCTGCCGCCGTGCACGACGCGGTGGCCGATCGCGGCCAGCTCGGGGGAGTCCAGGCCGAGTCCGTCGGCGGCCAGCTCGGCGGCCACGGCCTCCAGGGCGGCCTTGTGGTCGGCGATCGGGCCCTCGGTCTCGCGCTTGGCGCCGCCGGTCGCCAGCGGGGTGTGCGCGAGCCGCGAGGTCTGCTCGCCGATGCGCTCGACGAGGCCGACGGCCAGCCGGGCTCCGTCGGCCATGTCGAGCAGCTGGTACTTGACGGACGAGGAGCCGGAGTTGAGGACGAGGACCCGGGTGGCGTTGGCAGTCATGAAGGGCTGAGGGGCTTTCCGTGTGGGGTTGGTGAGGGCTCGGACGGTGCCGGGGCCGGGCTGCGCGCCCCGGCCCCGGCGGCCGCATCAGGGCTCGGTGCGCTCGCTGGGCTGCTCGCCCTGCGCCTGGATGGCGGTGATCGCGACGGTGTTCACGATGTCCTGCACCAGCGCGCCGCGGGAGAGGTCGTTGACGGGCTTGCGCAGACCCTGCAGCACCGGGCCGACCGCGACCGCACCGGCCGACCGCTGCACGGCCTTGTAGGTGTTGTTGCCGGTGTTGAGGTCGGGGAAGACCAGCACCGTGGCCTTGCCGGCGACCTCGGAGCCGGGGAGCTTGGTCGCGGCGACCTTGGCGTCCACGGCGGCGTCGTACTGGATCGGGCCCTCGACCAGCAGGTCGGGACGGCGCTCGCGGACGAGCTCGGTGGCCCGGCGGACCTTGTCGACGTCCGCGCCGGAGCCGGAGGTTCCGGTGGAGTACGAGAGCATCGCGATCCGCGGCTCCACGCCGAACTGGGTGGCGGTGGCGGCGGACTGGATGGCGATGTCCGCCAGCTGCTCGGCGTTCGGGTCGGGGTTGACCGCGCAGTCGCCGTAGACCAGGACCCGGTCGGCCAGGCACATGAAGAAGACCGAGGAGACGATCTGGGCGCCCGGCGCCGTCTTGATGATCTCGAAGGCGGGGCGGATGGTGGCGGCGGTGGAGTGCACCGCGCCGGAGACCATGCCGTCGGCCAGGCCCTCCTGGACCATCAGGGTGCCGAAGTAGGAGACGTCGGCGACCACGTCGTGCGCCAGCTCCACGGTCATGCCCTTGTGGGCCCGGGCCTTGGCGTAGATCTCGGCGAAGCGCTCGCGCAGCGGGGAGGTCTGCGGGTCGATGACCTGCGCCCCGCCCAGGTCGATGCCGAGCTCGGCGGCGCGCTTGCGGACGGCGTCCTCCTCGCCCAGCAGGGTGAGGTCGCAGACGTCGCGGCGCAGCAGCACGTCGGCGGCGCGCAGCACACGGTCCTCGGTGCCCTCGGGCAGCACCACGCGGCGGCGGGCGGAGCGGGAGCGCTCGATGAGGGTGTGTTCGAACATCATCGGCGTGACGCGGCCGGAGCCGGCGACGGAGATACGGTTCGCCAGCGCGGCGGTGTCCACGTGCCGTTCGAAGAGGCCGAGCGCGGTCTCGGCCTTGCGCGGCGACTCGGCGCCCAGCTTGCCCTCGATGGAGAACAGTTCGGCCGCGGTCGGGAAGGAGCCGCCCGGCACGGAGATCACCGGGGTGCCCGGGGCCAGCCGGCCGGCCAGGGCGAGGATGTCCGGGCCGGGGCGCTCGTCCAGCGTCAGCAGCACGCCCGCGATGGTGGGGGCGCCGGCGCTGTGCGCGGCGAGGGCGCCGACGATCAGGTCCACGCGGTCGCCGGGGGTGACGACGAGGCAGCCTTCGGTCAGGGCCGGCAGGAAGACCGGGAGCATCGCGCCGCCGAAGACGAAGTCGCGGGCGTCGCGGTCCAGTCCGGCCGCGTCGCCCAGCAGCACCTCGGCGCCCAGCGTCCGCACGATCTGCGCCACGGTCGGGGCGGAGAGCGAGGCCTCCTCGGGAAGCGCGAAGCACGGCACCGGCAGGCTCCCGGCGAGCTGCTCGGCGACGGCCTCGCGGTCGGCGGGGGCGACCCGGTTGACGACGAGGGCGACGACGTCGCAGCCCAGGGTCGCGTAGGCGCGGTAGGCGTTGCGGGCCTCGGCGCGCACCGACTCGGCCGACTGCTGCTGGCCGCCGACGACCGTGATGACGGAGGCGCCGAACTCGTTGGCCAGCCGGGCGTTGAGGGCCAGCTCGTCGGGGAGCTGGGAGCCCGCGTAGTCGGTGCCGAGCACGAGCACGAAGTCGTACCGGCGGGCCACGGCGTGGAAGCGCTCGACGAGGGACGAGACCAGCTCGTCCGTGCCGCGCTCGGCCTGCAGGGCGGAGGCCTCGGCGTAGCTCAGGCCGTAGACGGTCTCCGGCGACTGGTCGAGCCGGTAGCGGGTCCGCAGCAGTTCGAAGAGCCGGTCCGGCCCGTCGCCGTGCACCAGCGGGCGGAAGACGCCCACCCGGTCCACCTGGCGGGTGAGGAGCTCCATGACTCCCAGCTCGATGACCTGGCGCCCGTCGCCCCGGTCGGTCCCGGTCACGTACACGCTGCGCGTCACGCGTGCTCTCCTTGATGCGTCTCGATGCTTCGCCGTGTTGCTGATCATGAAAATAAACCCGTTAAGGTGGGCTTGCCCTCTTGACAATACCTGCGCCCGTGGATAAGGCGCGCGTCAGGCCCGGGATGACGGAATGCGGCAGCAGCGGCCGGGCCGTGAAACAATCGGCGCGGCTCACAGGTACCAGTAGCGAGCAGGAGAACCAGCACGATGCGCATCGGAGTCCTCACCGCGGGCGGCGACTGCCCCGGCCTGAACGCTGTCATCCGCTCGGTCGTGCACCGCGCGGTCGTCGGCCACGGCGACGAGGTCATCGGCTTCGAAGACGGCTTCAAGGGCCTGCTCGACGGACGCCACCGCAAACTCGACCTCGACGCGGTCAGCGGCATCCTGGCCCGCGGCGGCACCATCCTCGGCTCCTCCCGCCTGGAGCGCGCCCGGCTGCGCGAGGCGTGCGAGAGCTCCAAGGAACTCGCCCGCGAGTACGGCATCGACGTCCTCATCCCCATCGGCGGCGAGGGCACCCTGACCGCCGCCCGGATGCTCTCGGACGCGGGCCTGCCCGTCGTCGGCGTTCCCAAGACCATCGACAACGACATCTCCTCCACCGACCGCACCTTCGGCTTCGACACCGCCGTCGGCGTCGCGACGGAGGCCATCGACCGTCTCAAGACCACCGCCGAGTCGCACCAGCGCGTGATGGTCGTCGAGGTCATGGGCCGGCACGCCGGCTGGATCGCCCTGGAGTCCGGCATGGCCGGCGGCGCCCACGGCATCTGCCTGCCGGAGCGGCCCTTCGACCCCGCCGACCTCGTCTCGATGGTGGAGGAGCGCTTCGCCCGCGGCAAGAAGTTCGCCGTCATCTGCGTCGCCGAGGGCGCGCACCCGGCCGAGGGTTCCATGGACTACGCCAAGGGCGCCATAGACCAGTTCGGCCACGAGCGCTTCGCCGGCATCGGCACCAAGCTGGCCGCCGAGCTGGAGAAGCGGCTCGGCAAGGAGGCCCGGCCGGTCATCCTGGGCCACGTCCAGCGCGGTGGCACGCCGACCGCGTACGACCGGGTGCTCGCCACGCGGTTCGGCTGGCATGCCGTCGAGGCTGCGCACCGCGGGGAGTTCGGCAAGATGACGGCCCTCAAGGGGACCGATATCCGGATGGTGCCGATCGCCGACGCGGTCACCGAGCTGAAGCGGGTGCCGGCGAGCCGGATGGATGAGGCGGAGTCCGTCTTCTAGGGCTGAGCCCGGCTGCCGGCTGCGGGTCGTTTGTGGCTGGTCGCGCAGTTCCCCGCGCCCCTTCGGGGCGCAGCCCCAAAGCCCTCGGGCCCCGGCCATTTCGGCCGGGGCCCGAGGGCTTTGGGGGCTACTGTGCCCCGATCGACTCCAGCATGTTCAGCCTTGCTGCTCGCCTCGCCGGCCAGACCGCCGCCAGGACGCCCACCGCCAGGGCCAGGAGCAGGAAGATGCCGATGCGGGCCCACGGGACCGTCATCTCGTACTGGGGGAAGGACGAGCGCAGCAGGTGGCCGCCCGACCAGGCGAGGAAGATGCCGACGCCGACGCCCAGGACCGCGCCGAACATCGCGATCATCACGGACTCCAGGCGCACCATCTGCTTCACCTCGCGGCGGGCCATGCCGATCGCGCGCAGCATGCCGATCTCACGGGTGCGCTCGAACACCGACATGGCAAGGGTGTTGACCACGCCGATGACCGCGATGAGGACGGCCATGCCCAGCAGCCCGTAGGACAGATTGAGGATCGGGTCGATGTTCCCGGACGCCTGGCGCCGCAGGTCCTCGGGGGTCTCGACCTTGATGAGCGGGTTGCCGCCCAGGGCCTCCTTGATCCTGCCCGGCAGGCCGGCCGCCTGCCCGGGCGCCGCCTTCACCAGGACCTCGTCGTCGCGGACGCGCTCCAGGTGCGGGTCGATCAGGGCGGGGGCCGTGAGGACTTCGCCCAGCACGTCGTTGTCCGCGTACACCGCGGCCACCTTCGGGGCCGCCTTCTTGCCGTCGTAGAACGACATCCGCACCGCCGAACCGACCGTCAGCGCATGCTCCTCGGCGAACTTCGCCGACACGGCCACCGCGCCCGTGCCCTGCACACCGGACAGCGAGCCGGCCGTGACGCGCACGTCCGCCACCTTGCCGATCCGCGTCGCGTCCGCCGCCGTCGCCAGCGCCGGCTTCTCCTCCGACTGGAAGCCCGTCGAGCGCAGCGGGACGGCCGCGGCCACCCCGGGCTGCTTCGCCACCTCCTTGCCGACCTCGGGCGAAAGGCCCAGGTAGCTCGCCGACTTGACCTTGAAGTCGGCGGTCAGCTGCTGCGGGCCCTTCTTGTCCATGCCCTGGTTCGCGGAGACCGCGCCCACGGTCAGGCCGGTGATCAGGGTGAGGCCGATCATCAGCGCCGAGGCCGTGGCGGCCGTGCGGCGCGGGTTGCGCAGCGCGTTCTCCTTGGCGAGCTTGCCGCTCACGCCCGAGAACCGCGTCGCCGCCTTGCCGAAGAGGTGCACGAACGGGCGGGAGAGCAGCGGCGCCAGGACGATGACGCCCGCGAGGGTCAGCGCGGAGCCCGCCATGGCGACCGTCAGACCGCCGCTGTCGCGCAGCGTGGTGACGTACAGCATCAGGGCCACGCCCAGCGAAGTCAGCGCCGCGCCCAGGGAGTTGCGGACGACCAGGCTGCGTGTCGCAGGGGCCTGGTCCACGCTCGCCAGCGCCTCGACCGGGGCGATCTTCGCGGCCTTGCGCGACGGCAGCCACGCGGCCAGGACGGTCACCACGACGCCCACCGCGAGCGCGGTCAGCACGACGGAGGGCTCGACCACCAGCGGTCCGTCCGGCAGTTCCGCACCGGTCGCCTTCAGCAGCCGCGGCAGGCCGACGGCTATGCCGAGCCCCAGGGCGAAGCCTCCGGCGGAGGCGACCAGGCCCAGGACCGCGGCCTCGGCCAGGACCGAGCGCACCACCTGGCGGCGCGAGGCGCCGACGGCCCGCAGCAGGGCGATCTCCCGGCTGCGCTGGGCGATGAGCATGGTGAAGGTGTTGGCGATGATGAACACGCCGACGAACAGGGAGATCCCGGCGAACACCAGGAAGGTGTTGCGGATCGAGCTGGTCTCGTGGTCGATCATCTTCGACTGCTCGGCCGCGAGTTGTGCACCGCTCTGCACCTCGAAGGTCTTCGGCAGCACCTCGCGCACCTTCGCCGTCAGCTGCTGCTGGTCCGCGCCGGGCTTCGCGGTCACGACGAGCTCGCTGAACCGGCCCTTGGATCCGAGGAGTTTCTGCGCGGTTGCGGTGTCGAACAGCGCGAGGCTGCCGCCGGAGGTGACCCGCGGATCGTCGGTCTCGACGATGCCGACCAGCTTCTTGCCCAGCACCGGCCCGTCGACGGCCAGCCGCACGGTGTCGCCCACCTCGGCGCCGGCCTTGCCGGCGGTCTTCGCGTCCAGGGCGATCTCGCCCTCGGCGGCCGGGCCGCGTCCCGTCACGAGCGGGTAGCGGCTGTCCTTGCCGTCCTTGCCGGGCACGTAGTTGGCGCCGGTGCTGCCCCAGTCGCTGCCGGCCGGGTCGTTGTGCTTGTCGGCGACCACGACGACGCCGCTGACGGACGGGCGCACGGAGGCCACGCCCGGCAGCGCGCGGAGGGTGCCCACCACGCGGGAGTCGAGCGCACCGTCGTCCTGCGCGTCGGTGCCGGGGCGCCCCGCCGTCACCTGCACGGCGACGTCGTCGAGGCTCTTGGACATCTTGTTGCGGAAGGCGCCCTCGACGGTGTCGCTGAAGATCAGCGTGCCGGAGACGAAGGCGGTGCCGAGGAGGACCGCGAGGGCGGTCATCATCAGCCGGGCTTTGTGCGCAAGGACGTTGCGCAGGGCGGTACGAAGCATCAGCGTGTGTCGTCCTGGAGGTGGGGAGCGGTGGCGGGCGGCAACAGAGGTCAGTTCGTACGGCCGTTGACTTCGAACGCCTTCATCCGGTCGAGCACCGCGCCGGCGGTCGGCTCGCGCATCTCGTCCACGATGCGGCCGTCGGCGAGGAAGACGACGCGGTCCGCGTAGGAGGCGGCGACGGGGTCGTGGGTGACCATGACGACCGTCTGGCCCAGCGCCCGCACCGACTCCTGCAGGAAGCCCAGCAGTTCGGTGCCGGAGCGGGAGTCGAGGTTGCCGGTGGGCTCGTCGGCGAAGACGATCTCGGGCTTGGCGGCGAGCGCGCGGGCCACGGCCACGCGCTGCTGCTGTCCGCCGGAGAGCTGTGACGGGCGGTGCGCGAGCCGCCCGGACAGGCCGAGCGTCGCGACGATCCGCTCCACCCACCCGGCGTCGGGCCGGCGGCCCGCGATGGCCAGGGGCAGCGTGATGTTCTCCAGCGCCGTCAGCGTCGGCAGCAGGTTGAACGCCTGGAAGACGAAGCCCACCTTGTCCCGGCGCAGCCGGGTCAGCCGGCGGTCGTCCAGCGTGCCCAGCTCGACCTCGCCGATCCGGGCGGAGCCGGAGGAGATCGAGTCGAGCCCGGCCATGCAGTGCATCAGCGTCGACTTGCCGGAGCCCGACGGGCCCATGATCGCCGTGAACTCGGCACGGCGGAACTCCACGTCGACCGCGTCCAGGGCGGCCACCCGGGTCTCGCCGTGGCCGTAGACCTTGCTCAGGGCGGTGGCACGGGCGGCGACGGCGCCGCCCGTCCCGCCGGGGGCGGGAGGGACAGGGAAGGCCGTTGCGCGGGACATGGGGGGCTCCTCGGGGAGGGGGGAATCGGTGATTCCATCCTCTGTGTCCCGGGCCGCCCTGGCCTCAGCCGTACGACCGGAATACGGGGTCGGACTTTCGGGCGGGAGCGGTGTCACTCCGTAGTCCCTGAGATGGACGCGGTCATCCTCGGGATGCATGTGCGGGTGCGTCGTGGTTGCTCGCGCAGTTCCTCCCCCAGCTACCGCTGGGAGGTGCCCCCAGCGCCCCTACGGGGCGCTGGCAAACCGCACCTGTACGCGCCCCGTAAGGGGCGCGGGGAACTGCGCGACCGGCCACGACGCACC
Source organism: Streptomyces morookaense (assembly GCF_013030945.1). GTDB lineage: Bacteria > Actinomycetota > Actinomycetes > Streptomycetales > Streptomycetaceae > Streptomyces > Streptomyces morookaensis. The sequence goes on along the minus strand of NZ_JABBXF010000103.1, from coordinate 12,918 downwards.
CGCAGACGACGTACCGACCTCCCGCGGAGCGCTCACGCCCGTAACGTCGCCGACGGCGTGTGCCCGTAGCGTTGCTGGTAGGCCGCCGCGAAGCGGCCCAGGTTGGAGAAGCCCCAGCGGAAGGCCACGTCCGAGACCGTGACGCCGCCGTCGCCCCGTGCGGCGGCCAGTTCCTCGTGGGCCCGGGCCAGCCGGACCTCGCGCAGGTAGCCGAGCGGCGTGGTGTCCAGGTAGCGGCGGAACGCCTCCTGAAGGGCGCGCGGGCTGACCCGCGCCGCCGCGGCGAGGTCCGCGAGCGTCAGCGGCTCGTCGGCCCGCTCCTGGGCCAGGGCCATCACCCGGCGCACCGCGGGGTGCCCGACGGTGCCCGTGCGGCGGACGTCCGCGCCGGGAGTGATCAGCTCATGCGTCTCCATGAGGATGGCGGCCGCCGCCTGCGTCAGCTGCGCCGCCACGAGCGGGCTGCGCCGGGCGACGCCCTCGCCGAGCACCTCGCGGTGGACGGCCGCGGAGATGCCCTCCCAACTGCGCACCGCCGCAGGCGAGACGGCGCCGTTGAGGGAGAACCGGGCCCTGACCGGCCCGTCGGTGCCGAGCGCCTGGCCGGCGGCCGTCTCGACCGTCTCGCGCGAGAGCCGCAGCGTCGTCATCCGCGCCCCGCTCTCCCAGTACACCTGGAACTTGCGGTACGGGTCGAGCACATAGGTCTCCCCGGCCGAGACGACCCGCTCCTCCCGTCCCGGCGAGACCACTCTGACCTTGCCGTGGCTGAGCCGGCAGACCAGCAGGTACGAGGTGAGCGGCTGCGGGTCCACCAGCGTCACGGCCCCGCCGTACTGCAGCCCGGAGAGGATCACGCCGGGGAAGCCGCCCTCGGCGTACCACGCGGAGAAGGCGCCGGCGTTGCCCAGCACGCTGAGCCGGTACGGGCTGTAGGCGCTGCTGATGATCGCCTGGGTCTCCTCCAGGCTCTGGCCGCGCACCAGTGTGCGCATGCTGCCGCCGGAGTCGTCGGGTTCGTCCCCGGGGTCGGGGTCGTGGGTGTCTGCGTCGGGTTCACTCATCGGGGCTCCCCGCGGAAGACCGCGTTCTCCGGCCGAGATCCGCGTTTTCCGCATAGCTGACGGACGGCCCAGTGAGTACCTTCATGGTTGTCCGCAGTCAAGGCGGGGCCTGGTCCCATCAGTGGTTTCGGGACAGGTCCAAGGATGCGGACGGCCCTGGGCAGCACGGGGGAGAACGGGGGAAACCCAGGGCCGGTCATCCGAAGTGGTGGCGCCCCGCCGTTCTGGTCCGGACGGCGGGGCACGCCGTGTGCCCCGCACGCGGCCGGTGGATCAGCCCTTCACGGCTCCACCCAGCGCGAATCCGCCGCCGAGGCGGCGCGCGATGAGCGCGTACAGCAGCACCACGGGCGTGGAGTAGAGGATCGAGAACGCCGCGAGCTGCCCGTAGGCGACCTGTCCGTAGGTGCCGAAGAACGTGAAGATGCTGACGGACGCGGGCAGTTTGCCGGGCGACAGCAACAGCATGAAGGGCACGAAGAAATTGCCCCACATCATGATGAAGCTGTAGATAGTCACCACCGTGAGGCCGGGCCCCATGAGCGGCAGAATGACGCGTACGAGTGCCTGGAGCCTGCCCGCCCCGTCCGTCCACGCGGCCTCCTCCAGGACCGTCGGGACGCCGTCCATGAAGTTCTTCATCAGCCAGATGGCGAAGGGCAGTTGGGCGGCGGCGAGGAAGAGCGCCGTGCCGTAGACGGTGTCGATGAGGTTGATGCGGACGAAGAGTCCGTAGACCGGCACCATGATCGCCGTCATCGGCAGGCACGTCGCGAACAGCACGCCCATGAGGTACGGGCGCGTGAGCCGCGAGCGGTAGCGGGAGAGCGGGTACGCGGCGAGCGCCGCGCAGACCACCGTCAGCAGGGTCGCCCCGCCGCACAGCAGCAGGCTGTTGAGCATGGGCGTGAAGGTGATCTCGTCGGTCAGCACCGCCGCGAAGTTGTCCCCCGTCGGGGACGCCGGGAGGCGCACGCGCAGCCCCGCCGCGCCGTCCACGGAGGCGCTCAGCAGCCACACCAGGGGAACGGCGAAGGCTGCCGCCACCACGAGCAACGCGGCGTCCGCGGCGAGCCGTTGACGGGTGCGACGGGCGGAGAGCGAGGGCATGACGGCCACCTCCGTGCGCGTGCGGCGCTCGGAGGATAGCGCGGCGTCCCCGCCCGCGGCAGCCTCGGTGTCAGTGAGGCCGGTCGCCGGCGGCGTCACGTCCCGCGCCCGGCCGGGCTCACTGCTTGACCGGGGCCGGCGAGTAGATGTGGCCGGCGAACTCGGCGAGCTGGTTGTCCGGCAGGTGCCGGGCCAGATCGGCTTCGCTGATCATGCCGACCATGCGCTTGTTCTCGATGACCGGCAGTCGCCGGATGCGGTGGCTCTCCATCTCGTGGAGGACGTCCTCGATGTCGGCGTCCGCCTCGATCCAGCGCGGGGTGCCCTCGACGACGTCCGATGCCTTGCAGCCGGCCGGGTCGCGGCCCTCGGCCACGCACTTCACGACGATGTCGCGGTCGGTGATGATCCCGCACAGCCGCTCGTCGTGGGTCTCGTCGCCGACCGGCAGCGCGCCGACGTTGAGCTGGCGCATCAGCTGGGCGGCATGCTGAAGGGTGTCACTCTTGGTGATCCAGTGAGCACCGGGGTGCATGATGTCCTTGGCCGTGGTCATGGTCTGCCTCCTGCAGTCGGGCGTCATGAACGGCTCTGCCCTTCCATCCTCACCCCGTGCGCCGCACATGGCGATCCGGCGGGCGGATCCGCTGAGTGGCGCGCGCGTGTCAGTGGCCGGTGCCAGACTGAATCGCGCCGGGGAAGTCCGGCGCGAATCCGTCGAAGGGGCACCCGTCATGCTCACCACAGACTTCGTCACCGGCTCCCCGAACTGGCTCGACCTGGGCAGCCCGGACATCGATGCGGCCGCCGCCTTCTACGGCGCAGTCTTCGGCTGGGAGTTCCGGTCGGCCGGCCCCGAGTCGGGTGGCTACGGGTTCTTTCAGAAGGACGGCAAGACCGTCGGCGCGGTCGGTCCCCTCACGGAGGAGGGCGCGAGCTCGGCATGGACGGTGTACTTCCGGACGCCGGACGCGGACGCCACGGCCAAGGCCGTGGAGCAGCACGGCGGGCGGGTCCGCAGCGCCCCGTTCGACGTCTTCGAGGCCGGGCGGATGGCCCAGTTCACCGACCCGGGCGGGGCCGATTTCGCCGTCTGGCAGCCGGCCGCCGTCAAGGGCCTGGAGAAGGCCTCGGAGTCCGACGCCCTGTGCTGGGCGGAGCTCCACACCGGGGACCCGGAGGGCGCCTTCGACTTCTACCGGGCGGTGTTCGGCTGGCGCTCGCAGACGATGGACGTGCCGGGCATGACGTACACGGTGCTGTCCACCGGGGAGGGCGACCAGCAGGACGCGTCCTTCGGCGGCCTCGCCGGGCTGCAGGGGGACGCGGAGGAGACGCGCTGGATCCCGTACTTCTCGGTGGCCGACGTGGACGAGACCGTCGCCAGGGCGCAGGGCAGCGGCGGTTCGGTCCTGATGCCGGCGTCCGACGTCCCGGACGTCGGCCGGATGGGGTGGCTGGCCGATCCGTTCGGCGCCCCGTTCGCGATCATCAAGCCGGAGCCGCCGCAGTAAGTACTGGGGCGGCGCCCGTCGGGGAGGGGCGGAGCCCCGGGGCAGTGCGTCGGCTGCGGGCCGTCGTGGGCTGGTCGCGCAGTTCCCCGCGCCCCTCACGGGGCCCATGGTCGCGCCCACGCGGCGGAGCCGCATATGTACGCAGCCCCGCGCCCCTTACGGGGCGCACCCCTCGCGGGGCGCCCCCCTCACATCTCCTCTCGCATCAGGCGCAGGTACACCAGCGAGAACCCCGCCCCCACCAGCAGCAACAGCAGCGCCACCGCCGTCCCGTACCCGATCAGTGCCTTCAGGAAGGCCTGGTCGTACATGAACACCGGCAGCGTCTCGCTCCGGTTGCCCGGGCCCCCGCGTGTCATCGCCCAGATCAGGCCGAACACCGACAGCGTCTGCAGGGTGTTGAGCATCAGGTTCGTCCCGACCGACCGCCGGATCATCGGCAGCGTGACGTGCCAGAAGCGGCGCAGGCCCCGCGCGCCGTCGACCTCCGCCGCCTCCGTCACGTCCTGCGGGATGCCGTCCAGCGCCGCCGCGTACACCAGCATGGAGAAGGCCGTGCCGCGCCACACGTTCGCGAACGACACCGCCAGGATCGGCAGCGTGAACAGCCAGTTCTGCGTGGGCAGATGGAGCCAGTCCAGAATGGCGTCGAGCGTGCCGCGCCGGTTGAAGAACGTGTACAGCAGGAAGGCCGCCACGATCTCCGGCAGCACCCACGCCGCGACCACCACCGTGCCCACGGCCGTCCGCACCGCCTTCGAGGCGCGCCGCATCAGCGCCGCCAGCGCGAAGCCCAGGCTGTTCTGGCCCACGAGCGACGAGACCACGGTGAAGACCAGCGTCATCCCCACCGCATTGCGGAAGTCCGGATCCCCGAACGCCCGGCGGAAGTTGGCGAAGCCGACGAAGGAGGCCGACGCCTGACCGGTGAGCTGCATGTCCGTGAAGGCGAGGTACACGCAGTAGGCGATGGGCCCGGCGAGGAAGAGCAGCAGCAGTGTGGTCGCCGGCGCGAGGGGCAGCCAGCGCGCGGTACGCGATCCGGGCACCGCCCTCACCGCCCGGCGATCGACTTCAGCGCGCCGTCATAGCGCTGCGCCGCCACCGCCGCCGTGGCGTCCCCCGTCGTGACGGACTCCATCGCGTCCCGGATCGCGCTGGAGACCTGCGGATAGACGGGCAGGGCCGGACGGTAGTGCGTGGCGGGGACGAGCCCCGTGAAGAAGCCGATGCCCGGCAGCGATGCGAGGTACTTCGGGTCCGCGGCGACGTCCGTGCGCACTGCGATCTGGCCGTCCCGCACCGTCCACTCGGTCGCGTTGGCCATGCTCTGCAGTTCCTCGATCGCCTGCCACGCCAGGTCCGCCTTGCGGGACTTGGCGCTGATCGCCCAGGTCCAGCCCCCGGAGAGGCTGACCCTGCCCGGGGCCTGCCCGTTCTGCGTGGGGAAGGCCGCCTGTCCCATCACCTTCGGCCACTGCGGCCACGGATGGCCGCTGCCCGGCTGCCAGTTCTTGCCGAGCCATGAGCCGTCCAGGTCGATCGCGAGCTTCCCCGAGGGCAGGAAGTCGGAGGCCACCCGGGAGTCGATATTGGGGTCGAGCGCATCCGACGGGTCGGGCCCGAGCTTCTCCGCGTAGACCGTGCGCACGAACTCCAGCGCGTCACGGAAGCCCTTGCCGCCGGTGACCCACTTCCGCTCCGCCGGCTTGTAGAGCGGATCCGCGCCCGTCCCGTACAGCAGCATCTCGAAGCCTTGCATGGTGGCGTACTCGCCGGCGGCCTTGCCCGTGTAGACGTTGAGCGGGATGACGCCGGGAACCTTGCGCTTGACCGTGCGGGCCGCGTCGAGGACGTCCTGCCAGGTGCGCGGCTGCCAGTCCGCGGGCAGCCCGGCCCGGGCGAAGATCTCCTTGTTGAACCACAGGCCCCGGGTGTCCGTCCCGTCCGGGACGCCGTACGTCTTCCCGTCCTCGGCCCGGGCGGCCGCCTTCGCCGTCGGGACGAAGCGGCTCCAGTCCTTCCAGCCGGCCAGCTTGTCGTCCAGCGGTCTCAGATAGCCGGCCTTGATGTCGGAGTTGATGAGGAAGGTGTCCTCGTGGACCAGGTCCGGCGCGGTCTTCGCGGACCGCATCATCTGCTGGATCTTGGCGTAGTAGTCCTCCTGGGCCGCCTGGACCGGCACCGGTTCGAGGTGCTTGCCCGGGTGGTCCCGCTCGAACTGCTTCTTCACCCTGGCCAGAAAGTCGTCCATCGTCCGCACCTTGCTGTCCGTGGTGCGCTGATAGGCGATCTTCACCGTGTCCGGGCTGCCGTTGGCATCACCCCCGCAGGCGGGCAGCGTGCCGAGGACGATGGTGACGGCGATGAGTACGGGGGCGGTGGGGCGCACGGCAGGACCTCCTGACGTCCGGCTGACGTCCGACCGGCATTCGACTCCGAGTCCGGTCTGAGGACGTACGTTCCCTTCCGCGCCCCCGCGCACGCACCGGTCAGCCCCGGCTCAGCCACCGGTACAGCAGCTCCGGGCGTCCGACCTGCCCGTATTGCGGTGTGCGGGCCGCGCGCCCGGATTCCACCAGGTACTCCAGATAGCGGCGCGCCGTGATCCGCGAGGTGCCCACCGCCTCGGCGACCGCCCCCGCGGAGATGCCCTCGGCGGCGGCGTTCCGCAGCGCCTCGGTGACCGTGTTCAGCGTGTCCGTGGAGAGGCCCTTGGGGAGCGCGGTGGGCTGCGGGGCGCGCAGCACCGCCAGCGCGCGGTCCACCTCCTCCTGCCCGCTCGCCTCGCCCACGGCCGCACGGAACTCCGCGTACCGGCCGAGCCGTTCCCGCAGCGTGGCGAAGGTGAACGGCTTGAGCACGTACTGCACGACCCCCAGCGAGACGCCCTCCCGGACCACGGCCAGATCGCGGGCGGACGTCACGGCTATGACGTCCGCCCCGTGCCCCGCGCTGCGCAGCGAGCGGACCAGCTGGAGGCCGTGCCCGTCCGGCAGGTAGAGGTCGAGGAGCAGCAGGTCGACGGCCGTGCGTTTGAGGAACTGCGAGGCGTCGTTCCGCGAGTGCACCACGCCGGCCACGCAGAAGCCGGGCACCCGGCTCACGTAGAGCGCGTGCGCGTCCGCGGCGACGGGGTCGTCCTCGACGACGAGGACCTTGATGGCGGGGCCGGGCGGGACGGGCGCGGCGCTCGGGGTCGGCTGGGCTGTGCTCATGCGCGTGCTCCTGTGGGGTCGTCTGCGGCGGTGTCGTTCCGGGTGCGGTCGGCCGGGCGCAGCGGCAGCCGGACGGTGAACTCGGCGCCGCCGGACGGGGACCGGCCGAGCCCGACCGTGCCGCCGTTGCGGCGGGCGGCCTGCTGGACGAGGGCGAGCCCGAGCCCGCGGCCGTGGGCGCCGCCGCGGTCCGCCCCCGCCGGCGCCTTGGTGGACCAGCCGCGCCGGAAGACCTCGTCCACGGCCTCGGGGGCCACGCCCGGCCCCGAGTCGCCGACGCGCAGCAGCAGTTCGCCCGCCTGTGCGTCGGCCCGCACGGTGACGGTGACCTGGCCGGTCCCGCGGACGTCGCGGGCGGCGTCGACAGCGTTGTCGATCAGGTTGCCGAGGACGGTCACGAGATCGCGGGCGGGCAGCCCGGCCGGGAGCAGCCCGTCGTCGATCCGGGTGTCCGGCGTCATCACCAGCTCCACGCCGTGCTCGTTGGCCTGGGCGGCCTTGCCGAGCAGCAGCGCGGCGAGCACGGGCTCGGCCACGGCCTCGACGACGCGGTCGGTCAGGGCCTGGGCGAGCTCCAGTTCGGCGGTGGCGAACTCCACCGCCTCGTCGGCGCGGCCGAGTTCGATGAGCGAGACCACGGCGTGCAGCCGGTTCGCGGCCTCGTGCGCCTGCGAGCGCAGTGCCTCGGCGAAACCGCGCACGGAGTCCAACTCTCCGGACAGCGCCTGGAGTTCCGTGTGATCCCGCAGGGTGACGACGGTGCCGCGCCGCTCGCCGCTCGACACCGGCGAGGTGTTGAGGACGACCGTGCGGTCCGCGGTCAGGTGCACCTCGTCGACGCGCGGGCCGGGGGCGAGCAGTGCCTCGGTGAGGGACGCGGGCAGCCCGAGCTCGCCGACGTGGCGGTGGATGCAGTCGCCCTGCAGGCCCAGCAGTTCGCGCCCGCCGTCGTTGACGAGCGCGATGCGCTGCTGCCCGTCGAGCATGAGCAGGCCCTCGCGCACCGCGTGCAGCGCGGCCTGGTGGTAGTCGTGCATGTGGCTGAGCTCGGTGGCGTTCATGCCGTGCGTGTGCCGCCGCAGCCGCCCGTTGAGCAGGTACGTCCCGAGACCGCCGAGGAGCAGCACGAGCAGGGCGACCGCCGTCAGGGCCATGACCTGGTGGCGCACCTGCGCGCTGATCGCGTCGACGGTGATGCCCGCGGCGACGAGCGCGGTGACCGTGCCGTCGGGGTCCCGCACGGGCGTGACGGCGCGCACGGACGGGCCGAGGGTCCCCGTGTACGTCTCGGAGAACGTCCGCCCCTGCAGCGCCGGCCCGGTGTGGCCGAGGAAGCGTTCGCCGATGCGGGTGGGGTCGGGGTGCGTCCAGCGGATGCCGCCGGGGCTCATGATCGTGACGAAGTCGACGTCCGTCTCGTGCCGGACCTGCTCCGCATACGGCTGGAGGACGGCCGCCGGATCCGGCGACCGTACGGCCGAGCGTACGGCGGGCGAGGCCGCGACGGCCGTGGCCGCGGCCGTGGCCTCGCGGCGGGCGGCCTCCTGGGCCTCGTTGTGGTCGGAGACGTAGGCGAACGCGGCGCATCCGGCCACCACCAGGACGACCAGCACGATCTGCATGGCGAACAGCTGACCCGCCAGACTGCGGGGGCGCCGTATGCGGGGTTTGCGCATGGCCGGAATTCTGCCCGCTGGTGCCTTCATGAACGTAATGCACGGAAGCGTGACCACGGTCACATGGGGATGCATAGTTCGCGGTGCCCCTCTCGTGCGGGAGCGGGGCACGTACCGAGCACGACCTCGACGGCGAGGAGACCCCCCATGGCCATGGCAGCGCGGACACCGGCGCCGGACACCCCCGGACGCCGCCGGGACCGTACCCACTACCTCTACCTCGCGGTGATCGCGGCGGTGCTCGCGGGCATCGTCCTCGGCTTCGCCGCACCCGGCGTGGCCGTCCAGCTCAAGCCGCTGGGCACGGGCTTCGTGAACCTGATCAAGATGATGATCTCGCCCGTCATCTTCTGCACGATCGTGCTGGGCATCGGCTCGGTACGGAAGGCGGCGAAGGTCGGAGCGGTGGGCGGCCTGGCGCTGGGCTACTTCGTGGTGATGTCCACGATCGCGCTGGCGATCGGCCTCCTGGTCGGCAACTTCCTGGAGCCGGGCAGCGGCCTGCACCTGACCGAGAGCCTGCGGCACGCGGGGGCGGCGCAGGCCAAGGGGGCGAGCGAGTCGACGGCGGACTTCGTGCTGGGCATCATCCCCACCACGCTGGTGTCCGCCTTCACCGGCGGCGAGGTGCTCCAGACGCTGCTGGTGGCGCTGCTGACGGGCTTCGCCCTGCAGGCGATGGGCGCGAGCGGCGAGCCGGTGCTCCGGGGCATCGGCCATCTGCAGAAGCTGGTGTTCCGGGTGCTGGCGATGATCATGTGGGCTGCTCCCGTGGGCGCGTTCGGGGCGATCGCGGCGGTGGTCGGGGCGACGGGCGTGGATGCGCTGAAGTCCCTGGCCGTCATCATGATCGGCTTCTATGTGACATGCGTGCTGTTCGTGGTGGTGGTGCTGGGAGCACTGCTGCGCGTGGTGGCAGGGGTGAACGTGCTCGCGCTCCTGAAGTACCTGGGCAGGGAATTCCTCCTGATCCTCTCCACGTCCTCCTCGGAGTCGGCACTCCCGCGCCTGATCGCCAAGATGGAACACCTGGGCGTGAGCCGCCCGGTCGTCGGCATCACCGTCCCGACGGGCTACTCCTTCAACCTGGACGGCACGGCCATCTATCTGACGATGTCGTCGCTGTTCGTGGCGGAGGCGATGGGCAAGCCGCTGTCACTGGCCCAGCAGGCGTCGCTGCTCCTCTTCATGATGATCGCCTCGAAGGGCGCGGCGGGCGTGACGGGCGCGGGCCTGGCGACGCTGGCGGGCGGCCTTCAGTCGCACCGCCCCGACCTGGTGGACGGCGTCGGCCTGATCGTCGGCATCGACCGTTTCATGAGCGAGGCCCGGGCGATGACGAATTTTGCGGGGAACGCGGTGGCGACGGTGCTGATCGGCACCTGGATGAAGGAGATCGACGGGGACCGGTGCCGCGAAGTGCTGGCGGGGAGGCTGCCGTTCGACGAGGGGGTGCTGACGGAGCAGACGGTGCCGACCGCACCGGAGCCCCGTACTCCGCCGGCGGAAATCCTCGCCGGCACGCGGGCGGAATGAGGATTTCCGTCCATGGACCCCCGGCGCTTGACGATCGGCAGCGTCGGGGGCGCGGGCGCAGCGCGCTGACGGTTGCTGCCGGGCCGAAGTTCCGGCCCGGCAACGGCCGTTCAGCCTGTCAGGGCGCTCGCGATGGCGCCGTCGACATCGAGGTACTGGGCCAGGAACTGGTCCAGGGCATCGTCGCCGAGACCCGACTGGTCGTCGTCGTCACCGGTGCCGGGCGGCCAGGGGTCGTTCGCCACGGTGGCGGGTGCTGCCGGTGCCGCCGTGGCGGCAACGGCCGGTCCTGCGCCGAGCGCGAGCGCGCCGCACACGGCGGCCGCGGTGACGGCAAGTGATCGATTGAATCGCATCGCTCTGCTCCCTTCGGGTCGAGCGGCCAGGGACGGCAAGTGTGGTCCGGCGACCGACGGGGCGCGATTCGGGAGGGATGGGGCGGGAGGGTCCGGCTGGGCGGTTCGCAGTCGACGGCCCGGTGCGAGCGTACGCCCGAACGGGTGAAAGGCCCCGGGGGCAAGGGCTCGCGTGGGGGCGGGGGCCGGCCAGGGCTCACCCCGGCCTGAACCACACCGTCCCCAGTGGTGGCAGCGTCACCGTCACGCTCACCGGCCGCCCATGGCTCTGCACGGACTCCGTCTTCACCGGGTCGGGGTTGACGACCCCGCTCCCGCCGTACCGTGTCTCGTCCGTGTTGAGGATCTCCTCCCACGTCGCATGCCCGGGCGGCACGCCCAGCCGGTAGCCCTGCCGGACGACGGGGGAGAAGTTGCAGACCGCCAGCAGCGGCGAGCGCTCCGCGTCGTAGCGGAGGAAGGCGAGGACGTTGTCCTCGGCCGCGTCGCCGTCGATCCACTCGAAGCCGTCCGGCACGGTGTCCCGTTGCCACAGCGCGGGCGTGGCGGTGTAGCGCTCGTTGAGGTCGCGCACCAGGTCCCGTACGCCGCGGTGGTCGGCTTCGGCCGCGTACGAGGGGTCCAGCAGCCACCAGTCCGGGCCGTGGCTCTCCGACCACTCCGCGCCCTGGGCGAACTCCTGGCCCATGAAGAGGAGTTGCTTGCCGGGGTGTGCCCACATGAAGCCCAGGAACGCGCGGTGGTCGGCGCGCTGCTGCCACCAGTCGCCCGGCATCTTCGACACCAGCGACCGTTTGCCGTGCACCACCTCGTCGTGCGAGATGGGCAGTACGTAGTTCTCGCTGTACGCGTACACCATCGCGAAGGTCATCTCGCCGTGGTGGTACTTCCGGTGCACCGGCTCCTTGGACATGTACTGCAGGGAGTCGTGCATCCAGCCCATGTTCCACTTCAGGCCGAAGCCCAGGCCGCCGAAGCCGCCGGGGCCCGTGTGGTGGGTGGCGCGGGTGACGCCGTCCCAGGCGGTGGACTCCTCGGCGACGGTGACGACGCCGGGGCAGCGGCGGTAGACCGTCGCGTTCATCTCCTGGAGGAACGCGACCGCGTCGAGGTTCTCCCGCCCGCCGTGGACGTTCGGCGTCCACTGGCCCGGGCCGCGGGAGTAGTCGAGGTACAGCATCGAGGCGACGGCGTCCACGCGCAGGCCGTCGACGTGGAACTCCTCGCACCAGTAGACCGCGTTCGCCACCAGGAAGTTGCGGACCTCCTTGCGCCCGTAGTCGAACTCCAGCGTCCCCCAGTCGGGATGGGCCGCCCGCACCGGGTCCTGCGGCTCGTACAGCGGGCGGCCGTCGAAGGCGGCCAGCGCCCACTCGTCCTTGGGGAAGTGCGCGGGCACCCAGTCGACGAGCACCCCGATGCCGGCCCGGTGCAGGGCGTCCACCAGGTACTTGAAGTCGTCCGGCGTGCCCAGGCGGGCGGTCGGGGCGTAGAAGCCGGTGACCTGGTAGCCCCACGAGCCGCCGAAGGGGTGCTCCGCGACGGGCAGCAGCTCCACGTGCGTGAACCCGAGGTCCTGGACGTACGCGGGGAGCTGTTCGGCCAGCTGCCGGTAGCCGAGGCCGGGGCGCCAGGACGGCAGGTGCACCTCGTAGACGGAGAACGGGGCCTCGTGGACGGGCCGTTCGCCGCGGCGCTCCATCCAGGCGTCGTCCTGCCAGCGGTGGTGCGAGACGTGCACGACGGACGCGGTGGCGGGCGGTGCCTCCGTGCGCCGGGCCATGGGGTCGGCGCGCAGCGTGTACGAGCCGTCGGGGCGGGTGATCTGGAACTTGTACAGCGCGCCCTCGCCGACGCCCGGCAGGAACAGTTCCCACACGCCGGTCGCGCCGAGCGAGCGCATGGGGTGCGCGGTGCCGTCCCAGAAGTTGAAGTCGCCCGCCACACACACCCCTTGCGCATTGGGCGCCCACACCGTGAAGCGGGTGCCGCTCACGCCCTCGTGCACCATCGGGTGCGCGCCGAGCGCCCGCCACAGCTCCTCGTGCCGGCCCTCGCCGATCAGGTGCAGGTCGAGATCGCCGAGGGAGGGCAGGAAGCGGTACGGGTCGTGGAGTTCGGTGTCGTCGGCCGTGTCGTACACGACCAGGAGCCGGTAGTCGGGGATCTCGCTGAGCGGCAGGACGCCGGAGAACAGCCCGTCCCCGTCGTCGAACAGCTCCGCCCGGAGCCCTTTGGCGGTGACCGCCACCGAGCGCGCGAAGGGGCGCAGGGCGCGGAAGAGGATGCCGCCGGGCACATGGTGGGCGCCCAGCAGGGCGTGCGGGTCGTGGTGCGCGCCGCGCAGCAGGCGTGCGCGCTCGGCGTCGTCCAGGGGGGCGGCGGGCCGGGTGCCGCCGGGGGTCGCCTCCCGGCGGGGGGCGACCAGGCGGCGGGGCGCGGGG
>NZ_JABBXF010000102.1 GCF_013030945.1 Streptomyces morookaense | reverse complement strand
AGATGTTTCGTCGAGCAGCTCGTCGATGACGAGCACGCGGCACGAACCCGCCAGGGCCTGCACGGCCGCCCGCTCCGACTGCGCACGCGACACCAACAACGTCCGCGTGCCCGCTGATTCGAGCACCTCACCGATGCGCGCACCCGGCCACTCGACGTTCATCGGCACATACGCCGCACCGGCCTTCATCACCGCGAGCGTGGTGAGGACCTGGAGGTACCCCTTCTCCGCCAGGACGGCCACCGTCTCGTGCTCGTCGGGCAGCGTGCCGGGGGCCAGCAGCGCTCCGGCGAGGCGGACCGAGTCGTCGTGGAGGCGTCCGTAGGTGAACGAGGTGCCTGCGGCCGCGTCGACGACCGCTGTACCGTCGCGGCGGCCCGGCTCGTCCAGCCGGCTCTCGTAGAGGCTGAAGAGGGTGTGCTCGCTCACCGGCCGGTCGTCCGCGTTGGCCGCCTCGATGAGGGCGAGGTCTTCTGCCGGGACCGGGAGCGAGGGGAACGCCGCGGTCTCCCAGTCGAGTTCGGCCAGCTGCTCGATGAGGCGGCAGTAGCCGTCGTGCATGGCGTCGACCACCGCGTCGTCGAAGAGCTGCTCGACGTAGTCCCATTCGGCGACGAAGCCCTCGTCGGTCTCGTACGCCTTGTTGTCGAGCCACACCTGGGGCGTCTGCGAGATCGAGTAGTCGACGCCCTGGTAGGTGTCGTCGAGCGGCAGCTCGAACATGCTCGCGTTGCCCTTGGCGCCCAGCGTGCTGGTCAACACGACCGGAGCCACGATCTTGCCGACCGGTGTGGAGTGGCGTGTCTTCAGCAACCGTTGGAAGTCGACGCCGTCGAAGAGGTTGTTGTCGACGTCCTGGAGCAGTTCGCCATGCACCCGGCGCAGCTTGGCGGCGATGCCCAGCTCGCGTTCCGCCCGGTAGTCGAAGAGCTCCAGGACCGTGAAGTCACCGATGACGCCGTTGATGTCGGGGTGCAGGGGCAGCCGGTTGAACAGGGTGAGGTTCATGCACAGCTGGTCCTGGCCGCTCCACTGGCTGAGCACGCGGCTGAACAGTTCGACGATCAGTGCGGTCGGGCTGATGCCGTACTGGCTGCACCGGGCGGCCAGCTTGTCCCACACGGCCGCCGGGATCACCTTGCTCTTGCGCCGGAAGACGGGGGTGTCGACAGCGGAAGGTCGCTCCTTCAGGGGCAGCTTCAGGTCGAGGTTGTAGTCGTCGGCCTTGTTCTCCCAGTACTCCTGTGCCTGCAGCAGCAGCGGGCTCTCACGGATCCTCTCGTACTGCAGCACGTAGTCGCGGTAGCTGGTGCCGAGGGCGGGCAGGCAGCGCTGCGGGTCGGCGTAGAGCTGTGCCCACTCGTCGAAGAGGATGTCGAAGCTGCCCATGTCGATGATGAGCGCGTCGAAGCTGATGTGCAGGCGGAAGACGCCGTCGAGGCGGCTGAGCACCACATCGAACAGCGGGTACTGCTCGGGGTCGTAGAGCTTGTGGGAGTAGGTGCCCCGGAGCCGCTCCAACTCCTCCTGGTCGTTCAGCTCGTGGAACGCGATGCGGTAATGGGGGACCTCGGGCAGGAAGCGCTGCTGTCCGTCGCTGAACACCGTGCGCAGGGCGAGGTGCCGTTCGAGCAGCCGGTTGTACGCGGCCTCCAGGCGGGTGTGGTCGATGCTGCTGTAGCGGAACTCGCTGTAGACGTGCGTCGAGACGCTGCTGAGCTCGAAGCTGTTGAACCGGCCCAGGTAGTAGGTCTGCTGCACGTTGGTGAGCGGGAACGGCTCGTGCAGCTGCTCGGTGTCGGTGCCGTCGAGCACGTAGTCGCGGTAGGCGAAGTCGCCGAGGGTGGCCTCGACCAGCGGGGTCAGGCGGCGGATCGTCTTCTCGCGGAAGACGTCGCGGATCCTGATGTCGGACCCCAGCTCGCTGTTGATCTTGTTGACGAGCTTGATGCCGAGGATGCTGTTGCCGCCGAAGTTGAAGAAGTCGTCGGTGACGCCGATGCGCCGGCCGCCCTTGGCGGTGCTGCCGAGCACCTGGTCCCAGATCTCGCACAGCCGCGTCTCCAGCTCACCGGCCGGTGCGACGTAGCCCTGGGTCAGGAACTGCGCGGGGTCGGGCAGGGCGCTCCGGTCGGCCTTGCCGTTGACGTTGAGCGGCATGCTCTCCAGGTGGACGAGCACCGACGGGATCATGTACTCGGGGACGAGCGAGGCCAGGTGCTCCTGCAGTTCGGTGGTGTCGACGGGCTCGTCGGAGACGTAGTAGCCGACCAGGAAGCGGGATTCGTCGCCCTGTGCCGCGGCGGGCCGGTGGACGACGACGAGGCTCTGTTCGACGGCCGGGTGGGCGTCGAGGGCACTCTCGATCTCGCCGAGCTCGATGCGGTGGCCGCGCAGCTTGACCTGGAAGTCGTTGCGGCCGACGAACTCCAGCTCCCCGCCGGGCAGGGCGCGGACCAGGTCGCCGGTGCGGTAGATGCGCTCCTCCGGTACGGCGGGCCCGCTGCCGTCCGTCCTCTGCGGGGTCGTGACGAAGGCGCGTGCCGTCAGCTCGGGTTCGCCCAGGTAGCCGCGGGCGAGCCCGCTGCCGCCGATGTACAGCTCGCCGGTGACGCCCGGAGGCAGCGGCTGCATGTGCTCGTCGAGGACGTAGCAGCGGGTGTTGGCGACGGGCTTGCCGATCAGCGGCTCGGGGCTCCCGGGCGTCAGAAGGTGCCGGGTCGACCACACCGTGGTCTCCGTCGGCCCGTAGACGTTCCAGCAGGTGTCGACGGATGCGGCCAGCACGGGGGCGAGTTGAGGTGAGAGGGCCTCGCCGCCGCACAGGCCACGGATGGGCAGCCGCCTGCCGTCGAGGCTCTGAGTGATCAGATGCCACAGGGAGGGAGTCGCCTGGACGATGGCAACACCCTGCTCGATAAGGCTGATCAGCCTGCCGACGTCGAGCAGGTCCGAGCGGCCCGCCAGGACGACCGTGCCGCCGTGCAGCAGCGGCATGAAGATCTCCAGGGTGGAGATGTCGAAGGCGACGGTCGTCACGGCCAGCATCCGCTCGCCCGGCCGGAAGTCGATGCACCGGCCGATGTCGGTGGCGATGTTGACGTAGCTCCTGTGCTCGACCGCGACGCCCTTGGGCTTGCCGGTCGTGCCCGAGGTGAAGATGACGTAGGCGAGGTCGGTGCCGGCCACGGGCGTGTCGAGGTTGCCGCCCGGCTGTGCGGCCCACGCGGTGCGGGTGTCCTCGGAGTCCAGGGCGACCACGGGGAGTTCGCCGGTGAGGCCGGCGAGCCGTGCAGCGTGGGCGGTGTCACTGAGGGCCAGGGCGACCCCGGCGCCGTCCAGGATCGCGGCGGTGCGGCGGTCGGGGGAGTTCAGGTCCAGCGGTACATAGCCGCAGCCCAGTTTGAGCACGGCCACTGCGGCGATGAGCAGGTTCTCCGTGCGGTCGAGGTACAGGGCGATCAGATCGCCGGGCCGGGGCGCGTACCGGTCGTTCAGCAGCCGGGCGAAACGGTTGGCGGCCTCGTTGAACTCGCGGTAGGTGAGGGCGGTTTGCCCGTGGACGACGGCCGTTCCGTCCGGGTGCAGCGCGGCCTGTTCCTCGATGAGGCGGTGGATGGGCCGGTCTCCGCGGAACGGCGCCTCGGTGCGGTGCAGCTCGTCGTGGAGGCGCTGCCGCAGCGGGGCGGGGAGAGCCAGGAGCGCGTCGAGCCGCGTGGTGCCGTCGGCGAATTCCTGCAGTTCCGCGAAGAAATGGTCCAGGTGCTCGCGGAGCGCGGCCATGAAGGGGAGCCGGCCGGTGGTGATGATGTCCAGCGCATTGCTGTCGGGCCGGTAGCGCAGGGTCAGAGCGGCGCTGCTGCGGTCAGTGGTGCCGTCAGCAGTGCCGTCGGCAGTGTCGAATTCCACCACGACCCGCGGGTCGAGGGCGTCCCGGTACACCGCGTCGAAATCGTGGAACAGATTGCTGCGTACGTCGTGGGTCGTTCCGTTGATGCACTCGTCCAGTTGAGCCGACCGGAAAGACCGGTCGGCCTCGACGTATTTGCGCATCCGGCCGTCGCCTGTGATCAGGTCGTAGCCGTAGACGCCAGTCTTCCGCGAGTTGAGCAGCATCTGCAGCGTGACACAGAGCCATTCCAGATGCTTCGCCGTGAGGAGTTCCGACGGCAGGTCCGGACGGTACGTGGTGACCTCGGTGGCGCTGTCCGGGTGGTCCGTGCCGGTCACGTCGGTGATGTCGAAGCGGTCCTCGCGGGCATCGGCGGAGCGGGCACGCCTGGTCAGCGCGGCGGCTGCCGTCTCCCAGCGGAGAAGTTCGGCGAGGTCGTGCGGCCGTTCCTGGCGGGCGCGGAATTCCAGCGAGTCGTGGCCCTCGCGGGAGAGGCGTATCAGGGCGTCGACGCAGACGTCCGCCAGGGCGGTCCGCAGGACGTCGGCCGACGGGACGGCGGCCCCGTCGAGCGGGTTGTCCCGGCAGACGGTGCTGGAGACGACGGCTTCGCTGCCGGGCAGCTGTACGAGGCAGCCGGCCGTCGAATGCCCCGCTGCCGCGCGGAGTTCGAGCCCCAGCACGGGCGCCGTGGAGCGGCCTGCGGTTCCCGCCGAGGAAATTTCGTAGTCGAGCTGCCGGATGTCCGGTGTGCCATTCCCGATGACATGTGCATTATGTGTGAAGCGCTGTTGCCATGCACCGCTGCGGACCGCCGGATCGTCGTCCCATGCATAGACAAAGTGGCCGGCATCCACAAGATAATCGGCGATCTCCTGGCCCAGCAGGCCCAGTTCCGCGCCGACCAGCACATGGAGAACCTTCACTGTCGCTCCCTGTTTCCACGATACGGCGGCATGCAGGGGTCATCACCGGATCGCGCCCCCGCATGCACTGGCATCACCACGGCGGCAGGCGCCGGGCATTCTGACGACCCGGGGGACTCCTGCGTATTGCGTCCCGCCCCCGGGAAAGGTGCATCAACCACGGGTGAGGCAATCACCGGCTCTCGCCGAGTGTCAAGGAAAAAAATCTCAGTTGATCGCGGACGATGCGCAGTGCCCGTCGGTATAAGAGTGGCTTTGGGTTTCCAATGCAATTCCTTATGAGGATGCGGTGAAAAGCTGCCCGTGTCGCCGGGCGCCGAGCGGCTCCAGTGGTGGGGCCGATGTCGAACGTCCCTGGTCACGGCCGGAGTTCAACTGCAGCGAGCTCCCTTGCCAGAACGCGCCGTGTCGTTGATGGTCTGCTCCGGAACCAGGCTCCTGCACGTCGCCCGGTCCAAGTCCCGCGGCCCGACGGGGGACTTCTGCATTCGCGGGTTTCCCGGGGCCGACCACAACATGGGAGGTATGCGTCATGACGACGATTGCAGTCGAGACGGAATTCGACCTGGACCTCGACCTGGAGGTCGTGCCGCAGGAAGGGACCGCCTTCGGTCCGCACACCAGCGTCACCATCACCGGCACCTGCATGTCGTGTCCGGTGACCGTCATGTACTGCCACTGAGCAGTCGGCGCCGAGTAATCGGCCGTTTGTCAGTGACCAGTTGACCCGTGTGCGGCGGAGACGCGGACCATCGCGTTCCCCGCCGCACACCGGCGCCGCGGAGACGGGTGCGAATGACTGCCGAGACCGAATTCGAATTCGCGGGCGTGGCATTGCTGCGTGCGGCCGTACTGCCCCTGCCCGCCGGGAGGGAGCCCGGCGCGGTGGACGGCAAGGCGGCCGGCGGCGAACGGCCTGTCAGGGAACGTATTGCGCAGCTGACGGCCGATGCGGCGTTCATGGCTGCGGTGAGCCTGGCGAGCCCGAGCCTCGCGGGGGAGGCCCGGCGGGCGGCGGCCGGAGAACCGCTCAAGCCCAAGAGGCTGCGCCGGATCCTCGTCTCTCTGGTCAAGTACCGCTTGCGCATGACCTTTCGGCCCACCCCATTCGGATTCTTCGCGGGAGTGGCCCTCGCCGAATCCGGCCCCGTTCCCGTGCGGGAACTCGGCAGCGAGCACCGCAGTTCCAGCCGGCCGGACGCGGCATGGCTGGATGCGGTCGTGGACAAGCTTGCCGAGGTGCCGGGCATTCCGGAGCGCACCCGGCTGGTCGCCAACGACCTGCACACCGTACGGGACGGCCGGCTGGTGCTCCTCGACTTCTACGATGCCGACGGATCCAGCCAGTTGGCGCATTCTGTGCGGATGACGAGCGTGGTCCGCTGCGCCCTGGAGTGTGCCTCCGCGCCCCTGCCCCGGCCCGAGCTCGTCGAGCGGATCGGTGAGCACTTCCCCCACGCGCCGGACGGCGCCGTCGCGCGCGTGGTCGCCCAGCTCGTACGCGGCCGGTTTCTGCTCAGCGACCTGGTCCCGCCGCCCGACGCCGCCGACCCCCTCGGACACGTACTGGAACGCCTGCACGGCTGCGACCACTTCCTCGCCCAGCAACTGCGGGAGATCCGCACCGCCCTGTCCGCTCTGGACGCGGCACGGCCCGCGGACCGCGGTGCCGCACTGGCAGCCGTGAGCGAACGGATGCGAGTACTGCACCCGGCCGAGAACCTCGTCCAGACGGATCTCGCGGTCGACGCCCGTCTCGTGCTGCCGACCGACGTGAGCCGTGAGGTCGAGCGCGCCGTCACGGCGCTCTGGCGCACCTCCCGGGCCCGGCCGGGCAGTTCGGCACTGCGCGCGTACCACGGGCGCTTCCTGGAGCGGTACGGGACCGGCCGGCAGGTGCCGCTGCCGGAACTGCTCGACGAGGCCCGCGGCCTGGGGCTCCCGGAGGAGTTCCGGCAACAGCCCGGTGAGACGCCGGAGCCGCACCCCGATGCCGAGCGCACGGACCGCGTGCTGGGCGAGCTGTTCCTCGACGCCACGCGCCGCGCCGCAGCCGTGCCGGGCGCTGTTCCCGAAGTCGTGCTCGACGATGCCGTGCTGAGGTCCCTCGCTCCGCCGGACCCGCGACCGCGGCCCGCCTCGCTGGAAGTGGGGGCCGAAGTGGTGGCGGACAGCTGGGAGGCGTTGTGCGCGGGGGACTTCCGGCTCGTCCTGGGGGCCAACCCGGGCTCACCCCTGGCCGGAGCGACGTTCAGCCGGTTCGCACCGGTCCTCGGCGAACGTGCCGGACGCATCGGCGAACTCGTCCGCAAGGGAGCGGAGGCCACCGCGGACACCGCCCGCACCGCATGCGTCGCCTACCGGCCGCGCGTGATGCGCTCGGCGAACGTGGCCACCGTCCCCCAATGGCTCCCGCACCGCATCCCCCTCGGCGTCGGCCCCGCGGCCGCCGGCACGGTGACGGACCTGCACGCACCCGATCTGGCCGTGTATGCCGACACCGACCGGCTGCACCTCGTCGACACGGTCACGGGGGAGAGAGTGCGACCGGTGTCGTACTCCATGCTCAACCCGATGAGCGGGCACGTCCCGCCCACGGCACGCTTCCTCCTGGAACTCGGCCGGGAAGGACAGGAGTGGTGTCTGCCGTGGACCTGGGGCCCGTATGCCACAGCCCCCGTCCAGCCGCGGGTGACGTACGGCAGGACCGTCCTCTGCCCCGCACGCTGGCTCCCCGACGGGCAGTTGACCGAAGCGGTCGGCAGCGGTGACACCGCCTGGTCCGAACAGGTGCAGCGGTGGCGGGACCAGTGGGGCGTACCGCGCCACGTCCTGCTCACGCGCGTGGACCACCGGATCGCAGTCGACCTCGACGACCCGCTGCACCGGCTGGTCCTTGAAGACGAACTGAAGCACCCTGCCGGTCTCGTCGTGGTGGAACAGTACGGCGGACACGAAGGACGGCAGTGGCTGTCCGGCCCGGACGGGGCCCATGCGAGCGAGTTCGTCTTCCCGGTCGTCGGGCGCCGGACGCCCGGTGCGCTGCAATCCGTCCCGGTCCCGGTCCCGGCCCAGGTGCCCGACCGCGCGGCCGCCGCGTACCTCCCCGGAGGAGAGTGGCTGTACGCAAAGGTCTACGTGCCCGAGGCGCTGCAACCACGCGTGCTCGCCAAGTACTTGTCAGAGCTGGCGGACTCCGAACGGCTGGCCGCGGTCGGTGTCGACTCCTGGTTCTTCCTGCGCTACGCGGACCCCGACCCCCATCTGCGGCTGCGCTTCCAAGGGAAGCCGGCCGAGCTGTGGTCGCGGCTGCTGCCCGAACTCCGGCAGTGGGCGGAACGGCTGCGTGCTTCCGGGCTGGCCGGACGGCTCGTCCTGGACACGTACGACCCCGAGATCGAGAGGTACGGCGGCGCAGCCGCGATCCAGCACGCCGAGCGCGTCTTCCATGCCGACAGTGCTGCCGTGCTCGAGCAGTTGGCCGCGTCGTCCGGCGGCCCGGACGCGCTGCCGCCGACCGTCCTCGCCGCCTTGGGGGTGCTCGACGTGCTCACCCGGCTCGGTACCGAGGACGAGGCCCTGGGCTGGCTCCGGAACGGCCCCGCCCCGGCCCGGCGCGGCGACGTCCCGCGTGACCGGAAGAAGCACGTGGCCGACCTGCTCGACACATGCGGACGCCCGCAGCTGCCTGCCGCGTTGGAGGCCGTACCGGGTCTCGCCGCGGCCTGGTCGCACCGCTCCGCCGCCCTGGACGCTCTGCACGACGCCCTGGCAGGAACGGAGGACCACGGCCGGAGCAGGCCGACGGCCGCGCTGAGCCTGGCGCACATGCACTGCAACCGGCTGCTGGGCCCCGCGCGCGACCAGGAGACCCTCGCGCACGCGACCGCCCTCGAAGGGCTCGCCCTGCACCTGAGCAGGAAGAGGCAGGTCCGATGAGCCAGTTGCCGCCGTCCTGTGCGCAAGCCCGGGAGACCGCAGCCGACGTGGCCGGACACCTGGCCGACCCCGCCCGGGTCGCCGCCGTGACGGCCCGGGCGTACGACAGCGCACCGCCCGCCCTGTTGCTCCCCGGCTGGCGGCCGTCCTCACTGCTGCTCGGACACGCCGGCATCGCCGTGCTGCACGCCCGCCTGGCACAGGACGACCCGCGCTCGTCCGCCACGGCACACGCCCATCTGGCCGCTGCCGCTGCGGCCGCCGCGAAGGCCGGACCGGCGAGCGCAGGCGAACTCGTGCTGCCCGCCCTGCTGCAGACCGCCACATCAGGTGGATACACCCGCCTCCTGGCGCGCAGCGCCGAAGTGCACGCCTCTTATGTGGCAGCGGTGACGAAACAACTGACCGCTCGGCGGCGCGTGAACGGCCCCGGACTGTCGTACGCCGACTACGACACGATCGCGGGCCTTGCGGGTCAGGGACGCGTCCTCCTGCTCAACGCGCAACACGGCGACGGGCGCAGCGCCGACGTGCTCATGGATGTGCTCGTCTGGCTGACCGGTCTCGCACAGCCCGTCCGCGTCGCCGGACACGAGGTCCCGGGTTGGTGGTGCGCGCCTGAACGGTATGTCGTGGAAGACGACCGCACGGTCTATCCGCGAGGTGACTTCAACATCGGTGCGGCGCACGGTATTTGCGGCCCTCTCTCGCTGCTGGCGCTGGCGCAGCTGGCGGGGTACCGGGTGCCCGGCATGCAGGACGCCTTGCGCACCATGGCCGACTGGGTGGCGGAGAAGGAACACAAGGACTCGACAGGCGCCCGGTGGCCGGGGCGTGTGGCCTACGACGCCGAGACGGTGCCCGCGCCGGGGGAGCCGCGGTCCAGTGCGGGCTGGTGCTACGGCACGGCGGGCATCGCGTGGGCCCTTCACCTCGCGGGCGAAGCGCTCGCCGACGAGGCCCTGACGGAACGGGCCCACAGTGCCGTGCGGGAAGCGTTCCGCAGGCCGCTGGAAACCGGCATGCGGGAGGACCTGACGCTCTGCCATGGCCGATCGGGTCTGCTGCACGCGGGCGTGCGGACGGCCGCGGCAACCGGTGACGTGACGCTGTGGGCGGATGTGGATGCCATGGCCGCTGCGATCGCCGCCGGGTTCGACGCCCAGGCCGCCTTCGGCTACCGGCAGGTCCTGCCGCCCGGCACCGGAGCCCGGTCGCTCGACGCCCCCGGCGTGCTGGACGGAGCCGCGGGCGTCGCCCTCGCACTGCTCTCGTACGCCGATGCCCGTGCGGGCCGCCCCGCCGCACGGTCCGGCGAGAGCATGTGGGACGCTGCTCTCCTGATGAGCTGACTGGTGACCTGACTGCACAGCAGCACCCACCGGATCGTCAACCGCTGCTGCTGCCAAGGAAGCTGACGGCACATGGTCGACGGGCCGCGCCGCGCGGCGCGTGTCATTGGGCCGAATGGGGCCGGTTGTCCCTAGAATTGCGGGATGTACATAGTCAGCACGTTCCCCGGAGGGGTGAGCCGGTGAACAGGTCCGAGGCCACCGATGAGCAGTGGGAGGGACTTGCCGAAGTGGTCCCGCTGCGCGGGCACCACGCTTGGCCGTCCTGGCCCGACCACAGGGCCCTGCCAGAGGAGGAGACGGCGCGGGACCGGCGGCGTCTGGTCGTTCTGCGTGTGCAGTTCTTCGCGGACATACGGGAGGTCGCCGAGCACTTGATGGACGGGGTGCCGGTGGTGCTCGACCTCACCAGTGCCGACACCGAGGTCGCCCGGCGGATCCTCGACTTCGCCAGCGGCGTGGTCTTCGGCCTGGGCTGCGGGATGCACCGGATCGACACCAACGTCTTCCTGCTCGCACCCGAGGGGACCGAGGTGGGGTCCGGGTACCCCGATCGTAGGAAGAGTGATCAGCTGAAACGGTTTGGCTGAACGGTTGCCGCATACGGTCCGGGCATGGACACACACCGTGCCCGACCGGCCGCCGTCTTCGAGCGGCCCACCGTCACCGAACTCCGGCTCTCCGCTTTCAAGTCCCACCGCAACGCCGTCTTCCCGCTCGCCCCGATGACCCTCTTCCGGGGCGCCAGCGGCAGCGGCAAGTCCAGCGCGCTGCAGGCCTACGAAGCCCTCGCACGGCTCGCCGGCGGCGACACCCTCGAAGAAGCGCTGGCCCCCGTGGCCGGTGGTGCCGGCGCGTGTGTGCCGCAGCATGCCAGGCCCGACGCCCAGGGACGGCGCGGGTTCCGGATCGGCTGCACGGTCGAGGGGCCTGTGGGGCCGGTGAAGCTGGATGTGGCGGTGCAGGCCGAGCCCGAACTGCGGGTCGTGGGAGAGCGGTTGACGGGATCCGGGAGGACGCTGCTGTCCACGGCGCTGCGCGACCCGGAACAGCCGCGGGTCGAGGCCGCCTGGCACACGGCCGGGTCCGTGCCCGTCACGCGCGCGCCCCTGCCGGACGACCGGCTCGGCACGGCGCTGCTGCCGCTGCGCGTCGCCGGCAAGACCGCGGGGCAGCGCATGGTGCTCGACGCGGCCGAACAGGTTCTGATCGCGCTGCGCTCGGTCTTCGCCTGCGACCCGCGTCCGGAGCTGATGCGCGCACCCGTCGCCGCGCGCGACGGGCGGCTGCGCGGCGCCTGCGACAACGTTGCCGCGGTCCTGGGCCGCACCCGCAGCGAGTGCGTCACCCGGCACGCCCTCCTGGTGTCGGCGGCGGAGGCGGGGTGCCGGGGCCAGGTCGAGGGGCTGTCGGTGCAGGGGCTGGAGGGCGGCTTCGTACGGGCCGTCCTGGCCCGCAGCGCGGGGGCGGCCACACCGCTGGAGCGGCTGGGGGACGGGGAGTTGCGGTACCTCGCGCTGAGCCTGGTCCTGCTGACCGGCCCCGGGGTGCTGGACGTGGAGCCGGTGGCCGAGGTATTGCCCGCGCGCCAGGTGCTGACGGTGCTGGCCGACGGGCTGGACCGGTGCCTGGATCCGCGCCAGGCGCGGGAGCTGCTGGAACTGGCGGGGCGGATGTGCCGCCGGGGGCATATCCGGCTGGTGGGGACGGTGCGCGGGGAGGTGGGTTCGGTGGTGGAGGAGGCGGAGGATGTGGCGATGGTAGACCTGGGGTGTGATGGATGACCGTGAAGAACCGGGACGTGGCGGACACGATGGACGCGGTGGACATGATGGACGCGATGGGCGCGGTGGGTGCGAGGGACACGGCGGGTATGACGGGCGTGGCGTATGCGACGAGTGCGGCGCCGACCGCAGCGCCGGCGGCGCCGCGGACGTGAAGGCGCTGCAGGAGCGCCTCGCCGCCTTCGCGGCGGCGCGCGACTGGCAGCCGTTCCACACGCCCAAGAACCTCGCCGCGGCGCTGAGCGTCGAGGCGTCCGAACTGGTCGAGATCTTCCAGTGGCTGACGCCGGAGCAGTCGGCCCGGGTGATGGCGGATGCGGGCACGGCGGCGCGGGTCGAGGACGAGGTCGCGGACGTGCTGGCCTACCTGCTGCAGTTCTGCGAAGTGCTGGGGATCGACGCGCTGGCCGCGCTCTCCGCGAAGATCGACCGCAACGAGCGGCGGTTTCCGGTAGGCGGTCGGGGGCCCGCCACGGGCGGCGATCATGGCGATCGTCACTCTCCGGAGTGATTGAGTTATCCACACCCGATTTGGTATCCACAGATTTCTGAATTCCCCTGGCTTTTCCGGCAGTTAGTCATCACTCTGGGTAGTGGAAGTGCGCAGTCGGAAAATGTGGGGGACGGGGCATGGACGCGGTGCGGCTGATCAAGTCCACGCAAGCCGCCCTGGCGCAGGCCAGGACGGTGCGCGAGATCGTGGTCGAGGCATGGCAGACACAGGCGCTGGCGGAGGTGATCGGCAGTCACCTGACGGTCCACGGGCCCTTCGAGGCCCGGGCCGCGGCCGGCGGACTCAGCGAGGCGGGCGGCAGGGCCTCCGGCGCGCTGCGGCAGATCGCGCTGCGCGCCGGAGTGTTACGGGCGTCGCAGCTCTCCGAAGTGCGCGACCCCTGGCAGGCGTTGAGGGATCTGGCCGATCTCCTCGGCGAGGTGGGCATAGCCCTGGTGGGCGTCGCCTGCGCCTGTGAGGAGGACGCCGTCTACTGGCAGTGCATCGAGGCCATCGATGCCGCGGACGAGACGAGCGACCGGGTGGGCGCCCTGCTGAGACGGCTCGCCCTGCGGGAGCACGGGGGTGCCGCATGAAGCCCGCACGGCCGGGCGGCCGGTCAGCCCCCAGTGCGGTCTCCGGCCGCGCTGTCCGGGCCGGCGCCGCCCGCGTCGTGCGCGGGCCCCGCCGCGGACGGGAAGCGCTGGGCCGAGGACTGAAGGTCGGCGTCGAGCTGCGACAGGTTGGCGTTGAGCGCTGCCATCAGCTCCTCCATCTGCTGCAGCAGGCCCTTCGGTGCATCCTGCTGCGGGGAAGCGGCCTCGCTCGGCGCTGCCTCGTCGGGCACGGCTTCCTGGGTCATGGTGGCCTCCTCGGCCCCGGCCCTCCCGGTGCGGGCGGGCGGTGTTGCGGTTGTCGTCTCCGGCAGCGGACACCGGCGCGGGGGCCGGGCGGTCCGGCTCCGCCCCAGCCAACGATCACCGGGCGCGCCGGATACTGGCGGGCGGTGCGACGGTCTGCGGGGGTGACGGAAATTCACCCGACCGAAGTGGGCGGGGCGGGTCGGGTGCTGATCGGTTGACGCACGTTCGAGCAGGCAGGATGGAGGTATGGACCTGCGCATTTTCACCGAGCCCCAGCAAGGGGCGAGCTACGACACCCTGCTCACCGTCGCCAAGGCCACCGAGGATCTGGGCTTCGACGCGTTCTTCCGCTCCGACCACTACCTCGCCATGGGTTCCGCGGACGGTCTGCCCGGGCCGACCGATGCCTGGATCACCCTGGCCGGGCTCGCCCGGGAGACCCGCCGCATCCGGCTGGGCACGCTGATGACCGCGGGGACGTTCCGGCTGCCCGGCGTCCTCGCGATCCAGGTGGCCCAGGTCGACCAGATGTCGGGCGGCCGGGTCGAGCTGGGCCTGGGGGCGGGCTGGTTCGAGGAGGAGCACACGGCATACGGCATTCCTTTCCCGAAGGAGAAGTTCGGCCGCCTGGAGGAGCAGCTGGCCATCATCACGGGCCTGTGGGAGACGGAGGTGGGCAGCACCTTCAGCTTCGACGGCAAGCACTACCGGCTCGCCGACTCCCCTGCGCTGCCCAAGCCCGCGCAGGGCAAGGTGCCGGTGCTGATCGGGGGTCACGGTGCCTCGCGCACGCCGCGGCTGGCGGCGAAGTACGCCGACGAGTTCAACATCCCCTTCGCGTCCCTCGAGGACACGGAGCGGCAGTTCGGCCGGGTCCGGGCGGCAGCCGAGGCCGCCGGGCGCAAGGCCGACGAGCTGGTGTACTCCAACGCCCTGGTGGTCTGCGTCGGCAAGAACGATGCCGAAGTCGCGCGGCGGGCCGCCGCCATCGGCCGCGAGGTGGACGAGCTCAAGGCGAACGGCCTGGCGGGCTCCCCGGCCGAGGTGGTGGAGAAGATCGGGCGCTATGCGGATGTCGGGTCCTCCCGGATCTACCTCCAGCTCCTCGACCTGGACGACCTGGACCACCTGGAGCTGATCTCGTCCCAGGTCATGTCCCAACTGGGCTGAGCCACCGGCTGGACTGGGCCACCGGCCCCGAGACCGAGGAGAGGAGCACCCGGTGCCCGCGCCATCCGTACCGCCCGTACCGCTCGCCGACGCGCTGGCGCGCGGCCCGCTCGTCCTGGACGGCGGGCTGTCCAACCAGCTGGCGGCGCAGGGCTGCGACCTGTCCGACGAGCTGTGGTCGGCCCGCCTGCTCGCCGACGACCCGCAGCAGATCGAGGACGCGCACGCGGCGTATGTGCGGGCAGGCGCGCGGGTGCTCGTCACGGCGAGCTATCAGGCCACGTTCGAGGGGTTCGCCCGCCGGGGCGTGGGGCGGGAGGAGGCCGCGGCGCTGCTGCGGAGCAGCGTCGCCCTGGCCCGGCGGGCGGCGGCCCGGGCGGAGCGGGAGGTGTGGGTCGCCGCGTCCGTCGGGCCGTACGGGGCGATGCTCGCTGACGGCAGCGAGTACCGCGGGCGGTACGGGCTGGGGGTGGCCGAGCTGGAGCGGTTCCACCGGCCGCGGGTCGCGGTGCTGGCCGAGGCGCGGCCGGACGTGCTCGCGCTGGAGACGGTGCCGGACGCCGTCGAGGCCGAGGCCCTGCTGCGGGCGGTGCAGGGGTGCGGTGTGCCGGTGTGGCTGTCGTTCAGCGCGGCCGGGGAGCGCACCCGGGCCGGGCAGCCGCTGGCGGAGGCGTTCGCGCTCGCCGCGGGGAACGAGCAGGTGATCGCCGTCGGGGTCAACTGCTGTGACCCGCATGATGTGGGCCCCGCGGTGGAGACCGCGGTGCGGGTCACGGGCAAGCCGGTCGTGGTGTACCCGAACAGCGGGGAGGGATGGGATGCGGCGGCGCGTGACTGGCGGGGGCGCTCCACCTTCGAGCCCGGGCCCGCCCGGGAGTGGGTGGTGGCCGGGGCGCGGCTCGTGGGCGGCTGCTGCCGTGTGGGGCCGGAGCGGATCGCTGCGCTGGCCGAGGTGATCGGCGGCGGACCGGCCGCCGGTGGTGCGCGGCCCGTGCCATAGGGTGGCCGCGGCATGAGGTGATCTTCGCCGCCCTGTGCACCGTCGGGCCCCGCGGCCCGCCGAGCCGACGGAGCACCCGGCGTGTGAGGGGGCGAGGCCGGACAGGAGGGCGAGGCGGCATGAGCACGAGCGAGGCGGAAGGACTGCGGACTCCCCGCGTTCTGTCCGTTCCCGAGCTGTGCCTGGTGGTGCTCGTCGGGGCCACCGGATCCGGCAAGTCCACTTTCGCGGCACGGCACTTCGGGACCACCGAGATCGTCTCCTCCGACGCCTGCCGGGCCCTGGTCGGTGACGATGCCGACGACCAGAGCGCGAATGCCGCCGCGTTCGAGGTGCTGCACTGCATTGTCGACAAGCGGCTGGCCCGGGGCCGCCTCACCGTCGTCGATGCCACCAACGTCCGTCCGGAGAGCCGCAAGGAACTCCTCCGGCTGGCCCGCGAACACGACGTGCCGCCCGTCGCCGTCGTGCTCGACGTCCCCGAGCATGTCTGCGCCGAGCGCAACGCCGCCCGCCCCGGCCGGGTCGCCCCGCCGCGCCAGGCGCTGCAGCGGCACCTGAGTGAACTGCGGCGTTCCCTGGGCCGGTTGGAGAGCGAGGGCTTCCGCCACCGGGTGCACATTCTGCGCGGTGCCGAGGAGGTCGAGGCGGCCGAGGTCGTCCGCGAGCGCAACCCGCACGATCTGCGGCACCTCACCGGCCCGTTCGACATCATCGGCGATGTGCACGGCTGCCGCTCCGAGCTGGAGAGCCTGCTCGGCGTGCTCGGCTATGTCCTCACCCGCGACGCGGCCGGCAGGCCCGTCGGCGCCGTGCATCCGGCGGGGCGCACCGCGGTGTTCGTCGGCGACCTCGTCGACCGCGGCCCGGACAGCCCCGGTGTGCTGCGCCTGGTGATGGGCATGGTCGCCGGTGGTCACGCCCTGTGTGTCGCCGGTAACCATGAGAACAAGCTCGGTCGGCGTCTCGGCGGCCGCGGGAACGCGGCCACGAACGGCCTCGCCGAGACCCTCGCGCAGCTGGACGAGGAGAGCCGGCGGGATCCGGCATTCCCCGGGCGTGTGCGGGAGTTCATCGATGCGCTGGTCAGCCACTACCTTCTCGACGGCGGCCGGCTCGTCGTCTGCCACGCCGGGCTGCCCGAGAAGTACCACGGCCGCACCTCGGGCCGGGTCCGGGCGCATGCCCTGTACGGCCGGACCACGGGCGGGACGGACGAGTACGGCCTGCCCGTGCGCCTGCCGTGGGCCGAGGAGTACCGGGGCCGCGCCGCCGTCGTCCACGGCCACACCCCGGTGCGCACGGCGGCCTGGCTCCACAACACCGTCTGCCTCGACACGGGAGCCGTCTTCGGCGGCCGGCTGACCGCTCTGCGCTGGCCCGAGCGCGAGCTGGTGGACGTCCCGGCCGAGCGGGTCTGGTACGCGCCGGCACACCCGTTGCCCTAGGGGCTCCGGCACTCCGTGCCGTCCATGCCGAGTATTCGTCCCGCTCCGGGGCGAGGATGGAGGCATGGGATTCCACGTCGATTCCGAGGCCGGGCGGCTGCGCCGCGTCATCCTGCACCGCCCGGACCTGGAGCTCAAGCGCCTCACCCCGTCGAACAAGGACGCCCTCCTCTTCGACGACGTGCTGTGGGTGCGCCGTGCCCGCGCCGAGCACGACGGCTTCGCCGACGTGCTGCGCGAGCGCGGCGTCGAGGTGCACCTCTTCCAGGACCTGCTGCAGGAGAGCCTGCAGGCGCCACGGGCCCGCTCCCTGGTGCTGGACAGAGTCTTCGACGAGAAGGAGTTCGGCCCCCTGGCCACCGGCCACCTGCGGGACGTCTTCGACGGGATGCGCGAGGCCGAGCTGACCTCGTGGCTCATCGGCGGCATGACCAAGCGGGAGTTCCTGGAGCGGCACGCCGAGCCCGTCTCCGTCCGCTTCCACGCCATGGACCTGGACGATTTCCTCCTGAACCCGCTGCCCAACCACCTCTTCACCCGCGACACCTCGGCGTGGATATACGACGGCGTGAGCATCAACGCGATGCGCTGGCCCGCCCGTTGGCACGAGACCGTGCACTACGAGGCGGTCTACCGGCATCATCCGCTCTTCGCCACGGGCGATTTCCGCGTCTGGTGCGAGGGGCAGTCGGCCTATCCGTCCACCATCGAGGGCGGCGACGTGCTCGTCATCGGCCGCGGCGCCGTGCTGATCGGCATGAGCGAGCGGACGACCCCGCAGGCGGTGGAGATGCTGGCCCGCGGGCTGTTCGCCGCGGGCTCGGCGAAGACGATCGTGGCGCTGGACATGCCGAAGCGGCGCGCGTTCATGCACCTGGACACCGTGATGACCATGGTGGACGGCGACACGTTCACGCAGTACGCGGGCCTCGGCATGCTCCGCTCGTACACCATCGAGCCCGGCGCGGGGGAGCGGGAGCTCAAGGTCACCGACCATCCGCCGGAGCATATGCACCGCGCCATCGCCGCCGCCCTGGGGCTGGACTCCATCAGCGTCCTGACCGCCCGGCAGGACGTGCACGCGGCGGAGCGCGAGCAGTGGGACGACGGCTGCAACGTGCTGGCCCTGGAGCCGGGCGTGGTGGTCGCCTACGAGCGCAACGCCACCACCAACACCTGTCTGCGCAAGAACGGCATCGAGGTCATCACCATCCCGGGCAGCGAGCTGGGCCGGGGCCGGGGCGGGCCGAGGTGCATGAGCTGCCCGGTCGAGCGGGACGCCGTGTAGGAGGGGCAGGGGAGAGCGTGCATAATGATGCGAATGCTTGTATGAGCTTCCATATCCCGTGCAGTTGCCAGACCTAGGAGCCACCCCATGGCGACAGACCTCAAGGGCCGCCACCTCCTCAAGGAAACGGACCTCACCGCCAAGGAGTTCCACGGCCTGATCGAGCTGGCCGCCGAGCTCAAGGCCGCCAAGCGGGCGGGCAGCGAGGAGCGCCGGCTCCAGGGCCGGAACATCGCGCTGGTCTTCGAGAAGACCTCCACCCGCACCCGCTGCGCCTTCGAGGTCGCCGCCGCCGACCAGGGCGCCTTCACGACCTATCTCGACCCCGCGGGCTCGCAGATCGGCCACAAGGAGTCCGTCAGGGACACCGCACGGGTGCTCGGCCGGATGTTCGATGCCATCGAGTACCGCGGCCACGGCCAGGAGACGGTCGAGGAGCTGGCCGCCCACGCGGGCGTCCCCGTCTTCAACGGCCTCACCGACGAGTGGCACCCCACCCAGATGCTGGCCGACGTGCTCACCATGACCGAGCACACCAGCAAGCCCCTGGAGCGCGTGGCCTACGCCTACCTCGGCGACGCCCGGTACAACATGGGCAACTCCTACCTCGTCACCGGCGCCCTGCTCGGCATGGACGTCCGCATCGTGGCGCCCGAGGAACTGTGGCCGTCCGCCGAGGTGGTGGCCGAGGCGCGCCGGATCGCCGAGACCAGCGGTGCGCGGATCACGCTCACCAAGGACGTCGGCGAGGGCGTGCGCGGCGCCGACTTCATCGCCACCGACGTGTGGGTGTCGATGGGCGAGCCCAAGGAGGTGTGGGACGCCCGGATCGCCCTGCTCGCGCCGTACGCCGTGACCATGGACGTCCTGCACGCGACGGGCAACCCGGCGGTGAAGTTCCTGCACTGTCTGCCGGCCTTCCACGACCTCGGCACCTCGGTGGCCCGCGAGATCCACGAACGGCACGGGCTGACCTCGCTCGAGGTGACGGACGAGGTCTTCGAGTCCGTCCACTCCGTGGTGTGGGACGAGGCGGAGAATCGTATGCACACCATCAAGGCGTTGATGGTGGCGACGTTGGGGGACTGATCGTTTCGTCGGCAGCGCGGGCCGGTTGTGGCCGGTCGCGCAGTTCCTCGCGCCCCTTACGGGTGCGCGATTCCTATCGCGCACCCGTGACGGCAGTCACACAACGGTGATAACTTCCCCGGGCAGGCACACCCCTTCGGCCGAAGGAGGACGCCCCCATGAGTCCGTTCACCGGTTCCGCATCCCGTACCGGCGCCGAGGAGTGGCGGCACCTGCGCCTCGCCCTCGACGCCGGTGTCGCGACCGTCACCCTCGCCCGGCCCGGCCGGCTCAACGCCCTCACCTTCGGCGCCTACGCCGACCTGCGCGACCTGATATCCGAGCTCGCCCGTGACGGCAGCGTGCGCGCCCTCGTCCTCGGCGGCGAGGGAGCGGGGTTCTGCTCCGGCGGCGACGTCGACGAGATCATCGGCGCCACCCTCGCCATGGACACCCGGCAGCTCCTGGACTTCAACCGGATGACCGGCCAGGTCGTCCAGGCCCTGCGCAGCTGCCCGTTCCCCGTGATCGCCGCCGTGCACGGCGCGGCCGCCGGGGCGGGTGCCGTGCTCGCGCTCGCCGCGGACTTCCGTGTGGCCGACCCGACCGCGCGCTTCGTCTTCCTCTTCACCAAGGTCGGCCTCTCCGGCGGCGACATGGGCGCCGCCTACCTGCTGCCCCGCGTCGTCGGCCTCGGCCACGCCACGCGCCTGCTGATGCTCGGCGAACCGGTCCGGGCCGACGAGGCCGAACGCATCGGCCTGATCAGCCGGTTGACGGACACGGGCGGCGCCCCCGCCGCCGCCCGCGCCCTCGCCCGCCGCCTCGCCGACGGGCCCGCCCTCGCCCACGCCCAGACCAAGGCCCTCCTCACCGCCGAACTCGACATGCCGCTCTCCGCCGCCGTCGAACTCGACGCAGCCACACAGGCGCTGCTGATGAACGGCGCCGACTACGCCGAGTTCCACGCCGCGTTCACCGCGAAGCGGCCGCCCGAGTGGCAGGGCCGATGAGCGCACCGGCCGCGCAGCGCGTCGCCGTCATCGGCGGCGGCCCCGGCGGCCTCTACGCCGCCGCCCTGCTCAAACAGCGCGCATCCGACCGCGAGATCACCCTCTGGGAACGCAACGCCCCCGACGACACCTTCGGCTTCGGCGTCGTCTTCTCCGACGAGACGCTCGACGGCATGGAGAGCGCCGACCCGGCCGTCTTCGCCGCACTGCGACGCGAGTTCGTCCGCTGGAACGACATCGACATCGTCCGCCGCGGCACGGTGCTGCGCTCCGGCGGACACGGCTTCGCCGCCCTCGGCCGGCACCGGCTCCTGGAGATCCTCCACGAACGCTGCCGCGCCCTCGGCGTCGACCTCCGCTTCCGCACGGAGGCACCGCCCGCCGCCGAACTGGCGCGCTCGTACGACCTCGTCGTCGCCGCCGACGGCGTCCACAGCCGCACGCGCGACGTCCACCGCGACCACTTCCGCCCCACCCTGACCACCCACCGCTGCCGCTACATCTGGCTCTCCGTCGAACGCCCGCTGGACGCCTTCCGCTTCGAGATTGCCGAGACCGAGCACGGCATCGTGCAGCTGCACGCGTACCCGTACAGCGCCGGGGCCAGCACGGTCGTCGTCGAGATGCGCGAGGAGGTGTGGCGGCGGGCGGGCCTCGACCGGTGCGACGAGGCGGGGACCCTCAAGCGGTGCGGCGCCTGCTTCGCGGAGCTTCTCGACGGCCGGCCGCTGCGCTCCAACCGCTCGGCCTGGACGGCCTTCCGCACGGTCGTCAACGAGCGCTGGTGGCACGGCAATACGGTCCTGCTCGGCGACGCCGCCCACACCGCCCACTTCTCCATCGGCTCCGGCACCAAGCTCGCCGTCGAGGACGCCGTGGCCCTGGCCGCCGAGCTGGACCGGCAGCCGGACGTCGCCGCGGCGCTGGCCGCCTACGAGGCCGGACGGCGCCCCGTGGTGGAGTCCACGCAGCGCGCCGCCCGCGCGAGCCTGGAATGGTTCGAGGACCTCCCGGTCCACATCGGGGGCCCGCCGCGGCGGTTCGCCTTCGACCTGCTCACCCGCAGCCGCCGGGTCACCCACGACAACCTGCGCCTGCGCGACCCCGGCTTCGTCGCCGCGGTCGAGCGCGAGGCCGGTGTCCCGGCCGGGACACCGCCGATGTTCACCCCGTTCCGGCTGCGCGGACTGACCCTGCGCAACCGGGTCGTCGTCTCCCCGATGGACATGTACTCCGCCGTCGACGGCACTCCCGGCGATTTCCACCTCGTCCACCTCGGCGCGCGGGCGCTGGGCGGCGCCGGGCTGGTGATGACCGAGATGGTGTGCGTCAGCGCGGAGGGCAGGATCACACCGGGGTGCGCGGGGCTGTACGAGCCCGCGCACGAGGAGGCCTGGAGCCGTATCACCGCCTTCGTCCACGACCGGGCCCCCGGCACCGCCATCGGTGTCCAGCTCGGCCACTCGGGCCGCAAGGGCTCGACCCGCCTGATGTGGGAGGGCATCGACCGGCCGCTGCCCGACGGCAACTGGCCCGTCGTGGCGGCCTCGGCGATCCCGTACCGCGCGGGCGTCAACCAGACGCCGCACGCGCTGACCGTGCCCGAAATGGCCGTGATCCGCGAACAGTTCGCGACGGCCGCCCGGGCCGCCGCCCGCGCCGGTTTCGACCTGCTGGAACTCCACTGCGCCCACGGCTACTTGCTGTCCGGCTTCCTCTCGCCGCTCACCAACCACCGCACGGACGCGTACGGCGGCAGCCTCGACGCCCGGCTCCGCTACCCGCTGGAGGTCTTCGACGCGGTACGTGCCGCGTGGCCCGCGGAACGGCCCATGACCGTGCGGATCTCCGCTACGGACTGGGCGGAGGGCGGCACGACGGCCGACGACGCGGTCGTGATCGCCCGGGCGTTTGCGGAGCGGGGCGCCGACGCCGTCGACGTCTCGACGGGCCAGGTCGTACCCGACGAACGCCCGGCGTTCGGGCGCTCGTACCAGACACCGTTCGCGGACCGGATCCGGCACCAGGCCGGGGTACCGGTCATCGCGGTGGGGGCGATCTCGTCGTGGGACGACGTCAACTCCCTGATCCTGGCGGGCCGCGCGGACCTGTGCGCGCTGGCGCGCCCCCACCTGTACGACCCGCACTGGACGCTGCACGCGGCGGCGGAGCAGGGGTACGAGGGGGCGGGGGCAGTGTGGCCGGTGCCCTACCGGGCGGGGAGCCGGCGGCCGCCGGCGGGGCGGGGCGCCCCCTGACGGGGCGCCCCCCTCACAACACCGGCGCCACGAATTCCTCCCCCGCATCCCGCAACCGCCCGTGCAGCGCAGCGAACACCCGTGACGCCCGCCCTCCGGGCCAGTCCGGCGGCAACAGGGCCGCCGGAAGGCCGGGATCGGCGTACGGCAGGCGCCGCCACGAGTCCAGTGCCAGCAGATAGTCCCGGTACGCCGCCTCCGCCGGCACCGGACGCCGCCGCGACCAGCGCCGCAGCACCGGCTCGTGCGTCTCGAGGAACGCCCGGTGCTGCTTGGCGAGCGCCTCCAGGTCCCACCACCGCGCCACCGACTCCACGGTCGGCTCGAACCCCAGATGACTGCCGCGGAACAGGTCCACGTACCCCGACAGGCCCAGCCGTTCCAGCGTGTGCCGCGTCTCGTCGTGCACGTGGGCCGGTGCGATCCACACCCCGGGCGCGGCCGTTCCGAAGCCGAGGCGCGCGAGCCGGGAGCGCAGCAAGTGCCGCTTGTGGCGCTCCTCTTCGGGGACGGAGAAGACCGCCAGCAGCCAGCCCTGGCCCGAACGGGCCGACGGGCGGCCGTAGATGCGCCGGTCGCCGTCCTCCAGGAGCTGCCGGGCGGCGTCCGACAGCCCGTATCCGGCCGCACCGGACGCCGTGCGGCCGGACACGAGCAGCCCGCGCCGCTTGAGGCGGGAGACGGCGGACCGCACCGAGGGTGCGTCCACGCCCACCGAGCCCAGCAGCCGGATCAGTGCCGCGATCGGCACCGGTCCGGCGGGTGTTCCGGTGCTGCCGCGGCCGTAGGCGCCGTAGAAGGTGACGATGAGGGACCGTGGAGTGTGGGGCGGTTGCTGGTCAGTCACGGGGAAACTGTAAAGGGCCGGAGCGCAGCAGGAACCGCTGTAATTTGCCGGTTGGCGTGCGGGGCAGGGTATCGAGGAACACGATCTCGCGAGGGCACTTGTACGGAACGATCTCCTTTTTGGTGAACTCCCGTAGCCTCGCGGCGGTTTCGGGATCGCGCGGAACTCCGTCCCGTAGTACCACATAAGCCACCACGACCGCGCCCCGGTGCGCGTCCGGCCGCCCCACGACGGCCGCCTCCCGCACGTCGGGATGGCGCAGCAGGGCCTCCTCGACCTCGGGCCCGGCGACGTTGTGGCCGGCGGACACGATCATGTCGTCGGCACGGGCGACGAAGGTGAAGTAGCCGTCCGCGTCGCGGACATAGGTGTCGCCGGTGATGTTCCAGCCGTCGCGCACGTAGTCGCGCTGCCGCGCGTCCGTGTCGGCCAGGTAGCGGCATCCGGTCGGGCCGCGGACGGCCAGCAGGCCGGGCCGCCCGTCGGGGACCGGCCGTCCGTCGGGGCCGAGGACGCAGGCCTCGTAGCCCGGCACGGGCAGGCCGGTGGCGCCGGGGCGGGCGGCGTCGTCGGCGGCGGAGATGAAGATGTGCAGCATCTCGGTGGCGCCTATGCCGTTGATGAGGCGCAGTCCGGTGGCCCGGTGCCAGTCGTGCCAGAGAGCGGCGGGCAGGTGCTCGCCTGCGGAGACGCATCTGCGCAGCGACGAGATGTCGTGGTGGCGCGAGCCCAGTGCGCCGAGCATGCTGCGGTAGGCGGTCGGGGCGGTGAACAGCACGGATATCCGGTGGCGTTGGATGTCGCCGAGCAGCCGCTCGGGCCCGCCCCAGTCGGCCAGCAGCGTCGAGGCGCCCGCGCGCAGCGGGAAGACGACGAGCCCGCCGAGCCCGAAGGTGAAGCCCAGGGGCGGGCTGCCCGCGAACACGTCGTCCGGGCGCGGGCGCAGCACGTGGGCGGAGAAGGTGTCGGCGACGGCGATCACGTCCCGGTGGAAGTGGGCGCAGGCCTTGGGCCGTCCGGTGGTTCCGGAGGTGAAGGCGATGAGGGCGACGTCGTCCGCGGAGGTCTCCACCGGTGCGTAGGACGAGGGTTGGTGAACGGCGCGCCACAGCAGGTCGTCCGCCGTGTTGCCCCCGTACGGCGTGATCCGCAAGTGTGGTATACGCGCATTCGCGAGACCGTCCGTCGACCGGGTGTCGCAGAGGGCGTGCCGGACGTCGGCGATGCGGCATATCTCGGCGAGCTCACGCGGCCGTTGTGCGGCGAGGACGGTCACGGCGACGGCCCCCGCCTTCATCACCGCCAGCCAACAGGCCGCCAGCCATGGCGTGGTGGGCCCGCGGAGCAGGACGCGGTGGCCGGGCAGGACCCCGAGGTCGCCGGTGAGGGTGTGCGCGATCCGGTCGACGTTCTCCCGGAGTTCCCCGTACGTCCACACGCCCCCGGATCCGTCACGGACCGCGGGCCGGTCCGCTCCGAGCCGGGCGATCGTGCCGTCCAGCAGCTCCGCACCGCAGTTGAGACGTGCGGGGCCGGGGAGGGGCCGCAGTCCGGGCCACCGGTCGGCGGGCGGGAGGTGGTCGCGGGCGAAGGTGTCGACATGGGCGGACGGCATGAACTCCACGGCGGATGCGCCCCCTTGGCGGGGTGGTGGTTGGGGGTCTTGTGTCGCTACCGATCCGCTGTCAGCGTATCGAGTTGATGACGGCAGTCAACAGAGCGCGATATGGAGAGGGGAGGGGAACGATGACGACCCCGTTCGCACTGGACCCGGAGCAGCAGGCGTGGTGCGCCCGGCTGCGCGCGCTGGCTGCGGACCGGCTGCGCCCGCTGGCGCAACAGGGTGAACCGGGCCGGGTCAACAGGCCCCTGGTGGCGGCCCTCGGTGAACTCGGCCTGCTGCGGGCGGTGTTCCGCCCCGACGGCCGGCCCGTCCGGGCCATGGACCTCTGCCTCCTCCGGGAATCCCTGGCGCGGGAGTGCACGGAGGCGGAGACGGCCCTCGCCCTGCAGGGCCTGGGCGCGTACCCGGTCGCGCGCCACGGCACAGGGCTGCAGCGCTCCCGCTGGCTTCCGGAGGTGGCGGCCGGCCGTGCGGTCGCGGCCTTCGCCCTGAGCGAGCCGGACGCGGGCTCGGACGCGGCCGCACTGGAACTGCGGGCGGCGCCGGCGGCCGGCGGCGGCTGGCGGCTGACGGGCGAGAAGTGCTGGATCTCCAACGCCCCGGACGCGGACGTCTACACGGTCTTCGCGCGGACGGCGGAGCCGGGGGAGGGGCGGCGCCGCTCGGGCATCACGGCCTTCCTCGTCCCGGCCGGCCGCCCGGGCCTGGACGGCACACCGCTCGCGATGCTCAGCCCGCACCCCATCGGCATCCTCGCCTTCGACGCGGTGCCGGTGGGACCGGACGATGTGATCGGCGAGGTGGGGGAGGGCTACCGGGTGGCCATGGCGACCCTCGACCTCTTCCGCCCGAGCGTCGGCGCGTTCGCGGTCGGCATGGCGCGCGCCGCACTGGACGCGACCCTCGTGCACGCCGCGGAACGCCGGGCCTTCGGCGGCCCGTTGAAGGATCTCCAGTCCGTCTCCCACCGCCTCGCCGAGATGGCGACCCGCACCGAGGCCGCGGCCCTGCTGGTGTACGCGGCGGCGGCGGCCCACGACGCGGGCGGACCCGGCATCGCGCGCCGCTCGGCGATGGCGAAGCTCTTCGCCACCGAGACCGCCCAGTACGTCGTCGACTCCGCCGTCCAGTTGCACGGTGCCCGCGCCCTCCGCCATGGCCACCTCCTGGAACACCTCTACCGCGAGGTGCGGGCCCCGCGCATCTACGAGGGCGCGACGGAGGTCCAGCGCACGATCATCGCGAGGGAGTTGTACCGATGACACCGCACCTGCACCGGCTGAACCCGGAAGGCCTGCCGCCGCCCGTGGGCTTCACGCACGCGGTGACCGCCGTCGGCGGCCGATTGGTCTTCCTGGCAGGCCAGACGGCACTGGACGGGGAGGGGCGGCTGGTACCGGGCGGCCTGCCGGAACAGTTCGCGCAGGCCCTCTCCAATCTGCTGGCGGCCCTGCGGGCGGCGGGCGGAGAGCCGCGCGACCTGGCGCGCGTGACGGTGTACGCGACGGACATCGCGGACTACCGCGCGTGCACCCGCCAACTGGGCGCCGTGTGGCGCCGCTTGGCGGGACGCGACTATCCGGCGATGGCGGTCGTCGGGGTGACACGGTTGTGGGACGAGGAGGCGGTGGTGGAGCTGGAGGGGGTGGCGGTGGTGCCCTAACCCTCGCCGGGGAGGTGGGCGGTGAAGGCGGGCCGGCCCTGCACGGTGCCGGCCGGCCGGAGGTCGTGTGGCGGGACGGTGACGGCGCGCTCGGCGATGGTGTAGGCGAGGCCGACGTCGTCGTCCCCCAGCCCGGCCAGGGGGACGTGGACGACGACCACGTCGCCGCGGGCCGTGCGCTGTACGGCGACGTCCGTCGTGCCGTGTCCGTCGGTGACGACCCGCAGCAGGTCCACCGGTTCGGCGAGGTACGCGTACCAGGCGTCGCTGCGCCGCCCGAGCTCGTCGAGGAGCCAGGCGTGGCCGGTGAGCGGAGGGAACTCGTCGGCGGCGAGCCGGGCGGGGCCGGCCGCGGCGATCTCCCGCAGGAGTACGTCGCGGCCGGCCTCGGGATCGGCCAGGAGGAGCTCGGTGCCGGGCGTTCCGGGCGTGCCGGACCACTGCACGGTCACCCGTGCCCGGCCGGTGGTGAGGTCGACGTCACGGACGCACAATCCGAGGTCGGTACTCCCGTACTGCACGGCACCGAGGTCGACGAGCAGCGGCGCCCACCACTCCGCGGCCGGCAGGGTACGGGCCGGCCGGACGGGACGTCGGCTCATCTGTCTGCCCCTCCTGGCGGCTCAGATGTTGATGGCGTTCTTGACCCAGTCGGGACAACGCCCTTGCACGCCTTCGCAGTAGGCGGTGATGACGCCCTTGGGCAGCATCGGGATCTGGGCGCCGAAGTCTACTCCGGCCCGCACGGCCTGGACTTTGTCGACGCGGCAGGTCTTGAAGATCCACCATCCGCTGCACTTCACGTGCAGCACGTCGGTGAAGTAGTTGTAGGTGTTCGGGCGACCGTTCATCTGCTGCTTGCCGGCGGCACCCGGACGCGGGTACTGCGTGGTGGCCCGGACGGCCTTCATGGTGAGGTTGTGCTTCTGCTCTATCTTGGTGAGCCCGAAGCCCCTGTCCCTGGCGGGGTCGTAGTAGCCCCGCCGCAGGTAGACGGTCCAGCCGTCACGGTCCTTCCACTGCCCGACCAGGTCGTCGGGCCCGCTCATCACGTGACTCTCCGCATCGGCCCCGGCCGTGCGGGGCGCCTTGCCGGCGCCGAGCTGCTTCACCGCGGACTCCGGAACGCCGTGCCGGCCGAGATCGGCCAGCCGGAACGAGGAATTTCTGGGAATTCCGGATCCGTTGTCGAAGACCGAGAACTCCACGTCCCCGGACGAGCCCTGGGCGGAGGGCGTTGCCGCTGCCGCCGCGGAAGCGGGTGCCGCGGCGAACAGCCCGGCGGCGAGGCCGAGTGCCGCCGAGGCGACGGCGTACCGACGTGCATTCACCTTACGCATGGTCCCCCTTGAGGTGACTGCCGTGAACTTCCGTTGCCGGACCCTCACGACGCGATCCGGCCACCAGCACGCTAGGGAGGTCGCGTGTGACGCGTCGACTCCGGTGGGGATGAATCGGCCAGCCGTGTGTGCGGTGCATGGCAATTGCCATTTGCATCAGGTGAGTTGTGTGCTGCACAGCTCATGCGTAGGGGCTCGCGGGTCGGGGATCGGTTCCGTTTTCAGCAGGCCGGGGGCTGCAATGTGACCGAAAGGTTTCGGACACGGCTCAGGTGGCGAATGCATCCAGGGCGAGCTGTCATGGGTGGGAACTCAGCCGCTCGGCGTCACCGGCCGGGCTGCGGACGTGCCCCTACTCTTGCACTGACGACCTGTTCGGAGAGGGGCGGGAACCGTGTCATCCGATGCCGGGAACGAGCTGTACACCGACCCGTTGGCCTTCGGTCAGCGACTGCAACTGCTGCGTACGCGCCGGGGAATGACGCGTACGGTCCTGGCCGGTCTGCTGGGCAGGTCGCCTTCGTGGGTGAAGGCGGTCGAGTACGGGCGGCTCAAGATGCCGAAGCTCGATGTCGTCCTGCAGATCGCCGAAGTCCTGCGCGTGCGCGAGCTCTCCGAACTCACGGGGGATCGGAGCACCCGCGTCGACCTCTTCGTCGGCCCCGGCCATGCGCGGCTACCGGCAGTACGGGAAACCGTGAACGCTTTTCCGTACGTGGCAGGAGGCGAGGCACCGCCGACAGTGGAGTTGCGCATGCGCGTTGCCCGCGCCTGGCAGGCGCGTCACTCCTCCCCGAACCATCGCGACGTCGTCGGCGCCTTGCTGCCCGGCCTGATCCGCGATGCCCAGCTCGCTGCGCGACAGGCGGACCGCGTGGCGGACAGACGGCGGGCGCAGTCCGTCCTCTCGGAGGTCTACAGCCTGAGCCAGTTCTTCCTGGCCTACCAGCCTGACGCCGCGCTCCTCTGGCGCGTGGCCGAACGCTCGATGCTCGCGGCCCAGGAATCCGAGGATCCGCACACGATCGGCGTTGCGGCCTGGCTCGCGGCGCAGGCGCACCGCGATTCCGGCCCCGCGCACTTCGACGCCGCCGACGCCGTCACGTCGGAGACGCTGACGTTCCTGGAACCCTTGCTGCCCGACGCCCCGGACGACATCCTCGCCATCGCCGGAGCCCTCCGCTTCGAGGCGGGCTACACCGCAGCCCGGCGGGGTGACAGCGGAAATGCCTGGCACCACTGGGACACGGCCCGCGCCATGGCCGACCGTCTGCCGTCCGACTACTACCACCCGGTCACGTCGTTCTCCCGCGCCGTGATGGGCGCGCACGCCGTCACCGTCGCCGTCGAACTCCACGCAGGCGGCGAATCCGTACGCCAGGCAGCTGCCGCGGACGCGCTCGCCATCCCGTCCCGCCCCCGCCGGGCGCGCCACCGCATCGAGGAGGCGCGCGGATACCAACTGGACGGACAGCACGAGGCTGCGCTCGCCACCCTCGACAAGGCCTACGAGGCGGCACCGGAGACCATCCGCTACAACGGCTATGCCCGAACGATCATCCTCGGCGAGTCGGAGTCGAGGAGCCCCCGGCGTCGGCAGCGAGCAGCCCGGCTGGCGGTCAAACTGGGGCTGCTGGCCGCGTAGGCGGACCCGACAGAGGAGGGGGTACGAACTGTGCCCCTCCGGCGATCCGCGCAGCTCTACCGTCCCCTTCGGATCCCGCACCACCGATGATCTGAAGGAGCAACGTGCGTACTTCCACCACCCGTTGGCTGTCCCAGGCCGCAATGGACCCCGGCGCCGCCGTCCGCCTCTGGGAGTCGGGCCGGACGGCCCCGCTCCTGGTCGGCCGACGGTGGGAGC
Organism: Streptomyces morookaense; assembly: GCF_013030945.1. GTDB lineage: Bacteria > Actinomycetota > Actinomycetes > Streptomycetales > Streptomycetaceae > Streptomyces > Streptomyces morookaensis. The sequence continues at coordinate 9,517 of NZ_JABBXF010000102.1, read as the reverse complement.
TCGTACGCACCGACTTCACGCTCGGCACGGCAGCCGTGAGCCGTCTCCGCGAGCGGAGCTGCCACATCGGCCCATACCTGATGGGCGGCGTGGAGCGCATGATCTGGTGGCTGCTCCCGCTCGGAACCGCCAAGCCCCTGGCGGCCGTTCCCGGCGCCGCTGTCCATCCCAGGGGAGCGGAGATCTTCGTCCCGCCCCCGGGCCGATACCTCGGCGACCGCGTCTGGGTCCTCCCCGACCAGGCCGGCGACCGGTGGAACACCCTCACCTCCGCCGACGACCTGCACACGGCCCTCCACGCCCCCGACCCCCTCCGTCAAATCCCCAGCAACTGAGCCGCGTTACCCCCCAGCACCCGCTCCCGCACCTCACCGCTCGGCGTCACCCGTTCCACCATCGCCCGTGCCAGTACGGGATCCCCGTACGGTGCGTCCGATCCGAACAGCGTCCGTTCCGGGATCTCCCGGATCGCCAGCCGCAGCGCGAAGACGATGTTCGCGGTCGACAGCTCCAAGTACATGTTCGGCGTGTCCCGTACGAGCTCGATCGCCGTCATCCAGTGCTGGCCGCCGACCTGGCTGACGACCAACGGGACCGACGGGTAGCGGGCCGAGAGGCGGGCCAGGGTGTGGAGGTCGGGTTCCGTCGTGGGGGCCGAGCCGTGGACGACGACCGGGAGGCCGCCGTGGTCGTGGGCCGCGCGCAGCACCGGTTCGACGGCGGCCGCGCCGCCCGGCGGCGGGGTGAGTTCGCCGATGCCGTGCAGGCCCCGGCCGACCACGTCCCGTGCCACCGCCCCGGCGATGTCCTCCGGCGTGCTGTCCAGCCGCACCGAGCCGAAGCCGATGAAGCGGTCCGGGTACGCGGCCAGTGCCGCGTCCAGCTCCTGCCAGGCGCGGGCGAAGCCGTCGGCACCGTTCTCGGCGCCTTCGAGTGCGCGGTGCAGCACCGCCATCTCCCGGCGCAGCCCGGCCAGATCGGTCGCCCGCTCCGGGTGCGGGCGGGTGGGGAACAGCACCGCGCGGTCCACACCGGCTTCGTCCAGCAGCGCGACGTGGTCCGCCACCGGGTCGTGGACGTGGCTGTGTGCGTCGATAATCATCGGGATCTCCTGAGCGAGCTGAACGGTCTGAGCGGTCTGGGCCGTCGGCAGCCAGGAGGACAACGTCGCACCTTGTCACGGTGACAAGGTCAAGTCGGGGGGAGAAGCGCGTGCTCATCGGGGAACTGGCCGAACGCACCGGCACCAGCGAACGGCTGCTGCGCCACTACGAGCGCGGTGGACTGCTCACGCCGGACCGTCTCCCCAACGGATACCGCTGGTACAGCGAGCCGCACGTCGAGACGGTGCGCCGGATCCGTGCCCTCCTCGCCGCCGGGCTCCCCGTCCGCACCATCCGCGCCCTGCTGCCCTGCACGGCCGCCGCGGGGGAGGCGGCCGTGCACCCGTGCCCGGGCGTGCTGGACACGCTCCGCACCCGGCTCGCCGACCTCGACGCCCGGGCAGCGGAACTCGACGAGGCGCGTGCGGTGTTGCGCGCGACGATCGCGGGGGCACAGCGCGCGGCGGCGCCGGAGCGGGAACCGTACGCCGCGTAGGGCTAGATGTCCCGGAAGATCTCGATCTGCGCCCCGATCGAGTTGAGCCGCTCGGCCAGGTCCTCGTAACCCCGGTTGATCACATAGACGTTGCGCAGCACCGACGTCCCCTCCGCCGCCATCATCGCCAGCAGCACCACCACCGCGGGCCGCAGGGCCGGCGGGCACATCATCTCCGCCGAGCGCCAGCGCGTCGGGCCCTCGACCAGGACGCGGTGGGGGTCGAGGAGCTTGACGTGGGCGCCGAGGCGGTTGAGGTCGGTGAGGTAGATGGCGCGGTTGTCGTAGACCCAGTCGTGGATGAGGGTCTGGCCCTGGGCGAAGGCGGCGATGGCCGCGAAGAACGGCACGTTGTCGATGTTGAGGCCGGGGAACGGCATCGGGTGCACCTTGTCCAGCGGTGCGCTGAGCTTGGACGGGCGCACGGTCAGGTCGACGAGCCGGGTGCGGCCGTTGTCCGCCGCGTACTCCGGGCCGCGTTCGTGGTCGAGGCCCATCTCCTCCAGGACGGCGAGCTCGATCTCCATGAACTCGATCGGCACGCGGCGGATCGTCAGCTCCGACTCCGTGATCACGGCGGCGGCGAGCAGGCTCATGGCCTCGACCGGGTCCTCGGAGGGCGCGTAGTCCACATCGCGGTCGATGTGGGCCACACCGTGGACGGTGAGCGTGGTGGTGCCGACGCCCTCGACCTGTACGCCCAGCTCCTCCAGGAAGAAACAGAGGTCCTGGACCATGTAGTTGGAGCTGGCGTTGCGGATGACGGTCACGCCGTCGTGCCGGGCGGCGGCCAGCAGCGCGTTCTCGGTGACGGTGTCGCCGCGTTCGGTCAGTACGATGGCGCGGGTCGGCGAGACCGAGCGGTCGACCTGGGCGTGGTACGTGCCGTCGGTGGCCGTGATCTCCAGGCCGAAGTGGCGCAGCGCCGTCATATGGGGCTGGACCGTACGGGTGCCGAGGTCGCAGCCGCCGGCGTACGGGATCTTGAAGTGGTCCATGCGGTGCAGCAGCGGACCGAGGAACATGATGACGCTGCGGGTGCGGCGGGCCGCCTCGGTGTCCATCGAGGCCAGGTCGAGCTCGGCCGGGGGCACGATCTCGAGGTCGTTGCCGTCGTTGATCCAGCGGTGCCGGACGCCGATGCTGCTCAGCACCTCCAGGATCCGGTAGACCTCCTCGATCCGGGCGACGCGGCGGAGCGTGGTGCGGCCGGCGTTGAGCAGGGTGGCACAGAGCAGCGCAACACAGGCGTTCTTGCTGGTCTTGACGTCGATGGCGCCCGAGAGGCGCCGGCCGCCGACGACGCGCAGATGCATCGGCCCCGCGTAACCGAGGGACACGATCTCGCTGTCGAGGGCTTCACCGATACGGGCGATCATATCAAGACTGATGTTCTGATTTCCCCGCTCGATGCGGTTGACCGCGCTCTGGCTGGTCCCGAGTGCGTCGGCGAGCTGAGTCTGCGTCCAGCCGCGGTGCTGACGTGCGTCACGGATGAGCTTGCCGATGCGGGCGAGGTAGGCGTCTGTCATGAGACAGACGGTATCTCAGATATGAGATTTCTTCGCCCCTTGCAGCCTTCCCAGGTTTTTCTATTACTATGCGAATAACTTGGAGGTGTCATGAACGTGACCGCAAGGCCGACGAGAGGCAGCCGGCTCCGCCCGCTGCTCGTCGGGATTCCCTATCTGCTCTCCAGTGCCGTCTTCCTGACGGTCTTCCTGGTCAGCAGACCGCGCCTGCCCGATCCCATAGCCACCCACTTCGGCGGCTCGGGCCACGCCGACGGCTTCACGTCCCAGGGGGCTCTCCTGCCCATGGGCCTGGCGATGCTGCTTCTCCCGGGCGCCCTGTTCGTCGTGCTCGCCTACGTGATAGACGCCGTACGGCCGCTGGTGCTGACCGCCTACGCAACCGTCGGCCCGCTCTGCTACGCCAACGTCCGCGTCGTCATGGACAACGCCGGGGCCGAGACGGCCCGTGACGTCCGGCTGACCCTCTGGGAGGTGCCCGCGGCCCTGGCGCTGGCCGCCGTCACCGGAGGGATCGGGCTGCTGGTGACGCGCGGCTGGCAGCAGCCGGCACCGGAGGCGCGGATAGGTCCGAAAAACCGCCCCGGTCTTCTCCTCCATCCGGGCGAGACCGCGTTCTGGACACATGCCCAGAGGTCCCGCGGCCTCGGCATCGCCGGGCTGACGCTGCTCGTGGCGGGCGCCACGATCATCCCCCTCACCGGCTTCGGCCCCGGTGTCGTCCTGCTCGGCACAGGCCTGCTGTTCGGTCTCTTCTCGGGCGTGCGGAGCACCGTCGACCGGCACGGTCTGACCGTCACAATGCTCTGGCTGCCCTGGCCGCGGCTGCGCATCCCACTGAAGCGCATCGTCGAGGCGAACGCCCGGGACATCAACGCCTTCTGCGACATGGGCGGTTGGGGCTACCGCATCAACAAGGGGCGCAGCGGAGTCGTCCTGCGCTCCGGCGAGGCGCTCGTGGTGCAGCTGGCGAACGGCAAGGAGTTCGTCGTGACGACGGACGACGCGGCGACGGCCGCCGCACTCCTCAACGGGCTCGTGGAGCGCGGTAGCGGCCATGCGGCTCCCACGGACCGCAGGGGCTGACGTGCTGATCCGGCTGGACCACGGATCCTCCGTACCGCTCGGCGACCAGATCGCCGCAGCTGTAAGAGGCGCCATCGCCGACGGCTCCGTCCGCCCCGGCGACCGCCTCCCCGCCGCCCGCACACTGGCGGACTCCCTGGGCGTCAACATCCATACGGTGCTTCGCGGTTACCAACGGCTCCGCACGGAGGGCCTCATCGAACTCCGGCGCGGCCGCGGCGCGGTGGTGACGGACAGCGGCGACGAGGCATCACGGGGCCGCGCCCGGCTCGTCGAGGGGGTGCGGCATCTGGTGGTGGACGCACGGGCGTTGGGGCTGACGGACGAGGAGGTGATCGATCTGGTGCGGACGGGGTTGTCGCGGACGTGAGGGTGATGCGCGACGGCAGATGCGTGGGGCGCGTGACGTGCGGCGCGCCCCACGTGACGTACCGTGCGCCGGCTGATGCCCGCGCAGCGCCGCCCAGGTGCGCGTGCCGACCTTGCCGTCGACCTGCATGTGATGGGCGCGCTGGAAGGCGCGCACGGCACTGTCACCGGTGCTGCTCCTGACAGCCCGCAACGCCGGATATCTTGCGGCCGCCTCTGAGGAACACGTTGCTGATGTGGGCGAAGTCGCTGCCGGAGTCGAGCGTGACTCTGCTCCACCAGGGGTTCGTGCCGCCGCTGGGGTCGGGTGCTGGTTCGAACGCCTGCCCTGTGCATATTCGCTGCAGTTGCCACTCGTACAGGTGATGATGCCCCTATGTCACGCACCTTCGAAGCCCTCGTCGCCGAAGCCGAGTCCGTCTCCGTCGAGGGCTGGGACTTCTCCTGGCTGGACGGCCGGGCCACCGAGGAGCGGCCCTCGTGGGGGTACCAGCGGCTGCTGGCCGGGCGTCTGGCGGAGGCGTCCGCCGCGCTGGACATCCAGACCGGCGGCGGTGAGGTGCTGGCGGGGGCGGGGCCGTTCCCGCCCGTCATGGCCGCCACGGAGTCGTGGCCGCCGAACCTCGCCAAGGCGACCGGGCTGCTGCACCCGCTGGGTGCCGTGGTCGTCGCCGACCCCGACGAGCCGCCGCTGCCGTTCGCCGACGAGGCGTTCGACCTGGTGGTCAGCCGCCACCCGGCGAGCGTGTGGTGGGGCGAGATCGCCCGGGTGCTGCGGCCGGGCGGCACCTATTTCGCCCAGCACGTCGGTCCGGGTTCCGTGTTCGAGCTGGTGGAGTACTTCCTCGGGCCGCAGCCCGCGGCACGCGGCAAGCGGCATCCGGACGCCGAGACGGCCGAGGCCCGGGCCGCCGGGCTGGAGATGGCGGACGTGCGCATGGAGCGGCTGCGGATGGAGTTCTTCGACGTCGGCGCGGTGATCTACTTCCTGCGGAAGGTGATCTGGACCGTGCCCGGCTTCACGGTCGACGCCTATCGCGACCGGCTGCGCGAGCTCCACGAGCGCATCACGGCCGAGGGGCCGTTCGTGGCCCACTCGTGCCGGGTGCTCGTCGAGGCCCGGAAGCCGGCCTGAACCCCTACGGGGCCAGGGCCTTCGCCACCGCCGCCCGGGCGGCGGAATGCGTCCGGACTTTCAGTGGCGCCAGAAGTCCGACCACTTGCCCGAGCCGGTCCGGATCCCCGAGCAGCTGCGCTGCGCCGACGCCGACGGCCTGCCCGAGCAGCGCGTCCGCCAGCAGGATCTCGCTCCAGCTGTAGCGCCGCTCGTGGTGGCTGAACCGGCCGACCCAGGGCGTGTACGGATGCCGCAGTGTCGCCTGCAGGCAGGATCCGTTGGTGTCGACCTCGTACCAACCGCCGCTGCCGCCGAACACGATGTTCAGCACGCCGGCGGCCCTGGAACTGGACCAGCGGCGCGGTGTGACCGTCATGCTCAGGCCCATGAACCGGGACCAGGCGATCAGCTCCTCGTCCCGGCCGGCTTCGCGCAGGTACACGCCCTCGGTGCCGAGCACCAGGTACGAGCCGCCCTGCCGGCCGGGATCGCCGATGACCCATCGGCCGTCGTCGGTCCGTTCCAGGGGACCGAGATATGCGTTCATGATCAAGAACGCTAGTCGACGGCAGTCGACGGCAGCCGGCTGCACCCCGCACCCCAAAACCCCAGGCAGGCACGGACCGGCCCGTCGGGACATCATCAGGACATGACCATTCACCGGCCATGTACTACTGTTATCTCGACATCGAGATATCTGCCGAGAAGGCGTACCGCTGTCGCGCCAGTAAGGCGTGCCTAACTTAGGCACACCTTAGCGGGTCCGCGCGGTGATGGGGCGGCAGGATTGCCGCAGTACGCGAATTCATGCAATGAAGGAGACTGTCGTGTCGGCGAACAGCTTCGACGCTCGCAGCACCCTGCGGGTGGGCGACGAGTCGTACGAGATCTTCCGGCTGGACAAGGTGGAGGGCTCCGCCCGCCTCCCCTACAGCCTCAAGGTCCTCCTGGAGAACCTGCTCCGCACCGAGGACGGCGCCAACATCACCGCCGACCACATCCGCGCGCTCGGCAGCTGGGACTCCCAGGCCCAGCCCAGCCAGGAGATCCAGTTCACGCCGGCCCGCGTGATCATGCAGGACTTCACCGGCGTGCCCTGCGTCGTCGACCTCGCCACCATGCGCGAGGCCGTCAAGGAACTCGGCGGCGACCCGGCGAAGATCAACCCGCTGGCACCGGCCGAGCTGGTCATCGACCACTCCGTCATCGCCGACAAGTTCGGCACGAAGGACGCCTTCGGCCAGAACGTCGAGCTGGAGTACGGCCGCAACAAGGAGCGCTACCAGTTCCTGCGCTGGGGCCAGACCGCGTTCGACGAGTTCAAGGTCGTCCCGCCGGGCACCGGCATCGTGCACCAGGTGAACATCGAGCACCTGGCGCGTACGGTCATGGTCCGCAACGGCCAGGCCTACCCCGACACCCTCGTCGGCACCGACTCGCACACCACCATGGTCAACGGCCTCGGCGTCCTCGGCTGGGGCGTCGGCGGCATCGAGGCCGAGGCCGCGATGCTCGGCCAGCCGGTCTCCATGCTCATCCCGCGCGTCGTCGGCTTCAAGCTGACCGGTGAGCTGCCCGCCGGCACCACCGCCACCGACCTCGTCCTCACGATCACCGAGATGCTGCGCAAGCACGGCGTCGTCGGCAAGTTCGTCGAGTTCTACGGCGAGGGCGTCGCCGCCACCTCGCTGGCCAACCGCGCCACCATCGGCAACATGTCGCCGGAGTTCGGCTCCACCGCCGCGATCTTCCCGATCGACGGCGAGACCCTGAACTACCTCAAGCTCACCGGCCGCAGCGAGCAGCAGGTCGCGCTCGTCGAGGCCTACGCCAAGGAGCAGGGCCTCTGGCTGGACCCGGCCGCCGAGCCCGACTTCTCCGAGAAGCTCGAGCTCGACCTCTCCACGGTCGTCCCCTCCATCGCCGGCCCCAAGCGCCCGCAGGACCGCATCGTCCTCGCCGAGGCCAAGGCCCAGTTCGAGCGTGACGTCCTCAACTACGTCGCCACCGCCGACGAGGCGGGCGAGGAGTCCTTCCCGGCCTCCGACGCCCCGGCCGCCGCCAACGGCGTCCCGTCGAACCCGGTCACCGTCACCGCCCCCGACGGCACGACCTACACGATCGACCACGGCGCCGTCACCGTCGCCGCGATCACCTCCTGCACCAACACCTCGAACCCGTACGTCATGGTCGCCGCCGCGCTGGTGGCCAAGAAGGCGGTCGAGAAGGGCCTGACCCGCAAGCCGTGGGTCAAGACCACCCTCGCCCCGGGCTCCAAGGTCGTCACCGACTACTTCGACAAGGCGGGTCTGACCCCCTACCTCGACAAGGTCGGCTTCAACCTGGTCGGTTACGGCTGCACCACCTGCATCGGCAACTCCGGCCCGCTGCCGGAGGAGGTCTCCAAGGCCGTCAACGACCACGACCTGGCCGTGACTTCGGTGCTCTCCGGCAACCGCAACTTCGAGGGCCGGATCAACCCCGACGTCAAGATGAACTACCTGGCCTCCCCGCCGCTGGTCGTCGCGTACGCCCTCGCGGGTTCCATGAAGGTGGACATCACGCGTGACGCGCTGGGCACGGACACCGAGGGCAACCCGGTCTTCCTGAAGGACATCTGGCCCTCCGAGGCCGAGGTCAACGACGTCGTGGCCAACGCCATCGGCGAGGACATGTTCAACAAGTCCTACCAGGACGTCTTCGCGGGCGACGCCCAGTGGCAGGCCCTGCCGATCCCGACCGGCAACACCTTCGAGTGGGACGCCGAGTCCACCTACGTCCGCAAGCCCCCGTACTTCGAGGGCATGCAGATGGAGCCGGCCCCGGTCGCCGACATCACCGGCGCCCGCGTCCTCGCCAAGCTGGGCGACTCGGTCACCACCGACCACATCTCGCCCGCCGGCGCCATCAAGGCCGACACCCCGGCCGGCAAGTACCTCACGGAGCACGGCGTCGAGCGCCGCGACTTCAACAGCTACGGCTCCCGCCGCGGCAACCACGAGGTCATGATCCGCGGCACGTTCGCCAACATCCGCCTGCGCAACCAGATCGCGCCGGGCACGGAGGGCGGCTTCACCCGCGACTTCACGAAGACGGACGCGCCCGTCTCCTTCATCTACGACGCCTCGCAGAACTACCAGGCCGCCGGCATCCCGCTGGTCGTCCTGGCCGGCAAGGAGTACGGCTCCGGCTCGTCCCGCGACTGGGCGGCCAAGGGCACCGCGCTCCTCGGCGTCAAGGCCGTCATCGCCGAGTCCTACGAGCGCATCCACCGCTCCAACCTGATCGGCATGGGCGTCCTGCCCCTGCAGTTCCCGGAGGGCGCCTCGGCGGAGTCCCTCGGCCTCACCGGCGAGGAGACCTTCTCCTTCACCGGCGTGACCGAGCTCAACGAGGGCCGCACGCCGCGCACGGTCAAGGTCACGACCGACACGGGCGTGGAGTTCGACGCGGTCGTCCGCATCGACACCCCCGGTGAGGCGGACTACTACCGCAACGGCGGCATCATGCAGTACGTGCTGCGCTCGCTGATCCGCAAGTAGCAGCCACACGCTGAGGGCCGCACCCCGGGAAACCGGGGTGCGGCCCTTTGCCGTGTGCGCTACAGCTGTCAGAACAGGTTGGTGTACTGGTCCCAGCCGCCGCCGATGCGGATACGGTTCTCGAACGGGTCGTTCTGGTTGCCGTTGCCCTTGTACAGCCAGAGGACGCCGTCGTGGTCGCGGGCGAGCAGGTCGCTGCGACCGTCGAGATCGACGTCGCCGGACGAGACCAGCATGTCGTACGCGTCCCAGCCGCCGCCGATCCGGACGCG
>NZ_JABBXF010000101.1 GCF_013030945.1 Streptomyces morookaense | reverse complement strand
CACCCCCGACGACCTCGACGAACTGCTCTCCCGGCGCCGCAAGACGCAGTACTTCCTGGCGCACCCGCGCACCATCGCCGCCTTCGGGCGAGAATGCAACAGCCGGGGGCTCTACCCCAAGAACATCGAGGTCCTCGGTTCGGCGGTGCGGTCCTGGCGAGGGGTCCCGCTGCTGCCCTGCAACAAGATCCCGGTCACCGAGCAGGGCACCAGCTCGATCATCGCCATGCGTACGGGCGTGGACGACCAGGGCGTCATCGGCCTGCACCAGACGGGCATCCCCGACGAGTACCAGCCCAGCCTGAATGTGCGGTTCATGGGCATCAACGAGCAGGCGGTCTCGTCCTACCTGGTGAGCGCCTACTATTCGGCGGCGGTCCTGGTGCCGGACGCGCTGGGCATCCTGGAGGACGTCGAGATCGGCCGCTGACGGGGCCGGTCAGGGCCGTACACCGCCCACGATGTGGGCGGTGGAGGAGATCCCGTTGTGGATGGTCGGCGCGACGCTGGTATTGGCCAGCACGAAGCCCAGCAGGACGCAGACCATGGCATGCGAGAACCGCAGGCCCCCGTTGCGCATGAAGACCACGGCCAGGATCAGCAGCAACAGGACCACGGAGATCGATACGGCCATGGTGAACCTCCCAGGCGGAGCAGCGGACATCCGCCCGTGCAGCACGCTCGGGTGCGATACGGCGGATGTCCGCCAGTCTGGCCCATGAGGCCGCTGTCATCGAAGCGCCGGGCATACTCCATTCGGGTATGGATTCACCGGTTCAGCCGGTCAGGCCCGTCGGAGTTCCCTGTGTGCGGCATGAGGGCGAATGCCCGTGCCGGCGTTCGACAGGCGTCCGGCCCGTGGCGTGCCTAGGCTGGCGGAATGAGCCGCACAGCCCGGGACGGCAGGCCGCCCGCCACGGTGCAGGGCACGGTGCAGGAGACACCGGCTGACAGCGAACGGGAATCCGCCTGGCGCCGTTTCCTGCACCGGGTGCCCAACGGTTTTGCCGTCTTCTTCGGTCTGCTGGGCGTCTTCTGTGCGGTCACCTCGCTGATACCGCCGCTGCGGCGCGCGGCGCACCCGCTGACCGACGCGCTCGACACGCTGACCGTGCCGACGGCCCCCAACCTGGCCTATGCGGTCTTCCTGCTGCTCCTGGCCACCGCGATGGCGGCGCGCAAGCGGGTCACGCTCTGGTTCGTCGTCGGCTACCTCGCGCTTCTGCTGCTCGCGGACGCGCTGCTGCTGGCCGTGGGGTACTGGGACACGATTCCCTCGCTGGTGCTGTCCTGCGCCGCGATCGCCCTGCTGCTCCTGGCCCGGCGGGAGTTCTACGCGGAGGTGCGGCGCGGCGCGTTCCTGCGCGCGCTGCTGGTGCTGGCCGCGGGGCTGACCCTGGCGATCCTGGTGGGCTGGGGGCTGGTGGAGCTGTTCCCCGGCTCGCTGGAGCGCGGCGGCGGCAACCGGCTGCTGTTCGTCGCCAACAAGGTGTGCGGCGGGCTGGTGAGCAACCGGCACTTCACCGGGCACCCGCCGCACTGGCTGTACTTCCTCCTCGGTCTGTTCGGCGCGCTGGCCCTGCTCAACGCGGCCACGGTGCTGTTCCGTTCGCAGCGCCTGGAGGCGTCCCTGCACCAGGACGAGGAGTTGCGCATCCGCGCGTTGCTCCGCCGGTACGGCGGCCGCGACTCCCTCGGCTACTTCGCGACGCGCCGCGACAAGGCCGTCGTCTTCTCCCCCAGCGGCAAGGCGGCCGTGACCTACCGGGTCGAGGCCGGCGTGTGCCTGGCCTCGGGCGATCCGCTGGGCGACCCCGAGGCCTGGACCCCGGCGATCGACGCCTGGCTCGAGGTCGCCGGCCGGTACGGCTGGCAGCCCGCCGTGATGGGCGCCAGCGAGGAGGGGGCCCGGGCCTTTGCGCGGTCGGGGCTCGGCGCGCTGCAGCTGGGCGACGAGGCCATCCTGCGGGTCGCGACGTTCGACCTGGAGGGCCGGGAGATGCGGGTGACGCGGCAGGCGGTGAACCGGGTCGCGCGCACGGGCGCGACCACCCGCATCCGGCGCCACTCCGCGCTCGACGACGAGGAGATGGGCGAGGTCATCCGGCGCGCGGACGCCTGGCGGGACACCGAGACCGAGCGCGGTTTCTCGATGGCGCTGGGGCGGCTGGGCGACCCGGCCGACGGGGACTGCCTGCTGGTCGAGGCCTTCGACCAGGACGGCACGATGATCGCGCTGCTGTCCTTCGTCCCCTGGGGCACCGACGGCGTCTCGCTGGATGTGATGCGCCGCGACCGCGCCGCGCCCAACGGCGTCATGGAGTTCATGGTGGCGCAACTGTGCGCGCAGGCAGGCACGTTCGGCGTCAAGAACATCTCGCTGAACTTCGCCGTCTTCCGTTCCGCCTTCGAGGAGGGGGCGCGCATCGGGGCGGGGCCGGTGCTGCGGCTGTGGCGCAGGCTGCTGCTGTTCTTCTCCAAGTGGTGGCAGCTGGAGGCGCTCTACCGCTCGAACGTCAAGTACAACCCCGAGTGGCACCCGCGCTTCCTGTGCTACGCGGATGCGGGCGCCCTCGCCCGGATCGGTATGGCCTCGGGCATCGCCGAGGGCTTCGTGGCCGTGCCGAGCCTGGGCAAGATGTGGGGCCGGGGCCGCCCGAAGGGCGCGGCCCTGCCGCCGGCGACGGAAGGCCTGCCCCCGCTCTCCGAACTGGGCCTGGCGGAAGGCGCGGAGGCCGGCCTGGCCGGCGCGGCGGACGAACTCGCCGGTCTGCCCGAACAGGTGCGGGTGCGGCGACGGAAGCTGGAGCGGCTGCGTGCGGCGGGCGTCGACCCGTACCCCGTCGACGCCCGTCGCACGCACACGCTCGGCGAGATCCGTGCGGCACACGGCGGGCTGCCGGCCGCCTCGCGCACGGGCGAACGGGCCACGGTCGCCGGGCGGGTGCTGCTGGTCCGGCATCACGGCGGGATCGCCTTCGCCGTCCTGCGCGACTGGTCCGGCGATCTGCAGCTGACCTTCACCCGCGACGGTTCGGGCGCGGACTGCCTGCGCCGGTTCGCCGCGCACGTCGACCTGGGCGACCACATCGAGGCCGAGGGCGAGATCGGCACCACGGACCGCGGTGAACTCACCGTCTTCGTCGGCGGTTTCAGGATGCTCGCCAAGTGCCTGCGCCCGCTGCCCGACAAACGGCACGGTCTCAGCGACCCGGAGACCCGGGTGCGCATGCGCTATGTGGACCTGGCCGTCTCGCCGGAGGCACGCGCCACCGTACGGGCCCGCAGCGCGGCCGCGCAGGCGCTGCGCCAGGGACTTCTCGACCGGGGCTTCCTGGAGGTCGAGACCCCGATGCTGCAACAGGTGCACGGTGGCGCCAACGCGCGCCCGTTCACCACCCACATCAATGCGTACGACCTCGACCTGTATCTGCGGATCGCGCCCGAGCTGTATCTGAAGCGGCTGTGCGTGGGCGGGCTGGAGAAGGTCTTCGAGCTGGGCCGCACCTTCCGCAACGAGGGGGTCTCGTACAAGCACAATCCCGAGTTCACGATGCTGGAGGCGTACCAGGCCTTCGCGGACTACGACGTGATGCTCGATCTCACGCGCGAGCTGATCCAGGCGGCGGCCGTCGCCGCCAACGGCACGGCCGTCGTGCTGCGGGCGGAAGGGGGCACGGGGAAGCCGGTCGAGCACGACATCTCGGGGCAGTGGCCGGTGCGGACGGTCTACGGTTCGCTCTCCGAGGCGCTGGGCGAGGAGGTCGGCCCGGACACCCCCGTGGAGGTGCTGCGCCGGCACTGCGACCTGACGGGCGTGCCGCACCGGCACGAGCACGGGCACGGTGCCATCGTGCTGGAGCTGTACGAGCGGCTGGTCGAGGAGCGCACGACGCTGCCTGTCTTCTACAAGGACTTCCCCACGGACGTCTCACCGCTCACCCGCCCGCACCGGAAGGATCCGCGCGTCGCCGAGCGCTGGGACCTCGTGGCGTTCGGCACGGAGCTCGGCACCGCCTACTCCGAGCTGGTCGATCCCGTGGAGCAGCGCCGACGGCTGACCGCCCAGTCGCTGCTGGCGGCGGGCGGCGATCCCGAGGCGATGGAGCTGGACGAGGACTTTCTGCGTGCCCTCGAATACGCGATGCCGCCGACGGGCGGGCTGGGCATCGGAGTGGACCGGCTGGTGATGTTTCTGACGGGTCTGTCGATCCGGGAGACGCTGCCGTTCCCACTGGTCCGACGACTCTAAAAGAGTTACTTTGAGATCGCTATAGAATTCATTATTTGCCTTATAGATCTGGCGTTGTTAATTTCCGAGATATGACGGCGACACCGCGCACGACGACTCCCTGGATACCGATGGCCGCGACGGCCGTGCTGTGGGGATCCGCCTTCCCCGCCATCCGCATGGCCCTGCCGGACTACTCGCCGGCCGCGGTCGCCCTGCTGCGGATCACCATCACGGTGATCCTGCTGCTGCCGTTCCTGGCCCTCGGGAAGATCGGCCGCCTGCGGCGCGGCGATGCGCTGCGCATGGCGGCGTTCGGCATCACCGGCATGACGGCCTACCAAGTCCTGCTGTGCTTCGGGGAGAAGAGTGTGGAGGCGGGCACCGCGGCCATGCTGATCGCCGCGTCACCGGTCTTCACGACGATTCTGGGCATGGCCTTCCTCGGCGACCGTCCCGGCGTCCGCGGGATCACGGGGCTGGGCGTCGCACTGAGCGGTGCGCTGCTGGTCGCCTTCACGTCGGGCAGCGGAAACGGTTCGCTCATGGGGGCGCTGATGGTGCTCGCCGCTGCGGCGACGCAGGCGACATCGTTCGCGCTGCAGAAGCCGCTGCTGAAGAAGTACTCCGGTGCCGAATGCGTCTTCTACGGCAGCCTCTTCGGGCTGTTGCCGCTGCTGCCGCTCGCGCCGGGCGCGGTCGGGCAGGTCGCGGCCGCGGAGGGACAGCGCACGGCGGCCGTGGTGTGGCTGGGGCTCGGGTGCACGGCAATGGCGTTCTGGACCTGGTCGCGGACGCTGCGGGCCACGACCGCGTCCACCGCGGCGCTGGTGCTGTACGCCGTGCCGGTGGCTGCGCTGGGGCTGGATGCGGTGGCCTTCGGCAATGCGCCGGGGACGGGGGCTGTTGCGGGTGGGGTGCTGGTGCTGGCGGGGGTTGCGGTGGCGACGCTGCGGCGCCGGGCGGCTGCGCCGTCGCCTTCGCGGGTTGCGGCGCGGGGTGCCGGTGCGCTGCGCGAGCCCAGCAGTGCGGGGGCGCGGGGGTAGGGACGTTACGTCATCGGCGGGTGA
>NZ_JABBXF010000100.1 GCF_013030945.1 Streptomyces morookaense | reverse complement strand
GCGGGGGCGCGGGGGTAGGGACGTTACGTCATCGGCGGGTGACGTCGTGGCTGGTCGCGCCCACGCGGCGGAGCCGCAAATTCAGCAGAGCCCCGCGCCCCTTCGGGGCACGGACGGGCTGAGAGTCACCGTCCGGTCGCACCAGCGTCCCAGCAGCGTCCGGTCGTGGCTCACCGACAACAGTCCCGCGCCCGTCTCCTCCCGGTACCGTTCCACCACCCCCACCAGCGCGGCCGTCGTCGACGCGTCCAGCATCGCCGTCATCTCGTCACAGACGAGCCAGCGCGGCCGGAGCGACAACGCCCTGGCCAGGCAGGCGCGTTGGAGCTGGCCGTCGCTGACCTCGTGCGGGCGGCGGTCCAGCAGGTCCGGCGAGAGGCCGACCGTGCGGGCCAAGTCCCGTACTCTCTCGGCCGCTTCCGCCTTCCGTCCCGTCGCGCGCAGGGGTTCGGCCACGAGGTCGGCCAGGCGCAGTCGTGGGTCGGCGGACAGGCGGGGCTGCTGGAAGACGACGCCGATGGCGGTGCGCTGTTCGCGCGGGGCACGGTGGCGCCAGCCGCGGACGGGGGTGCCGTCGATGACGACCGTGCCCGCGTCCGGGCGGTGCAGCAGTGCGGCCACACGGGCGAGCGTGGACTTGCCGCAGCCGCTGGGGCCGAGCAGGCCGACGGCCTCGCCGTCGCCCACGGTCAGGGACACGTCGCGGACGACCGGCGCGCGCCGGTCGTATCCGGCGGTGATCCGGGACAGTTCAAGCATCGGCGGCCTCCCGCTGCCGGGGGTGGTGGCAGGCCACGCCGTCCGTGACCGCCGGGACCGCCTCGCAGGCGGACGTCGCGTCCGTGCAGCGGGCGGCGAAGGCGCAGCCGGCGGGCAGGTCGCCGAGTTCCGGGGGCATGCCGGGGATGGGCGTGAACGCGCGCTCCGGCAGGGCGTCCAGCAGTCCTCGCGCATAGGGATGACGAGGGCCGGGCGTGCCGAAGAAGGCGGTGGCGTCGGCGAGTTCGACGATGCGGCCCGCGTACATCACCGCGACGCGGTCCGCGATGCGCTCGGCCGCCGCGAGGTCGTGCGTGATCATCAGGAGGGCTCGGCCGTCCGCGTCCGCGTGGCGGCGCAGTTCGTCGACCGTGCGGTCGACGAGGTCGCGGTCGAGGCCGGTGGTCGGCTCGTCGGCGAGCAGCAGCGGTGCGTCGCCGACGAGGGCGAGGGCGGTGGCCGCGCGCTGGGCGAGGCCGCCCGAGAGCTGGTGCGGGTAGCGGTCGAGGTGGTCGGCAGGGAACGCCGCCCGTTCGGCGGCGGTCTCGGCCGCGGCCCGCAGCCCGGGCCTGCGGGTGCCGGTCAGCTCCCGCACGGTCTCCTCCAGCTGCGCGCGCACGGTGCGCACGGGGGTGAGGTGTGCGGACGGGCTCTGCGGTACGAGCCCGATGCGCCGGCCGCGTACCGTGCGGGCGAGCGTGCGCTCGTCGGCGGCGAGCAGGTCGAGCCCGTCGACGAAGGCCTGTCCGGTGGTCTCGGCGTTGCCCGGCAGCAGCCCCAGCAGGGCCGAGGCGAGGACGGACTTGCCGCAGCCGCTCTCCCCCACCAGCACCAGGCACTCCCCCGGCCGGAGGTCGAAGGATGCATCGGTGACGGCGGCGACATGCCGGCCGCCGCGCATGCGGAAGCGTACGGAGAGGCCGCGGACGGACAGGACGGGGCCGTCGACGGGCCCGTCGGCCGGAAGCGGGGTCACAGCGTCAGCTCCGATCGCCGTCGTGGGTTCAGCCGTTCCCGCCAGGCACCGGCCAGGACGGCGATCGCCAGGGTCGGGACGATGATGAACAGGCCGGGGAAGAGCGTCGGCCACCAGTCGCCCGCGAGCAGGGAGCCGCGTGCGCTCTGCACCATCGCGCCGAGGCTGGCCCGGTGCGCGGGCAGGCCGAGCCCGAGGAAGGACAGCGCGGACTCGTGCCAGATGGCGTGCGGGACCATCAGGACCGCCGCCAGTCCCGCCTGCGGCAGCACGCCCGGCAGCAGATGCCGGACCAGGACGCGCCGGCGGGACGCGCCGCCCGAGACGGCCGCGTCGATGTACGGGCGGGAGCGCAGCGAGAGCACCTCGGCGCGCACG
The DNA here is from genome assembly GCF_013030945.1 of Streptomyces morookaense. GTDB lineage: Bacteria > Actinomycetota > Actinomycetes > Streptomycetales > Streptomycetaceae > Streptomyces > Streptomyces morookaensis. Next base: position 33,023 of record NZ_JABBXF010000100.1, on the reverse strand, counting down.
ATCCGCGCGGTGGACAGCCAGTGGGTGAGCGCGACGGACGCGATCACCGGCCAGACGCCGGGGCGGAACATGGCCACGACGAAGACGCCGAGCAGCAGGTGCGGCACCGAGGAGAAGAGGTCCACGATCCGCATCACCACGCGGTCCGCCCAGCCGCCCAGGGCTCCGGCCAGCGCGCCGACCGCGGTGCCGATGACGGTGGCGGCGAGGGCGGCGACGACGCCGACGAGCAGGGAGACCCGCAGCCCGTAGACGCAGCGCAGCAGCAGGTCGCGGCCGACCTCGTCGGTGCCGAAGGGGTGGGACCAGGACGGGGGCAGCAGCTTGGCGCCCAGGTCGACGGCCTGTTCGTCCAGCGGAACGGCCAGGGGCACCAGGAGTGCCGCCGCCACGACCGCCGCGAGGAGGGCGGCGGAGACGCGGACGCCCGTCGCGCGGCCGGTGCGCCATACGGTCTCAGCCATCGAACCCCACCCTCGGGTCGGCCAGTCCGTACAGCAGGTCGGACAGCAGGTTGCCGGCGAGGACGGCCGCCGTGGCGAGCACCGTGAGGGCGGCCAGCAGCGGGAAGTCGACGCTCGTGGCGGCCTCCACGGTGGCGGAGGCGATGCCGGGCCAGCTGAAGACGGTCTCCACCAGCAGTGCCCCGGTGATCAGTTCGGGTACCCGCGAGCCGACGAGCGTGAGGACCGGCAGCAGTCCGGAGCGCAGGGCATGGCCGAGGAGGACGGTGCGCTCGCGCAGGCCGCGGGCCCGTGCGCCGCGGACGGGGTCCTCCGTGAGCGCGTCGCCGACGCCCTGGCGCACGTAGAGCACGAACCACGGGAGCTGGGTGACGGCGAGGACGGCGGCCGGGAGCACCAGGTGCGAGGCGACCTGCCCGGCCGTGATGGTGTCGCTTCCGGTGTCGGTGAGGCCTCCGGCCGGGAGCGCGCCGAGCCGGAGGGCGAAGAACCAGATCGCCAGCAGGCCCAGCCAGAAGGGGGGTGCGGCTTCGAGGACGTACGAGAGCGAAGTAACGGCCCGGTCGAACCGGCCGCCGCGCCGCCGGCCGGCGAGCACGCCGAGTGCGGTGCCGAGTATCACGGCCAGGGCGAAGGCAACGCCGCACAACAGGGCGGACCAGCCGATGCGTTCGGCGATGGCCTGGGCCACCGGCTGCCGCAGGGAGGCGGACCGGCCGAGGTCGCCGTGGAGGGCGGCGGTGAGCCAGTCCCACCAGCGGGCGGTGAACGGCCGGTCGGCGCCGAGGTTCTCGCGCAGCTGCGCGAGGACTTCCTGCCCGGCGCCGAGTCCGGAGGACCCGGCGTAGGCCTTGGCCGGGTCGAAGGGGGAGGCGGCGGCGACGGCGAAGACGCCGAAGGTCACGACGGCGAGCACGGGGACGGCGGCCAGCAGCCGCCGTCCTGCCATGCGGGCCATCGGCCCCCAGGGGACGGTGGTGCGGGCGGTCACTTCTTCGGCTGCCAGGCCTCGACGTTCCACCAGGGCCCGGCACCGAGGCCGTGGTCGTGCGGCTCGACCTGCGTGGTGAGGTCCTTCCAGCCGTCCTTCATCACGTAGAGGTGGTCGACGTGGGTGAGGAAGGTGTAGCCGGGGTCCTCGGCGAGGCCGCGCTGGACCTTGTCGTAGGCGGCCTTGCGGGCGTCCTTGTCCCCGCTGCGCCGGCCTTCTTCGAGGGCCTTGTCGACGTCGGCGTTGCGGTAGGCGGCCATGTTGTTGAAGCCGTCGAGGGCGAGGGAGGAGTGCAGCAGGTTGTAGAGGTCGAAGTCCGGGTCGGCGGGGTTGCCGCCGCCCGCGAGGACGGCGTCGTCCTTCATGCGCGGCTCGATGACCTCCCAAGTGCCGCTCTGCACCTCGACCTTGATGCCCGCCTTTTTGGCGTCGGAGGCGAAGGCGAGGGCGTGCTCCTGCCGGAGCTTGTCGCCCGCGGGGGACCAGAGGGTGAACGTGGCGCGCTGCCCGTCCTTGCTGCGGATGCCGTCGTCGCCGGGCTTCCAGCCCGCCTCGTCCAGCAACTGCTTCGCCTTGTCGAGGTCATGGGGGCGCTCGGTGCCCTTGGCGAACCACTCGCTGTCGGTGGGGACGGGCCCGTGGCCGGCCCGGCCCGCGCCGTCGAGCAGCTTGTCGACCATGGCCTTGCGGTCGACGGCGAGATCGAGGGCCCGGCGCACGGCGGGGTCGCCGGTGACCTTGCCGGCCGTCGGCAGGGTCACGCCGCGGAAGTCGGTGGTCCGGGCGGTGAGGGTGACCTTGGAACTGTCGCCCTTGAAGCCCTTGGCGAGGTTGGGCGGCAGGATGGCGCCGTCGAGGTCGCCGGAGCGCAGCCGGGTGGCGCGGACATCGTCGTCCTTGATGATCGCCATGGTGAGCTTCTCGACCTTCGGCCTGCCGCCCCAGTAACCGGGGTTGGCCTTGAAAGTGAGCTTCTCGCCCTTGCTCCAGCCGGTGAGGATGTACGGACCGGTGCCGATCGGGGCGGTGTTGAAGGAGCCGGTGTTGACGTCCTGGCCCTTGGCCGCGTGCTCGGGGACGACCGGGAGGACGGTGCGCTCGGCGAAGGGCGCGTAGGGGTACTTGAGGCGGAAGACGACGGTGTCGTCGCCGTCGGCGGAGACCTGGTCGATGGCCTCGAGTTCGCCCTTGGCGGCGTTGTTGGTCTTCTCGTCCAGGATGGTCCGGTAGGTGAAGACCACGTCCGCGGCGGAGAACGGCTTGCCGTCGCTGAAGGTGACGCCCTTGCGGAGCCGGTAGGTGTAGGTGCGGCCGTCGTCGGTGACGGCCGGCAGCTCCGCGGCGAGGGCGGGCCGGAGCCTCATGTCCGCGTCGCGGCGCAGCAGGCCGTCGAAGATCTTGGAGTTGCCGTCCTTGCCGTAGCCGAGGAGGGGGCTGAGCGTGTCGGGCTCGTTGGCGAGCCCGACGACGAGGGAGTCCCCGGCCGCGCCGCCGCTCCCGCCGGGGGCCGAGCAGGCGGTTGCGGCGCCTGCCACGAGTACAGCTGCTGTGGCCGTGGCGGCCACTCCCCGTATGGAACGGGCCGTCATGCCCACACCCCTGATCAAGATCAACCGTAATTGCGAACCAATCGCAATTAAAGCGTATGCAAAAGTGTGGTCATGGCCGGGGGGTCGGAACGTGCGGGCCGGATGTGGCTGGTCGCGCAGTTCCCCGCAGACAAGGCCTAGTACGGCGTCCCGTCCGCGAAGTCCTTCTTGAACGTCGTCTCGATGCCGTTCAGCACGTCCGGGCTGTTGACGATCAGGCCCAGCTCGCGGTTGTTGTTGAGCGAGTTGTCGGAGAAGTTCTCCGAACCCGCGAAGACCTTGGCCGTGTCGGTGCCGTAGTCGGCGACGATCGCCTTGGCGTGGATGTAGAGGCCCTCGGTCGAGGAGAACGTGACGACCTTGCCGCCCGCCTCCTTGACCTGGTCGAAGTAGCTGCCGTAGCTGTCGGGCTTCATGCCGACCACGCGGACGGTGACGCCGCGGTTCTCCGCCGCCACGATCGCGTCGACCAGGTTGCTGTCGCCGAACTCGAGCTCCTGGACGTCGAGGGTGTGCTGGGCGCCGTTGATCAGCGCCAGCAGGCGGTCCTCCGAGTCGGTGGGCGACCAGACGAGGTGGTCGCCGTCGGAGGGGGTGACCGCGGTCTTCGCGTAGTCCGCCGCGAAGACCTTCTCTATCGCGCTCACATCGGCGGCGTCGGTGTCGAAGACGCCGTAGTCGCGACTGCTCGTGTAGTACGTCGAGTCCAGATTGCCCGTCAGGATCAGGGACTTGGCGCCGTCCACGGTGATGGTCTTCTGGTGCGTGAAGACGTACTCGGACGAGGAGTACACCACGCCCACGCCCGCCGACTTGAGGGCCTTGTACGCCGCGCCGTTCTTCGCGGTGCGCTTGGCGTCGAGGATGACACGGACCTTCACGCCGGCCTTCTTCTTGCTCACCAGCGTGTTGACGACCTTGCTGTCGCTCAGTTCGTACATCGTCAGGTCCACCGACTTGGTGGCCGAGCCGAGGAAGTCGTAGACGGCGGAGTGGTCCTGGTCGGGGAAGACCAGCAGGGAGGACGCGGGGGCGGCCTGGGCAACGCCGGGGGCCGCCAGGGCGGTTATCGAGGACAGCAGCAAGGCGCCTGCCGAGAGGGCGGCCTGACGAGCAGGGTGGGCTGAGGGCATGCCGGACTCCGGTCGTGTGCATGGGCAGTGGGGGGCTTGCGGGGCGCCCGGGGGCGCGCACGGCCCATGATGCGACCGGCGGAGTTTACGCGGGTAGATGCCGGAGGTTAATTTTTGGCATTGCCACGACAAGCGTTCCCTCTGCAATCCCCCAAGTCTCCCGGACCCCTCAACTCCCCGGCGGCGCAGTGGAATCGCGCACTACCAGTTGCGGCGTCACGTCCTCCACCCGGCGGGCCGGGCCGCCGGCGAGGAGGGCGACGAGCTCCTCGGCCGCGTGCCGGCCGAAGGCCGCGGTGTCGCGGGCGAGTGCGGTGAGCGCGGGGTGGGTGCTGCGGCAGAGCACGGAGTCGTCCCAGGCGACGATGGACAGCCCGCCGGGTACGGGCACGCCGCGCTCGGCGGCGACGGCCAGACCGGCCACGGCCATGACGTCGTTGTCGTAGACGAGCGCGGTCGGCGGCCGCGGCGCGGCCAGCACCCGGCGGGTGGCCTCGGCGCCCTCGGTGTCGGAGTAGTCGGTGGTCACCGACCGCACCTCGGGCAGGCCGCGGCGCTCGGCCTCGGCCCGCAGGCCGGCCATCCGGCGCCGGGTGTGGGCGAGTTCGGGCAGGCCCGCGATGTGCGTGATACGGCGGTGGCCGAGCGCGTGGAGGTGGCCGACGACGGAGGCCATCGCCCCGGTGTCGTCGGCCCAGAGGGTGGAGATCGCGCCGTGGTCGGGCAGTGGCCGTCCGGCGTCGTCCGGTGCGCCGATGATGACGGCGGGCAGGCCGAGTTCGTCCAGCAGCGCGGGGCGGGGGTCGGCCGCGCGCGGGTCGACGACGAGCACGCCGTCCACGCGGTGCTCGGCCCACCAGCGGCGGTGGACCGCGCACTCCGCCCCGATGTCCTCAACGACCTGGAACAGCAGCCCCAGGCCGTGGGCCGAGAGAACCTCCTGCACCCCGGAGACGAGCCGGAGGAAGAACGACTCGCCGCCCAGTGTGCGGGCGGGCCGCGCCAGGACGAGCCCGACGGTGGCGGCGCCCTCGCCGGACAGGGCCCTGGCAGCGGCACTCGGCTGCCAGCCGAGCTGTTCGGCGACGCGGCGCACCCGCGTGCGGGTCGCCTCGGAGACCCCCGGGCGGCCGTTGAGGGCGAAGGAGACCGCGCTCTCGGAGACGCCCGCACGACGGGCGATGTCCTTGATCGTCGGGCGTCGGGCCGGCGTACGGCGCATGGCTGCTGCTGTCCTCCTGATGCGCTCGCTGAAGCCCTGGACGGGTCATACTAAAGCGCATTAGCCGTCGGCGGAAGTATTGACGCAACTCCCCTTCCGGGTGCACCTTTTGACGGCACCTCCCGGCCCGTTCACCGGATCGAAGGAGCCCCGCCGGCCATGTCCGCATCCCGCAGAGCCGTCCCCGCCGCCGCAGTTCTCCTGGCCTCCGCCCTGATGCTCGCCGCCTGCGGATCCGGTGGCGGCGGAGGCGGGTCCGACGCGGACGGCAAGGTCGCGGGCAGCATCACCTTCCAGACCTGGAATCTGCGGGCCAATTTCAAGGGCTATTTCGACGGCCTGGTCAAGGAGTTCGAGCAGGCACACCCGGGCGTCACGGTCCGCTGGCTGGACCGGCCGGCGGAGAACTATGCGGAGAAACTCGGTGCCGACGCGGCCGGCGGCACCCTGCCGGACGTCGTGAACGTCTCGCCCGACCTCGCCTATCCCCTCGCCAAGGCGGGACTTCTCGTCGACCTGGACCGGGAGAAGACCTCGGCGGCCTTCAAGGGGGAATACACGCCCGAGGCGTGGAAGGGCAACGAACTGCCCGGACTCGGCGGCACGTACGCCTTCCCGTGGTACCTCAACACCGGTCCGCTCTTCTACAACAAGGAGCTCTTCCAGCGGGCCGGCCTGGACCCCGGGAAGCCGCCGAAGAGCTATGCCGAGCTGTTCGACTGTGCCGACCGGATCTCCCGGCAGTCGGACGGGAGGATCGCGACGCTGGCGAGCAGTCCGACCATCGAGGACTTCGGCCGCTACGGGGTCCGGCTCACCGATGACGACGCCACGGCCTTCACCTACAACGAGCCGAAGGGCGTCGAACTCCTCACCCGCTACCGGGAGCTGTACCGCAACGGCGGGCTCGACCCGCAGGCGCTGAACAGCACGCCGGAAAGGGCGGGCCAGAAATTCCTGGAGCAGAAGGTCGCCATCAATCCCGGCAGCGCCCATGACCTCGGCACGTTCAAGCAGAACGCCCCGAGTCTCTACCGCAATCTGGGCATCACCGACGCCCCCAACAACACCGGAAAGCCCAACATGTACGTCATGGGCCTCGCGGTGGGGCAGCACAGCAAGCACAAGGCGGCGGCCATTGCGTTCGCGCACTTCGTCACCGACCGCAAGAACCAGGAGGAGTTCGCCCACAAAGTGGCGGTCTTCCCGAGTACGAAGGGTTCGCTGGAGGACCCGTACTGGACACGGGACGACGGCACCGACGAGGGGCGGGTCCGGGTGGCCTCCGCGAAGATGCTGAAGGGCGCGGTGAATTACACGCCCGTCGTGATGAGCGACGAGATGAAGACGATTCTGAAGAACGAGGTCGCCAAGGCGCTCCAGGGAAAGAAGTCTCCACAGCAGGCGCTCGACGACGCCGTGGCGCAGAGCAACAAGCTGCTCAAGCAGAGCTGACCACCATGCCCGTGAAGTCGAAGGTCCGCACCCACCGGGCCGTCAGCCCCTGGCTCTTCCTGCTGCCCGGCCTCGCCATCGTCGCCGCCTTCAGCCTCTACCCCTTCCTCACCACCCTCGGCAAGGCGTTCACCGACGCGCGCACCCTCGCTCCCGGCCGGTGGACCGGGCTGGAGAACTTCCGGGACATGCTCCAGGACGAGCAGTTCTGGGTGGCCCTGCGCAACAGCGCCCTGTACGTCGTGCTGGTGGTGCCGTTCACGGTCCTGCTGCCGCTGCTGCTCGCGCTGCTGGTGCAGAAGCAGCTCCCCGGCGTCGCGTTCTTCCGCTCGGCCTTCTACACGCCGGTCGTGGCCTCCGTCGTCGTGGTGGCCCTCATCTGGGTGTGGATGCTCGACGACCGCGGACTGGTCAACGGCCTGCTGCAACTGTTCGGTGCGGGACCGGTCGACTTCCTCGGCAGTTCCTGGCTGTTGCTGTTCAGTGCCATGGCACTGACGGTGTGGAAGGGCCTCGGCTACTACATGGTCGTCTATCTCGCGGCGCTCGCCAATGTGCCCCGCGAACTGCACGAGGCCGCCGCCGTCGACGGGGCCGGGGCGCTGCGCCGGTTCGTCAGCATCACCGTCCCCGCCGTCCGCCCGACCATGGTGCTGGTCGGTGCGCTGTCGTCCGTGGCGGCGTTCAAGGTGTTCTCGGAGGTGTACCTGATGGCCGGGCCGACCGGCGGTCCGGCCGGTCAGGACACCACTCTGGTGATGCTGGTGCAGCGCACCGGCACCGGCCTCAACGGTCGCACCGGCTACTCGTCCGCTCTCTCCCTCGTCGTCTTCGCGGTCACGCTGGTGCTGATGCTGCTGGTGCTGCGCGCCGACCGCAGGGAGGAACGCGTATGAGGCACCGGATGCCCGGCTGGGAAAAGGTGCTGCGCTATCTGCTCATGCTCGCCGTACTGGCCGTCGCCGTCGGCCCGTTCGTCTGGCAGCTGTCCACCTCGCTCAAGGGCACCACCGAGGACATCTACACCTCTCCCCCGCGCTTCCTGCCCGCGCACCCCACCCTGCACAACTACGCCGAGGTCGCGGACATCATCCCGGTCTGGGACTACGCCCTGAACTCACTGAAGGTGGCGGTCGCCAGTGTGCTGACGAATCTCGTCGGCGCCTCCATGGCCGGGTACGCGCTCGCGCGGCTGCGCTTCCGGGGCCGCAGGGTCGCGGGGCTCGCGTTCGTCATGGCGCTGCTGGTGCCCGTCGAGTCGGTCCTCGTCGCCCAGTTCACCATGGTCCGCGACCTGCACCTCAACAACACCCTCACCGCCGTCGTCCTCCCGGGCTCCGTCGGGGCGCTCAACGTGCTGCTGATGCGCAACGCGTTCGCCGCCCTGCCGTACGAGACCGAGGAGGCGGCCGTCATCGACGGCGCGAACGTGTGGCAGCGGTTCGTGCGGATCGCCCTGCCGTCGGTGCGGGGGACGCTCGCGGTTGTCGCGATCTTCGCCTTCATGGGGGCGTGGGACGACTTCCTGTGGCCGCTGGTCGTCCTCTCCGATCCCGACCGCTTCACCCTGACCGTCGGGCTGAACTTCCTGCACGGCACGTTCCAGCAGAACCCCCGGCTGGTGGCCGCCGGAACCGTCATCGCGGTCGCGCCGCTGCTGGCGATGTTCGCCTGCCTCCAGCGGTACTTCTTCCGCGGCGTCGGCGAAGGCGCCGTCAAAGGCTGACCCTTTTCACGTTTCACGGAGAGGTCACTGCATGTCTTCCTCCGCTCCGCGCTTCGGCGTCAACTACACGCCGACCCACGGGTGGTTCCACCACTGGCTGGACTTCGATCTCGACGAGGTGCGGGCCGATCTCGACTCTCTCGCCGCCCTCGGTCTGGACCACCTCCGCGTCTTCCCCCTCTGGCCCGTCTTCCAGCCCAACCGCACCTTCGTGCGGCCGCGCGCGGTCGAACAGCTCGTGCAGCTGGTGGACGCGGCCGGGGAGCGGGGGCTGGACGTCGCCGTGGACGGGCTGCAAGGGCACCTGTCCAGCTTCGACTTCGTCCCGTCCTGGACCACCACCTGGCACCGGCGGAACATCTTCACCCACCCCGACATCGTCGAGGCGCAGGCCGCCTACCTGTCCGCCCTCGCCTCCGCACTGTCCGACCGGCCGAACTTCCTCGGCATGACGGTCGGCAACGAGGTCAACCAGTTCTCCGGAGCGCCGCACCCCGACCCCGACCGCATCGACAGCGAGCAGGCCGGGAGTTGGCTGCGCCGGATGCTGGACGCGTGCGAGAAGGGCGCACCCGGGCGGTCACATGTGCACGCCTCGTACGACGTCGCCTGGTACGACGACGACCACCCCTTCACGCCGGCGCACTCGGCCCGGCTCGGGGCCATGACGGCCGTGCACTCCTGGGTGTTCGACGGAACGGCGCAGCGGTACGGGCCGGACGGTGTGCACACGGAGCAGCACGCGGCCTATCTGATCGAGCTGTCGAAGGCGTGGGCCGAGGAGGTGCACCGTCCGGTGTGGCTGCAGGAGGTCGGTGCGCCTGCGCCGCACATTCCGCCCGAGCGGGCGGCTGCGTTCACTGACGCGACGGTGGCCGCCGCACTGGACTGCCCGGACCTGTGGGGCATCACGTGGTGGTGTTCGCACGACGTGGACCGGAGGCTGGCGGACTTCCCCGAACTGGAATACGGACTCGGGCTGTTGACCAACGACCGGCGGGTCAAGCCGGCCGGGGAGGCGGTGGCGCGCTGGGCAGCGCGGCCGCGCCGTGCGGCGGCGCCGCGGAGGGTCGGGCTGGTGCTGGATGCGGGGGATGTGGAGGGGGCGCCGTTGCGGGCGCAGTGTGCGCCTGGCGGGGCGTATTTCGAGGCGTGGATGCGGCTTGCCTCCGGCGGGGAGTGGCCGGCTTCGGTGCTGGTTCAGCGGGTGGGGGATGCGGGGTATTTGGCGGCGCGGGGGGTTGAGGAAGTGGTGGGGGTGCGAGATGTGTGAGGGGTGCCCCGGTCCCGCCCTTTCGGTCACCCGGCGCTCGCTCCTTGCGGGTCTCGGCGCCTTCCTCCTGCCCACCGCCACCGCCACTGCCCCCGACCTCCAGCCCCACGCCTCCTACTGGTACCCGGAAGACCTCCTCCACTGGCGCCCCGAACGCGACCGCGACCTCCCCTTCAACCGCTCCACCGTTCCGCTCGCCCCGCGGTTCGCCCCGCCGCCCGCCAACCGCACCGCCCGCAGCGGGCAGGCCCGTGTCTCCGCGCTCGTCTCCTTCGCGCCCACCTCCGGCAATCCCTCGCAGGGGTCCGGTACCGCCGACTTCTACGCGCTCTCTAACTGGGCCTATCTCGACGAACTGGTCTTCTGGGGCGGCTCGTCCGGTGAAGGGCTGATCCTCGCGCCCAACGCGCCCGTCGTCGACGCCGCCCACCGCAACGGGGTGCCCGTGCTGGGGACCGTGTTCCTGCCGCCCGTCGCCTACGGCGGGAAGCTGCAGTGGACGCGGGACCTCGTGCAGCGCGATGCGCGCGGGGGGTTTCCCGTTGCCGACCGGCTGATCCGGGTCGCGCGCACGTACGGCTTCGACGGCTGGTTCCTCAACGCCGAGACCGGAGGGGGCGACGCCCGGCTCGGCGCGGACATGCGGGACTTCGTGGCGCATCTGCACGCACACGGCAGGGGGCTCCGCGTGACCTGGTACGACGCCATGGTGGCCTCCGGCGACATCGACTGGCAGAACCGACTGGACGACAGCAACGCCGCCTTCTTCGACGCCGCCGGCACCATGTTCGTCAACTTCGGCTGGAACAAGGACGGTCTGCTCTCCTCCGCCCGGCGGGCCGCCACCATGCGGCGCAGTCCGTACGAGCTGTGGGCCGGCGTGGACGTCGAGGCCAACGGCTGGGACACGCACGTCGACTGGGACGCCGTCGTGCCGTCCGACCGGCCGCACGTCGCCTCGTTCGGTTTCTACCGTCCCGAGTGGACGTGGAAGAGTCTCCCGTCCGGCCGGCGCTCCCCTGCCGACTTCCACGCGCGTGACGACCGCTTCTGGTCCGGTGCCTCCCTGGACCCCTCGCGCCCCGCTGCCGGACCGTGGCGGCCGCCCGCCGCCTCCGTAGCCGACCGGTCGGCCGTGACCGCGCTGCCCTTCGCGACGACGTTCAACACGGGCCACGGGCTGGGCTGGTACGAGCGGGGTCGCCGGATCTCCGACGCGCCCTGGAACCACCTCGGTCTCCAGGACCGGCTGCCGGGCCGCCGCTGGGTCGTGCGCACGGACGGTGCCCGGCCGGACGTGGCCTTCGACTTCGCCGACGCGTGGCACGGCGGCAGCAGTCTGCTCGTGGCCGGTCCGCTCACCGACCCGGCGACGGTCGGGCTGTACGACGTGCGGCTTCCGGTGTCGGCGGCCACGGTCGTCGAGCTGACGCACCACAGCGCGGAGGCGGTGCACGTGGAACTGGCGGTCACCGCCGACCGGCGGACCCGTTTCCTGTCCGCCGGCACTCTCCACGGACACGGCTGGCGCACCACCGTCCTGTCCCTCGGCGCGCTCGCCGGACGGACTCTCGACGCCCTCGGCATCCGGCTCACCGTGCCCGGCCGCGGCGGAACCGTGCGGTGGCGGCTGGGCCGGCTGGCCGTACGCGACGCCGTCGCCCCGGCCCCTGCCCGGCCGCGCGCCCTGCACGTCATCGCCGCACGGCCGGACGGCAGTACAGCGGCCGCCCTGCGGCTGGCGTGGCAGGCGGCGCCGGGGCCCGTGCGCCACTACGAGCTGCGGCAGGCGCTCCCGGGCGGCGGGTTCCGCTTCCTCGGCGGCACCTGTGGGCATGCCTACTACGTTCCGGCGCTGCGGCGCACGGCCGGCGAGGCGGCCACGCGCATCGAGGTGCGCGCCGTGGACGAGCTGTACGCCGCCTCGGTCCCTGCTCACGTCACCCATCGCTGGCCGACCTCCCGGTAAGGACACCCGATGCACAACGACCGCAGCATCACCGAAGCCCGTCTGAAGCGGGTGCTGGACGAACGCATCCGCCCGGCCGTCCACCCCGAGTCGGTGCCGCTGGACGTGTCCGTGTGGAACGCTCCGGGCGAGCCCGTCCCCGTCGCGGAGGGGCTGGCGGCCCCGCGCACGCCGGTCGCGGCGGGGGCCGCCTGGGGGCCGCCCTGGGGCACCAGCTGGTTCACGGTGGCGGGGTCCGTGCCGCGGGAGTGGGCGGGCCGCACCGTGGAGGCCCTCCTCGACCTGGGCTTCGACGACAACATGCCGGGCTTCCAGTGCGAGGGGCTCGTCTACCGGCCGGACGGCTCGCCGGTCAAGGGCCTGAACCCGCGCAACCAGTGGGTGCGCATCAGCGACCGTGCCCGCGGCGGCGAGCCGGTGCTGTTGCACATCGAGGCCTCGGCCAATCCCGTGATCCTCGACTACCACCCGTTCGTCCCCACCGAGCTGGGCGACCGCGCAACCGCCGACGATGCGCCCCGCTACCGGCTGGCCCGGATGGACCTGGCCGTCCTCGACCGCACGGTGTGGGAGCTCGTGCAGGACCTGGAGGTGCTGGACGGTCTGATGCACGAGCTGCCGGAGGACGCACCGCGCCGCTGGGAGATCCTGCGGGCCGTCGAGCGGTCCCTGGACGCCGTCGACCTCCAGGACGTGGGCGGCACGGCGGCCCGGGCCCGCGAGGCGCTCGCGGGCGTGCTGTCCTCCCCCGCGCACGCCTCCGCGCACCGCATCAGTGCCGTGGGGCACGCCCACATCGACTCGGCGTGGCTGTGGCCGCTGCGCGAGACGGTGCGCAAGGTGGCCCGTACGACGGCGAACATGACGGCGCTGCTGGAGGACGAGCCGGAGTTCGTCTACGCGATGTCGCAGGCGCAGCAGTTCGCCTGGGTGAAGGAGCACCGGCCCGAGGTGTACGCGCGCGTGAAGAAGGCCGTCGCGGAGGGGCGTTTCGTGCCGGTCGGGGGCATGTGGGTGGAGTCGGACACGAACATGCCGGGCGCGGAGGCGCTGGCGCGGCAGTTCGTGCACGGGAAGCGGTTCTTCCTGGAGGAGTTCGGGATCGAGACGGAGGAGGTGTGGCTGCCGGACTCGTTCGGCTACTCGGCCGCGCTGCCGCAGCTGGTCCGGCTGTCGGGGTCGAAGTGGTTCCTGACGCAGAAGATCTCCTGGAGCCGCACCAACAAGTTCCCGCACCACACCTTCTGGTGGGAAGGCCTCGACGGCACCCGGGTGTTCACCCACTTCCCGCCGATCGACACCTACAACGCCCAGCTGTCGGGCCGGGAGCTGGCGCATGCGGTGCGCAACTTCCAGGAGAAGGGCGGTGCGACGCGCTCGCTCGCGCCGACCGGGTGGGGCGACGGCGGTGGCGGTACGACGCGGGAGATGCTGGCGCGGGCGAAGCGGCTGGCGGACCTGGAGGGTTCGGCGCGGGTCTGCTTCGAGAAGCCGTCGGTGTTCTTCGAGAAGGCGCACGCGGAGTACGCGGACGCGCCGGTGTGGGCGGGCGAGCTGTATCTGGAGCTGCACCGGGCGACGCTGACCAGTCAGGCCCGTACCAAGCAGGGCAACCGGCGTTCGGAACACCTGCTGCGCGAGGCGGAGCTGTGGGCGGCGACGGCGGCGGTGCGGGCCGGGTTCCCGTATCCGTACGAGCAGTTGGACCGGCTGTGGAAGACCGTGCTGCTGCACCAGTTCCACGACATCCTGCCGGGCACGTCGATCGCGTGGGTGCACCGGGAGGCCGCTGAGACGTATGCCGCGGTGGCGCAGGAGCTGGAGGGGCTGATCGCGGACGCGCTGGCGGTGCTGGCCGGTGAGGAAACGTCTGACGGCACTGTGGTCTTCAACGCGGCTCCGCACGCGCGCGGTGGCGTCGCGGCACTCGGGGCGGCGCCCGCGGGTCCGGCCCCGGCACCGGCCGCCGTGCGGCCGCGCGAGGGCGGCGGTTTCGTGCTGGACAACGGTCTGCTGCGGGTCGGGATCGACGGGCGCGGGCTCGTGGTCTCGGTGTACGACCCGGCGGCGGACCGGGAGGCGATCGCTCCGGGCGCTGCGGCCAATCTGCTGCAACTGCACCAGGACTTCCCGAACATGTGGGACGCGTGGGACGTCGACCACTTCTACAGGAACACGGTGACCGACCTGACGGCCACCGAGTCGCTGCGGGCCGGCGACGACGGGAGCGTGCACGTCGTCCGGGTCTTCGGGAACTCGCGCGTCGAGCAGCGGATCGGCCTGCCGGCCGGGGCGCGCCGGGTGGAGGTGGAGACGGAGGTCGACTGGCACGAGACGGAGAGGTTCCTCAAGGCCGCCTTCCCGCTGGACGTGCATGCCGAACGGATCGCCGCCGAGACCCAGTTCGGCCACCTGTACCGGCCCACGCACACCAACACCAGCTGGGACGCGGCCAAGTTCGAGGCCTGCGCACACCGGTTCGTCCACCTGGAGGAGCCGGGCTGGGGCGTGGCACTGGTCAACGACTCGACCTACGGCTACGACGTGAGCCGCACGGCACGCGGGGCGGGCACGGGGACCACGACGACGGTGCGGCTCTCGCTGCTGCGCGCCCCGCGCTTCCCCGACCCGCGCACCGATCAGGGAGTGCACCGGTTCCGCTACGCGCTGGTGCCGGGCGCCTCCGTCGCGGACGCGGTGCGCGAGGGGTATGCGATCAACCTGCCGGAGCGCCGGGTGCCCGGGGCGGACGAAGTGCCGCCGCTGGTGCGGGTGGAGGGGGACGGCAGGGGTGTGGTGGCCGTGTCGGCGGTGAAGCTGGCGGACGACGGGAGCGGCGATGTCGTCGTCCGCCTCTACGAGTCGCTGGGCGGCCGGGCCCGGGCCCGCCTCGCCGCGGACTTCCCGCTGGGCGCGGTCACGTACTGCGACCTGCTGGAGCGGCCGACGGAGCCGGCGGAGACGGTCGGCGAGGCGGTGCGCCTCGCCTTGCGGCCGTTCGAGATCGTCACGCTTCGGCTGGCGCGGAACGTCGCCCCGTAGGGGCAGCGCCCCTTACGGGGCGCGGCCCACGCGACACAACGGGCTACGGTGACCCGATGACAACGTTCGTGGCGCTGCTGCGCGGCATCAATGTGGGCGGCAAGAAGCGCGTCCCCATGCAGACCCTGCGGGATCTGCTCACCGGCATGGGGTGCGGCTCCGTGCGGACCCATCTCAACAGCGGCAATGCCGTGTTCACGCACCCGGACGCCGGTGCGGAGGCACTGGCCGCCGGGCTGGAGCAGGCCATCGAGCGGGAGCTCGGGATCTCGGTGGCCTGCCTGGTGCGCGAAGCGGGTGAGGTCCGGCGCATCGTCGACGGCAATCCGTTCGCCGGGCAGGAGGTCGATCCGGCGCGGTTCCTGGTGCTCTTCCTGTCCGGTCCGGCCGATCCGGCCACCGTGGCGGACCTCGACCCGGCGGCGTACGTGCCCGAGGAGTTCGCGCTGGGCGAGCGTGCGGTGTATCTGCACTGTGCGGCCGGCATCCGGGACTCGAAGCTGGCCAAGCAGCTCACCGAGCGCCGCCTGGGCACCACCGTCACCGGGCGCAACTGGAACACCGTCACCCGACTCGCCGACATGGCGGAGGATGCCACCGCTTAGCATGCGGGGATGAAGCTGCGCATCCCCGGGAGCCGGCGGCTGCTCGCCGCCGTGAGCGCTGTCGCCGTGCTCGCCGGCATCGGGACCTGGACGGCGGCGGAGGCCGCCGGAAGCGATCCGCCGGTGCACCAGGAGAACCGTTTCCTTGCCATGCCGGGCGCACGGATCGACACCTCCTTCTTCACGTCCGGCGACGTGGACCGCCGCCGGCCGGCCGTGCTCCTCGCCCACGGCTTCGGCGGCAGCAAGGACGACATGCGCGGCGAGGCCGAGCGGCTGGCACGGTCCGGCTACGCGGTGCTGACCTGGTCCGCGCGCGGCTTCGGGCACTCGGGCGGGCGCATCGGTCTCAACGACCCGCAGCACGAGGTCGCCGACGTGAGCCGCCTGATCGACTGGCTCGCCAAGCGGCCCGAGGTCGAGCTGGACGCCCCGGGCGACCCGCGGGTCGGCGTCGCGGGCGCCTCGTACGGCGGCGCCGTCTCCCTGCTCGCCGCCGGGTACGACAAGCGCGTCGACGCCATCGCCCCGCAGATCACCTACTGGAACCTGGCCGACTCGCTCTTCCCGGACGACGTCTACAAGAAGCTCTGGGCAGGGCTCTTCTTCACGACCGGCTCGACCGGTACGGGGATCAAAGCCGGCACCACAGCGCATATGCAGCCCGGCTGCGGCCGGTTCGAGCCCGAGCTGTGCGCGATGTACGAACGCGTGGCCGTCGCCGGCCGGCCGGACGCCGCGGCGCGCGAACTGCTGGAGCGGCGCAGCCCGTCCGCCGTCGCCGGTCGCATCAAGGTGCCCACCCTCCTCGTCCAGGGACAGAGCGACTCGCTCTTCCCCCTCGGCCAGTCCGACGCCGCGGCCGCGGCCATCCGCCGCAACGGCGCGCCCGTGTCCGTCGACTGGATCGCCGGCGGGCACGACGCGGGCTCGACGGAGAACGACCGGACCGAGCAGCGCACGCGCGCGTGGTTCGACCGCTACCTCAAGGGCGACGAGAACACCGACACGGGCCCGGCCTTCCGGGTCAGCCGGACCGGCGGCATCGACACCACCGACGGCAAGGCCCGGCTGCGCGGCGCGAGCAGCAGCCGCTACCCCGGGCTGCACAACGACCCGCGCACGGTGCCGCTGACCGGCCGCGAGCAGTCGTTCGGCAACCCGGCCGGGGCGGCGCCGCCCGCGGTCTCCGCCGTGCCGGGCCTCGGCGCGCTCTCGCAGCTCTCCGGGCTCGGGCTCGGGATGTCCCTGGACTTCCCCGGCCAGTACGCCCGTTTCGACTCCGCGCGGCTGGACGAGAGCGTCCATGTGACCGGCTCGCCGACCGCGAAGGTCAAGGTCTCGTCCGACACCGGGGAGGCCGTCCTCTTCGCCAAGGTCTACGACGTCGGGCCGGACGGGCAGCAGCAGTTGCCCGGGCAGCTCGTCTCCCCGGTCCGGGTCGGCGACGCCCGGCAGGGCAGAACCGTCGACCTGCAGTTGCCGGCCGTGGACCATACCTTCGAGGCGGGGCACCGGATGCGGCTGGTGCTCTCCTCCACGGACCTGGGCTACGCCTCGCCCGCCCAACCGGCCACGTACACCGTCTCCCTGGCCGGCGGCCTGAGCGTGCCGGAGGCGCCCGAGGTGCGGACCGCCTCGGCCGGTCTGCCGTGGTGGACCTGGGCGCTGCCGCTGGGCGGCGTGGCCGTCGCGGTGGGCGTGCTGCTGGCCGGGCGCCGGCGCGACGCCGCGCCCGCGCCCGATCCCGCGCTGGCCGAAGTGCCCCTGCAGATCACCGGGTTGAGCAAGCGCTACGCCCGCTCCGCCGACCGGTATGCGGTGCGCGATCTGGCCTTCCGCGTCGAGCGGGGGCAGGTGCTCGGCCTGCTCGGGCCCAACGGTGCGGGCAAGACCACCACGCTGCGCATGCTCATGGGCCTGATCCGGCCCGACGGCGGCGAGATCCGCGTCTTCGGGCACGCGATCCGGCCGGGTGCGCCCGTGCTGTCCCGGGTCGGGGCGTTCGTGGAGGGCGCCGGCTTCCTGCCGCACCTGTCCGGCCGGGCCAACCTCGACCTGTACTGGCGGGCCACCGGCCGCCCGGCCGAGGACGCCCACGTGGACGAGGCCCTGGAGATCGCCGGCCTCGGCAGTGCGCTGGAGCGTGCCGTGCGCACGTACTCGCAGGGCATGCGGCAGCGACTGGCCATCGCGCAGGCCATGCTGGGGCTGCCGGACCTGCTCATCCTGGACGAGCCGACGAACGGTCTCGACCCGCCGCAGATCCGCGAGATGCGCGAGGTGATGATCCGGTACGCGGCCGCCGGGCGCACGGTCATCGTCTCCAGCCATCTCCTGGCGGAGGTCGAGCAGTCCTGCACGCACCTCGTCGTGATGGACCGCGGGCGGCTGGTCACCGCGGGCCCGGTCGCGGAGATCACCGGCTCCGGCGACACACTGCTGGTCGGCGTCGAGGGCGAACTGTCCGACGCGGCCGTGGAGAAGGTGGCCGCGCTGCCGGGCGTCGCCTCGGCCGTGCGCGACGGCGGCGGCGAGGGGCTGCTGGTGCGGCTCGACGGCGCACGAGCGCCGGAACTGCTGGTGGAACTCGTCCGGCTGGAGATCCCGGTCGCGAGCGTCGGGCCGCACCGGCGGCTGGAGGACGCGTTCCTGACCCTGATCGGAGGCCCGTCATGAGCATCGCACCGCCGGTTGCCGCACCCGGTTACCGGGCGCGGCACACGCTGCCCCTGCGGGTGGAAGCGGCACGGCAGTTGCGGCGGCGCCGCACGCTGGTGGTCGGGGGCGTTCTCGCGGCGCTGCCGTTCGTCCTGATCGCCGCCTTCGCGATCGGGGGGCAGCCGGCCGGGCGCGACGGGCGGGTCACCCTGATGGACACCGCCACGGCGTCCGGGGTGAACTTCGCCGCGACGTGCCTGTTCGTCTCGGCGGGCTTCCTGCTGGTGGTGCCGGTGGCGCTGTTCTGCGGCGACACGGTGGCGTCGGAGGCGAGCTGGTCGTCGCTGCGGTACCTGCTGGCCGCGCCGGTGCCGCGGGGGCGGCTGCTGGTGAGCAAGCTGACCGTGGCGCTGGCGTTCAGCGCGGCCGCGATGGTGCTGCTGCCGCTGGTCGCGCTCGTCGCCGGAACGGCGGCGTACGGATGGGGCCCGCTGCGGATCCCTGCCGGGGGCACGCTGGATGCCGGGACGGCGACGTGGCGGCTCGCCGCCGCCGTGGCGTTCGTGTTCGCGGGCCAACTGGTCACGGCCGGGCTGGCGTTCTGGCTGTCGACGGTCACGGATGCGCCGCTGGGCGCCGTGGGCGGGGCGATGGGCCTGACGATCGTGGGCAACGTCCTGGACGCGGTGACCGCGCTGGGGTCGTGGCGCGAGCTGCTGCCGACGCACTGGCAGTTCGCATGGGCGGATCTGCTGCAGCCGCATGCGGAGTGGGGCGGGGTGGTGAAGGGGGTTGCCCTGTCGGCGACTTATGGGGTGGTCCTGGTTGCCCTTGCCTTTCGGCACTTCCGTGCCAAGGATGTCGTGTCCTGACTGATGGGCCCCGTAAGGGGCGCGGGGAACTGCGCGAGCAGCCACGACGCGCCCGCAGGCGAGGAACCCGGGGCTACGCCCCGGACCCCCGAGGTAGTGCGTCAACTGCGGCCCGGTGGGGGCTGGTCGCGCAGTTCCCCGCGCCCCTTACCGGGCGCACCTGGTCGCGCCCACGCGGCGGAGCCGCACATTGCCCTTACGGGGCGCCGGCCCCGTACACCGGCCCCGGGGCCCGCGCCCCCGTCAGCAGCCGGCGCGCAGCGCCCCCCGCCTCCGTCGGTGTCCAGCGCCCGCCCCCGTCCGCCGTCGGCCCCCGCCGCCACCCCTCCATCACCGTGATGCGGCCGCCCTCCGCCTCGAAGACCCGGCCCGTGACGTCCGCCGAAGCCTGTGAACCGAGCCACACCACCAGCGGTGAGACGTCACCCGGTTCCCCGAGCCCGTCCCCGAAAATCCCCTCCGTCATCCGCGTCCGCGCCGCGGGCGCAACCGCGTTGGCCCGTACCCCGTAGCGGGCCAGTTCCGCCGCGGCCACCAGGGTCAACGCCACGATGCCCGCCTTCGCGGCAGCGTAATTGGCCTGGCCCACGCTCCCCAGCAGGCCCGCGCCCGACGTGGTGTTGACGATGCTCGCCCGTACCGCCCGTCCCGCCTTGGATTCCGCGCGCCAGTGGGCCGCCGCGCAGCGCATGGGCAGGAAGTGGCCCTTGAGGTGCACGCGGACGACCGCGTCCCAGTCGTCCTCGCCGAGGCTCACCAGCATGCGGTCCCGCAGGAACCCCGCGTTGTTGACGAGGACGTCCAGGCGGCCGAAGGCGTCCAGGGCGGTGGCGACGAGCGACGCCGCGCCCTCCCCCGTCGCCACGTCCCCGGCGTGGGCCACGGCCTCGCCGCCCCGGTCGCGGATCTCCCGTACGACCTCCCGTGCCGGCTCCGTCGAACTGCCCTCGCCGGCACGGTCCGTTCCCAGGTCGTTCACCACCACGCGGGCCCCCTCCGCCGCGAGTGCCAGCGCGTGAGCGCGGCCGAGGCCGCGGCCGGCGCCGGTGACCACGGCGACCTGTCCGGCGCAGATTCCCGTCATCCGGTCAACTCCCTCGATCGACGTTCGCGGCATCCAGAAAGGCCGGCCTCTCTCCCCCGCCATGGACGAGCAGGCTCGCGCCGGTGATGTAGGCGGCCCGGTCGGAGGCCAGGAAGACGGCCGCCCCGCCCACGTCGTCCGGCTCCGCCAGCCGGCCCGCCGGGACGGTGCGGGCGACGGCGGCGACGCCGTCCTCGTCGCCGTAGTGCAGGTGGGCCGACTCCGTGCGCACCATGCCGAGCACCAGGGTGTTGACGCGCACGGCCGGGGCCCATTCCACCGCCATGCTGCGGGCGAGGTGTTCCAGCCCGGCCTTGGCGGCCCCGTACGCGGCGGTACCGGGTGACGGGCGGGCGCCGCTGACGCTGCCGATCATCAACACCGAGCCGCCGCCCGGCTGTTCCCGCATGATGCGGTGGGCGGCGAGCGAAACGGTCAGCGGTGCCATGAGGTTGAGTTCGACGATGCGGGCGTGTACGGCGGCGTCCGTCGCCCCGAGCGGTCTGTACGGGGTGCCGCCGGCATTGTTCACCAGGACGTCCACCCGGCCCGCCTCCTCGGCGATCCGCCCGAACATCCCGGCCACCGCCTCCGGTCGGCGTACGTCCACCGGCAGGAAGCGGGCCGCACGGCCCGCCGCCGCGACCGGCTCCGCCGGCGGGCGGCGCGCGCAGACGACCACCTGCGCCCCCGCGCGCAGGAACGCGCGGGCGATCCCCGCGCCCACTCCCCGCGTCCCGCCCGTGACGACGGCGACGCGGCCCTCAAGGCCGCATGCTCTGCCCACTCGGCGCCTCCCGCGGCAGGCGGTCCACTGGTACCGTCACCACGATACCTAACAAACGTTTGGTGGAAAGGCAGCCGATGGGCATCTCCACCGCACGTCCCGAACCGGGCATCGCCGTCGTCACCGTGGACTTCCCGCCGGTCAACGCCCTTCCCGTACAGGGCTGGTACGACCTGGCCGACACCGTCCGCCGCACCGGCACCGACCTGCACGTCCGCTGCATCGTCCTCGCCGCCGCCGGGCGCGGCTTCAACGCGGGGGTGGACCTCAAGGAGGTGCACCGCACGCCCGGCCACCGGGCGCTTACCGCCGTCAACCGCGCCTGTGCGGCAGCGTTTTCCGCCGTCTACGAGTGCGAGGTGCCCGTCGTCGCCGCGGTGCACGGCCACTGTCTGGGCGGCGGCATCGGGCTCGTCGGCAACGCGGACGCCGTCGTGGCCTCGGAGGACGCCGTCTTCGGGCTGCCCGAGCTGGACCGCGGCGCGCTCGGCGCCGCCACCCACCTCGCCCGGCTCGTCCCGCAGCACCTGATGCGCACCCTCTTCTACACCGCGCGCACCGTCGGCGCACAGGAGCTGCACCGGCACGGCTCCGTGTGGCAGGTCGTCCCCCGCGGCGAACTGGCCTCGGCAGCCGTCCGACTGGCCCGCGACATCGCCGCCAAGGACGGTTCGCTGCTGCGCCTGGCCAAGGCCGCGCTCAACGGCATCGACCCCGTCGACGTCCGCCGCAGCTACCGCTACGAGCAGGGCTTCACCTTCGAGGCCGCCCTCGACGGGGTCGCCGACCGGCTCCGTGAAACGTTCCTCTCCGGCAAGGAGCGGCCATGACGGGCGACAAACGCATGACGGCGGACGAGGCCGTCTCCCGGCTGGCGAGCGGCATGACGATCGGCATCGGCGGCTGGGGTGCACGGCGCAAGCCGATGGCTCTCGTCCGGGCCCTGCTGCGCTCGGACGTCACCGATCTCACCGTCGTCTCCTACGGCGGCCCGGACGTGGGCCTGCTGGCCGCCGCCGGGAAGATCCGCAAACTCGTGGCGGCGTTCGCCACGCTGGACTCCATCCCGCTCGAACCGCACTTCCGCGCCGCCCGGCAGCGCGGCGCGCTGGAACTGACGGAGCTGGACGAGGCGATGGTGATGTGGGGGCTGACGGCCGCCGCCCACCGGCTGCCGTTCATGCCGGTACGGGCCGGGCTCGGCTCGGACGTGATGCGGGTCAACCCCGGCCTGCGGACCGTCACTTCGCCGTACGCGGACCGCGAGGAGCTCGTCGCCGTGCCCGCCCTCGCCCTGGACGCCGCCCTGGTGCACCTCAACCGGGCGGACGCCTTCGGCAACGCCCAGTACCTCGGTCCGGACCCGTACTTCGACGACCTCTTCTGCGAGGCCGCCCGGGAGGCGTACGTCTCCTGCGAACGCCTCGTCGAGAGCGCCGAGTTCACCGCCGACGGCACGGCCCCGCAGACGCTGCTGGTGCAACGGCACTGCGTCACCGGGGTCATAGAGGCCCCGGGCGGTGCACACTTCACCTCCTGCGTGCCGGACTACGGGCGCGACGAGGCGTTCCAGGCGGCCTACGCCAAGGCGGCCGTAGATCCGGCGGCCTGGCAGGAGTTCACCCGGCGCTTTCTGTCGGGGGATGAGGACGCCTACCGGGCCGCGGTCGCGGAGTTCACCGGGGAGGCCACGTGAGCGGCGGCGCGAGCCGGGCCGAGGTGTGCGTCGTGGCCTGCGCGGAGGCCTGGCGCGGGGACGGGGAGATCCTGGCGAGCCCGATGGGGCGGGTGCCCGCGATCGGCGCCCGGCTGGCGCAACTCACCTTCTCCCCCGGCCTGCTGCTCACCGACGGCGAGGCGCTGCTGACGACCGGGAAGGGGACCCGCGTCGTCGAGGGCTGGCTGCCCTACCGCCGGCACCTGGCCCTGGTCACCGGCGGGCGGCGGCACGTGATGATGGGCGCGAGCCAGCTGGACCGGCACGGGAACCAGAACATCTCCTGCATCGGCGACTGGCGGCGCCCCGACCGGCAGCTGCTCGGGGTGCGCGGTGCGCCCGTCAACACCCTGAATCATCCGGTCAGTTACTGGATTCCGCGGCACTCGCCCCGGGTGCTGGTCGAGCGGGTCGACATGGTCTGCGGCGTCGGCCACGACCGGGCGGCGGCCGCCGGCCCGTCCGCGACCCGCTTCCACTGTCTGCGCCGCGTGGTCACCGACCTGGCCGTCCTGGACTTCGAGACCCCGGACCGCACACTGCGTGTCCGTTCCCTCCACCCGGGCGTCACCGCACAGGACGTGCAGGCGGCGACCGGCTTCCCGCTCGACATCCCCGGCGAGGTTCCGGTCACGCGGCTGCCGACGGACGCCGAACTCCGCCTGATCCGCGAGGTGCTCGACCCGGCGGGGCTGCGCGACCGCGAGGTGCGGCCGTGACCGCCCCCGAGCTGCCGACCGCCCTGACCCGGCTCGTGGGGGTGCGGCACCCGGTCGTGCAGACCGGCATGGGCTGGGTCGCGGGCCCCCGGCTCGTCTCGGCCGTGGCCGAGGCCGGGGCGCTGGGCATCCTCGGCTCGGCGACCATGACGCCGGACGAACTCAGGTCCGCCGTCCGCGAGGTGAAGGCCCGTACGCGGCAGCCGTTCGGGGTCAACCTCCGCGCGGACGCGGGCGACGCGGCGGAACGGGCGGACATCATCGTCGACGAGGGCGTGCGCGTCGCCTCGTTCGCGCTCGCGCCCTCCTGCGGACTGATGGCCCGGCTCAAGGACGCCGGGGTCGTCGTCATCCCGTCCGTCGGCGCCCGGCGGCACGCCGAGAAGGTGGCGGCCTGGGGGGCCGACGCGGTCGTCGTGCAGGGCGCGGAGGGCGGCGGGCACACCGGGGACGTGGCGACGAATGTGCTGCTGCCGCAGGTGGTCGACGCCGTCGACATCCCGGTCGTCGCCGCGGGCGGATTCCGCGACGGCCGCGGGCTCGTCGCGGCGCTCGCGTACGGCGCGGCGGGCATCGCCATGGGCACGCGGTTCCTGCTGACGGCCGACAGCACGGTCCCGGCGCCGGTCAAGGCCGCCTATCTCGGCGCGTCCGTACGGGACGTGACGGTCACGTCCAAGGTCGACGGGCTCCCGCACCGGATGCTGCGCACCCCCTTCGTCACGGAACTGGAGCGCTCGGGCGCGGCCGCCGTGCTGCTGCGGGCCCTGCGGCACGCCGCGTCCTTCCGCAGGCTCTCCGGGCTGGGCTGGGCGGACCTGGTGCGCGACGGCCTGGCCCTGAAGCACGGCAAGGCGCTGGGCTGGGCCCAGGTGCTGCTCGCCGCGAACACGCCGATGCTGCTGAAGGCCGCCATGGTCGACGGGCGGACGGACGTCGGGGTGATGGCCGCCGGCCAGGTCGCCGGGGTGATCGACGACCTGCCCCCGGTGGCCGCCCTGGTCGAGCGGATCATGGCGCAGGCGCAGGCGACTCTGCGAGGCTTGCCCGAGCCGGGATGAGCCGGCACGGATGGAGGCGGTCATGACGGATACGACGGGCTGGGTTGCGGCGCGTACTCTCTGGCAGTCGACCGAACCCCTGCACGCGGTCACCTACTTCGCGCCCGAGGCGCTGGACGCCTTCCGGGAGGCGGGGCTGCGGGGCTGGCGGCGCGGCTACTTCGCGGGCCGGGCCGCACCGTTGGGCCCCGTCGCCCCGGAGCCGGTGACGGCGGCCTTCTTCAACTTCGCGCCGTCCATGGTGGCGCGGGCACTCCCGGAGGTGTGGGGGATCACCCCGCCCGAACGGGCCCTGGAACTGCGCCTGTCGGGCGCCCGGGCCGCCCTGCGGAGGCTGCTGGCCGGCCGGGAGAAGGAGGCGGAGCGGGCGGCGGAGCTGCTGGGGGCGTGCGTGACCGGGCTCGACTGCGCCGGCCGGGTGCTGGCGGCCGCGAACGCGGCGCTCGGCCTGCCGGAGGAGCCGCTGGAGCGGCTGTGGCAGGCGGCGACGGTGCTGCGGGAGCACCGCGGGGACGGGCATGTGGCGGCCCTGGTGGCCGCCGGGCTGGACGGGTGCGAGGTGCTGGTGCTGCGGGCGGGGATCGACCTGCCGCGGTCGGAGCTGCAGCCGTACCGGGGCTGGACGGACGAGGAGTGGGAGGCGGCCGGATCGCGGTTGCGGGAGCGGGGGTTGCTGGGGGCGGACGGGCGGGCCACGGATGCGGGGTGCCGCCTGCAGGCGGCGGTCGAGGAGGCGACGGACCGGGCCGCGGGGCGGGCCGTGCCGGCGGATGCCGGTGAACTGGCAGATGTGCTGGCCCCGTTGGCCGAGGCGTGTGCAGCGGAGCTGCGGTACCCGAACCCGATCGGGCTGGGGCGGTAGCGCCCCGCCCCGTCAGGGGCGCGGGGAACTGCGCGCTCGGCCACGATGCGCCTGCAGTCGGGGTGCTCGGGGCTGCGCCCCGGACCCCCTGGGTGGTGCGTTCGGCTGCGGGCCGGTGGGGGCTTGTCGCGCCCACGCGGCGGAGCCGCATGAAGCAACAGCCCCGCGCCCCTTCGGGGCTCACCCCCTGACGGAGGCTCAACGGCCCTTCGGGCACCACTCGAAGAGCAGGATGGTCGCATCGTCCCGCAACCGATTGCGCTGGTGCTCCAGAATCGCGTGGATGAGCAGCCGCAGCACCTCGGCCGGCTGCTGGCCGGCGGCCGAGAAGCGAATGATGAAGTCGGTGAACTGGTCGAGGCCGAACTCCGCCCCCTCCGCGTCGCGTGCCTCCACGACGCCGTCCGTGTAGAGGAGGACGCGGTCGTGCGGTTCCAGGGTCGTCTCGTGGACTTCCCGTGTGGGGAAGGCGAGTTGACCTACCAGGCCGATCGGCGGCTGCGGGGGGCTGTCGAGTGCCCCGTCGAGCACCCGCTCGGCTCGGATCAGCAGCGGGGGCGGGTGGCCGCAGTTGACCCAGCGCAGCACCCCGGCGGCCGCGTCGAGCCGGCACATCACACCCGTACAGAAGTGGTCCGGCATCCACTGGGCGAGCGCCTGGTCGACGGAACCTACGACCTCGGCCAGGTCGCCGCCGCCGCGGCGGGCGTTCCGCGCCGCCGCCATGGCGACCGACGTGGTCAGGCCCGCGGTCAGGTCGTGGCCCATGGAGTCGAGGATCATGGTGTGCAGCACGTTCTTGACCACCGTGTGGTCGAAGGCGTCACCGGCGACGTCGTAGGCGGGTTCCAGGACCGCGGTCGAGACGCACTTGTTGCTGCCGACGGTGTGGGACGGCAGGAAGGCCCTCAGCATCTCGGCCGGCAGGCCCATGGGCGTGGTGCGGGTGCGGGCGGCGAGCCAGTCGCTGTAGCCGCGCTTGGAGGTGAGCAGCATGGCGAACAGGTGGCCCAGGATCCGGCTGCGCCGCAACCGCACCCCGTCGAGCGAGGCGGTCCGGACCGCGAGCACGCCCAGCCGCTCCGAGCCGTCGACCAGGGGGACCCAGAGGATCAGGCCGCCGTCGGTGTCGGCCACGCGTGGGGATACCGTGCGGTACGCCCAGCCCGCCGACGTGCGGTCCACCTCCAGCGGCTCCGAGTCGTCGTCGAGGGGGATGAGCAGCCGTTGCTGCAGGTCGACGAGGTAGATCAGCGCGGAGCTCAGGCCGAGGGCCGTGGCGCAGCGGTTCGCCAGGCCGGGCAGTTCGAACGGCAGGGTCGTCTGGGCCTCGACGATCAGCTCTTCCAGCCGGTTCTCGTCGACGGCGGCGTCGGGACCGGCGGGGGCGTGCGGTGGGTCCGGCACTGGCACGGGGAATCACCCCTTCCCTGCACCAGTCTCACACCGATCCCGGCCGGTCTCATGTCAGGCGCCGTCGGGCCGGGCCGGCCTCACACCCGCTCCAGGACCGTCACGTTCGCCTGCCCGCCCCCCTCGCACATGGTCTGGAGCCCGAACCGGCCGCCGGTCCGCTCCAGTTCGTGCAGCAGGGTCGTCATCAGCCGGGCCCCCGTCGCCCCCAGCGGGTGTCCCAGGGCGATCGCGCCGCCGTTGACATTGACCCGCGCGGGGTCGGCCCCGGTCTCGCGGAGCCAGGCCAGGACCACCGGGGCGAAGGCCTCGTTGATCTCCACGAGGTCGATGTCGTCCATCGTCAGGCCCGTCTTCTTCAGCGCCCGCGCCGTCGCCGGGATCGGTGCGGTGAGCATCCTGATCGGGTCCTCCCCGCGCACCGACAGGTGGTGGATACGGGCCCGGGGCGTCAACCCGTGTTCTCGCACGGCGCGTTCGCTCGCGACGAGCAGTGCGGCCGCGCCGTCCGAGACCTGGGAGGAGACGGCCGCGGTCAGCAGTCCGCCGGGGAGCACCGGCTTCAGGGCGGCCATCTTCTCCAGGGATGTGTCCCGGCGCGGGCCCTCGTCCGCCGTCACGTCCCCGTACGCCGCCGTCTCGCGGGCGAAGCGGCCCTCGTCGAGGGCGCGGACCGCGCGCTCGTGGGAGCCCAGCGCGTACTCCTCCATGGCGTCCCGGGTGATGCCCCACTGCCCGGCGATCGTCTCCGCGCCGTGGAACTGGTCCACGGGCCGGTCGCCGTAGCGGGCCCGCCAGCCCTGCGAGCCGGCGAACGGGCCGCGGTCCAGGCCGAGCGGTTCGGTGGCCCGGCGGGCGGCGTAGCCGATGGGGATCTGCGACATGCTCTGGGTGCCGCCCGCGACGACGAGGTCCTGGGTCCCGGAGAGCACGGCCTGGGCGGCGAAGTGGACGGCCTGCTGGGAGGAGCCGCACTGCCGGTCGACGGTGACGCCGGGCACCTCCTCGGGCAGCCCGGCCGCCAGCCAGCTCGTCCGGGCGATGTCGCCCGCCTGCGGCCCGACCGTGTCGACGCAGCCGAGGACGACGTCGTCGACGGCGGCCGGGTCCACGCCCGTCCGTTCCATCAACGTCTTGAGGACGTGCGCCCCGAGGTCGGCGGGGTGTACGGCGGCGAGGCCCCCGCCCCGCCGCCCGACCGGTGTGCGTACGGCTCCGACGATGAACGCCTCGCTCATGGCGCGCTCCTAAGGTTGTACGGCCAGGCCGTCCAGGACCATCGAGAGGTACTGCCGGGCGATCTCCTCCGGTCCGTGCTCCCCGTCCGGCCGGTACCACGAGGCCGCGACCCACACGGTGTCGCGCAGGAAGCGGTAGGCGAGCCGGGGGTCGAGGTCGGCGCGGAAGACGCCTTCGGCCGCGCCCCGCTCCAGCGTGCCCAGCCAGGCCTGCTCGAACTTCCGCTGCGACGCGGCGAGATAGCCGAAGCGGGGCGAGCCGACGAGGTGCCGCCATTCCTTCTGGTAGACGGCGACGGCGTCGCGGTGCCGGTCGATCTCCCGGAAGGACTCGGTGACGAGGGCCTCCACGGTTTCGCGGGGGCCGAGACCGGCCGCGAGCACGGCGTCGTAGCCGGCCCACAGTTCGTCCAGGAAGACGGAGAGGATCTCGTCCAGCATCGACTCCTTGGAGTCGAAGTGGTAGTAGAGGCTGCCCGCGAGCATGCCCGCCTCGTCGGCGATGCGGCGCACGGTGGTGGCGCGATAGCCGTGTTCGGCGAACACCCGGGCCGCGGTCGCGAGCAGTTCGGTCTTCTTGCTGGTGGGCTTGCTGGTCGGCACGGTGTCATTGTCCGTCACGCGCGCTGGCTGCTGACGGCGACGGTCTCGCCGGTCATGTAGGAGGAGTAGCCGCTGGCGAGGAAGACGATCACGTTGGCGACCTCCCAGGGCTCGGCGGAGCGGGCGAACGCCTCGCGCGCGGTCAGCTCCGCCAGCAGCTCCGGCCCGGTGACCTTGGCGAGGTGCGGGTGGACGGCGAGGCTCGGGGCGACGGCGTTGACACGCACCCCGTAGGCCGCGGCCTCGACGGCGGCGCAGCGGGTGAGCGCCATGACGCCGGCCTTGGCGGCGGCGTAGTGGGCCTGGCCGCGCTGGGCGCGCCAGCCCAGGACCGAGGCGTTGTTGACGACGACGCCGCCGCGTCCGGCGGCCCGCATCCGGCGCAGGGCGGCGCGGGTGCAGCGGAAGGTGCCGTGCAGGGTGACGTCGAGGACGGTGTGCCACTGCTCGTCGCTCATGTCCGCGAGGTCGGAAGTGCCGCCGAGGCCCGCGTTGTTGACGAGGATGTCGAGGGTGCCGTGGCGTTCCTCGGCGTGGTCGAGGAGGGCGGCGACCTGCTCCTCCTGTGTCACGTCGCAGGGCAGGCCGGCCACCTTCTCCTCGCCGAACTGCGCTGCGTAGGCGGCGACCCGGCTGCGCAGCCGGGCCTCGTGGGCGTCGCCGAGCACCACGCGCGCGCCCTCTTCGAGGAAGCGCCTGGCGGTCGCGCCGCCGATGCCGGTGCCGGCCGCGGCGGTGATCACGGCCGTGCGGCCGGCCAGCAGGGCGTGGCCCGGGAGATAGGGCGGAGCACTGGAGCGTGACTCCTCGACGCTGCTCATGGCCGCACGGTAACCTACCAAACACTTGTTAGGGAAGGATGGTTATGACCACTGCCCCGACAGTGCGCTACGAGCGGCTCGGCCCGGTCGCGACGGTCACCATGAACCGCCCCGAGTACCGCAACGCCCAGAATTCCGCGATGACCTACGCCCTCGACGACGCCTTCCGCCGGGCGTCCGCCGACGACGACGTCAAGGTCGTCGTCCTGGCGGGTGCGGGCGAGCACTTCTCCGCGGGCCACGACATCGGCACCCCGGGGCGCGACGCCCATCTGCCGTTCCCGCGCCGGGCCGGACTGTGGTGGGACCACACGGACAAGGAAGGCGCCGAGCAGCGGTTCGCGCGGGAGTCGGAGGTCTATCTGGGCATGTGCCGGCGCTGGCGCGAGCTCCCGAAGCCGGTGGTCGCCTCCGTCCAGGGCGCCTGTGTGGCAGGCGGGTTGATGCTGGCGTGGGTGTGCGACGTGATCGTGGCGAGCGAGGACGCGTTCTTCGCCGACCCGGTGGTGCGCATGGGCATCCCCGGGGTCGAGTACTTCGCCCATCCGTGGGTGATGCCGCCGCGGCTCGCGAAGGAGTTCCTCTTCACCGGCGACCGGATGGGCGCGCGGCGCGCCTACGAGATCGGCATGGTCAACCGCCTCGTCCCGCGCGGGGAACTCGCGTCGGAGACACGGGAGTTGGCGGAGCGCATGGCCCGGATGCCGCGCATGGGCCTCGCGCTGGCCAAGCGGGCGGTCAACCAGGCGGAGGATCTGCAGGGGCTGCACGCGGGGCTGGACGCGGTCTTCGGGCTGCATCACCTGGCGCACGCGCACAACGCGGAGACGTCCTCGGACCCGCTGCGCGGCCTGGACGCGCGGGCCATGAAAGAGGCGTGATGGACCTCGCGTTCACTGCCGGGGAGAGCGCCTTCCGCGCCGAGGCGCGGTCCTGGCTCGCCGCGCACGTCCCGTGCACTCCGCTCCCCTCGCCGGAGACGGCGGACGGCTTCGACCGGCACCGCGCGTGGGAGCGGACCCTCTACGAGGGCGGCTGGTCGGCGGTCTCCTGGCCGGAGGCCTACGGCGGGCGGGGCGGTTCGCTGCTGGAGTGGCTGGTCTTCGAGGAGGAGTACCACGCGGCGGGCGCCCCCGTCCGGGTCTCCCAGAACGGCATCAGCCTCCTCGCCCCCACCCTCCTCGCGCACGGCACCGAGGAGCAGCGCGCCCGCGTCCTGCCGCCGATGGCCCGCGGGGAGACGGTCTGGGCCCAGGCGTGGTCCGAGCCGGAGGCGGGCTCGGACCTGGCCTCGCTGCGCTCCGTCGCCCGCCCGGCCCCGGGCGGCCTGCTGCTGAGCGGGCACAAGACGTGGTCCTCGCGGGCCGCCTTCGCCGACCGCGCCTTCGGACTGTTCCGCAGTCGTCCGGGGGCCGGGCGGCCGCACCAGGGGCTCACATACGCGATGTTCCCGCTC
The DNA here is from genome assembly GCF_013030945.1 of Streptomyces morookaense. Classification (GTDB taxonomy): domain Bacteria; phylum Actinomycetota; class Actinomycetes; order Streptomycetales; family Streptomycetaceae; genus Streptomyces; species Streptomyces morookaensis. Next base: position 2,260 of record NZ_JABBXF010000100.1, on the reverse strand, counting down.
GACGCGGAGGGTGTGACGGTGCGGCCCATCGGCCGCCTCGACGGCCGGCCCGCCTTCGCGGAGCTGTTCCTGGACGAGGTCTTCGTGCCGGACGCGGACGTCATCGGTGCGCCCGGCGACGGCTGGCGGGTGGCGATGAGCACCGCGGGCAGCGAGCGGGGGCTGGCACTGCGCAGCCCGGGCCGGTTCACGGCGGCCGCCCGGCGGCTGGTGGCGCTGTGGCGTGCGGCGGGCGATCCGGGCGACACGGCGCTGCGGGACCGGGTCGCGGACGCGGTGATCCGGGCGCGGGCGTACGAACTGTACGGGTACGGGCGGGCGTCGGGGGACGGGGCCGGTGCGGGGACGGCGGAGTCGAGTCCCGTCAAGGTCTTCTGGTCGGAGCTGGATCTCGCCCTGCACGAGACGGCGCTGGACCTGCTGGGCGCGGACGGCGAACTCGCGGACACGGACTGGGCGGAGGGCTGGACCTTCGCCCTCGCGGGGCCGATCTACGGCGGGACCAACGAGATCCAGCGCGACATCATCGGCGAGCGGCTGCTGGGGCTGCCGAAGGGACGGCGCGGGTGAGGTTCCTGCTGGACGCGGAGCAGAAGGAGTTCGGGCGCACGCTGGACCGGATGCTCACGGCGTCCGGCACCCCGCAGGCCGTCCGGGCCTGGGCACGGGGCGAGTATGGGCCGGGGCTGGCCCTGTGGCAACGGGTTGCGGACGCCGGGGTGTTCGGCCTGGCGGCACCGGAGGCGTACGGCGGATTCGGGCCCCTCCCGGCCGAACTGGCGGTGGCGTTCGTCGAGTTGGGGAGGCACTGCGTGCCGGGCCCGCTGGCCGAGACGGTTGCGGCCACGGTGCTGCTGGCGCACCTGGGCGGGACGGGGCCTGCGCGGGAGTGGGTGCCGCGCGTGTGCGCGGGGCGTGCGCGGGTGACGCTGACCCTGCCGGGCGGGGGCCCGTACGCGCTGGACGCGGAGGCGGCGGACGCGGTGTTCACCGTGACGGGCAGCGGCCTGCTGTCCCTCTCCCCCGGCCACGGTCCGGTGCGGCCCTCGGTCGATCCCGCGCGCCGGCCGGCCCGGCCGGCCGGGGGCGGCACGCTGCTGGCCTCGGGTCCGGCGGTACGGGCGGCGGCCGCGCTCGCGGCCGACTGGGCGGCCTTCGCCACGGCCGCGCAGGCACTGGGCGCGGGGCTCGCCCTGCTGGACCGGACGGTCGCGTACGCGCGGCGGCGGACCCAGTTCGGCGCGCCGATCGGCTCGTTCCAGGCGGTCAAGCACCGGCTGGCGGACGCGTTCACCGGGCTGGAGTTCGCCCGGCCGCTGGTCTTCGGGGCCGCAGTGGCGCTGGCGGCGGGGTCGCCCACCGCGCGGGCCGAGGTGGCGGCGGCCAAGGCGGCGTCCTGTGACGCGGCCTATACGGCGGCCCGTACGGCGCTGCAGGTGCACGGGGCGATCGGGTACACGGCGGAGTACGACCTGTCGCTGTGGATCGGCAAGGCGCGGGCGCTGCGGTCGGCGTGGGGCGGCCCGGCGGAGTGCAGGGCCCGCGCCCTGGAGTTGTTCGCGCAGGGGTCCGGGTAGATATTTTTCATGTAAAACACCTGCTAACCTCTTTCCATGGCAAAGCCCCCACGTGTCCGGCCGCTGCCCCTGCGCGGCCTCCTGCGACTGAACCGGCCCGCGGACATCTGGCCCAAGCCCGCCTTCAGCGCGGCCGTCGCCATGGCGGTGCCCGACCTCGTCCTGCTGGCGCTCGGCCGCCTCGACCTGGCGCTCTACACCGCCGCGGGTGCGCTCTGCGCCCTGTACGGACACGACCGGCCCTATGCCGTGCGGGCCCGCACGGTGGCATGGGTGGTGCTGGGGGCGCTGGCCGGCACGGGGGCCGCCCTGACCAGTGCGGCGCTGATCCCGTCGACGGCGGTGCTGGTCCTGCTCGCGGCGCTGACGGCGGCGGTGCACAAGGTGCTGTGCGACGCGACGCGCATCGGCCCGCCGGGCAACATCGTGCTGACCTTCGTCACGTCGACCATGTTCTTCGTGCCCCAGCGGATCGGGGACGTCCCCGCGCACCTGGGCCTGGTCCTCGCCGCGGGCGTCCTGGCCTGGCTGGTGTGCATGGCCCCCGCGCCGGTGCGCCCGCACGGGCCCGAACGCATCGCCGTCGCCCGGGCGTTGGAGGCGGCCGACCGGCTGCTCGGCGCCGAACCGTCCGGCGCCGCCCGGGCCCGGCACGCGGCGGCCGCCGCCTCCGGCGCAGCCCG
>NZ_JABBXF010000010.1 GCF_013030945.1 Streptomyces morookaense | reverse complement strand
TCACCGCCCGGGACACCGTCGGGGACCGCGTCACCGGCCTGGACGCCGGCGCCGACGACTACCTCGTCAAGCCCTTCGAACTGGACGAACTGCTGGCCCGCATCCGCGCCCTGCTGCGCCGCAGCTCGTACGCGAGCCCGGCGGCCGCCCCCGGCGCCGGCACCGCCAACGTCCTCTCCTTCGCCGACCTGCGCATGGACCTCTCCACCCGCGAGGTGACACGCGGAACCCGCCCCGTCGAGCTCACGCGCACCGAGTTCACGCTGCTGGAACTGTTCCTCGCCCACCCCCGGCAGGTGCTCACGCGCGAGCAGATCCTCAAGACCGTGTGGGGCTTCGAGTTCGAGCCCTCCTCCAACTCCCTGGACGTGTACGTGATGTATCTGCGCCGCAAGACCGAGGCGGGCGGTGAACCGCGCCTCGTGCACACCGTCCGGGGCGTCGGCTACGTCCTGCGGGGAGACGGCGGCAGCGAATGATCCGCAGGTTCCGCAAGCTCCCGCTGCGTTCGCGGTTGGCCCTGCTGACCGCGGCGGCCGTCGCGTTCGCCGTGGCCGTGGCGGCGGGGGCGTGCTGGCTGGTCACCAAGCAGCAGCTGTCCCACCAGCAGGACACGACGCTGACCAACGTCAACGTGCCCTCCGACTACATGCGCGACCTGATCGCGAACTGCGGCACCCGCCTCCCGGCCCAGGCGGTGCCGCCCACCCAGTACACCGTGCAGATCGTCGCCGCGAGCGGCGTCGTCTGCACGACCCCGGGCAAGGCACAGGTCAAGGTGACCGGGACGGACCTGGCCGTGGCCCAGGACCGGATCGACGGCGTGGTGCTGCACGACTCCCGGACCGTCGACGGCGAGCGGATGCGCGTCGCGACCTACCGCGTCGCGCAGCTGCCCAACGCCGCGGTCTCGGTCGCCCAGCCCCTCGACGTGGTGAACAAGCCGCTCAACTCGCTCGCCCTGGTGCTCGTCATCACGGCCGGCATCGGCGTCCTGGGCGCGGCCACCGCCGGCCTGTGGGTCGCGCGCGCCGCCCTGCGGCCGGTGGACCAGCTGACCGGAGCCGTCGAGCACATCGCCCGTACCGAGGATCTCGCGGTCCGCATCCCCGTGGAGGGCGACGACGAAATCGCCCGCCTGTCACGGTCGTTCAACTCCATGACGGCCGCACTGGCCTCCTCCCGCGAACGGCAGCAACAGCTCATCGCCGACGCCGGGCACGAGCTGCGCACGCCGCTGACCTCCCTGCGGACCAACATCGACCTGCTGGCGAGGAGCGAGGAGACGGGCCGGGCGATCCCGCCCGCGGACCGCGCCGAGCTGCTCGCGAGCGTCAAGGCCCAGATGACGGAACTGGCCGCCCTCATCGGCGACCTGCAGGAACTCTCCCGCCCCGACGCCGCCCCGGGCAGCGGCCCCCTCCAGGTGGTCGCCCTTCACGAGGCCGCGGAACGGGCCCTGGGCCGGGCCCGGTTGCGCGGTTCCGGTCTGACGATCGACGCCGATCTGCAGCCGTGGTACGTCCGCGCCGAGCCGGCCGCCCTGGACCGGGCACTCGTGAACCTGCTCGACAACGCGGTGAAGTTCAGCCCCGCGGGCGGCGTGATCGAGGTGCGCCTCACGAACGGTGAACTGACCGTGCGCGACCACGGCCCCGGCATCGCCGACGACGAACTCCCGCACGTCTTCGACCGCTTCTGGCGCTCGCCGTCCGCCCGCAGCCTGCCGGGCAGCGGCCTGGGCCTGTCGATCGTGGCCCGCACGGTGCAGCAGGCCGGCGGCACCGTGACCCTGCGCCCGGCACAGGGCGGCGGCACGGTGGCCGCGCTCCGGCTGCCGGGCGCACCGACGGAGCCGCCGGCGCTGTAGGGGCCGCCTCACCGCCCCACGGGCAGCCCGCTCCCCGACACGTCGGCGCGCACCCCGTCACGCTGGACGGTCAACTTGTCCAGATGCAGATGCAGTTCCTCCGCCTCCTTCGGGAGCCGGAAGGAGAACGACAACCGGTCGCTCAGCTCGGGAGGCCGCAGCCGGGTGATGCCTTCGAGCACCTTCGGGTCGATGCCCACCTTCCCCAGCAGCCAGGGATGGTCGGCCACCACGTCGACGAGATTGACCTGCATCAGCCGGTCGACGAAGCGGGGCGCCCCGGTGACCTCGTGCAGCCGCTCCTCGTCGGCCAGCACGGCGGCCGCGTCGTCCGGCGACAGACCGAGCCGCTGCGCGATCGACGGCACCGAGAACAGCGCCTTGACGCGCGCCGCGTCCCGGCTGATGCGTTCGGCCGTCTCCCGGTGCAACAGCAGGCTCTTGTCGCCGCCCCCGGGGCGGTAGACGGCGATGCCCGGCAGGTCCAGGCTCATGCCGTCGATGTCCGTGGACACGCCCTGTTCGCCGGCGCGCCGCAGGTGCGCCTGCGCCCGCAGCACGAGTTCCTGCCCGGCGACCTTCAACGACCCGCGGGCGGCGATGACATTGCCGCCCCCGTCGCTGAACTTCACCTGCGAAGCGGCCAGTTCCCGGTTCATGTCGTCGAACGACAGCAGGACGTTCCCTTCCAACTGTCCGATCACCGCCCCGCGCACGTTGTCGGGCAGGCTGCCGATCAGCCGGATGTCCTCCGCGGCGGCGTGCACGCGGGCGATCGACACCCGGTCGGCGGCGAGATGCGGCACGGTCACATCGACCCGGGTCAGCCGCTTGTCCAGCACCTGGGTCAGGAAGGGGAATCCGTGGATGTCGACCTGGGGCGCGGCCTCCAGGTGCAGGGCTTGCTGGAGTTGCCGTTCCGTCTTCTTCTCCGCGTACATCGCGGCGCACCGGTCGGCCAGCACGAGGATCACGGCCAGCGCGCCGGCGGCGATCAGCAGCTTGAGGAGCCGGTGCTTGCGGCGCGGCCGCCGGCGCCGCCTGCGCGGCCGCCTGGCGCGCCGGTGGTCGGGGGGCGACCAGGGCTCGTCGTCGTGGTCGCCGAGGGGGGCGTGGGGTATCGGCACCGGGTCGGATATCGACTCGGCTATCGGCTCGGCTATCGGCTCGGTTATCGGCTCCGGGTCGGCGAGCGAGGCGAGTTCGTCATAGGGGTTGGAGGGACGGGGAGGTATGCGTGTGGGGGTTCGCATCACCACATCCCACCATGCGTGCGGCCCTCGGACGCAAGGGCTACTGCCGGTACGTTAACAAACGCCTTACCTCTTCCAGCCGTTGGGGAAACGGCACGTATTCGGGCGATGTCTCGAACGCGAGTCTTGGTACCTGTTGTGCCAGGGTTCCGCCTTTCCCGCGGAATGTGGCCGTAACGTGTACCTCATGGCAGAAGCTCGGGGGTTTCGGGGGAATCGCGACGACCACGCGACGGCTGTGCAGGTTGCGCCAGCGCGAATCTTCACGACACGCTGCCGAGGGTGACGATTTGCGCTGGCGGACGACGAACGGTCAGAGGGCGCCCGCGATCGGGTTGGGGGCGTCGACGAGCGGGGCGTCGAGGGCCGTGATGCGCAAGACACCGTCCAGTACGGCCGTGGCCGTCCCCCCGAGCACATCCACGTCCGCATCCGCCGCCGCGGCCGGCGTCGCCAACACGCCGCCCGTCAGCGCCAGTACGGCCGTGGCTGCAGCCGTCGCCAGGGCACGCTGCACCTGCTTCTTCATGAACTCCTCCAAAACCGAGGGGCGGTGGATCCGTCCCCGGATCTACCGCCCCTCGGAACCGCTCATTCCCGCCGCGCACTCACGCGCCGCGCCACGCGCCCGCGCGCCGTCACGCGGCCCTGGGAACCGCCTACTTGATGACCGTGATGCGGTCCGCCTTCGGCGGCGCCAGCGGTGCGGCCTTCGACGAGTGCGCCGTCAGGTAGGCGACGAACACGTCCAGGTCGGACGGGCCGACCAGCTTGTCGGTGCCCTCCTTGAAGACCGGGAAGCCGTCGCCGCCGCCCATGAGGAACTCGTTGGCGGCGACACGGTAGGTCTTCGCCGGGTCGATCGGCGCACCGTTCAGCTTCACGGAGGACGTGACGATGCGGTCGGCGCCCTTCTTCGTCAGGTCGAGCGTGTACGTCAGGCCGTTGCTCACCTGGAGGACCTTCGGCTCGGCCTCGTTGGGGCCGGTGACCTGCTGCTGCAGCACCTTGATGACCTGTGCGCCGGTCAGGGTCTTCACCTGCATCATGTTGGTGAACGGCTGGACGGTGAATGCCTCGCCGTAGGTGACGACTCCGTCGCCCTCGCTGCCGGAGGCCTTGTAGGCGAGGTCGGAGCGGATGCCGCCGGGGTTCATGAAGGCGATCTGGGCGCCGCCCTTGGCGGCCGGCGACAGGGCCTCCAGTTGTGCGTCGGTGATGACGTCACCGAGCGGTTCCTCGCCGTCGCCCGCGGCTCCCCGGCCGTTGATGTCGGCGGAGATGTAGCCGACCGGCTTGTCGGCCACGGGAGCGGCCAGCTTGTTCCACCGGTCGATCAGCTTCGTCATGTCCTTGGCCTTCGGCTGCTGCCGGCTGACCACGTGGTTGACGGCGTGCGGGGCCTTGACGGCGGTCCGGACGATGTTGTTCGTGCGCAGGTCGTACGTCAGCGTGGTGTCCGTGTACAGGCGGCCGAAGGAGGCGGCCGACGTCACGGTGCGCGGTGCGCCCGACGGGTCGGGGATGGTGCAGCTGTAGGCCGCGTGCGTGTGGCCGGTGACGAGGGCGGCGACCTTCGGGGTGACGTGCTTCGCGATGTCGACGATCGGGCCGGAGATGCCGGCGCCCGCACCGGGGGTGTCGCAGTTGTAGTTGTACGCGCCGGAGGCGGGGTAGCCGCCCTCGTGGACGAGGGCGACGATCGCCTTGACGCCCTGGCGGTTGAGTTCGTCCGCGTACTTGTTGATCGTCTGGACCTCGTCGCCGAACTTGAGGCCCTTGACGCCCTCGGCGGTGACGACGTCGGGGGTGCCCTTGAGCGTGACGCCGATGAAGCCGATCTTCACGCCCTTGTGCTTCCACACCGTGTACGGCTTGAGGATGGGCTTGCCGGTCTTCTCGTCGGTGACGTTGGCGGCGAGGTACGGGAAGTCCGCGCCGCGGAACTTCCGGCCCTTCTCGTAGCAGCCGTCCTTGGGGTGGCAGCCGCCCTTCTGCATGCGGGTCAGTTCGGCGCGGCCCTCGTCGAACTCGTGGTTGCCCACGGAGGTGACGTCGAGGCCGAGCTTGTTCATCGCCTCGATGGTCGGCTCGTCGTGGAAGAGGCCGGACATCAGCGGGCTGGCGCCTATGAGGTCGCCCGCTGCCGCGGTGACGGAGTACTCGTGGCCCTTGCGGGCCGAGCGCAGCGAACTGGCCAGGTACTCCATGCCGCCCGCCGGGACGACCTTCTTCGTGCCGTCCGGCTCGGCCTCGGTCACGGTGCCGGAGGAGCCCTGCGGGGGCTCCAGGTTTCCGTGGAAGTCGTTGAACGAGAGCATCTGGACGTCGACCGTCCGGTCGTGCCGGTGGCCGTTCCCGGGGCCGCGGTCGTGGGCGCTCGCGGGGGCGGCGGCCGTGGACAGGACACCGGCCGTCGCGGCGAGCAGGGCTGTCGCGGTGGTCAGCCGGCGGGCGAGTCGCCGTATCGGCGGCTTCGCTGACATGAGTTCCCCTTTGTGGGTGGTGGGGTTTGGCAGGTCGGCCGCAGCATACGGTCGGCCGCCGCGGGCTCGTAGGCTCGGGGCCATGAGCAACGTGGTGAATGACGTGAGCGGGCAGCGCCGGATCGTGGTGCTGGACGAGCTGACGGACGAACAGATGCGCGACGTCCTGGACATGGTGGCCGCGGCTGCGGCCGAGGACGGCCAGCCGGCCGTCTCCGAACAGGGGCGTCTGCAGCTCAAGGGGCGGCGCGAGGGCGTGCGCCACGTTCTGGTGCGGGACGTGGCCGGGGAGTTCGTGGGATACGGGCAGCTGGAGGAGAGCGACCCGGTGGAGGCGCCGGCGGGCGAGTTCGTGGTGCACCCGGCGCACCGGGGCCGGGGGCACGGGCGGGCGCTGGGCAGTGCGTTGCTGCAGGAGTCGGGCAAGCGGCTGCGCGTGTGGGCGCACGGCGGGCACCCCGCGGCGCGGCACCTGGCGCAGGTGCTGGGCATGAGCCTGTTCCGCGAGCTGCGGCAGATGCGGCGGCCGTTGGAGGGCCTGGACCTGCCGGAGCCGGTGTTCCCGGAGGGGGTGACGGTACGGGCGTTCCGGCCGGGGGCGGACGATGCCGAGTGGCTGGCGGTGAACGCGGCCGCTTTCGCCCACCACCCGGAGCAGGGTTCGCTGACGCAGCGGGACCTGGACGACCGCAAGGCGGCGTCGTGGTTCGACCCGGAGGGCTTTTTCCTCGCCGAGCGCGAGGGGGCGATCGTCGGCTTCCACTGGACGAAGGTGCACGCGGACGAGGGCCTGGGCGAGGTGTACGTGCTGGGCGTCCGCCCGGGCGCCCAGGGCGGCGGCCTGGGCAAGGCCCTGACGGTGGTGGGCCTGCGGCACCTGGCGGCGCGGGGGCTGCCGACGGCGATGCTGTACGTCGACGCCGACAACGCGGCGGCGGTGGCGGTGTACGAGCGGCTGGGGTTCGTGACGCACGAGACGGATCTGATGTACCGGACGGAGAGCTGAGGCGGGCGCCCCGGGACCCTCGCCTTGACAGTGGCTCGGCCCCTGCATCACCCTTTCACTAATCAAGTAGTGAAAGGGTGATGCTCCGGTGGTCGACTTCCGCATCGACCGGCGCACCGGCGTCGCCACGTACCTGCAGATCGTCCAGCAGGTCAAGCAGGCCTTGCGTCTCGGCCTGCTCGCGCCCGGCGACAAGCTGCCCACCGCCAAAGAGGTCGTGGCCGCGACGGCCATCAACCCCAACACCGTGCTGAAGGCGTACCGCGAGCTCGACCGCGAGGGGCTCGTCGAGGCGCGGCCGGGGCTCGGGACCTTCGTGCGGCGGTCGTTGGCACGGCCGGGGGCCGGTGCGGACTCGCCGTTGCGCGGCGAGCTGGCCGACTGGACGCAACGCGCCCGCGCGGCCGGGCTCGACCGGGAGGACGTGGCCGCACTGGTCGCCTCCGTCCTGGACGAGCACTTCGGGGACCCCGCGCGGCGTCCGAGCGAGGGGACCGGAACCGGATGACCGACCTGACGTACCTGCCGGACCGGACCGCCCTGGAGGCGGCCGGTCTGGGGGTGGAGCACCGGCGCGGCTGGGCGCTGCGCGACTGCTCCTTCCGCATTCCCGCCGGGCGGATCTGCGCCCTGGTTGGGCCCAACGGCGCGGGCAAGTCGACGCTGCTGTCGCTGGCCGCGGGGCTGCGCAGGCCCACCACCGGCGCCCTGCACGTGTTCGGCGGCGCGCGGCCGTCCGACCGGGCCGCCCGGCCCCGTATCGGCTACGTCGCGCAGGACAAGCCGCTCTACCCGCACCTCACGGTCGGCGAGACCCTGCGCGTGGGGGAGGAGCTCAACCCCGCCACCTGGGACTGGGCGACGGCCGAGCGGATCGTGGCCGCGGGGGACCTGCCGCCGGCGGCCCGCATCGGTTCGCTCTCCGGCGGCCAGCGCACCCGCGTCGCCCTCGCTCTCGCTCTCGGCAAGCGTCCCGAACTCCTGCTCCTGGACGAGCCGTTGAGCGACCTCGACCCGCTGGTGCGGCACGAGATGACGGCCGAGCTGATGTCCGCGGCCGCCGAGCACGCCACCACCGTCGTGATGGCCTCGCACGTGCTGGCCGAGCTCGACGGCGTCTGCGACTACCTGTTGCTGGTCGCGGACGGCCGGATCCGGCTCGCGGGCGAGGTGGAGGACCTGCTCTCCGTGCACTCGCTCGTCATGGGGCGGCACGAAGCCGAGGGCCTGCCGCGGGAGTTCACCGGGCACACGGTCGTCGAGTCGCGTGTGACGGGGCGGCAGATCACGGCGCTGCTGCGCACCGACGGGCCGGTCGCGGGGGAGTGGGAGGTCGCCGAACCGTCCCTGGAGGAGCTCCTCCTCGCCCACCTGCGGTCCCCGGACGCCCCGCCCCTGCTCACCCCGGGCGCCGAACCGCGCATGAACGTTCCCGCACCGAAGGAGGCGGTATGACGGCCACCGCAACCCCCCTCGCCGCCGCGCCCGCCGGCGCCCGCCCCCGTGCCGGGCTGCGCGGGCTGCCCTGGCTCGTCCTGCGGCAGCACCGCGTCACCGCCTGGTGCGCGGCGAGCGCGCTCGCCGCGCTCGTCGTCGGCCTGGTGTGGCTGCGCTTCGGGATGGACGACTTCATCGACAGCCGCGCCATCCGGGACGCCTGCATCACCTCCACCGAATGCCCGACCGCCCAGGCCACGGTGGACTACTTCCGGCGCACGGCCGGTGACCTGCTGCACTACCTCGGCTACCCGCTGATGCTGCTGCCGCCGATCGCGGGCATGTTCGTCGCCGGGCCGGTGGTCGCGCGCGAGCTGGAGAGCGGTACGTACAAGCTCGCCTGGACGCAGTCCGTCTCGCCGCTGCGCTGGTTCGCGGTGAAGCTGTCCGTGCCGGCCGTGGCCGTGCTGGCCGGCGGTTCGCTGCTGTCGGTGGCCTACACATGGGCCTGGCAGGCCGTGCCGGAGGTGCTGCTGCCCGGCCAGGCCTGGTACCACTCGTTCGACACCCTGGGCGCCGCGCCCGTCGCGCACGCGCTGCTGGGCATCGCCGTCGGGGCGCTGGCGGGCCTGCTGGTCAAGCGGGCGGTCCCCGCCATGGGCGCCGCGCTGGTCGGCTACCTGGTGCTGGCCGGTGAGCTGCTGGACAACCTGCGCGCGCACCTGGTCGGCCCGGTGACACAGCTGTCCGCGGCCCAGCCGGGGCTCATCCGGGACCGCACCTGGATGCTGGAGCGCGGCATCGTCACCCGTACGGGCGAGCACATTGCGGAGCCCAATTGCGGCGTCGATGTCTCCCCGGAGGGGTGCCTCGCCCGGCACGACGGCGCCGGCTGGTACCTCGAATTCCATCCGTACAGCCACTTCTGGCCCCTCCAGTGGGCCGAGGCGGGTGTCTCCGTGGTCCTCGCGGCGGTCGTCACCGGCGGTGCGGTGTGGCTGCTGCGCCGGATGTACCGCTGAGCCGTCCGGCCGACCTGCGCGGGCGCGTGCACAGGATCTGTGCATGCGCCCGCGCAGCCGTCTGTGCACCTGCCGTCCGTGCAGGCCACCACCGTGCTGCGGCCGTCGCCGCGGGGTAGGGCCCCGCTTTCCTGCGCGCCATGTGCGCGTTACCCGTGATTCACAAGCGGTTGCGAGCCTTGCCGAATGCAGCCCGCCGTGCCCCACGCACCCGCAAGACGGCTCCGCGCCGCCGGGGCGCCCCTCTCCGGCGCGCCCGACCTGCCGCCGGCGCGGAACAATGAAGGTATGACCCAGTCCTCCAGCGCTCCGGCACAGGACCGACCGAACGGCGAACAGGAAGGTCAGGGGGGCCGTCCGGGACGGCCGCAGCCCTCCGTCGGGTTCATCGCGGCCCACCGCCCGCAGGCGGACGACTCCGCGGGCATGCCCGGCCTGGAGCCGGATCTCGACGTCGATCTGGACGCGTACGAGGTGCGCTACGACGACACCTTCGAGGAGGGGTTCGACGGGTTCGAGGCGCGCGAGCAGCCCGCGGAGGAGGGTGTGGCGGCTCGCCGTCCCGAGGAGGACCCGCTGCCCGAGGGCCGCTTCCTGGACCGGGAGCGCAGCTGGCTGGCGTTCAACGAGCGGGTGCTGGAACTGGCGGAGGATCCGGCCACCCCGCTGCTGGAACGCGCCAACTTCCTGGCGATCTTCGCCAGCAACCTCGACGAGTTCTTCATGGTCCGCGTCGCCGGCCTCAAGCGGCGCATCGCCACCGGCGTCGCCACCCGCTCCGCCTCCGGGCTGCAGCCGCGCGAGGTCCTGGAGCTCATCTGGACCCGCTCGCGCGAGCTCATGGCCCGGCACGCGGCCTGCTTCCAGCAGGACGTGGCCCCCGAACTGGCCGAGCAGGGCATCCACTTGATCCGCTGGCCCGAGCTGACCGAGAAGGAGCAGGAGCGGCTCTTCACGCTCTTCCGGCAGCAGATCTTCCCCGTCCTGACCCCGCTGGCCGTCGATCCCGCGCACCCGTTCCCGTACATCTCCGGTCTCTCGCTCAACCTCGCCGTGGTCGTCCGCAACCCGGTGAGCGGCCATGAGCACTTCGCGCGGGTGAAGGTGCCGCCGCTGCTCTCGCGCTTCCTGGAGGCCTCGCCGCAGCGCTACGTCCCGCTGGAGGACGTCATAGCGGCGCACCTGGAGGAACTGTTCCCCGGCATGGAGGTGCTCGCGCACCACATGTTCCGGGTGACGCGCAACGAGGACCTGGAGGTCGAGGAGGACGACGCCGAGAACCTCCTGCAGGCGCTGGAGAAGGAGCTCATGCGCCGCCGCTTCGGCCCGCCCGTGCGGCTGGAGGTCGAGGAGACCATCGACCCGTACGTGCTGGACCTGCTGGTGCGCGAGTTGAAGATCTCCGACGCGGAGGTCTACCCGCTGCCCGGACCGCTCGACCTCACCGCGCTCTTCGGCATCGCCGCGCTCGACCGGCCGGAGCTCAAGTACCCGAAGTTCGTGGGCGGTACGCACCGCGACCTGGCCCAGGTCGAGTCCGCCTCCCCGCCCGACATCTTCGCGGCCCTCCGCGAGCGCGACGTGCTGCTGCACCACCCGTACGACTCCTTCTCCACCTCCGTCCAGGCCTTCCTCGAACAGGCGGCCGCCGACCCCGACGTCCTGGCCATCAAGCAGACGCTGTACCGGACGTCCGGCGACTCGCCCATCGTGGACGCTCTGATAGACGCGGCCGAGTCCGGCAAACAAGTACTTGTGCTCGTCGAGATCAAGGCGCGCTTCGACGAACAGGCCAACATCAAGTGGGCGCGCAAGCTGGAGGAGGCCGGCTGCCATGTCGTCTACGGGCTCGTCGGGCTCAAGACGCACTGCAAGCTCTCCCTGGTGGTCCGCCAGGAGGGCGAGACGCTGCGCCGCTACTCGCACGTCGGCACCGGCAACTACCACCCCAAGACGGCCCGCCTGTACGAGGACTTCGGCCTGCTCACCGCCGACCCGCAGGTGGGCGCGGACCTCTCCGACCTCTTCAACCGGCTGTCCGGCTACTCGCGGCGCGAGACCTACCGGCGGCTGCTGGTCGCCCCCAGATCGCTGCGCGACGGGCTGGTCAAACGCATCGCCAAGGAAGTCGCCCACCACCGCGCCGGGCTGCCCGCCTCCATCCGCATCAAGGTCAACTCGATGGTCGACGAGGCCGTCATCGACGCCCTCTACCGCGCGGCCCGCGCCGGGGTGCCCGTGGACATCTGGGTCCGCGGCATCTGCGCCCTGCGGCCGGGTGTGGTGGGCCTGTCGGAGAACATCCGGGTGCGCAGCATCCTCGGACGATTCCTGGAACACTCCCGCGTGTTCGCCTTCGGGAACGGCGGGGAGCCGGAAGTATGGCTCGGGAGCGCGGACATGATGCACCGCAACCTCGACCGGCGCATCGAGACGCTCGTCCGGGTCACCGATCCCGGCCACCGTGCCTCGCTCAGCCGCCTCCTGGAGGCGGGCGTGTCCGACCGCACCGCCTCCTGGCACCTGGGTGCGGACGGCAACTGGACGCGGCACGCCACCGACGGGGACGGACAGCCGTTGAGGAACGTGCAGGAGATGCTCATCGACGCCCGGAGGCGCAGGCGTGGTTCGGCTACCCCATGACGTGCCCGGGGGGCAGGAAGTGACAACCGTAAAAGGCGTACCGGAGACGGAGACGGACACGGCCGGTGCCACGGCCGCGGACGTCCTGTCGGCCTATCTGCACGCGCAGGCAACGGAGTTCCTGCGCAGTCTGAGGCTGCACCGGGAGAGCGGGGCGGACGCGGAGGACGCCGGCGAGGCCAGCCGCCTGCTGCGCCGCTCGGCGCGCCGCATCTCCGGGACGCTGCATGTGTACGGCCCGCTGACCGACACCGTGTGGACGGACCAACTGCGCGGCGAACTGGCCTGGTTGTCCGACGTCGTCGCCCGCGAGTACGCGTACGCGGCGCGGCTCGCCCGGCTGCGGGGCGCCCTGCACCGGCTGTCCGGCGCGGAGGAGGAGGACGGCAGGGGCGGCGGCCTGACGGTGGGCGCGGCGCGGGCCGGGGCGCTGCTGGAACGGCAGTTGACGCTCGCGCGGACGCGGGCCCACTCCGCGGCGCTGCAGGCGCTCGGTTCCTCGCGCTTCCACGGCGTCGCCGACGCGGTGGCGGTGCTGGCCTCCGACGTGCCGCTCGACCCGGCGGCCCGGGGCCTGCCCGCCCGCGACGCGCTGCCGCGCCTGGCCGAGCAGGCGCACGCCCGGATGGCGGAGGCGGTGGCCGCACTGCCGCTGTCGGTGGCGGGGCACCCGTACAACTCCGAGGCACTGGTCCACGGTCTGGCGGCGACGGCCGCCGCCGACGCGCCGCCGCCGGAGGGGCGGCAGGACGCGCCCTGGCACCAGGTGCGCCGCCTGGTGCGGCTGCGCCGCTACGCGCAGGAGGTGCTCGACGAGCAGCAGCAGACGGAGGCCGAACCCTCCCTCTCCGTACGCCTGTTGAGCGCCTGCCAGGCCCTCGACCGCCACCGCGACGCGGCGGAGGCCGCGGCTGCGGCCGCCTCCGCGGCCCGCACGCCGCGCATCGCCCCCGCCACGGCGTACGCCCTCGGGGTGCTGCACGCGGACCAGCGGCACGAGGTGGAGGCGGCGCGCTACTGCTTCGGCCGCATCTGGCAGCGCCTGTCGGGGACACCGTGAGCGCACAGATCATCCGCGCGGCCGGTTGCGTGCTGTGGCGGTACGCGGAAGGGGGCGGCGACGTGGTGGAGGTCGCCGTCGTCCACCGGCCCAAGTACGACGACTGGTCGTGGCCGAAAGGCAAGCTCAAGCGGGGCGAGACCGCGCTGGCGGGCGCGGTCCGCGAGGTTCTGGAGGAAACGGGCATGCACTGCGAACCGGGTCCGCCCCTCCCCACGGCCCGCTACCTGGCCGCAGGCCGCCCGAAGGAGGTCCACTACTGGGCGGCCCGCGCCACGGGCGGCACCTTCGAACCGAACAGGGAGGTGGACCAGTTGCTGTGGCTGCCCCTGGAGGCGGCCCGCAGCCGGCTGACGCAGCGGCGGGACCGGGAACTGGTGGATGCGTTGGCGGAGGTGCTGGCGGAGGGCTGACGCGTTCACCCCCGTGGGGCCAACGCCCCCCACGCCACGGTCACTTCACCCTGCCGCCACCGCTGCGGCCTGTCCACGACGGGCCAGTCCGACCGCAGATCGGTCACCGTCCGGATCCACCGCTGCCGGGCGCCCAGCGCGGCGTACGGCGCAGCCGCCGCCCACGCCCGGTCGAAGTCCCGCAGGAACGCGTGCACCGGTTCGCCCGGAACGTTCCGGTGTATGAGCGCCTTCGGCAGCCGCTCCGCCAGGTCGGACGGCGTCCCCAGCGACCCGAGCCGCGCGGCGAACGTCACCGTCCGCGGCCCCTCGGGCCCGAGCGCCACCCACACGTGGCGCCGCCCTATCTCGTCGCATGTGCCCTCGACCAGCAGTCCGCCCGGCGCGAGCCGCCCGCACAGCCGCGCCCAGACCGCGGCGACCTCGTCCTCCCCGTACTGCCGCAGCACGTTCGCGGCCCGTATCAGCGCGGGGCGCCGCCCGGCCGCGAGCGGCACCTCGAAGCCGCCGTGTGTGAAGGCCAGCCCGTCGCGGACGTACGGCTGTGCCGCCGCGACCCGCGCCTGGTCTATCTCGACCCCGACGACCGCCGCGTCCGGCCGCACGGTGCGCAGCCGCCCGAGCAGCTCCACGGCCGTCCAGGGCGCGGCGCCGTAGCCCAGGTCGACGGCGACGGGGTCGGCGCTGCGGCGCAGCTCGGCGCCGTGCGCGGCGGCGATCCAGCGGTCCATGCGGCGCAGCCGGTTCGGGTTGGTCGTACCGCGCGTCGCCGAACCGATGGGCCGGCGGGGAGGGGCGGCGGTACGGGAGCTCATGGGGAACAAGCCTACGGGCGTGCCGCGTGCGGCTGCTGTGCCCGCGGGGCCTGGGCCCGCGTATCCCAGGCGCGGGTGTCGGCGACGTTGGCGCCGGCCTGCTCCGCGGCCCCGTCCGGGTCCCGCTCCCGCAGCGCGGCCAGCAGCGACTCGTGGCCCACCGGGTCGGCGCCCTCGAAGCCGGGCGTGGCCCACGTGTCGGCCATGGCGGCGTGCAGCGGCTCGGCGAGGTTGCAGTAGAGCTCGGACAGGAGGGGGTTGCCGGCGGCCTCGGCGACCCCGGCGTGGAAGGCCCAGTCGGCGGCGACCCATGCGTCGAAGTCCCCGGCGCGCCACGCGTCGCCGCGCCGCTGCAGTGCCACGGCGAGCTCGTCGAGCGTGGTCTCGTCGGCCCGTACGGCGGCGAGCCGGGCGGCCTGCGCGTCGAGGGCCTCGCGCACTTCGAGCAGCTGGCCGAGGCCGCTGTCGCCGTAGAGGCGGGACACCGCGCCGGACAGCTCGCTGGTCGCGCGGACGTACGTGCCGTCGCCGCGCCGCACCTCCAGCAGGCCCGCGTGGGCGAGCGCGCGCACGGCCTCGCGGACGGTGCCGCGCGCGACCTCCAGCTGACGCATCAGCTCGGGCTCGGGCGGGATGCGGGAGCCGACGGGCCACTCGCCGGAGGCGATCCGGGCCCGGATCGCCTCGATGACCTCGGCCGACAGGGCGGGCCGGCGGACCGGTTCCAGAGACATGGATTCACGGTACCCGTTCGAGGCATGGACATAAAACGTCGGACGTCTTACGTTTGATGCATGTCCTCCTCCGCACCGCCCGGGGGTCTCACCTCGACCCTGCCCATCACTGCTGCCCCGCCGGGCCCCCCGCGCGCCCGCGTCGCCTGGCTCACCGCGGTGGCCGTCGTGCTCATCGCCCTCAACCTCCGCCTCGGCATCAGCAGTGCCTCCGCCCTGCTCGAAGCCCTGCGCACGGATCTCGCCCTGCCCTCCGCGGTGGCGGCCCTGCTGCCCGCGCTGCCGACGCTGTGCTTCGCGGCCGCCGGTGCGGGCACGGGCGCCCTGGCCCGGCGCGCCGGTGCCGAGCGCGCAGTGCTGCTGGCGCTCGCCGCGCTCACGGCGGGCCTCGCGATACGGGCGGTGCCCGCGGTGTGGGCGCTGCTGGCCGGCACGGCGCTCGGCATGTCGGGCCTGGCGCTGTGCAACGTCCTGCTGCCCACGCTCGTCCGCACCCACTTCCCCGGCCGCACGGGCCTGTTGACCGGCGTCTACACGACCACGCTCGCCCTGGGCGCGGCCGCCGCCTCCGCCGTGTCCGTCCCGCTGGCCCGCGCCCTCGGCTCCCCGTCGCTGGGGCTCGCGGTCTGGGCCGTGCCGGCCCTGGCCGCCCTGATGATGTGGGCCGCGGTGCGGGCCCGGGCACCGCGCGGCGTGAAGACGGCCGCGGGGGTGCCCGGTGAGCGGATATCCCTGCGGGCCGTCGCCCGCACCCGGGCGGGCGTGCTGGTCACCGCCTACTTCGGCCTGCAGGCGCTCAACGCCTACGCGGTGGTCGGCTGGCTGCCGTCCCTGCTGTCGGGGCAGGGCATGTCCGAGGGCGCGGCGGGCGCGGTGCTGGCGGTCACCCAGGCGGTCGGCATCCCCGTGTCCTTCGCGGTGCTCGCCGTCGCCAAGGGGCCGGGCCGGCTGCGCGGTGCGTTCGTGGGCGTCTCGCTGGCGATGCTCGCCGGGTTCACCGGCCTGCTGGTGGCGCCGGTGGCGCTGCCGATGGTGTGGGCGGTGCTGGTGGGGCTGGGGATGTGCTCGTTCCCGCTGGTCCTCGCCGTGATCGCGCAGAGCGGCGGCAGCCCCGCGGAGACCACCGCCCTGTCCACGCTCGCGCAGTCCCTCGGCTATCTGCTGGCCGCGCTCGGCCCGCTGGCCGTGGGCCTGCTGCACGGTGCCACCGGCGGCTGGACGGCACCCATGGCCGCCCTGCTGGTGACGGCCGCGGCCCAGCTCGTGGTCGGGGTGCTGCTCTCCCGCCGTCCGTGACAGGAATGGAGGACTGCATCACGCTTTGGCAAAGTGGGAAGGGGAGACCGCCTCCGCAGCGTTGGCCCCGGAGAACGAGAGAGCGGTGCATGTCCCAGGCACACGGAGGAATACGCAGGTGAGCCAGTACGCATCCCGGCTCGGCGCTCGCCGCGGCCGAACGCTCGGCCCCTTCCACAAGCCCCAGTTGCCCCAGATCCGGCGCATCGGTACCCCCCGGCGGCCGCGTCGCGTCGCCATGCTCAGCGTTCACACCTCCCCGTTGCACCAGCCCGGCACGGGCGACGCGGGCGGCATGAACGTCTACATCGTCGAGCTCGCCAAGAGGCTGGCGAGCATCGACATCGAGGTCGAGATCTTCACCCGCGCCACCACGGGTGCCCTGCCGCCCGCCGTGGAGCTCGCCCCCGGTGTCCTCGTCCGGCACATCGACGCCGGCCCCTACGAGGGCCTGGCCAAGGAGGAGCTCCCGGCGCAGCTGTGCGCCTTCACCCATGGCGTGATGCAGGCCTGGGCCGGCCACCGGCCCGGCCACTACGACCTGGTCCATTCCCACTACTGGCTCTCCGGCCATGTCGGCTGGCTCGCCGCCGAGCGCTGGGGTGTGCCGCTGGTGCACGCCATGCACACCATGGCCAAGGTCAAGAACGCCGCCCTGGCCGAGGGCGACACCCCCGAGCCCGACACCCGGGTCATCGGCGAGACCCAGATCGTCCGGGCGGCCGACCGGCTCATCGCCAACACCGACGGCGAGGCCGAGGAGCTCGTGCACCATTACGACGCCGACCCCGGCAAGGTCGCCGTCGTGCATCCGGGCGTCAACCTCGACCGCTTCCGCCCGTCCGACGGCCGCGCGGCCGCGCGGGCCCGGCTGGGCCTGCCGGCCGATGCGCTGATCCCGCTGTTCGCCGGGCGCATCCAGCCGCTCAAGGCCCCCGACGTGCTGCTGCGTGCGGTCGCCGTACTGCTGGAGCGGCGGCCCGAGCTGCGGGCGCGGATGGTCGTGCCGGTGGTCGGCGGGCCCAGCGGCAGCGGTCTCGCCAAGCCCGAGGGGCTGCAGAAGCTCGCCGCCCGGCTGGGCATCGCCGATGTGATCCGCTTCCGGCCGCCGGTCGGCCAGCAGCAGCTCGCCGACTGGTACCGGGCGGCGTCCGTGCTCGTCATGCCGTCCCACAGCGAGTCGTTCGGCCTGGTCGCCGCCGAGGCGCAGGCCTGCGGCACGCCGGTGCTGGCGGCGGAGGTGGGCGGCCTGCCGGTGGCCGTCCGGGACGGGGTGAGCGGGTTCCTCATACCCGGGCACGACCCGGCCGACTACGCGGAGGCGCTCGCCCGGTTCGCGGACGCACCGGAGCTGACGGACCGTATGGGCGCCGCGGCCGCCCGGCACGCGCAGTCGTTCGGCTGGGGCGCGGCGGCCGCCGCCACGGCCGACGTCTACACCGCAGCCATGCACGAGCGGCGCCGTCGCCTACGCTCGACCCATGTCTGACGCGAAGACCACCATCGAACAGGCGCTCCGCGAGGCCGGGCTCGAATGGGAGAGCCCGGCCGACGGTTCGTACGTCGTCAAGCTCCCCGGCACGCGCAAGCTCTCGACGACGGTCTCCCTGCTCGTCGGCAGGCACTCGCTGTCCGTCAACGCCTTCGTCGTGCGCTGCCCCGACGAGAACCACGAGGCCGTGCATCGCTGGCTGCTGGAGCGCAACACCCGCCTGTACGGCGTCGCTTACGCGATCGACCCCCTGGGCGACATCTACCTGGTGGGCCGGCTGCCGCTGGCCGCGGTCGTCCCGGAGGAGATCGACCGCATCCTGGGCACGGTCCTGGAGGCGGCGGACGGCAGCTTCAACACCCTGCTGGAGATGGGCTTCGCGTCGGCGATCCGCAAGGAGTACGCGTGGCGCACGTCGCGGGGGGAGTCGACGCGCAACCTGGACGCGTTCGCGCGCCTGACGCGGGGTGAGGACCAGGGGTGAGGCCCCCGGTCCTCCGCCCGCCCCGGGTCACCCCGCGATCCGCTCCGGCTCGGGTGCCGCCACCGGACCGTCGACCGGGCCTGCCGCAGGCAACCCCCGCATGAGCAGCCAGTAGCCCGCGGCGGCCACGCTGCCGACCACGGCGCATCCCGCCCACAGTGTGGCCGCCCCGAAGCGGTCGATCACCGTACCGCCGGCCAGCGGTGCCACCAGTGCCGCCACCGACCACGACAGCGTGTAGACGCCCTGGTAGCGCCCGCGCCCGTGCACGGGCGACAGCCGCACCACCAGACCCATCTGCGTGGGCGAGTTGACGATCTCCGCCACCGTCCAGACGCACACCGTCAGCGCGTACACCGCGATCGACCCGGCGAACGCGGTGAGCCCGAAGCCGTATCCCGCGAGGAGCGCGGAGAGCACCAGCAGCCGCTGCGGATCCCGGTGTTCGATGAAACGGGTCACGGGGATCTGCAGGGCCACGATCAGCACGCCGTTGACCGCGATGACCATTCCGTAGTCACTGCTGGAGAAGCCGTTCCCGCCCATCGCCACCGGCAGCGCGACCGAACTCTGCTGGAAGATCAGGGCGATGAGGAACGACAGCCCGACGACGCTCATGTAACGCCGGTCGCGGAGCACCGTGCCCATGCCGACGGCCGGTTCGGCGGCGGCCGCACCGGAGGCGGCCTGCTCGGGCCGCGACTCCGGCAGCTTCAGGAAGACGAGCACGGCGCACGCCAGCGTCATCGTCCCTTCCGCCAGGAACCCGATCAGATAGCTGTGTTCGGCGATCAGCCCCGCGGCCAGCGACGAGAACGCGAAACCGAGGTTGATGGCCCAGTAGTTGAGGGCGAACGCCCGGACCCGGTCCTGCGGGGCCACGATGTCGGCCATCATCGCCTGCACGGCCGGGCGCGAGGCGTTGCTGGCCATGCCCACCACGAAGGCGACGGCCGCGATGGCGGCGGGGTGCTGCATGAAGCCCAGCAGCGCGACCGAGAAGGCCGTCGAGGTCTGGGCGACGAGCAGGGTGGGCCGCCGCCCGAGGCGGTCGGTGAGCACGCCGGAGCCGATGGAGGAGATCACTCCGCCGAGCCCGTGCAGCGCCGCGACCATCCCCGCGAACGAGGCCGAACAGCCGCGCTCCACGACGAGATAGAGCGCCAGAAACGTGGACACGAAGGAGCCCAGCCGGTTGATCAGGGTGGAGGTCCACAGCCACCAGAACTCCCGCGGCAGCCCCGAGACGCTCCGCCGCACCGCCGTTCGCATGCCCACCCGTGCCCCCTGTGTAAGTGGTGATCAAGAGATCCGCACCTTACGTATATTGGACGTGTGCACGCCATTGAATTGACGATGGTGATCAAGTGACCGGCGCAGGACCGGGGCGCGCGGGCCGCCCGCACAGTCGATTACGCTCAAGGGCATGGCCGACGCACCGTACAAGCTGATCCTCCTCCGCCACGGCGAGAGCGAGTGGAACGCGAAGAACCTGTTCACCGGCTGGGTGGACGTCAACCTCAACGAGAAGGGCGAGAAGGAGGCGGTCCGGGGCGGCGAGCTCCTCAAGGACGCCGGCCTGCTCCCGGACGTGGTCCACACGTCCCTCCAGAAGCGCGCGATCCGTACCGCGCAGCTCGCGCTGGAGGCCGCGGACCGCCACTGGATCCCGGTCCACCGCACCTGGCGGCTCAACGAGCGCCACTACGGCGCCCTCCAGGGCAAGGACAAGGCCCAGACCCTGGCCGAGTTCGGCGAGGAGCAGTTCATGCTCTGGCGCCGCTCGTACGACACCCCGCCGCCGGTCCTCGAGGACGGCTCCGAGTTCTCGCAGAGCGACGACCCGCGCTACGCCTCCATCCCGCCGGAGCTGCGCCCGCGCACCGAGTGCCTCAAGGATGTCGTCGCCCGCATGCTGCCGTACTGGTACGACGGCATCGTCCCCGACCTGACGGCCGGCCGCACGGTCCTGGTCGCCGCGCACGGAAACAGCCTGCGCGCCCTGGTCAAGCACCTCGACGGCATCTCCGACGCCGACATCGCGGGCCTGAACATCCCCACCGGCATCCCGCTCGCCTACGAGCTCGACGCCGACTTCCGCCCGGTCGTCCCCGGCGGCACGTACCTCGACCCGGAGGCCGCCAAGGCCGCCATCGAGGCCGTGAAGAACCAGGGCAAGAAGAAGTAACCAGCCCTGCCGCACGACGGACAGAGCCCCCGGCCGGAAACCCGGCCGGGGGCTCTTCCCTTGAGTGACTTGTCCGGGGCGTCAGCCGCAGCCGCCGCCGCACTGGCAGGGACCGCCGTTCTGGCAACCGCAGCTGCATCCGGGTCCGCACTGACAGCCGCTCATTCGGTACCTCCTTGATGGAGTCGTCTGCCTGCTCACCAGTCAAAGGCGGCGCGGAGCGACCGTCAATGCCTGTCACGTACATATGAGCGGGCGTGCAGGCGCATTCACGGCGCGCAGGGGCACGTGCAGGCGCACTGTCAGGACGGGCGCCCTACGCGTTCTCGCCTGCGCCGGGGGTCTGCGCGATCTCGTCCGCGTGCTCCCCGGTGACCAGGTAGACCACGCGCTTGGCCACCGAGACGGCATGGTCGGCGAAGCGCTCGTAGTAGCGGCCCAGCAGCGTCACGTCCACGGCCGTCTCGATGCCGTGCTGCCAGCGGTCGTCCATCAGGTGCTGGAACAGCGTGCGGTGCAGCAGGTCCATCGCGTCGTCGTCCTGCTCCAGCTGGAGCGCCAGGTCGACGTCCTTGGTGATGATGACCTCGGCCGCCTTGGCCATCAGCCGCTGGGCCAGCTGTCCCATCTCCAGCACCGTGGAGTGCAGGTCCGATGGCACCGCCGACTCCGGGAAGCGCAGCCGGGCCAGCTTGGCCACGTGCTGGGCCAGGTCGCCCGAGCGCTCCAGGTCCGCGCTCATCCGCAGCGAGGTCACCACGATCCGCAGATCGGTGGCGACCGGCTGCTGCCGTGCCAGCAGGGCGATGGCCCGGGCCTCCAGATCGCGCTGGAGGTCGTCGACCTTGGCGTCCGCCGCGATGACGGACTCCGCCAGCTTGAGGTCCGCGTCCAGGATCGCCGTGGTGGCGCGCCCGATCGCGGAGCCGACGAGCCGGCCCATCTCGACCAGGCCCTCGCTGATCGAATCCAGCTCCTCGTGGTACGCGTCCCGCATGTCCTGTCCTTCTCTCGTTCCGAGTTCCGCGGATGGCCGGGTTGCCCCGTCACGGTCCCACGTTCCGGCCGGAATCCGACGGCTTCCGTCATCCGGAGTGAACCGGTCCTGACCTCAAGGTGAACTCTCGGCAACGTGTGTTCGAGGTGCCCCCCGTTTGGCTGTGGAGGTGTCGGTGCGCCCGCATAACCTGGATGCATGAACGTGAACGCGGCGGTCGCCGCCGCAGCAGCGGTCGCCGGTCTGTGCACCGGCGTGATCGCCATGCTGGCGTTCCGCTGGAGCGAGCGGGACCAGGCCCGCCCCACCCGGAGCTCCCTGCACACCGACGCCGTCCTGCCGCCCGGGGTGGACACCGTCCTGTCGGTGCTCCGGTCCTCCGCGGTCGTGCTCGACGAGGGCGACGCCGTCGTCAAGGCCAGCTCCGCCGCGTACGCGCTCGGCCTCGTCCGCGGCGGCAGGCTCTCCGTCGAGCCCATGCTGCAGATGGCCCGCGACACCCGCCGTGACGGCGAGATACGCCAGGTCGAGCTCGACCTGCCGCGCCGCGGCACCGGCCGCGGGGAAGCCCTCGCCGTCTCCGCCCGGGTCGCCCCGCTCGGCTCCCGGCTGGTGCTGCTGCTCGTCGAGGACCTCACCGAGGCCCGCCGCATCGAGGCCGTCCGCCGCGACTTCGTCGCCAACGTCAGCCACGAGCTCAAGACCCCGGTCGGCGCGCTCTCCCTGCTCTCCGAGGCCGTCATGGACGCCGCCGACGACCCCGAGGCGGTCACCCGCTTCGCGGGCCGGATGCAGATCGAGTCGACACGGCTGACCAACCTCGTCCAGGAGCTCATCGACCTCTCCCGGGTGCAGAACGACGACCCGCTGGAGGACGCCGAGCCGGTCCGGGTGGACGAGCTCGTCGCCGAGGCCATCGACCGCTGCCGCCACCAGGCCGGCACCAAGCAGATCACCATGGCCGCGGGCGGCACCGCCGACCTGCACGTCTGGGGCAACCGCGGCCAGCTCGCCGCCGCCCTGGGCAATCTCGTGGAGAACGCCGTCAACTACAGCCCCGCGCGCACCCGCGTGGGCATCGCCGCCCGCCGGGTGGCCGCGCCCGGCGGCGACCTCATCGAGATCGCCGTCACCGACCAGGGCATCGGCATCTCGGAGAAGGACCGCGAGCGCGTCTTCGAGCGCTTCTACCGCGTCGACCCCGCCCGCTCCCGGGCCACCGGCGGCACGGGCCTGGGCCTGTCGATCGTCAAGCACGTGGTCGCCTCGCACGGCGGCGAGGTCACCGTGTGGAGCGCCGAGGGCCAGGGGTCCACCTTCACCCTCCGCCTGCCGGAGGCCGGCTCCGTCCGCGACCGCGCGCGGGCCGAGCGGGTCCGTGGCCCCCTGCCGGACGGCCCCGCCTTCGACGACCCGGCCGACGGCCCCGCCGACCCCTTCGTCCCCGAATCCCTTCCCGCCCCGGGGGGCCACCCGTGACACCCGCAGGTCCCCTTTCCCCCACCGCGCCGTACTCCCCAGAGACCCGACCGGAGGTCTTTCCGTGACCCGAGTGCTCGTTGTAGAGGACGAGGAATCCTTCAGCGACGCGTTGTCCTACATGCTCCGCAAGGAGGGCTTCGAGGTCGCCATCGCGACGACCGGCCCCGACGGGCTGGACGAGTTCGAACGCAACGGCGCCGACCTGGTCCTGCTCGACCTGATGCTGCCGGGCCTGCCCGGCACCGAGGTCTGCCGGCAGCTGCGCAGCCGCTCCAATGTGCCCGTGATCATGGTCACGGCCAAGGACAGCGAGATCGACAAGGTCGTCGGCCTGGAGATAGGAGCCGACGACTACGTCACCAAGCCCTTCTCCTCCCGTGAGCTGGTGGCCCGCATCCGCGCCGTGCTGCGCCGCCGAGGCGAGCCCGAGGAGGTGACCCCGGCGGCCCTGGAGGCCGGCCCCGTCCGGATGGACGTCGACCGGCATGTCGTCACGGTGTCGGGCGGCAAGGTCGACCTGCCGCTGAAGGAGTTCGACCTGCTGGAGATGCTGCTGCGCAACGCGGGCCGTGTGCTGACGCGCATGCAGCTCATCGACCGCGTCTGGGGCGCGGACTACGTCGGTGACACCAAGACGCTGGACGTGCACGTCAAGCGCCTGCGCGCCAAGATCGAGCCGGACCCGGGTGCCCCGCGCTACCTGGTGACGGTGCGCGGCCTCGGCTACAAGTTCGAGCCGTAGGCCGTACGGCACGCACGACAGAAGGGGAGGGCCCGGAAGCGGATGCTTCCGGGCCCTCCCCTTCTGGTCCCGTCTCCGGGCTCAGTGCTGGGCGTGCTGGCCGGCCTGCGGCGACTCGCTCGAGCCCGGCTTGGCACCGGCCTGCTGACCGGGCTGGCCCGGCTTGGCGGACTGCTGCTGGCCGGGCTGCTGCTGGCCGGGCTGGGAGGACTGGGAGGCAGCCGGGGCCGGGTTGCTCGGGCCCCAGTCCTTGAAGAAGCTCTTCGCCGGGTAGACGAAGGCGCCGACCTTGACCTCGCCCGTGTTGCTGAAGTCGAACGCCACCTGCTGGGAGTCGCCGTCCTTGAAGCCCTCACGGCCCTTCGGGAGCACGGCGGAGGCGTTGTCCTTGCCGCCCAGGGTCAGCGAACCGCCCGCGGGCACCACCAGCGCGCCGGCGCCCTTGGCGGGGCTCAGGTTCACCGTGACGTTCTTGCCCGGGAAGCTGATCGAGCGCAGCTGCTGGTCCGTGCGGCCGTTGTTGAAGATCTTGCCGGTGACCACGGCCGGGCCGTTGGCGGACTGCTCCGGCTGGGTGATGACGTTGATGTTCTGCAGCTTGATGTCGCCGACCGAGGTCTCGGCGTTGTCCGGCTTGACCTGCAGCGTCTGCGCGCTGTTGCCCGCCGCACAGGCGGAGAGCGGGGCGATCGAGAGCACGAGGGCGGTAGCGGCGAGAGCGCCGCGTCGAAGGCTGCTGCTCACGGCGGCGGCATCTCCTTGGACGAGGTAGACGAGATAAAGGGTGTGTCAGCGCGCTTAGGTTACCGAGCCGCCGTGGGGCCGCCGCACCCGACCCGCCCCATGGTCCACTCCGGTGCCCGGCCGCCCCCTCCCGCATGCTGCTTGCCGGGCCCCGGGCAGGCCGCGGCCGAATATCGCCGGTGCGGCGGCCGGGAAGTCGTCGATGGAGTACGCGGGGGCGCTCGCGCGGATTATCGGCGCAGAATGCGAAGACGGCCGGGAAGAACTTCCGGAATTGATCAAGTACGGCTTGATCAATTCCGGAATCGGTGCCCGGAAGGGCGGGTGCGCCCCGAACGGAGTACCGGAACTCGGCCGACCGGACCCCGGCAAAACGGGACGTTCGGCCGCCCGCGAGCCCCGCCCGGAGCGGGTGACGCGCGTGTTTCGTCCCGCCCGGAGACCGGCTCCGACCTGCGAATACCCGCTTCCGGAACCCCTCCGCAGCACGTCCCGGTTGCTGTTGTCAAGCCCCGAGATATGCCCTGACCTGCGGAAACGCCATTCAGAACGGGCAGTTCCCGTGTTAGACTGGATAGCCACGGAAGGGGTACCTGTCACATGACGTTCAAGGTTGGCGACACCGTGGTCTATCCCCATCACGGGGCCGCGCTGATCGAGGCCATCGAAACTCGCCAGATCAAAGGCGTGGACAAGACCTACTTGGTGCTGAAGGTCGCCCAGGGTGACCTGACGGTTCGGGTGCCGGCGGACAATGCCGAGTTCGTCGGCGTACGCGATGTGGTCGGCCAGGACGGGCTCGACCGGGTCTTCGAGGTGCTCCGCGCGCCCTACGCGGAAGAGCCGACGAACTGGTCCCGTCGCTACAAGGCGAATCTCGAGAAGCTCGCGTCCGGTGACGTGATCAAGGTCGCCGAGGTTGTGCGCGACCTGTGGCGCCGGGAGCGCGAGCGCGGTCTTTCCGCAGGTGAGAAGCGGATGCTCGCCAAGGCGCGACAGATCCTGGTCAGCGAGCTCGCTCTCGCGGAGAACACCAACGAGGACAAGGCCGAGGCCCTGCTCGACGAGGTCCTCGCGTCCTGACGCACGGTTCGACACTCGATCCGACGCACAGCTTGACGCCAGACGGTTCGGCGACCTGCCGGATGCTGTGAAATGCCGCGGTGCCCGCGTGATGACGAACATCATCCCGACGGGCGCTGCGGCATCTCCGGCTCCGGATGCGCCGCACTCGGTGTGCCGGGCCCGGGCAGCCGGCCCGACCAGTGTCACGGAAGGGGCTGGTCGGGGCATCGTGCCCGGCACGGTGAGGCCATACCCAATTCAGCCGAGGAAGCAAACCTGAACGCCATCGCCATGTCCGACCGAGCCACTCCGGCAGCCCCCGCGCGCACGGCCGCCGTCATCCCGGCGGCCGGCCGGGGCATCCGGCTGGGCCCCGGCGCGCCCAAGGCGCTGCGTGCCCTCAGCGGCACTCCGATGCTGGTCCATGCGGTACGGGCCATGGCGGCCTCCCGCGCGGTCTCCCTCGTCGTCGTCGTCGCCCCGCCCGAGGGTGCGGCCGAGGTGCGCAGCCTGCTGGACGAGTTCCCGCTCGGCGAGCGCACCGAGGTCCTGGTCGTCCCCGGCGGCGCCACCCGCCAGGAGTCCGTCCGGCTGGGCCTCGCGGCCCTCCCCGACGACGTCACCGCCGTCCTGGTCCACGACGCCGCCCGCCCGCTGGTGCCCGTCGACACCGTCGACGCCGTCGCCGCGGCCGTGCGCGACGGCGCGCCCGCCGTCGTCCCCGCGCTGCCCCTCGCGGACACCGTCAAGCAGGTCGAGCCGCGCGAGGACGGGCCCGAGCCCGTCGTGGCCACGCCCGACCGCGCGCTGCTGCGTGCCGTCCAGACCCCGCAGGGGTTCGACCGCGCGACGCTGCAGGAGGCCCACGACAAGACCGTCTTCGACGGCGAGGGCGCCACGGACGACGCCGGCATGGTCGAGCGGCTGGGCGTCGAGGTCGTGGTCGTCCCCGGCCACGAGGAGGCCTTCAAGGTGACCCGCCCGCTGGACCTCGTCCTGGCCGAGGCCGTACTCGCCCGCAGGAGGGCCAACGATGGCTTCTGAGTCCCCCCAAGGATCCCCCGGGGTCCTGATGCCCCTGGTGGGCATCGGCACGGATGTGCACGCCTTCGAGGAGGGCCGCGAGCTGTGGTGCGCGGGCCTGCTGTGGGAGGGCGAGACGGGCCTCGCCGGCCACTCCGACGCCGATGTCGCCGCGCACGCCGCGTGCGACGCGCTCTTCTCCGCCGCCGGGATCGGTGATCTCGGTGCGCACTTCGGCACGGACCGGCCGGAGTGGTCGGGTGCCTCCGGTGTGGCCCTGCTGACGGAGGCGGCGCGGATCGTGCGCGAGGCAGGGTTCGACATCGGGAACGTCGCCATCCAGGTGATCGGCGTGCGCCCGAAGATCGGCAAGCGGCGGGACGAGGCGCAGAAGGCGCTGTCCGCCGCTGTCGGGGCGCCCGTCTCGGTGTCCGGCACGACGACGGACGGCCTCGGCCTGACGGGCCGCGCCGAGGGCCTGGCGGCGGTGGCGACGGCCCTGGTCGTACCGGCGGGCTGACGGGTCCGGTTTCGGGAAGGGGCGGGACAGGGGAAGAAAAGATCACCCCTCGCCCGCCCGCCTCCTCCGGAAGGAGCCCCCGTGCTCTCCGACGACCTCAAGAAGTACGTCGACGACAACCCCGTCTTCGCCGTCGTCGCCACGGTCCAGCCCGACGGCAGCCCCCAGCTCTCCGTGACCTGGGTCAAGCGCGACGGCGACGACCTGCTCGTCTCCACGACCGTCGGCCGCCGCAAGGAGAAGAACCTCCGCCGCGACCCCCGCGTCACCGTCATGATCAACCCGCCGAACGCGCCCTACACCTACGCCGAGGTCCGCGGCACGGCCACGCTCACCACCGAGGGCGGCCAGGAGCTGATCGACGAGTTGTCCCGGAAGTACACCGGCAAGGACTACGCGGACTTCAACCCGGCCGCCAAGGACGACGCCCAGCGGGTCGTCGTGCGGATCAGCCCGCGCAAGGTGGTCGGCTCCCTGTGAACCGCAGGGCCCGCCCCCGAGGGGAGCGGGCCCTGCCGGTCAGCGGTCCGCCGCGGCGCGCGGCACCTCCGCGTAGCCGTACGCCTGCCGCGGCGCGGCCACCGGCTCCTGCGCAGGCTCCTGCGCGGCGGGGCGCGGCCCCCGCTCCGGCGTGTTGCGCCGGACCTCCTCCATGCCCTTCAGCAGCGCCGTGCGCAGCCACTTGCCGAGGGGGCGCTCGACGTACCGGTGCATCAGCCAGGCGGCGCCCAGCATCACCGCGATGAGCCCGGTCACCAGCAGCGGCGGCGCCACCTTCTCGCGCAGCCCGTAGACGACCGTCATTCCGATGTACTGGTGCAGCAGGTACAGCGGGAACGTGAGCGCGCCCGCGGTGGCCAGCCAGGGCCACTGCACGCGGTCGAACTTGCGCAGCGCCACCAGCGACATGACGGCGAACGCCGCCAGCACGCCCAGCTGGGCGGGGAACAGCGCCATCACATGGTTGGCGTTGTCGTGCACCCGCTTGGCCACATGGTGGTTGGCGAGCAGGTACGAGACGACGACGATGCCCCACAGCAGGGCGGTCGGCTTGAACCGGTGCATCAGATAGAACGCGATGCCCGCGATGAAGTAGGGCGCGTACAGCGGCATCGCCCACATGTCGAGCAGCTTGTTGTTCACCGCGGGGGCCGTGGCGGCGGCCACCGTCCAGATGCCGCAGAAGAGCACGCATCTGCGGTAGGTGACGCCTCTGGCGACGACCAGTGCGAAGAGCACGTAGAACTTCAGCTCGACGAAGAGCGTCCAGTAGACGCCGTCCACGTCCCAGACGCCCAGCCCGTGCTGCAGCATGCTGAAGTTCGTGACGACGGTCTCCCAGCCGGCCAGGGAGCGCACCTGCGGCCAGGTCATCACCACGGTCCCGGTGACCGCCACCGCGACCCAGTAGGCCGGGTAGATGCGGGAGGCGCGGGAGACGACGAAGTCGCCCAGGGAGCGCCCCCAGGCGCTCATGCAGATGACGAAGCCGCTGATGAGGAAGAAGACTTCCACGCCCAGCCAGCCGTAGCGGGTTATCGGTTCGATGGCGGAGAACATCCGTCTGGTGTCCCGGGTGCCCCAGCCGCCGGTCAGGTACGTGTAGTGGTACAGCACGACCATGAGGGCGGCGACGAGGCGCAGCCCGTCCAGGGCGTAGAGCCTCGGTGTCTTCCCGGGGGCGGCGGGTCGGCCGCCATCGATTTCGCCGCGGTTGGCGAAACGCATGTCGTCCTCTCCGGTAGAGGTGTCGGCCCGCCGCGGCGGGCCCGTCCCGAGCATGCTGACACACCCGCCGTCCCGCGTGCCGCGACAGACTCGCGGCCCCGGGGCCGGTTCACGCCTGCGCGTGCCCGGCCCGGATCTCCGCCAGAGCGCGCCGCAGTCCCTGCCGTACGAGGCGGGCCAGGGGCCGTTCCACCAGGCGGTGGACCAGCCAGGCGGCCGCCAGCATGACCGTGACCAGCGTCACGAGCAGCAGCGGCCTGGGCAGCAGGCCGTCGGCGTACTTGATGACGATCCAGCCCATCCGCTCGTGCAGCAGGTACAGCGGGTACGTCAGCACTCCCGCCGTGGAGAGCCGGCCCCAGGTGATGCGCCGGGTCAGGCCGAGGGCCACGGCGGCGAGGGCGGCGAAGAAGAGGGCGAGGAGCAGCACGCTGGGCCACTGCGGGACGCGGTGGCCCATGTAGTGCTCGGCGTTGCGGTGCGCCTCCAGCAGGAAGTGCTGGCCGGCCAGGAAACAGCCGCCGACGATCAGCCAGAGCAGCAGGTTGGGGCGGAACCGGTGCATCAGATAGAAGGCGACGCCGGCGATGAAGTACCAGGCGTCGCCGGGCATCAGCAGGGTGGTGAGCAGCGGGCTGCCGGCCGTGGCGGCGACGGCCGCGGCGGCGCCCCACAGCAGGCAGAAGGCCACGGCCCGCCGGTAGGTCAGCCCGCGCCAGGCGACGACGAGTGCGAAGAGCAGGTAGAAGCGGACCTCCACCCACAGGGTCCAGTAGACGCCGTCGACCGGAGCCACCCCGAAGGGGTCCTGGAGCATCGTGAGGTTGACGGCGACATTGCTCAGCCGGGGTGCGCTGTTGACGACCGGGAAGAGGGCGACGGCGAGCGACACGGTGAGAACGGCGAACCAGTACGCGGGATACAGCCGTGCCGCGCGCGATACGGCGAAATCCCCGATGCTCTTTCCCCAGGCGCTCATGCAGATGACGAAGCCGCTGATGAGGAAGAACAGCTGAACGCCCAGCCAGCCGTAGGAGGCGGGCACGTATGCGGTGGGGAAGAGTTTCTCCGAGGGCTCCGGCCAGGCTCCGCTGCTGAAGGCGATGTAGTGATAGGCGACGACCATCAGAGCGGCCAGCAGCCGCAGACCGTCCAGTGCGGCGAGCCGGTCCTGCGGTCTTCTGCGGGCCGGGGGCGGGCTGGGAACGGGCGAGCGTTCCTGCTGGATGATGACGGTGGAGTGCACGGTGGAGTGCAACGTCCCTCCTGGGTCCCCGCGGAAGTTGCCGTGCGGCTCCTTATGATGTGCAGATCGTAAATAGAGGTCAAAGACCGGTGGTCGAGTTGCCGGATTGCATCCCGCTTCCTCCCGGGGGAGCGAGGCACTGTCCGGGGCCCACTACCCTGGTTCCGTGACTATTCGCCTGTACGACACCAGCGCCCGGCAGATCCGTGACTTCACCCCGATCGCACCGGGCTGTGTCTCGATCTACCTCTGTGGCGCCACCGTGCAGGCTGCACCGCACATCGGCCACATCCGGTCCGGCCTGAACTTCGACATCATGCGCCGCTGGTTCGCCTATCGCGGCTACGACGTGACGTTCGTCCGCAACGTGACGGACATCGACGACAAGATCATCGCGAAGGCCGCGGCCCAGGGCCGCCCGTGGTGGTCGATCGGCTACGAGAACGAGTGCGCGTTCAACGCCGCGTACGACGCGCTGGGCTGCCTGCGCCCGACCGTCGAGCCGCGGGCGACCGGGCACGTGCCCGAGATGATCGAGATGATGCGCGGGCTGATCGAGCGCGGTCACGCCTACGCCGCCGACGGCAACGTGTACTTCGACGTGCGCTCCTTCCCGGGCTACCTGGAGCTGTCCAACCAGGAGCTGGACAATCTGCTGCAGCCGTCCGGCGAGGGCGAGACCGGCAAGCGCGACCCGCGCGACTTCGCGATGTGGAAGGCGGCCAAGGAGGGCGAGCCCAGCTGGGAGACCCCCTGGGGCCGCGGCCGGCCGGGCTGGCACCTGGAGTGCTCGGCGATGGCGCACAAGTACCTGGGCGAGGCCTTCGACATCCACGGCGGCGGCATCGACCTGATCTTCCCGCACCACGAGAACGAGATCGCCCAGGCCAAGGCCTTCGGCGACGCCTTCGCCCGGTACTGGGTGCACAACGCCTGGGTGACCATGAGCGGCGAGAAGATGTCCAAGTCGCTGGGCAACTCGGTGCTGGTCTCCGAGATGGTCAAGCACTGGCGCCCGATCGTGCTGCGCTACTACCTGGGCACCCCGCACTACCGCTCGATGATCGAGTACAGCGAGGACGCGCTGCGCGAGGCCGAGGCGGCGTTCGCCCGCATCGAGGGCTTCATGCAGCGCGTGGTGGAGAAGGCCGGGACCGTGGAGCCCGCGGCCGAGGTGCCGCCCGCCTTCGCCGAGGCGATGGACGACGACCTGGGCGTCCCGCAGGCGCTCGCGATCGTCCACACCGCGGTGCGACAGGGCAACTCGGCGCTGGGCGCGGACGACAAGGAGTCCGCGGTCGCCCGCCTGGCCGAGGTCCGGGCGATGCTCGGGGTGCTGGGCCTGGACCCGCTGGACGAGCAGTGGGCCGCCGGCGACGGCCGTGGCGAGGATCTGCACGGTGTGGTGGACTCGCTGGTCAGGCTGGTGCTCGAACAGCGCGAGGCGGCCCGCGGCCGCAAGGACTGGGCGAGCGCCGACGCCATCCGCGATCAGCTCCAGCAGTCCGGCCTCGTCATCGAGGACACTCCGGCGGGCCCGCGCTGGACGCTCGGCTGAGCGACACTTTTCGTAAGAACGTTCACAGCAGTAACCGCAGTAACAGAAACAGGTGACCCATGGCCGGCAACAGCCAGCGCAGGAACCGCCGCACGTCCAACAAGAAGGGCGCGCAGGTCGGCAGCGGCGGCCAGCGGCGCCGAGGCCTGGAGGGCAAGGGCCCCACGCCGCCTGCGCATATGCGCAAGGGGCACAAGAAGAACCGCGTGGCCAACGCCCAGGCCAAGCAGGCGGCCCGCCGCCCGGCCCCGCGCCGCGGCGGCCCCAAGGGGGCCAACGAGCTCGTCGTCGGCCGTAACTCCGTGGTCGAGGCGCTGCGCGAGGGCGTGCCCGCGACGACGCTGTACGTCCAGCAGTTCGTGGACAGCGACGAGCGCGTGCGCGAGGCGATCCAGCTCGCCACGGAGAAGGGCCTCAACCTCATGGAGGCCCCGCGTCCGGAGCTCGACCGGATGACCAACGGGCTCAACCACCAGGGCCTGGTCCTGTCCGTGCCGCCGTACGACTACGCGCACCCCGAGGACCTCTCCGCCGTGGCCTACGACAACGGCGAGGACCCGCTGATCGTCGCGCTCGACGGCATCACCGACCCGCGCAACCTCGGCGCCGTCGTCCGCTCCGTCTCCGCCTTCGGCGG
This sequence comes from Streptomyces morookaense, assembly GCF_013030945.1. Lineage (GTDB taxonomy): Bacteria > Actinomycetota > Actinomycetes > Streptomycetales > Streptomycetaceae > Streptomyces > Streptomyces morookaensis. Next base: position 219,895 of record NZ_JABBXF010000010.1, on the reverse strand, counting down.
CCACGGCGTGGTCGTCCCCGAGCGCCGCGCGGCCGGCATGACCGCCAGTGCCTGGAAGACCTCCGCCGGCACCGCCGCCCGCACGCCGGTGGCCCGCGCCACCAACATGACGCGCGCCCTGGAGGCCTACCAGAAGGAAGGCCTCATGGTCGTCGGCCTCGCGGCGGACGGCGACACCGAGCTGCACGAACTCGACGCCCTGGAGGGCCCCGTCGTGATCGTCGTCGGCAGCGAGGGCAAGGGCCTCTCCCGTCTCGTCGGCGAGACCTGCGACTTCCGCGTGCGGATCCCGATGCCGGGCGGCGCCGAGTCGCTCAACGCCGGTGTCGCCGCCGGTGTCGTGCTGTACGAGGCCGCGCGCCGGCGCGCCTGATCCGTGCCCCGGCGGGTCAGCCGCGCGAGCGCTGATCCGCCGGAAGGGGCGCGGGAGTTGATGATCTTGACGGGTCTCGGACACATCGGGGCGGTCAAGGCAGTGTCCTAATCTCAAGTCACTCGGTTAGATGAGTGTGGACACCAGAACACCCCGCACGCCTACGGGGGGAAGCTCTTCGGGGTACGACGACCAGCCCGCGCTGAGTACGGTGAAGGTCCCGTCGGACCCGGCGCAGGTCTCCGTCAACCACCTGAGTTTCCGCGTGCAGCTCGCGCGTCCCCCGCGCGCCGTCCGGCAGTTCGCGGGCGCAGACCGGACGGACGGGCTGCCCACCCTCAAGAGCGCGGCCCGGCGCCGCGCCCCCGTGGTGTGGAGCGGGCGGACCGGGCCCGGCGATTCGGCATCCACCCAACTCCTCGACGCCGTACGGGAGTCCGGGCTCACCGGCCCCGCCCGGACGGCCGGAGGCGGGGACGCCGCCACCCAGGTGCTGCCGCGCATCACCGTCGACGACCCCCCGACCACCGTCATCGGGCCCCGCGGTCCCGCCGAGCCCACCGGCCCGGCCGGCGCCGACGCCACCCGACTCCTGCCCCGCGTCCGCCCGAACGGCGACGCGTGCGACGAAGACCCGTACGGATACTCCCAGTTCGACGAACCCGGTTCGGACTACGAGACCGAGGACGACGAGGACACCCCCCGCAGGCAGCGCCCGGGCGACTCCGCCCGGCACGCCTACTATCCCGACCGCCGGATGAACCTCGGCGTCGTCCTGCTGCCCCTGCGCGTCTTCCTCGGCCTGATCTCCGTCTACGCGGGCATGGGCAAGCTGTGCGACCCCGTCTACTTCGACGGCGGCAAGCGCGGCTCGATGGTCGCCTGGCTCACGTCCCTGCACCCCTGGGCCGTTGCCGCGCCGCTGCGGTCGCTCGCCCTGAGCCACCCCGTGGGGTCCGGGCTGACCGTCGCCTTCCTGCAGATCATCGTCGGCATCCTCACCATCTTCGGCCTCTGGCAGCGGCTCGCCGCGGCCATCGGGATGCTGCTGTCGGCCGTCCTGCTCGTCACCGTCAGCTGGCGCAGCGCCCCCGTCTACCAGGCGCCCGACATCATCTGCCTGGCCGCCTGGAGCCCGCTGGTCATCGCCGGGGCGCCGTTCTACTCCGTCGACGGCCGGCTCGCCGGGGAGGCCTGGCGGCGGCTCGGCCCGCGCGCCGAACTCTGGGCGCTGCGGCGGCGGGTGCTGCGCCGCGGCACGGTCATGGCCACCGTGCTCATCGGCCTGACCCTGCTGACCGGTTCGATGCTGGGCGGGGCCGTGCGCTCCTCGCGGTCCGTCCAGACCCCCGGCCTCCCGGCCGCTCCGCCCACCAACAGCCTGCCCGGTACGCACCTGCCGCAGCGGCCCGGTTCCTCGTCCACCACTCCCGGGTCGCACGGCGCCACCACGCCGGGTGCCGTCAAGCCGAGCCCCACCGGGCACAAGCAGTCCGGTCCGTCGGCGACGCCGAGTGCTCCGGGCACGTCGCACAGCCCTGCGGGGACGCCGGGCGGCACGCCCGGTATGCACGGCGGTGCCCACACGGCGCCCCAGACGCCGCACCAGCAGCCCGCTCCGGCGGCGCCGCGCAGCAGCTCGTCCTCCGCGGGCGGTTCCGGCGGCAGCACCGGTGAGTCCTCCGGCAGCTCGTCGGGCGGCTCGGGCGGTGGCCACGGCGGGGGTGCGCTCGGGGGCCTCCTGGGCTAGGTGTTTCGGCTGCGCCCCGCGCCCCTTACGGGGCGCGGGGATTTGTTTACGCGCCGCGCAACTCCCGTGCAGCCTCCGTCAGATCCTTCGCCGTGTCGATGGCCCGCCAGTACGCGCCGTGCGGCAGCGGGAAGCCGGCCAGGCGGCGTTCGCGGGCCAGGCGGGGGAAGGTCGTGCGCTCGTGGTCGCCGCGCTCCGGCAGCAACTCCCGGAAGCCGGCCGCGAAGACGTAGACGCCGGCGTTGATCAGATAAGGCGACGGAGGTGCCTCGATGAAGTCCAGGACGTGTCCGAACTCGTCGGTCTCCACGGCTCCCCAGGGGATCCGCGGCCGCGCCAGCGCCAACGTGGCCGTGGCGTCGCGCTCTTGGTGGAAGGCGGCCATCTCGCGCAGCGAGAAGCGCGTCCAGATGTCCCCGTTGGTGGCGTACCAGGGCTGGTCGGGGCGGGGGAGCGAGGCGGCCGCGTGCTTCAGTCCGCCGCCGCGGCCGAGGGGTTCCTTCTCGACCACCGTCGTGACGCGGAGCGGGAGTTCGGCCGACACGAGCCAGTCCTGCAGGACTTCGGCCAGATGGCCGCATGAGACGACGGCGTCGGTGACGCCTTCGGAGGCGAGCCAGGCCAGTTGGTGGCCGATGATCGGGACGCCCGTGCCGGGGATCTCCACCATCGGCTTGGGGCGGTCGTCGGTGTACGGGCGAAGCCGTGACCCCTGGCCGCCGGCCAGGATCACGGCTTGCGCGGGGTACGAGGAGACGTGGGTGCCGGTCATGTCCCGCACGATATGCGCTGAGCCCCGGACCGGTGCGTTCCGGTCCGGGGGCTCGGTCCGAGGGCGCTCAGTGGCCCTGGGCGACGACTCCGGAGGCGAAGGAGGTGTCGCAGACGGGCCTCGAGTAGCTCTGGGCCTTCTTCGCGCCGTACTTGGCGACGGCCGCGCGCCCGAGGGCGCGGGCGATCTGCCCGCAGTACTGGGCCAGCGAGGGACGGCTCTCCGTCTCGCGCTGGAGGTCGGTGAGCGCGGCCCCGGGGTTCTTCTGCTGCAGCTCGGTCAGCAGCCGGTCGCGCAGCACCTCGTGCGGCGCGCGGGCCTTGGCCTGGGTCGAGGCGGTGCCGGACGACGCAGTGAGCACCTGCGACTCGGCGTTCGGGGCCGCCCACGGGACACGGGTGACCGCGAGGGTCCCGGAGAGCACCAGAACGACGGGAAGGACGAGAGCGAGAGTTCTGCCGATGCGGCGGGCGGCCTGGTTCATGCCGCAGATGGTAGCGAGGGGTAATGTCGCGGCGACATTTAGTCACCCGGTCGAGCGACGTCATGGGCTGCCGTTTGTTCGCCGTGTTGACGTACGGGGGTCGAAAAGCGAGGAGTGTCAGGGCATGTCTCGACAGGCGGGCGGTGCGGACGGCCGTCGTCACGGCCGTCCGCACCGCTCACGCTCAGTCGCCGATGCGCTCGCCCGAGGACGTCGAGAACACATGCACCTCGCCGGGCCGCGGCACGACGTGCAGCACGGAGCCCTTCTCCGGCACGCGGCGCCCGTTGACGCGCACCACGAGGTCCTTCGGCTCGCCGCCGACCTCGGCGGTGCCGTACACATAGCCGTCGGCGCCGAGTTCCTCGACCACGTTCACCGTGACCGGGAGGCCGGCCGGTGCGTCCGCGGCCTCCTTGCCCAGCGAGCGGGCCGCCTCGCCGTTCTGCTCGACCACGTCGAAGTGCTCGGGCCGCACGCCGACGGTCACCGCGCGGTCGCCCCGGTCGGCCGCGGCCGTCAGGGCCTCGCGCGGGACGGGCACGACGCTGTTGCCGAACTTCACGCCGCCGTCGGTGATCGGCACCTCGACGAGGTTCATGGCGGGGGAGCCGATGAATCCGGCGACGAAGAGGTTCGCCGGACGGTCGTACATGTTGCGCGGGGAGTCCACCTGCTGCAGCAGGCCGTCCTTGAGCACCGCGACCCGGTCGCCCATGGTCATGGCCTCGACCTGGTCGTGGGTGACGTAGACGGTGGTGATGCCCAGCCGCCGCTGCAGGCCGGCGATCTGGGTGCGGGTCTGCACGCGCAGCTTGGCGTCGAGGTTCGACAGCGGCTCGTCCATGAGGAACACCTGGGGCTCGCGCACGATCGCGCGCCCCATCGCGACGCGCTGGCGCTGTCCGCCGGAGAGCGCCTTGGGCTTGCGCCCCAGGTACTCGGTGAGGTCCAGGATCCGGGCCGCGTCCTCGACCTTCTGCCGGATCTCGGACTTCGGCACGCCCGCGATCTTCAGGGCGAAGCCCATGTTGTCGGCGACGGTCATGTGCGGGTAGAGCGCGTAGTTCTGGAACACCATGGCGATGTCCCGGTCCTTGGGCGGGAGATGGGTGACGTCCCTGTCGCCGATCCGGATCGCGCCGCCGTTGACGTCCTCGAGCCCGGCGAGCATCCGCAGCGAGGTGGACTTGCCGCAGCCGGAGGGTCCGACGAGCACCAGGAATTCGCCATCCTCGATGGTGATGTCCAGCTGATCGACGGCGGGTTTGTCGGCGCCCGGATAGATGCGGGTCGCCTTGTCGTACGTGACCGTGGCCATGGTGATGCAGTCCCTTCACCGGCAGGAACGTGCCGGACGATCCGAGTAGAGGGAGTGGTCCAGTCCAATTGGACCGGCTGCCGAGGACGCTACCGGGGCGGTGGCCGGTTGTCAGCAGGTCGCGGTGCACCAAAACGTTGTGGGTAGACTGCATCGCACATGCCGCCTTAGCTCAGCTGGTAGAGCACCGCTCTTGTAAAGCGAAGGTCGTCGGTTCGAATCCGACAGGCGGCTTGCGCACCGTACGACAGAGCCGCAGGCCCCCTCGGGGACCTGCGGCTCTGGTCGTTCACGGCCGTACTCCCTCCAGCTCGCCCGTGCGGTCGGCCGGGGCGGGGGTGACGGGCTCGTCCTGGTGGCCCGGCCACCAGGCCTTGTGGCCGAGCAGCGACGTGACCGTCGGGACGAGCAGCATCGCCATGATGAAGGCGGTCAACAGGATGCCGAACGCCACCGCGAAGCCCATCTGCTGGAGCATCGAGTTGTCGGCGAGCATCAGGACGCCGAAGGTGCCGGCGAGGATGACCGCCGCGGAGGCGATGGTGGGTGCCGAGCGGGCGACCGCGGTGCGGATGGCCTCGCGCGGGGCCGTGCCGCGGCGGGCCTCCTCGCGGAGCCGGGCGACCATGAGGATGTTGTAGTCGGTGCCGATGGCGACCACGAAGAGGTACATGATCACCGGCAGCATGAACAGCAGGCCGTGTTTGCCCTGGAGGTCCTGGAAGAGCCAGACCGTCGAGCCGAGCGTGGCGCCGAAGCCGAGTGCGACGGCGGCCATCAGGTACCAGGGGGCGACGAGGCTGCGCAGCAGCAGGCCCAGGATGACCATGATCGCGATGCCGGCGACGGGGAAGACGACCGTGTAGTCGTGGTCCACGGCGTTCTTGACGTCCGCGAGGACGGCCGAGGTGCCGCCGACGAGCGCCCGGGTGCCCGCGGGCGCGGCCTTGTGGGCCTGGTCGCGCAGGGTGCCGCCGGCGAGCTCGATGGCCTTGTCGCTGGTGGGCGCGTACTTCAGGACGACGCTGTACTGGGCGACCGTGCCGTCGGAGTTCGGGACGCCCGGGGCGGCCTGTCCGACGCCCTCGATGCCGGCGAGGCGGGTGCGGAAGGATTCCATGGCGGCTTTGTCGAGGCGTGTGCCGCCGGTGGACTTCAGGTAGACCATTGCCGGGTCGGACTGGCCGGCCGAGAAGCCGCGTTGCAGGTCCTTCATGGCCTGGACGGACTCCAGCTTCTGGGACATCTGGCTGGAGGTGTCGAACTCGGGCCGGAAGGACAGCGCCCCCACGGCGAGGGCGGCCAGGACGCCGGCGGAGACCAGGGCGACGAGGCCCGGGCGGCGGGAGACGAGGCCGCCGACGGTGTTCGCGAACCGGTTCCGCGGCTGCTTCCGCCATGCCTTGGACGGCCAGAAGGCCTTGGAGCCCAGCAGCGAGAAGACCGCGGGGACGAACGTGAGGGCGGCGACCAGGGTCACGGCGACGGCGATCGCCAGTGACGGGCCCATCGCCCGCATCATGCCCATCGTGGACAGCAGCAGGGCGAGGAAGGCCACGATGACGGCGCCCGCCGCGGAGGCGATGGTCTCGCCGACCCGGGCCACGGCGGCGACGAGGGCCTCCTTGGGCTCCTGTCCGGCCCGCAGGTGCTCGCGGTAGCGGAAGAGGAGGAAGAGCAGGTAGTCGGTGCCGACGCCGAAGAGGACGACGATGAGGATCGGGGAGATCGAGCTGTCGGCCTTCAGGTCGCCGAGCGAGGCCGCGGTGCCGATGAGGCCGATGGCGACCATGAAGACGACGCCGATGATGATCACCGGCAGCAGGGCGATCAGCGGGCTGCGGAAGATCACCAGCAGCAGGACGATGATCAGGAGCAGGGTCGCGCTCATCACCATGGCGTCGGTGTTGCCCGACGACTCCTGCGAGTCCACGTTGGTGGCCACCTGGCCGGTGATGCCCATCGTCAAGTGGGTGCCGCCCAGCAGGGGTTTGGCGTCCTCGCGGAGCTGTTTGACGGAGTCGGCGAGCTTCTTGTCGTAGGTGTCCTTGGTGGTCGCGACGATGTTCGCGAGCGCGATCTCGCCGTTGGGGGAGACGGCCCGCGGGCCCGTCTCCACCTTCGCTATCTCCGGGCGGTGCTTCGCCTGGAGCCCCTCCGCGACCTTGATCACGTCGCGCCGGTCGTCCGCGGTGAGCCGCTCGTGGTCGGAACGCTGGAACACGACGATGGACGCGGGCTGTTCGGTCTGCGGGAACGCGCTCTTCTGCAGGTTGGCCACCTGCACGGACTCGTAGTGCTTCGGCAGGAACTCCGCCTCGTCCGTCGTGGACTTGAGCCCCGGGGCCAGCACGGCGAGGGCCACGGCTGCGACGACCCAGCCCAGGATCGTGAGCCAGGGCCGGTGGACGGCGAACCGCCCGACTCGTTGGAACATGGTGCTCCTTCACGGGTGTGGGCAACGCGGCCGGGGGACCCGTGCGGACGTCGTACGGACGTCGCACGGACGTGCGGCCCGGGCGTGTTCACGCTAGGGAGCCGGGTTCCCCGGAAACAACGGATTCCGGGTGAATCAGGGGGAGGGGCGCGGAAAGTCGGTCCTGGGTCGGGCTGCCCCCTCCTCCGGGGGGAGGAGAGCGCCTCACCCGTGGGGTAGAGACCGCTCTGCCGACCGCCTGCGGGCGGATTACGCTGCCCCCATGACGGATGTCGAGGTGTACCGCGCGCGCATGGAACGGGCGGCCGTGGCCGCCGCCCAGGAGGGGCTGGCGGGCCTGCTCGTCGCCCCGGGGCCCGACCTGGTCTGGCTCAGCGGCTACCGGGTCCCGGCGGACACGGAGCGGCTGACCGCCCTTCTGCTCCTTCCCGGCCGCAAACCCCGCCTGTTCGTACCGGAATTGGAGCGTCCTGACGCCGAACACGCGGCGGGCGCAGGGGCGATGGACATCAGCGGCTGGACGGACGGCGAGGACCCGTACGCGGCCGCCGCCGAACTGCTGGAGCCGCAGGGCCGTTACGGGGTCTCCGACAACGCCTGGGCGCTGCACCTGCTGGCCTTCCAGCGCGCCTGCCCGGGGACGGCCTACGAGGCGCTCACCGAGGCGCTGCCCATGCTGCGGGCGGTCAAGGACGCGTTCGAGACCGACAAGCTGGCCGCGGCGGGAGCAGCGGCGGACGCCACGTTCGAACGGATCGCGGAGCTGCCGTTCGCCGGACGGCGCGAACGCGAGGTGGCCGCCGACCTCGACCGGCTGCTCCGCGAACACGGCCACAGCCAGGTCGACTTCACGATCGTGGGCTCCGGGCCGAACGGTGCCAACCCGCACCACGAGGCGGGCGACCGGGTGATCCAGGACGGCGACATGGTCGTCCTCGACTTCGGCGGCCTGCTGGACGGCTACGGCTCCGACACCACCCGCACGGTGCACGTGGGCGAGCCGACCGCGGAGGAGCGCAAGGTCCACGACCTGGTCCGGGAGGCCCAGCAGGCGGCCTTCGAGGCGGTACGTCCCGGCACCGCCTGCCAGGACGTGGACCGCGTGGCCCGCCAGGTGATCCGGCGGGCCGGTTACGGCGAATACTTCATCCACCGGACGGGACACGGGATCGGCGTCACGACGCACGAGCCGCCGTACCTGGTGGAGGGGGAGCACCTGCCGCTGGTGCCGGGGATGGCCTTCTCGATCGAACCGGGGGTCTACCTGCCCGGGCGGTTCGGGGTACGGATCGAGGACATCGTGGTGTGCACCGAGTCCGGTGCGCGGAGGCTGAACAATACGGGGCGGGAGTTGCGGGTGGTTCGGTAAGGGGGCTACAGCACCCGGTGCATCACGTGCAGCCCCGTGAAGCTGCCGTCAGGCAACCGGTACGCCTCCGGCACCGTACCCACCACCTCGAAGCCGAGCGACTTCCACAGCGCCACCGCCCGCACATTGCTCTGCACAACGGCGTTGAACTGCATCGCCCGGTACCCCTCCGCCTTCGCCCGGGCGAGGACGTACTCGCCGAGCGCCCGCCCCACGCCCCGGCCGGCGGCCGCCGGCGACACCATGAAGCTGGCGGTCGCGATGTGCGCACCGGGGCCCATCTGGTTGGGCCCCGTCTTCGCCGAGCCGAGGACGGTGCCGTCCTCGGCGACCGCCACGACCGTGTGCCCGGGCGGGCCCGGCATCCAGAGTGCGCGCCCCGTCCCGCTGTCGATGTCCCGGGGATACGTGTACGTCTCCCCGGCCGCCGTGATGGCCCGGAAGAACGGCCAGATGGCCGCCCAGTCCTCGTCGTGCGCGTCTCTTATCCGGATCTGCATGGCGTCAGGATGGCGGCGGGCAGTCGCACATGCCACTGGATTTCGCCGCGCTGCGCACCGCGACCTGGTGTTTCGGGGCCGGTGCCGTGACCATCAGCCCGGCGACGAGGGCGGCCAGCAGCATGATGCCGGAGCCCCAGCCGATGGCGACGTTGAAGCCGTGCACGATGCCCTGTCTCACGGTGCCGCCGTACGAGGCACTGGCGGATGTCGCGATGGTGTTGAGCAGTGCCGTGCCGATCGAACCGCCCACCTGCTGCGAGGTGTTGACGGTCGCCGAGGTGACGCCCGAGTCGCGCGGCGGCACGCCCGCGGTGGCGGTGGCGATGACGGGCATGAAGACCAGACCCATGCCGAGGCCGACGAGGATCTCGGACGGCAGGACGTGGGTGACGTACGCGGGCTCGACCGGCAGGAAGACGAGCAGGAAGAGCCCGGCGGCGACGAGCAGGGTGCCGGGGACCATCAGCATGCGCGGCGGCAGGTGGTGCAGCAGCCGGGCCGAGAGCTGGGTGGAGGACACGACGAGGGCGCCGGTCAGCGGCAGGAAGCCCAGGCCGGTGCGGACCGGGGAGTAGCCGAGGACGACCTGCAGGTAGTAGGTCATGAACAGGAACATGCCGAACATGCCGACGACGGTGAGCGCCATGGTCAGGAACGCCCCGGCCCGGTTCCGGTTGCGGATCACGTGCAGCGGCAGCAGCGGGCTCGGTGCCCGGGTCTGCCACCACGCGAACGCCGTCAGCAGCAGTGCGCCGCAGCTCAGCAGCCCGAGGACCAACGGGCTGCGCCAGCCGCGGGGTTCGGCCTCGCTGCAGGCATAGACGAGGGCGACGAGGCCGCCGCAGCCGAGCAGGACGCCGCGGAGGTCGAGGGACGGGCGGGCGTCGCGGGAGGGCCGGTGGTCGTGCAGCAGCCAGCCGGCACCGGTGAAGGCGACGAGCGCGATGGGGACGTTGACGTAGAGGCACCAGCGCCAGTCGAGGTACTCGGTGAGCAGGCCGCCGGTGATCAGTCCGATGGCGGCGCCGCCGCCGGCGATGGCGCCGTAGATGCCGAAGGCCTTGCTGCGTTCCCTGAGATCCGTGAACGTGGTCGTCAGCAGGGACAGCGCGGACGGCGCGAGGACCGCGGCGAAGGAGCCCTGGAGGGCGCGCGCCGTGAAGAGCATGCCGGGGGTGTGCGCGGCCCCGCCGAGCGCGGACGCGGCGGCGAAGCCGATGAGTCCGGTCATGAACGTGCGCTTGCGGCCGACGAGGTCGGCGACGCGGCCGCCGAGGAGGAGCAGGCCGCCGAAGGCGAGGGTGTAGGCGGTGATCACCCACTGCCGGCTGGTGTCGGACATGCCGAGGGCGCGCTGGGCGGAGGGGAGGGCGATGTTGACGATCGTGGCGTCGAGGACGACCATCAGCTGGGCCATGGCGATGATCACCAGGGCCCACCAACGGCCGGGGGCGGACGAGGGCTCGGGTATGAAGGGCGGGTCCGTGTCGCGCATACGACCCCCTGGGTGGCCGAAAACGTGCGTGCCTTTCAGGCTAGGCCGGGTGGAGGTGCCGTGCCTGTCGGGTTTGGTGCGGCCTTTTCCCCTCCCTGACCCGTTCTTTCAGGGGCGGAGCACCACCTTGCCCACGGTTCCCCTGGTCTCCAGCGCCCGGTGCGCCTCGGCCGCCTCGCGCAGCGGGAACCACTGCACCAGCGGCACCACGGCACCGGCCGCCGCCTGGGCCAGGGACAGGGTTTCCAGCTGCCGCATTCCGGCCATGCCCCCGCCGAACCGTTCGAGCATCGCGGGACCCAGGGCGCTGCGCGACACGATGCCCCGCGCGTCCGCCTCGGGGTCCGGCCCGGCCGGTCCGTCGCCCGCGGACCAGCCGAAGACGAGGTGGAGCCCGCCCTCGCCGAGCAGGCCGACCGCCGCCCGGGCGGCCGCTCCGCCGACCCCGTCGAAGACGACCGTCGCGGCGCGCCCGCCCAGGGCCGTACGGGCCTGCTCGGCCCATCCGCCGTCGGTGTAGTCGAGGGCGATGCCGGCGCCCAGTGCACGGACCCGCGCGACCTTGGCCGGGCCGCCCGCCAGTCCGACGACCGTGGCTCCGGCGTTCCTCGCGTGCTGCACCAGCAGCGAGCCGATCCCGCCGGCCGCGGCCGTCACGACGACGACGTCGTCCGCGGACAGCTCGGTGAAGCCGAGGATGCCGAGCGCCGTCCGCCCGGTACCGATCATGGCGACGGCCCGGTCGGCGTCCAGCCCGTCCGGGATCTCGTGCAGCCGCTCCGCGTCGGCGACGGCGGCCTCCGCGTAGCCGCCGGGGGCGGTGCCCAGGTGGGTGACGACGCGGCGGCCCAGCCACCGCGGGTCGGTGCCCTCGCCCAGGGCGTCCACGGTGCCGGCGACCTCGCGGCCGGGGACGGTGGGCAGCTCGGGCAGCGGGACGGGGCTGCCGCCCGCGTCCCCCGCGCGCAGGCTGGTGTCGAGCAGGTGGACGCCGCAGGCGGCGACGGCGATGCGGACCTGGCCGGGGCCGGGTTCGGGGGTGTCGGTCTCCTCGTACACGAGGTTCTCGGCGGGGCCGAAGGCGTGGAGGCGGACAGCGCGCATGTCGGGTTGCTCCTCGGGAGGGGGGCCGGGTGATCCGGTGATCACGAGTGTTCAACCTCAAGCAAGATCGAGGTCAAGGCCGTTGTCAGTGGCCCGTGTCACCGTGGAGGCATGAGCGCGAAGAAGACCGGTCCCCGGCTTCCCGACGTGCGGCTGCCTGCGCTGCAGCCGTACGAGGGCGTGGGGCTGGAGCCCGAAGGGGACTACGAAGGCACCGAGTTCGCGGAGACGGGGCTCGGCGGGGAGGACGGGCGGGGCGCCCGCTTCATGGACTGCGCGCTGGTCCGCTGTGTGCTGGACGGGACGCGCCTCGGCCGGGCGCGGTTCATGGACTGCGTGCTGGAGTCGGTGCGCGGCGTCGGCACGGAGCTCGCCGGCGCGTCGCTGCGCGACGTGGAGGTGCGCGAAGCCCGGCTCGGCGGGGCGCAGCTGCACGGCGCGGTCCTGGAGCGGGTGGCGATACGCGGCGGCAAGATCGACTATGTGAACTTCCGCGAGGCCGTGCTGAAGGACGTCCTCTTCGAGGGCTGCGTGCTCTCCGAGGCGGATTTCGCCGGGGCCCGGCTGGAGCGGGTCGTCTTCCGCGACTGCGTGCTGCGCCGCGTGGATCTCACGGGGGCGCGGATGACGGACGTGGATCTGCGCGAGGTCGGCGAGCTGGACATCGCGCGGGGGATCGAGGGGCTGTCCGGGGCGGTCGTCAGCCCCGCCCAACTCCTCGACCTGGCACCGGCGTTCGCGGCGCACCTCGGGGTGCGGGTGGAGGGGTAGCGGGGGCTGTCACACCCGGGGGAAGCGGGCCAGCAGGTCCCAGACGGCGGGGTTGTCGGCGAGGCCCTCGTGCATGTCGGTCAGGTCGGCGGTGAGGTCGTGCAGGAAGTCGCGGGCCTCGCGGCGCAGGACGCGGTGGTTGAAGGTCAGCGGGGGCTCGTCCGGGGCCCAGTCGGCGGTGACGTCGACCCAGCCGAAGCGGCGCTCGAAGACGAGGCAGTCGGTGGACTCGGTGAAGTCCAGCTCGGCGAACTGGGTCTTGGCGGAGCGGTTGCCGCGGGGGTCCTGGTCGAGCTGCTCGACGATGTCGCACAGGGCCCAGGCGAAGTCGAGCACGGGCACCCATCCCCAGGCTGTGGACAGTTCCCGGTCGGCCTTGACGTCGGCCAGGTAGACGTCGCCGCAGAAGAGGTCGTGCCGCAGGGTGTGCACGCCGGCGGTGCGGTAGTCCGTCTGCGGGGGGTCCGGGAAGCGGCGGGAGAGGGAGTAGCCGAGGTCGATCACGCTTCCGATGGTACGTACGAAACGCGCCGCCCGTGCTCGCGCCGCCTGGATGGCGGCGCGGGCACGGGCGCCGGGGTGGGGGGTGTCGCAGACGTTCGTGAGGAGGTGCGGGGTTACTTGACGTTGATCGCGGTCCAGGTGGCGGCGACCGTCTTGTACTCGGTGCTGCCCGAGCCGTAGAGGTCGGCAGCGGCCTTCAGGGTGCCGGTGCGGGCCGCCTTGTAGTTGGTGGTGGAGGTGAAGTACGTGGTCAGCGCCTTGTACCAGATCTTGATGGCCTTGTCGCGGCCGATACCCGTGATCTTGGACTTGTCGGCGGTGGGGCTGTTGTAGCTGAAGCCGTTGATCTTCTTCGCGCCGCTGCCCTCGGACAGCAGGTAGAAGAAGTGGTTGGCGGGGCCGGAGGAGAAGTGCGGGTCCAGGCCGCCGAGGCTGGAGGACCAGTAGTCCTTGGAACGGCCGTCCTTGCTGGGCTGGTCCATGTAGCGCAGCGGCTTGCCGTCGCCGTTGATGTTGATCTGCTGGCCGACGAAGTAGTTGGCCGGGACGGACTTGTTGTTCGCGTAGAACTCGACGGCCTTGCCGAAGATGTCGCTGGTCGCCTCGTTGAGGCCGCCGGACTCGCCGCTGTACTCGAGACCCGCGGTGGCGGAGGTGACGCCGTGGGTCATCTCGTGGGCGGCGACGTCGAGCGCGGTCAGCGGGTGGGAGTTGCCCTCACCGTCGCCGTAGGTCATGCAGAAGCAGTCGTCGTCCCAGAAGGCGTTGACGTAGTTGTCGCCGTAGTGGACGCGGGAGTAGGCGCCCTTGCCGTCGCCCTTGATGCCGGAGCGGCCGAGCACGTTCTTGTAGAAGTCCCAGGTGACCGCGGCACCGTAGTGCGCGTCCACGGCCGCCGACTGGGCGCCGCCGCCCCACACGTCGCTGGAGCTGGTGAAGAGCGTGCCCTGGCCGTCGGTGCCCTGCGCCAGGTTGTACGTCTTGTGGCCGCCGCGGGAGCCGTCGGTGAGCTCGTAACCGGAGGCGGTCTTGGTGGTGGTCAGCGGGACCTTGCCGCTGTAGGTGCTGGTGCCCTCGCCGGTCTCGATGGACTCGTGCTGGTAGAGCTTCTCGCCGGTGGCCGCGTCGGTGACGACGTGCAGCTTGCTCGGGGTGCCGTCCTTCTGGACGCCCTTGACCACGGTCTCGTACGCCAGGACCGGCTTGCCCTGGGCGGCCCAGACGACCTTGCGCGGCGCCTGCGAGTCGGTCTTGCTGTTCTGCGCGTCGGCGGCGACGCTCAGCGCGCTCTTCTTCGCCGTGGAGGGCGCCACCCGGGGGTCCGTGGTGGGCACGGATATCTCGGCGTCGGTCGCCTTGGTCACGCTGCGCGCGCCGTTCTTCGTCTCGTGCACGACCAGGTCGCCGCCGAGCACCGGCAGGCCGTCGTAGGTGCGCTCGTAGCGCGTGTGCACCGTGCCGTCCGTGTCCTTGACGACATCGCGGACGATCAGCTTCTCCTTGCTGCCGAGGCCGATCTTCGCCGCGGTCGTGGAGGCCGAGCTCTGTGCGTCCTTGACGGCCGAGGCCTTCTGTCCCGCGGACAGCGCGAGCGGCAGCCCGCCGCTGTCATGGTTCCCGGAGGCGGCACCGGCCGAGCCGGCCTGGACGCCCACGACGACCATGGCGGCGGAGGCGACGAGCGCGGCGGCGCGCAGGGAGTTCTTGCGGGAGGCGATGGTGACGCTTCTCAACTCTGTCTCCTATGAGGGGGGTTGGGGCAGCCCACGTCGGCTGCCCTGATGCAGGAGTGGTGCAGGAGCGAATTGATTCGAGCGTGCCATCGATTGCCCGTCATTGGCAGGGGCGCAACAAGGATGTGATCCGCCGTTATCCGAAGGGCGGGGCGAGGAATCCGTTATGCGGTGAACTTGGCCGTAATGGCGATGACTTGAAATGTCATCGACTGTTCAAGTGCCGGACAGTCCGTTTGGCCCCGATGTTCGGGTATCTACCGGGACGGTCCGGGCCGGAGATGACGGGGGGTGAGTCAGAGGTTACGGTCGTGCGCCGCGGGAGTAAGTGAATCGGACGGTTCCGGTTGGAAACGCGGCCGCGGCAGCCGTGCGTCCCATTCCGCGAGACGGTGTTGCAGCCGTGCGTGGCGGAATTGGTGGACGGGGCCCACTTGGCGCAGGATGCCGAGCCGGTGGGCGTCGGCGAGGAATGTCTGCAATCGCCATGGGAGTCGGCCGCGGGCCGCCAGCATGATCCGGGCCAGGGTGTAATGCGGCCAGGCGCGGGCGGCGAAGGCGAAGACCAGGGCGATGAGGCCGCCACTCAGGAGGCCCGTCGTGGCAATGGCCGCGATGTCCGCGAGCCCGCCCCCGGGCGAGCGGGTGCCCGCAGGGGTGTGCTGCGGGACGTATGCCCAGATGCAGGCACTCGGCAGCACGAACGCGGCAGCACATGCGACCCCGCTGATCAGCGAGATGAGCCGGTCCGCCCGTACGGACGAGGCGGCCGTGGCGGGATCGTCGGCACTGACCGGACGGCGCACCCAGCTCAGGGCCGCCAGCACGGAGCCGAGAATCGCTCCCACCCCGGTGCCGTACGCCCACGTTCGCGTCGAGGCAACCGGCGTGTGGGCCAGCGCGGTGGCGTACACGGTGTAAGCAGCACCGCTGATGACCGCAACGCCGGTCACCATGGTGACCGCGCCGGGCAGCCATCGGCGCGTGTGCCGCCAGGAGGCGGCGCTCCTGCTGGGCATCCGCGGAGGTACGGGCAGCCCCGTGCCGAGGAGGGGGAGCCACAGGCAGAACGCCAGAAAGCACACCTCCAGCACTGCAGGACGCATGGTGGTGCCGTTGAGAACCGCCGGTGCCGCCGTCAGCCCGCCGCACAGGGCGAGGACCGAAGCCGTGGCGACCGGGTGGCCGGCGATTCTGCTGCGGGCCACGAACGATCCGCCGATGCCCAGCACCACGATGACGACCAGGGCTCTCGGGAGGACGGCGGGCACCGGCCACCAGGCATTGCCACCCGGGACCAGCAACCCGCCCACGGCGGAGGGCAACAGAAAGACGACGGTGACCAACCCCCAAACGGCAGCGCGCCGCCAGGGTCCGGCCAGTGCCGGCACCCACCCGTACAGCTGCCACCAGGCGAGGTCGTACGTGCCGCGCCGGCACAGGCCGCCCGCGAGCCGTGCCAGCCAGCCGTGCGCCCGCTCCGGATCCAAGGCGCCCGCCGGGTCCCGCCGACGGGCGCGCCCGTACAGGGCCGGAACGAGCGCGTCCAGCAAATGGTGTTCGACGTCCGAGGGCGTGGGGAAGCGCCGCGCGTCGGCGAGTTCGGCCGGATCCCCGCCGTCGTCCGCGTACACGGCCCTGGCCAGTGCCACCATCAGCGGACTGGAGAGCGCCCGGGCGGCGGGCCCCCGCGGATGCCGGGCCAGGCGCCCGGCCAGCGCGTCCCAGCGCTGCTGGCGTGCGCCGGGCGGCGTGGCCAGCCGGAGCAGGGCGAGGGCGTCCGCGATCCGGACGGGCGCCGGCTCGACGACCGCGGCGCCCGACAGCACGCCGATGTCCGTCACCGCCTTGCGGTACTCGTCCGTGCGGCACGTCAGCACCAGCGGTGCGCCCGCGGGCAGGGTGTCGTCCAGCGCGGCGAGCACCGACGTCCGCCCCGGGGGCGGCAGTTCGTCCAGGCCGTCGAGCACGGGCACCACGCGGCGCTCGGCGATCAGGTCGTCGACGGCCGTCGCACCGTACGTCTCCGTGTCCGCCAGCGCCGGGTACTCCGCGGTGATCCGCCGCCGCAGCCAGTCCCGTACGCTCTCGCGCTCCGGGTCGAAGGAGGCGGGCGAGCACAGGACCGGCACGGGATCGCCGGGGCCGCGGGTGCGCAGCAGCGCGAGGACGAGCAGCACCGCGAACGTCGTCTTGCCCGACCCCGCCGGACCCAGCACCACCAGCCGGCGGCGGGCCAGGCCGCGGAACGCCGCCGCCAACTCCTCGGGCCGGTCGGCCCGGCACGTCACCGCGTCGCCCACGAGCTCCCGGTGGTCCCCGACGCCGGGCAGGGCGCAGTCCGCCCACACCACCGGCAGCGGCGCCGGGTCGAACAGCTGCCGCAGGACGGCCTCTTCCTCCCACTGCCGCCGCACCAGCCGGGCCAGCACCTCGGCGGCCGCGGCGACCTGCTCCTCGCCGGAGCGCCTGCGGCGGGCGTCACCACGCCAGGCCCAGGCGGCGAGGGCGCCGAACAGGCCGGTGACCGTACCCGTCATCGACGTGACGGCCTCCGTGCTCCCCGACCCCCGCCGCCACACCAGCAACAGCCCGGCGGCCGCGACGGCGCAGACCGTCCACGTGACCGCCCAACGCCATTGGCCTCGCATGCCCGGTCAACGAGCGACCACTACGGACGGTCACAACTCATGGGCGGAGCCGGGGATTTCGGTTACTCTCCGGTCGACAATCGACATCGACGATCGATAGGAGGGGATCGACGGTGACCGACGTACGCATCCACGTCTACGAGGACGGTGCGATACCGGCGGAACTCTTCGCGCAGGCCGAGGCGCTGCGCGAACAGGCCTGGCCCGGCGGTGGGCCGCACGACCCGGCCCTGCGGCCCGTCGCGATGCTGCTCGTCGCGCCGGACGGGACCGTGCCGGCCACGCTCGACATCCTCAGCAAGGACATCGTCCACGACGGCCGCACCTACCGCGCGTCCGGTCTCAGCGCGGTCGTCACCGGCGCGGCACAGCGGGGCAAGGGTCACGGGCGGCAGCTCGTGGCCGCCGCCCGTGCGGAGATGGCCGCGCGCGGCGCGGACGTAGGACTGTTCACCTGCGACCGCTCGCTACGCGGGTTCTATGGGAGCGCGGGGTGGGACGTGCTGGAGGGAACCGTGCTCATCGGCGGGACGCCGGAGGATCCACTGCCCAGCGACGCCCCGGAGTTCGACATGATCACCCTGGGCGCCTTCTTCACGGAGAGGGCGCGGCGGAACGCGGACTCCTTCCGCAACAGCCGCATCGCGCTCCACCCGGGCGTGATCGACAAGCTGTGGTGAGCGCCGTGCCGCCTACGGCTGATCGTCGGTGGGGGGCCGGTTGCCGAGCTGCTCGTCGATCTTCTGCTGTGCCGTGTCGACCTGGCTCTGGTACTTGTTCTGCGTGCGCTCGTTGAAGGCGTCGCCCGCCTTGCCGACCCCCTGCCGGGCCTGGTCCTCGTGGCCCTGCAGCAGACTCTTGAGCTTGTCGAGCATGGACATGGCCGTCCTCCTCAGGAGTGGATGACTCCTCCAGGATCACCGGGTACGCGGCGCGCCGCATCCCGGGCACGGGTCACTCGGGGTCGTGCAGCGTGGGGTCGAGCGCGGAGTCGTACACCCCCGTGCCCCGGCAGTGCCGGCACTGCCCCGCGCGCCGCACGGTCTCGGCCGGGCCGCCGAAGGGGTCGATGCCGGAGACGTACGCCGCCGCCCGCGCGGCGAAGCCGGTGCCCTGGCACCACTGGCAGGCGTACGCACCGCGGGGCGCGGGGGAGGACTTGCGGTCTGTCATGGGGGCCGTTCGTCTTGTCTCAGAGCTGGTAACCGCACTTGGGGCAGATGTACACATCACCGTGTCTGGTCATCGTCCCGCCGCACTCCCCGTTGGGGCAGGTGATGCCCAGTGGCCGGGCTATGTCGGGCTCACGCACTTCCGATCACACTCCGCTCTCACATTGACGGGCGGCGGGCTGCTGCTTCCCGTCGTCGCTTCCTCCGTGGCAACGACCTGCGTCTGCGCACCGCACTTCGGACAGTGGCGGGTGCTGTCGTCACGCTCCCGCTCCACTGCCTCCGCGATCCTCCGGAGCGCCTCGGTCGCGTCTTTGCCCATGGACCCATCTTCGCTCAACGGGCGAGCGGACCGACCACGTTTCCGGGGGAGTCGAGCCAGACGGAGTGTCCGGTCCGGGTGATGGTCAGACCGAAGCGGTCGTGCCGCGGTTCGCCCTGGCGGGCCCACCAGGCGTAGACCTCCTCCGCCTCGTCCCACAGGCGACGCGGGCCGCCCTGCCAGACGAGGGCCTCCGGCCTGTCGTCACGGAACATCACACAGGCCCAGGAGTGTGCTTCCTCGGCGTCACCCAGCCCGTGCAGCCAGACCGGCCGGGCGCCGCGCCGCTTGTACGCCACCTCCTGACGGCAGCGCGGCAGCCGGACGCCGAGCACGAACGCGAGCGCGGTGCGGTCGCAGAACTCCGCCTCCGTGACCGCCGTCATGGACACATCGCCCTCGGCGACTACGTTGCGCGGCTGCGTGGGGCACGGCGACGGGGGGAGCGCAACCGGTCCTGTG
This sequence comes from Streptomyces morookaense, assembly GCF_013030945.1. Classification (GTDB taxonomy): domain Bacteria; phylum Actinomycetota; class Actinomycetes; order Streptomycetales; family Streptomycetaceae; genus Streptomyces; species Streptomyces morookaensis. The sequence goes on along the minus strand of NZ_JABBXF010000010.1, from coordinate 200,672 downwards.
AACCGGCCGTCTGCGCGCCGGTGCGCGCCGTACCCGCTCACGGTGAGCCGGGCGAGCGCACCGTGCTCGCTGAACGGTGTCCCCCAGGGCGTGACGATCACCGTGCCGGGGGCGGCTCGTGCGACCAGTCGCACGGTGTCACCGCGCACTTCGGTGGCCTGCTGTGTCATGGGCGCACCCCCGCGGCGGCGCACTCGTCGCGGGTGGCGAGCCGCAGGGCGTGCGGGGGCGCTTCCCATTCACGGCCGCCGTCGGGACGTCTGACCTGTACGCGGGGTCCGATGTGCCCCATCACTTGCGCGAGCGTGCCGGTGCGCTGGTCGACGACGTAAGCCCCTACGCGGTAGGTCACGGAACGCCTCCTTCGGGTTGTGTGTGCCGGGTGTCCTCACAGGGTGGTGGGGCGGGGCTATGGTCGGGAGAGGGGCGCGCCGTGCAACGCGCGTGTAGAGGAGGGGAGTTACCCTGTGGCCAAGGGTGGATGGCTCGGGCAGTCCCGCATCGGCTGGGGCTTCTTCGGCAGGGAGCTGAAGCGGCGCCGCGAGGCGGCCGGGCTGACGCAGCAGGAACTGGGGATGCGGGTGTTCTGCTCTGGTTCGTACATCGGGCAGTTCGAAACGGCTATTCGCAAGCCGCAGTTGGATGTGGCGCAGCGGATCGATGTCGTGCTGGAGACGGACGGGTTCTTCGAGCGGGTGTGGGAGGAGCTGTTCAACAGCTCGCCCTATGCCGAGTGGTTCACGGAGGCCGCGTACCTGCAAGGCCTGGCTACCAGCATTTGCGAGTACGCACCGGTTTTCGTGCCAGGCCTGTTGCAGACGGCGGCGTACGCCCGTGCGGTCTTCCTGGGGGGCTTCCCCTTCGCGCCGGACAGTGAGATCGAGAAGCGCGTGGCTGCGCGCCTCGAACGCCAGCGCATTCTGCAGGACCCAACAACTCCGTTGTTGTGGGTGGTGCTTGACGAGAATGTCCTGCGGCGCAAGATCGGAGGCGCTGCGGTGATGCACGAGCAACTGATGCGCGTCGCGTCCGTGGCACACGAGCGCCGCATGGGGGTACAGGTTCTCCCGTTCGACGCGGGAGCTCCGGCGGTGGGCGGGTCGCTCACCTTGATGGCGTTCGACGACGCGCCTCCTGTGGCCTACTGCGAAGGTCACAGGACGGGCAACCTGCTGGACGACCCGGCCGTGGTGGCCCATTGCCAGCGGTCCTACGATCTTGTCCGGGCCGCGGCTTTGTCGCCGGAAGCGTCCTTGTCCTTGATCGACTCGGTGGCGGAGGAGTACGCCGATGAGCGGTGAAGTTTGGCGCAAGAGCAGCTACAGCGGTGCCGGAGACGAGAAAGGTGGCGACAACTGCCTCGAAGTTGCCGACAACATACCCGGCACCGTCCCCGTGCGGGACTCCAAGAACCCCCACGGCCCAGCCCTGGCGTTCCCCGCCGCGGCCTGGGCCGCATTCGTCGCGGGCCATGCCCGCGCCGCCGGCTACCGGCGCGCGATCCTCTGACGCCCCGCAGGGATACCGCCGCCGTGCAGCAGGTCATGGCCAAGTGGCGTGAGGGCGTGCCGGACCTGGCGCCCTTCGCGCTCGGTCGTGATCACGCCCGCCGCGCGCAAGGTGGCGGCGTGGGACGAGGCTGACGGAGAGGTGATGCGGAGGCGGTCCGCCAACTGCCCGGTCGTGCAGGAACCCTGGCCGATCGCACGGAGTGCCCGGGCCCGCGCGGAGCCGATCAGCGAGGCCAGTCCGTCCGCCTGCCGGGCCGCGGCGTAACCGTACGGCCGCGCGGCGATCGGGTAGCCCAGCACCGTCGCACGGTGCTCCGCAGGAATCACCATGACTCCGCTCTGGAGGAAGAAGTTGGGGCGGAGTGCGAGCCCGCGCCCGCCCAGGCCGAAGGTGCCGTCCCACTTGGGTCCGGCGTATCGGAGGATGCCCTCTTCGTGCCAGACGCACTGCGGATGCAGCTGGTTCAGGACGGTGCCGACACCGGCTTCGGCCGCAGTGCGTGCGCGGTGTGCGATGTCGGCCTGCAGGTGACGCTGGATGTCGGGCCAGTGCGGGGCGATGCAGGCCCGGAACAGCGCCCAGGCGCCGTCGGCGAACCGTCGCAGCTCTCGCGTGTCCGCGCCGCACGACTCCGCGACGAAGGCGGCGTCGGGAACGGCGAGGATGGAGTCGAGCTCGTCGGTCAGCCGCCGGCCGGCGGCCTCCCCGAGGACGTCCGGCACGCCTTCGAATCCGGCGTTGACCAGCTCGAACACCGGGGCGGCCCGGAGTGGCACATGCCGTCTCTCCTGGCGCCACCAGAGTTCACGGTTGACCGAGGCGCCGAAAGTAGGGGTGCTCCGCCCGTGCCACGGCGCTGAGTACGTGATCCAGGGGCGAGATGCCGAACCGGATTCTCGCCATATCGGCCACACCGAAGTGAAGTTCCAGCACCGTGACCCCCCGTTGGCCTGATGAACCCGGACTCACGATAGCGCCGTGGGTGCGACTGTCCAGGACGGTTTCGCGACTATTAGGCACTGCGTCGAACAGCTGGCGCGCAGGACGCCGCCTCGCCACGATGGGGCGACCCGAACGTCGAAGAGTGAGGGGAATCCTGTGATCAAGTTGTCGACGGCCACTCCTGCAACCGGCGTCATGCCTCTGCCGCCGGAGAAGAACGGCGTCTGCGGAAACGGTTGTTGATTCGCCCATCCAGCTCGATCCGCCGTGTGACGGCCCCGAATCCTGTGCACCGTGCGGGGCCGTCACACGGCACCCAAGTCGGCGGGGAGAACCATGTCAGTCATGCCTGCAAAGGACACCGAGCGCACCGATCCCGTCTCACCCCTCCCGCAGGAGCGGGTGAGCGACTACGTCCGGGTCAGCGACCGGGCCTATCTCCACGCCGGCCACCAGCGCGTGTGCATGGTGTACGCGACGCGCACCGGATCGATGGTCGCCGTGCCCGAGGAGGACGGCCGGCGGCTGGCGCGGGGAACACTGGAGGGGATCGGCCCCGAACTGCTCGACGGGCTCCGCGAGATCGAGGCCGTCGTCCCCGTCGTCACGGGCGGGCAGGGGGAGCTGGACACCGTTCTGGACCGTCAGCGTGCAGCCAGTGCCGACCTCGGCAGCCCGCGGTATGTGCTGCTGCCCACGACGTACTGCAACATGGGCTGCTCCTACTGCGGCCAGCAGCACACGCGTGGCCGGCTCTCCGGGCGGCACCGTGATGCCGTCGCCCGCCGCGTGCTGGCGGGGATCGAGAGGAAGACCACACGCACGGTGACGGTGAGCTGGTTCGGCGCGGAACCGATGATCGGCTACCCGATGATCCTGGACCTGAGCGCCCGTTTCACCGCGGCAGCACAGGACAGAGGTGTCGGATACGTCTCGCGCATGGTCACCAACGGCACCCTCCTCACACGTGAGAAGCTGCGCGTCCTGCGACAGGAATGCCATGTCACCCGATACGACATCACCTTGGACGGCCCGGCCCGCATCCATGACGCCCACCGGCCCCTGCGCGACGGACGCAGGTCGTTCGACCGGATCACCCGCCTTCTGCTGGAGGCCCTGCAGGACGACGCCCTCGCCGATGTGGGCTTCGTTCTGCGCACCAACATCGATGTGGCCAATGCGGATTGGGTGACCGAGTACCTGGACACCATGGCGGAACTCGGCTTCGCCGACGGCCGGGTCTTCTTCAACCTCGCCCCGGTCTACTCCTGGGGCAACGATGTATCGCGTATAGAGCTCGACCGGCGTCACTACGCGCAGCGGGAAGTCGAGTGGATGCGCCACATGCACGAACTCGGACTGCATTTCGTGGCACTGCCGACAGAACCGGAGCACGTTCTGTGCGCTGCCGTCTCGCAGTCGGTGGAGATCCACAGCAGCAGCGGGGCGATGTTCTCCTGCTCGGAATATCCGCTGGTGCCGCAACAGGAGGCAACCGGCGGGCTGGGATCGATCGAGACGATTCCCGTGCATGCGATACGCCCGCTCGGCCCCTTCGACGACTGGCACGATGCCGTCGCCGCAGGCGAGACACCATGCCATACCTGCTACTTCTTCCCGGTCTGCGGCGGCGCCTGTCCGAAGCAATGGCGCGAGGGCAACACGCCCTGCCCGCCCTACAAGTTCACGCTCCAGGAGCGCTTCGATCTCGTGGCCGAGATGAACGGGCTCACGCCCGCGCCATGTTGATCAACAAGAACTTCACGCTCCTCTGGTTCGGGCAAGCCCTCTCGCTGGTCGGCGACTACGCCTGCGGCACCGCCGTGCTGCTGTGGGCGAGCACCGACCTCCTGCGCGGCAAGCCGTATGCGCCGAGTGTCACAGCCGCGCTGACGGTGGCCGTCTCCGTCGTTCCCATCCTGGTCGCACCGGTCGCCGGCGCCCTGGTCGACCGGTGGGACAAGCAGCAGACCATGCTGCGCTCCGAGCTCTTCCGGGCTGCCGTGATCGGCCTGGTGACCCTGCTGGCGTTCCTGCCCTCCGGATACGTTCCGCCTCTGGCGCTGCTGCTGTGCGTCGGCGTCGCCGAAGCGCTGATCTATGCGGCGGCCCCCTTCTTCCGCCTGTCGCGGTTCGTCGCGATCAGCGATGTGGTGCCACCCGAGCAGCACGGCCGCGCGTTCGGCTATACGCAGACCGCCGCGGCCCTGGCCACGATCATCGGGCCGATGGCGGCCGCGCCGCTGGTGTTCACGCTCGGAGTGCGCTGGATGCTCGCCTTCGACACGCTCTCGTTCCTGGTGTCGTACCTGGCGATCCGACGGGTGCGATACGCCGCGCCGGACCGCGACATGGAAAACGGCGGGACGGCACCACGGGGACGGCTCCCGGAGCGACGCGAATTCCTTGGAGCGGTAAGGCTGTTGACCGGAAGCAGCACACTCCGGGTCATTCTGACCGCAGCCGTGCTCACCGCTGTGGGAACGGGGGCGCTGAACACGCTGGAGGTGTATTTCGTCCCGGAGAACCTGCACGCCTCGCCGGGCTGGTACGGGACGCTCGAAGCCGTCTTCGGCGCCGGGACGATCGGCGGGGCCCTGCTCAGCGGACGTCTGGGCGACCGAGCCGGGCACACCCGGGTCTTCCGGGGCAGCCTGCTGCTCTTCGGTTTCCTGTTGATCGCCTACTCACGGACCACCGACATCCCGGCCGCCCTGGTCGTCTCCGTCCTTTTCGGCCTGGCGCTGGGCGCGCTGAACACGGCATGCTCCCCGCTGATCCTCCAGGAGACGCCCCGCGACCATCTGGGCCGGGTCATGGCGGTCTTCGACCCGATCTCCCAACTCGCCTCGCTGGTCTCCGTCGCCCTCTCCGGCGTGATCGCGGGCACGGTGCTGGACGGATTCCACGGGCACTGGGCGGGCCTGGACTTCGGCCGGATCGACGTCATCTTCCTGGCGGGCGGAGTCTCCACGGTGGCTGCCGGCCTCTACTCGTTCGCGGCCCTGCGCCGGCGCCCCGCACCGGTCACGGCACCGGCCGCCCCGGCGGAGACCTCGACCGCTCCCTGAGCGTTGCCGTCCGCCGAGGGCAGGCCCGGGGTCACGGCGACGTCGCGTACCGCGTCCCCACGTTCCCCGCGTGCCATTCGTGGTTGCCCGCCATCCAGTTGTGCAGGCATCCAGTTGTGCAGGCATCCAGTTGTGCAGGTCGGCCTCGCCGTGAAGGATCACTGACCATCTCGGGACCTCAGCCGGTCCATCGTCCCGTCAGATATGTGAGGGCGAAGACGGTGGTCAGGGGTGCGGCGAGACAGAGGTAGAGAGTTGTGAAGCGTGGTCTGCGCAGGCTCCAGGCGGCCAAGGCGATCCACAGGGGCCACCACAGGAGCGTGGCGCGGGGAACGGACACGTACCAGTAGGAGGTTCCGAGGGCCCACAGGTTGAGCCCGATGTAGACCGCTTCGGGCCAGCGGCGCTGCCGGAGCAGCAGAGCGAGCAGGAGGAACCCGGCGAGCATGGCCGCCAGTTCGGCCTGGAACATGAAGGCGTACCCGGTGGCCTGGGTGCCGTCGAAGGCTCCGCTCCAGGTGTGCGACCAGGCTTCCCAGGGCGCGTGGAAGGCGCGGTCCCATCCGCGCTCCTCGGCGTGCTTCCACGCCATCCAGTCGCCGGTGTGCGCATGCAGGTACCAGGAGTACAGGACGGCGGGTACGGCGGGCAGCGCCTGCCAGAGCAGCGCCCGCCAGTGGCGGAAGGTGTGTTGGGGTCCGACGGTGACGACGAACTGCACGGCGACGGCGACGGCGAGGAAGAGACCGCTGACGCGAACGGCGGTGGCCAGAGCGGTGAGTGTGGCGGCGAGGGGCCAGTTGCCGCGCCGGGCGGCAAGCCAGGCGGGCAGGGCGAGCGCGAGGAAAAGCGCTTCGGTGTAGCCGGCGGCCAGGAATATCGCGCAGGGGGAGAGCAGGAAGAACAGGACGGTGCGCCGGCCCGCGTGCGTGTCGGGCAGGTGCAGCCGGGCGATCCGGGCCAGCGCTACGACGGCGACGGCCCCGGCGGCGAAGGATATGAGCAGCCCTGCCGCGGTCCAGTGCGGGACGACGTTGTGCACGGCGCGCAGCAGGAGCGGGAAGCCGGGGAAGAACGCTTCCCGGTTGTCCCAGTTGCTCAGCCATGGCCCGGCCCGGCCGGGGAAGTAGCCGTCGCGCGCGATGTGCAGGTAGTGGGTCCAGTCCCACTGCTGGAAGGGGGCGAAGACGGAGTCGGCCGTGTGGGTGTCCGGGGTGCGGGGGAAGAGCCACCGGGCGCAGTAGGCGGTGACCCACAGGCTTGTCCGGGTCAGCAGGTACAGCCACAGCACGTCACGGTCGGCGGGGCCCCACACAGGGAGTCGCGCCGGGACGGGAGAGTGCTGGGGGCGGCGCAACTCGGGCCATGTAACGGTCATATGGGGATCTTTCGGGCGCGCTTGGGTGTGCGGGCTCGCCCGGTGGCGGCCCGCCGGGTCACGGGGCGGGAGGCCGTGACGGGGTTGAGGGCGGCGTCGGGGGCAGGTCCGTCGGTGTCGAGCGCGGGGGAGGCGGGACGGACGTGCCGCCGGGTACGGGAGTGCTGCTCTCCGGCGGCCCGACGGTCGGTGTGGGAGACGGCTCGACGGTCGGTGTGGGCGACGGCCCGACGGTCGGTGTGGGAGAAGGGCTCGTGGCCGGTGCGGGGGAAGGGCCGGTGGCCGGACCGATGGACGGCGGCTTCTGCGGCAGCAGCACGGCCGCGGCCGCCCCGCCGCCGGCCAGGACCAGACATGCCCCCGCCGCGGCCACGGCGACCCGGCGCCGGTGTGCCCGCTTCCCCCGCTCGGCAATGCGCGCGACGGGTACCGCGCCGGCGCGGGCCTGCCCGTAGTCGGCGGCCTGCTGGAACAGCGACCGCAACGGGTCGTGGTGCTCAGTCACCGGGGAGCCTCCTCACGGCGCGGGTCCTGCAGGCGGTGGGCGAGCGCGGCCCGTCCCCGGACCAGATGTGTTTTGACGGTGCTGGCGGAGAGACCGGTCTCACCGGTGATCTGGTCCACGGTGAGGTCGCACAGGTAGTGCAGGGTCAGCGTGCGGCGCTGCTGCGGCGGCAGTGCGCGCAGCGCCTCCACCAGCGCCACCTGCTCCGGCCCGGGCCCTTCGACGTCCGGCGGGGCACCACTGCGCCGCCACGCCTCCGCGCTGCGCCGCCGGAACCGCCACCGGCTCACCGCCAGGCGCCAGGCGACCGTGCGGATCCATGCCTCGGGCTGCCCCGCGCGGTCGAGCTGCCGCCGGCGGCTCCAGCCCCTGACGAACGCCTCCTGCACGACGTCTTGGGCCTCGTGCAGGTCACCGAGCATCACGTACAGCTGTCCCGTGAGACGCGCAACCGTGTGCGCGTAGAACTCTTCGAACTCCTCGACGGTCAACAGCCACTCCACTCCCGGGTCTCTCGCTTCACGGGACATACGCCCGGTGCGGGGCATCCGGTCGACACAGGGCGCGAAGAGGCGGCGTGGCGGTTATCACGGAACCGGAAGTGGAGGATACGCGTCGGCGTGGCCGGATCGGCCGTGCGGGCGGAGCGCTCTCGCGGAACTCCCGTCACAGCGGCTCCTTATGCTCTCTCCGCACACGCGACGCGATCACGGCGCGATCATGACGCGATCACGAGAGGAAATCGGGCTCGATGGGCGAAATATCGCCGGGGGAACCGCAGTGGGTCGGCCGGTACCGGGTACTGCGGAAGCTGGGCGAGGGCGGCATGGGCCAGGTCTTCCTCGCCCGGTCGGAGGGCGGGCGCACGGTGGCCGTGAAGGTGATCCGGCCGGAGGTCGCGCACGAGCCCGAGTTCCGCCGCCGGTTCCGGCTGGAGGTCGAGGCGGCACGGAAGGTCGGAGGCGCCTGCACGGCGCCCGTGCTGGACGCCGACACGGAGGCCCCGGTGCCGTGGGTCGCCACCGGCTACGTCGCCGGGCCGGCTCACCGCGATGCAGATGCGGCGGCGCGCGGCGGGGGCCTGGCTCAGCGTGTGACGGGACGGGCCGGATCGTCCAGCCATGTGCGCTGCCCGGCAGGGTGGACGGTGATGCCGAAGCGGTTCGGGCCGGGGCGGCCGTGGCGTACGTACCAGTCGTGCGCCGCCTCGACCTCGTCCCACAGGCGGCGGGTGCCGTGCTGCCACACCGTGAACCGGTCGTTGCATCGCCCGTCGTGATCCACTGCCGCCCATGCCGTGGCGTCGGTTGTCGCGATCCACAGGCGGGTGGCCACGCCGTCCACGGCCGGTGCGTCGTGCCACGCGTACCAGAGGTCCGGGCAGCGCAGCCCGAGGGCGAACTGGAGATCCCAGTCGTCGTCGGCGACGGTCCAGGGGGAGAGGGCCGTGGACGACTCCTCGGGCCGGTGGCCGTCGCGGACGACATCGCGGAAGATGCGGAGGTTGCGGCGCTGCCCGCGCATGAGCATGAACGCGGAGTACGGCGAAAAGCGGCCCTGGGCCGTTCCGTTGGCGTGGACGGTGAGGTGGAGCAGCCCGCGGGGTGAGGACGGTGCCGCCGGGGCGCGTCTGCCGGATCCATGCCGCCGGGACGGCGCTGACGGCGCATGTGGCGATCACGTGGTCGTACGGGGCTCCGGGCGCCCACCCCTGTGCGCCGTCCGCGGTGACCACGCAGGCGGCACCGCCCAGCGCGCCGGCGGCGCGCCGGGCGAGCTCCGGGTCGACTCTCTCGGGTCGGCAATTGCGAATGCCCCGGACGGGTCCAACCCCGCCAATGTCAGGTGGCCGAACAACGCCCGGGTGAGGTTCGTCGTCGACACCAACGAGCAGGCGGACGAGCTGGGTGAGGCGCTCCAGGCGCAGGACAACACGCGGAATCGCGCCGACGCCGTGCGCGTGCTCAACCGCATCACCGGCCAGCAGGCCGAACCGGAGAACCGCACGTATCTACAGCAGGTCACGGCAGATCTGCAGCAGCAGATCAACAGCGCCGGTGTCGGCCTGGCAGCCCTCGGTGCCTTCGCCGTGCATTCCGGGCTGCGGTGAAGGCCTACGCGCTCGACTTCGCCCCGGAACGGGGTGACCGGCGAAGTGCCGTGAGCCGCCTGGGCGGTGAGCCCGTCTGGCTGGACGAACCGCAGTGGTCGCTGTCGTCGCGGGATGCGGGGCCGATGACGTTCCTGGCGCAGTTCCGCGTCCCGGAGGGACCCGCCATGGCGATGGCGTACCTGTTCATGAACATGGAGGGCGCGTACACCTGGCAGCCGGACGGCGGCCAGGACGCCCTGATCCTCATGCCGGACGGCCGGGTCCCGCCCTGGGGCAGGCAGGCACCGGTCGTCAACGGCCCGCTGCTGCGCGGCGCGGACGGCCGCGCGGTGTGCCATGAGGTCCGCCTCACTCCGGGCACGGTCGGGGAGGACTACATACAACACATCGGCAGACAGCCGAACTGGCTCCAGGGTGACGAGACGCCGGAGGGCTGGACGTTCCTCCTCCAGCTCGATTCGATGCAACTGTGCGACGTAGTAGTCAACTTTGGCGACCTCGGCGTCGGCTACGCCTTCATCAGCCCGGACCGGAGGGAGGGCAGGTTCCTGTGGCAGAGCGGGTGAAGGCGTATCGATAGGGGTAACTGCCTATTACAGCGCGGCATGGGGGGATGAGGGCTGGTGGCACAAGACGGCGGTTTGCACGACGGCGTTGATACGGCATGGCGCATACACGCTTCATTGTCAGACTGGATCGGAAGGATCGACTCCAAGGCATCGTTCGCCCTGTCCATCGAATCGGCCGCACTGGCCGGCGTGGCGGCTCTGACGAGCAGAGGCCACTGCTTCGCCCACCTCAGTGGCTTCTGGGCTGTTGGCGGTTTCTGGCTCGGCGTGGTCCTGCTCGGGCTCGCGGCCGTCGTGGCCGTGACAGTGGTCACCCCGCGCAGCCAGGCCGGTGGTGAACCAGTTTCGTCCAGTGGTGACTTCATCTTCTACGGCCACCTGCGACACTGGTCGCCGGAGAACCTTGCCGTGCGGTTGGCTGACGATGACCTGTTGCCTGCGCTCTCCCGTCAACTCGTCACCATTAGCCGGATCGCCTGGGTCAAGCACCGTCGGGTGCAGCAGTCCCTGCTCCTGGCGGTAGCGGGTGCCGTTGTGCTGGCCGTCGTCGGCATCAGCAGCTGACGCCGCCTGAGACCGTGGCAGGCTATGTCGGATGGACGATTGGAACCCCGCGGCTCACAGCTTCTGGTCACTACTGGACGAACCGAGTCGCGCTGCATTGATGGCCGTGGGCCACGTTTCTTCGTTCCCTGCCCGGACCCATCTGGTCCGGCAGCACGAGTCGTCTGGCCATGTCATCGTGCTTCGCGACGGGTGTGTGAAGGTCTACACGGACTCCGAAACCGGCTACCAGGCTGTCCTGGCCATCCGCAGTGCCGGCGACCTGCTGGGCGAGCAGGCAGGCCTCGACGGCAGGCCTCGCTCGGCGTCGCTGTACGCCCTCACCGATGTGGAGGCTTTGATCATTTCCTCCGCGCGATTCAGTGCGTTGACCAGTTCGCTTCCCGCCGTCGCCAACGCGGTAAGGCTGGTGCTTTCGAACCGGTTGCGGGATGCCGACCGGCTGAGGACAGCTGCCGGGGCGGAGCGCGTGGAGGCAAGGTTGGCGGCACTCCTCCTCGAACTGGGGGAGCTGTACGGATGTCCGGTGGACGGCGGTTCCGTGCGGATCGATCTGCCGCTGACCCAGGACGACATGGCCGGCCTCGTGCTGACATCGCGTCGCACGGTGAGCCGCATCCTGGAGGAGTGGCGAAGTCAGGGCTTGGTGGCCACCGGCCGCCAGGCCATCGTGGTCATCGCGCCTGTGGAGTTGGGCAGATGCGCGGGGGCGATGGCCAAGCGGCCCGGTCACAGCTCATCCCAGGAGTAGTCCGGCAGGTCGTACCGCCGAGCGATGGGCCTCCAGTTGACCAGGAACTTCTCCTTGGCATCCCTCGCCTTCTGTCCCTGAAGCAAGGCTGCGTTGTAGTCGGATGTCGTGGTGCCGGGCGAGCAGGTGTCACTGGCGAGAGAGTTCGCCCACTGCTGGAAGGAGTCGTCGGCGTCGGCGGACGCCTCCCACGCCTCCTTCAGCGTCGGCAGCGCCACGTCCCCGCCGTCCAGCGCGTCGGCCTTCACGTCTGACAGTCGACTGAGGAGATTGCGGCGCGCGGTGGCCGCCGCGGCGAAGGCCGAGGCGTCGTCGCCAGGTGCGCCACAGTTCAAGGCGTCCTGCACGGCGTCGTCGACCGTGCTTCGGGTGCCTTTTGCCTGGGCCAGCAGGGAGTCGATCTCTTGGGCGGTGGCCTCCGTGTCGCTCGACGTGGATGACGTGGCCGGGGCGCTGGGGCTGGATCCGCCCCCGGACGCATTCGCGCCGCTCTTGTGCACCAGGTATGCGATGAGAATCAGGACGGCCATGACAGTCAGAGACACCACAGCCCGCTTGCCCGACGAGTTGCCCGACGGCGTCGCCCGTGGGGGTGCCATCGGTGGTCGGCTCGGTGTCCCCAGCGGGGCAGCCGCGCTCGGTGTCGACCTGGGAGCAGTGGTTTGCGGTCGTGGCTGCGTGGGTGTCGCCTTTGGCCCCGTTGTCTTCGGGTCCGGTGATGCGACTGCATGACCGAGGGCCCGGTCCAGGGCGCCCAACCAATCATGCGTGGTGGGACGGTGGTCGGGGTTGTCGGTCAGGGCGTGGTGGGCGATCTGGCCCAGCTCCGCGGAGAATCCGGTGAGCGCCTCGATGTCCTTGGTGTGCTGGTCGCCCGCGAACAGGCGGACAGCCATCAGCGCGAACTTGTAGGAGTCGCCGACGACGGTGGCCTTCTCCATGTCGTCCGGAACGTTCCAGTCGGGGCTCTCTACCTGAGGCAGGACGTCGCGGCCACGCAGCCGCATCGCGTCGCAGTCGATGAAATAGCACGAGGGAGTTCCGGCAAGGCTGAACATCACGTTGGTCGGGGACAGATCGCCGACCACCACCCCGTGGTGGTGCAGACGTCCCAGCACGTGGGCCAAGTCCTTCAGCAGCTGTACGCGTTGCCGGTCTGAGAGGAATATCCCGGCCCGTTGCAGGTAGTTCGGGGAATTGAGCAAGAACTCGAACCCGGCCGGTCTGCGGTTATCCGGGTCGAAAGCGGGCTGTATGTAGTAGTTCGCGGGGAGCTGACGCATCAGGAACCCTGCTGGTCGGCCGTCTCGCGCCACCACGGCCACCGGCCATGAACTGCGCTCGCACCACCACCGACCCATGGCCGAAGGCAGCGTTGGGACGAAGTCCACCATCTTTTCCAGAGCGGCGACGTTGATGCTCTGCGGCGATGAGTACTCCTTGAAGGCCACAGGCCAGGTGCCATTGATGAGTCGTCCCTTGACCTCCCATACCTTGCCTTGCCCGCCCTTGCCGAGCGGCTCGTCCCCGAGGGTGAGCAGGTCCTGGTCGATGTAGTTCGTCATGGACTCCCCTCACTCGCCGGGCAACAGATGCCGCGGCCAGACGGCCAGCAGGGTGCGGTCGTCGTCGAAGGTCTCCCGGGAGAAGTCGAGCAGGTGGGCCACACCGTGAGTAGGCGGAGGAGTTCGCAAGTGATGCGCGAACAAATGGGCTACGTCACCCGTGCCGTCGCCCAGCGGGTCACCGAAGCCGTCGCTGCCGACCAGCAGCACGCTGTCCGGGAGCAACCTCACGTGTATGGGCTGGAGTGTTGCCGATACGCGGGGCAACGGAGTCACGGCGGACGAGAGCACATCTTCTCCGGTGGAATCCTTCGTCGTCAGCAGCCGTTCGAAATACCCGCTGCCTCTGTGGAGCAGCCAGGCACCGGAGTCCCCCGCCTGTACAAGCGACACCTCGGGAACACCATGCTGTCCCGTGCTGACTGTGCCTGCCACCAGCGTTGTGGCGTACCGTCGCTCGGCCTCCTGGCTGTGCTCCGCGGTGGCCTGTCGTCCGGCACCTGCGACGCGGGCGGCCAGTTGCCAGGCCGCCGCCCGGACGGTGCGGACCAGGTCTACCCCGTGCCCTTCGTCGAGCTGGTAGGTGAGGTCGTCAATGGCCGTTCGGCAGGCCAAAGTTGCACCGATGTACGGCTCAGTCGCTGACGACACCCCGTCGGCGACGGCAAACAGAACGGTCCCGGTGGGCTCGTGGTAGGCGACCGCCGCGTCGTCCTCGCGTGGACGACCGTCGTGGCGATGGGCGTACCCGCGCACCGATGCAAGGCGCACCGTCAGGTGCTCCGTGGACCAGCCGTCGCAGACGGCGTCGGGCCGATAGGAGATGGTCCTCGGGGGGCGTGGCTCGAACTGGAGGCAAGGGGTGCCCACGGTGATCGGCTGCCAGTCCGTACCGTTCGCCGGGTCCCGTGACGGTCCCGTCACGGGCGCGGGCCGGTACGGCGCCGGCAGCTGGAGCAGGCCGCGCGGTGCGAGGTCGTTCACCGGCTGGGGCTGGGGCTGGGGCTGGGGCTGGGGCTGGGGCTGGGGTTGTGGTTCGACGGTCGGGTCCAGGCCGCCGAGGAGGTACGGCTGCATCCATTCGTCCGTGGTTGCGCTGTGGCGTTCGGGCGATGTGTGGTGAGTCGGCTCCATGTCAGATCTCGTCGACGACCATGCGGAAGCCGGTGGGCGGCTCCACGATCAGTTCGGCCTGACCGTTGGCCATGGCGGTGCCGGAGTTGATGACGCTCTGGGTGAGCGCGGCGCAGAACGAGGAGATGGCGTCGCCGACCCGGTCGCCGTCCGAGACGAACGCGAAATTCGGGTTGGTGGCGATCAGCTGGATGGTCTGTGCATCGGCGTCGCCGATTCCGCACGAGATGATGTTGGGCGCTGCCTTGGTGACGGACCGGTCGGTCAGGCGCCGATGGGTGCTGATCCAGTCCTCATCGCTGTTGGGCAGGCCGTCGGTCATGAAGAACACGGCGGGCCGGTGCACCTTGTAGCCATCGGCCTTCAACCGGTCGACGTCCTGTGGGATGCGGTTCAGCAGTTCTTGGAAGGCTGCCTCGTAGCTCGTCGTGCCGCGGGCAATGAGCTGTGGGATCTCACTCTGCTGCCGGAGATCGACCAGAGGCATGCGCTGCACTGCGTCGTCGGCGAAGCCGAGCACCGAGAAGCGCACCTTGGCCGCGGCCATCGGCGCGGCGAGCAGCTTGAGGTGCAGGTGCGCCAAGCCCGCGTTGAGGGCCGGCATGTTCCCGTTCATGGAACCTGATTCGTCCGCCATGACGTAGATCGGCAGGAGAGTTCCGCTGTTTCCGGACACTGATGAGTCCTTCATGTCGGAGGCCGCACGGCCCTAGCGGCGGCCCAGGTGGATGAGGGGGTCAGTTGTGCGTCGGAGAGGCGGGCAGCAGGCCGGCCGGGCATTCCACGACGAGGTCCCATCCGCCGAAACGCAGCCCGCGGCCGAGGCCCAGCACGGTGTTGCACAGCAGGCGGGAAAAGCCCCTGACCTGATCGGCGACGGAGGCGTTCGACTTCCCCCGAAACGCGATCTCGGGCTGCTCTGCAATCCGCAGCACTGCGCTTGGCGTCGTGCTGCCCAGGCCGCACGCAATGACGGTGGGCGCGTAGCGGTGACCGGCCAACCGGTCCCGGGCGCTGCCCCAGACCGCCGTATCGTCGCTCGGGCCGCTTGTGCCGAGGAAGAACGCGACGGGCCGTTGGACCCGGTGACCGGATGTCTTGAGCGCGTCGACGTCGGCCGACAGCAAGGCCGTCAGTCCGTCGAAGGCGGCGCTGTAGCGGGCGCGGCCGGAAGCAGTCAGGCGGGTGAGGTGATCGACCGAGGCGACCGGCGACAACTGCGTCAGAACGTGCGACTGTTCGTTGAAGGCGAGTGCGGCCAGTCGGATACCGGCGGAGGCATCCTGGTCTGCGATGAGCGCCGAGTGCAGGTCGTACAGTGCGGCGTTCAGACCGTCCATGAACGGCTGGGCATCGGCCGAGGTGTCGATCAACAGATAGACCGGCAGCTGCCGGACGGGGGCGTCCGGGGCACCGCCGGACGGGTTGCCGTGCTGCGCGGCCAGGCCGCCCCAGATCACGGGCTTCGGAGGCTGGGGAGCAGTCGGCATCGGCGCCGCTGTGCTCGGCAGGCCAGGGGGATCGGCGAGTTGTTTCGGGGCAAGCGCTTGGAGCCCTGCGGGTACCGTGCCGCCCAGCATCGGGAGATCGGCGGGACGGATCATGTCCTTCTCCACCATGAAGCGGAACATCTGGTCCCACCGCTGCGCCTGGAGATCGGTTCGTGCCGTGTGCTCCGCCTCGGCGCGCGCCAGCAGCTCGGCCACCTGTGCGGTGTCCTCAGGGTGCATGACCAAGTGCTGTTTGAGTACGCCCTCGAGGTCGACACTCATATTTCCCAACGCCGCCTTCCGTTGGGCTTGCCGGGCCAGTTCGCCGTCTTGCTGGATGTCCAGCAACGCCTGATCCGTGCGGGCCGCGGCAACCTGTGCCTCGTGGGCGCCACGGGCTATGGCGGCCTGTCGGCGAGCCGTTGTCAGGGCCGCGATGTGGCTGCGAGCCGCCTCGTCGGGCTCGATCACTACTGAACAGTGGTAGATGGTGATGCCCTCGGGCAACGATATGCCGTGAGCGAAAAGCCGGTTCAGGTGATCCTCGGCCCCGGCCGCATCCTCGATGCCGAACCTGCGAGCTTCCGCCCGGAGCCGGGGAATCAGGTGGCTGTAGACGACGGGCAGGGCGTCGGTGACGTTGCGCCGTACGATCTCGAGCGGGTCGTGCACACGGAACCCGAGGTCGAGCGTGGCATCGAACCGGTGCGAGCCGTCACTGCAAGTGAGCGGGGAAGTGACGAGCTGGGCCTTGCGGCGGTGGTCGCCCACGCTGACCTCGAAGCGGGTCAGATACTTGCCGAGGATCTTGTCTTTCCAGGTGAGCGTGGTAGAACCGGCGAGGTCCAGTTCACCGGCGGCGGTGGCGTACACCACGGCGACATTCCGGTTGCGGGCCCGTACCGGCCCCCACTGGCTGCGTGGCACCGGCTCCACGCCGAGGATCAGCGGAAGCACGGACGTCATGTCAGACCCCTTCTCGAAGCAACATGTGATGGACGGACCCGGCGACCGTCGTGAGCGGGGCAAGGTTGTCGCGGTCGGTCCAGTCCTGCACACAGCGCCGGACGATGCGTCCGCAACGCATGTCGCCGTGAACCACGCCGGCGAGCAGGTCCAGGAGGACCCGCTGCAGCCCGGTGTTGCGTTCCGCGATCCCGGCCCAGCCACGTAGCACCTGTTGGGCCTCGCGGTTGAGAGAGGCATCGCCGAGAGCCTCACGCCACAGAAGCACCAAGGGCTGCTGCACGGGTTCGATGACGGTCGCCAGGTGGAGCAGGACCGGCCATCCCTCCGGTCCGTCTGCGGCGGTCTCCACTACCAGCGAGGCGGCGACGATCAGGAAGGCGAGGAGGGAGGTGGGACGGGTGCGGCTGTCGGCGATTCCGTCCCATAGAGCGGTCAGCACCGTCGGCGCCAGCCGGCGGTCGTCGGCCACCAGGTCGGCGAAGGCGTCGCCGACTGCCACGGCGACCTTGACATGGTCCACGGTCGCCAGCCGCATGAGGGCCCGTACGCTGTCATCGGTCTCCATGCCACCGGGGCACAGGCCGTGGATCCGGGCCGCCGTCGCCTGCCCCAGCGGGCGGGAAGGATCGGCGTACAAAGCGGTTGTCAGGGCATTGATCTGCGGCTGCAGCCGGTCGGTACCGCCAGCGGCGACCAAGGCGTAGGCGACCGCGGCACGCAGGCGCGCGTCCCTGTCCCATGACCAGCGCCTGAGGACGCGGTCCTGGAGATATCCCCAGGACTTCGGCAGCAGACCGCCGAGCGCCATGGCGGCATAGATCCGCACCTGGGCGGCCGGGTTCCTGGCCAGGTCGCGGAACCAGTCGAGCAGGACATGCTGGATCGCGTACTCGTACCAAGCGTGCCGCAGCACGAGCTTGGGATACTCGGGGTCGAGATATTCGAGGTTTTCGGTGTCGTCTTCGGGGCCGTTGACCGGGCGATGGGCCCGCAACCTCGTGAGGAGCTTGCGGCGGGGCCACGCGAACGGGTCGCGGGTCGGTGCGCTGCGTGCGGCGTTCTGCTCACGCGATCTGGCGTCGGCGTCCAGCCGGGCAAGGAGTGCCCGGGCCGCTTCGGCAATGTCCTCGTGGGGCAGGCCGTTCAGGGCAGCGAGCGCGATGGCGAAGCAGCGCAACGCGGGGTCGGTGAGGCCCTCGGCCCAGATTTCGAAGTTCTCCGCCTCCAGACGGTCGAGCCGGGCCCTGATCCGGTCCACGGACAACTTGCCGGACTGGTATTCGTCGCAGAGGGCGGAGGCCAGCTCAGCGGCTGCCTTGCACGTGGGAGAGGCCACTAGAAAGGAATCAACAAGGGTTCTGACATCGGGCTGCGCCTGCAACTCCGTACTCGCGGGGCCACCCAGCTTCCAGTCGAGGTAGCGGGACACAATGCCCTGGATACGTTCCGGCGCGGGCAGATCCTTCACGTGCGACAGCAACTCGCTGTCGGAGAGTTCGGTGGCGGGGACGGTGACCACCATGGTCGCCTGGGCGCCCAGCAGCGCGGTTTCCAGGCTTTGAAGCAGCTCGCCGTGCAGGTTGGCGATGTCGTCCGGCTTGTCCAACAGGAACCCCGCGCCTGGCTCGATGCCCGCCTCGCCGAAGCCGTTCTCCAACCGCTCGATGAGCGAGCTGAAGTCCACGGATCGTTCCAGGTGGTAGATGGGCCCGTCGCCCGCACCGATCAGCAGCCGGACGGCTGCCGCGGTCTTGCCGTGTCCGGCTGCACTGCGCAACAGAATGACGCGGTGCAGGCGTAGGCACTCCCGGATTTCGTCCCACCGGGGTGGTGCCTCGAACGCGAAGCGCACCCGCTCGATCAGGAGCGGCGAGACCGGGCGCAGGCGTTCGCGGCGCCCGCCGAGGAGGAAGACGTATTTGTTCCCACCGACGTAATCGGCGCCGATGTTGGCGGAGGCATGACGCAGATGACCGTGGCGCTGGGTGCCCTGGCCGAGTTGAGCGGTGGCCTCGGACGCGTCGTTCCCGGAGCCGATGTGCTCATCGCCTTCGCCACCTTGTGGCTCCGTCGTGTCGGCGGGTGTGTCGCTGCCCGCTTTGCTGTCGGTTTCAGCGGGGACGTCCGAGGGGGCTGGCGGTGCATCGTGTGCGGGCGCGGCGCTGTCGCCCGGTGCCTGTGGTTGAGGGGTTGTCACAGCTCTACCGAAGCCCCGGGTAGGCGCCGTCGACGTACACGGTCTTGTCACCGGCAACCACGTCGCCTTGCACGGTGTTGCCGGTGATGCTGATCGTCCCGGTGGCCGGGGCCTGCGCGGTCGATGCCTGCGCGGCCGGCGATGACGTGCCTGTCGGGACCGGCCGGGCTGCGACTTCCAACGGCGGGAGCCCGGGTGGGGCGCTGTAGCCAGGAACGGTCACCCAGGCCTCGATCGGCTGCCCGTGCTTGGCCTCGAACCGCACTGGCAGGTACGCGGCAGGATCGAGCGGACGATATCCGTGCTGCACGACATCCCGATAGACATCGGAGGACACGCTGAAGACCAGATGGGCATGGTGGGCTGCGGTCAGCACATCCCGCAACGGCTTGGCATCCACCAGTCGGAACGTCGTGTTGATGGCATCCCCCGACCAGCCGTGCTCGTCCCTGGACGCCAGCCCTTGGTGCAGTGCCACGCGGAACCGCATCGCAGCGGCGGTGCTGGTGAGTACAGCCCTCTCTCGAAGATTGTCGTGCAGTTCACGGATGAAGTCGCCGGCGAGCAGCACCGGCGGGATGGTGGACGGCACCAGGATCAGGATGCCGTCTCCGCGGTCCTCCATGACGACGTCCTGCCCGGCAATGCCGGCTCGGGACAGCGACTCCTCGACGACCTCGTACATCGCACGGCGTACGGCTCGCTGTACGGGATTCTTGCGCGGGCTGAAACTCTCCACGTCCAGCACCATGATCCAGTAGTGCAAGGCCTCAGCCTGCATCTGCCCTCCCCGTTGACTTGAGCCGCTTTGGACGTGCCTCGTTACTACGGCACGTAGCAAACGTCGTCCACGCCATTTGGCGCAAAGAGTAACTGCACATGTCCCGCCTCGGATCACCTTGCCGACAGGCTGGGTTGATGACCAGCCGGATCTCTCAGCGATCGCATCGGTACTCTGGCAGACAGGCCTGGAGCCCAGAACGGTTTCGCGCCAACTCCGTAGTTCTGGAGGGCAGGAAGGGGGCGGCTGACCGCCATGGACCGGAAGATGATCTACCGAATATGGCCTGCAACTCGCTGGTTGTCCTGTGATCTTTGAAAGATCAGGGCATTACGGGAAAGTTGGGTTCGTCCAGCCAAGTGCGCTGCCCGGCAGGGTGGATCGTGAGGCCGAAGCGGTTCGGACCGGGACGCCCCTCATGTCGCCTGTGCGGTAAGCGAAGGAGTCAGCTCGCCGAAGGCGCTCTCCCAGACGTCGCGGATGTCCCGGCTGATGAGGGTACGCAGCACCGGCCAGATGGCGATGAGTCGCTCCCGGTTCAGGTAGTGGACCAGGTCGTCGTGCTGCCCTTCGGCCAACAGGATCCTGTAGCAGCTCATGCGCAACCGAGGCCGGCCGAGATCGAACTCGGTCAGGCCGGACCACGCGAGGTGCAACGGCAGGCTGACGGTGCCGTGTGCAGGGCCATGGAGTTCCGAGAGCTCAAAAGGGAGCCGGCGGGTGAACCCGGCACGGCGAAGCTCGCCCAGGCTTGGCGTTGTTGCCGGTCCCCTCACGGCGACGTCGCGTACCGCGTCCCCACGTTCCCCGCGTGCCATTCGTGGTTGCCCGTCACCCAGTTGTGCAGGCCGGTCACGAAGCGGGCCACGAGGGGGTTCGTGGCGGACAGGACGGCGGCCTGTTCCTCGAAGAGGTGGACGATCTCGTTGTGGACCTCGATCGCCTTCTGGAAGGCCTCGTGGATGGAGCAGTCCTCCTCCGCGGCGATCACCGTGGGCAGGCTGTAGTGGAAGCGCTCGCTCGCCTGCTCCTTGCGCAGGGAGTAGAGGTCGTTGCAGATGGTCGCCGCGTTGGAGGACAGGGCGACGGCCCGCTGTACCGCCGGCTCCGCGAAGAGGTGGGCCGGGAGTTCGTAGCCGCCCACGGAGTCGGTGAGGGTGAGGCAGGGGCGGAAGCTGTTGAACTGGCGCTGCACCAGGTATTCCCACACCGGCGGAGTGCGGCGCTGGCTGATGCAGTCGCCCTCGGCGCCGTAGCCGAGGTAGAGGTTGACGATGTCGTGCCGGAAGCGGTGGGCCTGGGCCGGGGTGGACAGGGTGTAGAAGTGGTCCATGGCCGACCGCATCGAGCGCAGGGCCGGGTGGGCGTCGAGGCCGGCCCGCCAATCGGCCTCGTAGCGCGGCGTGTTGTGGGCCGGATCGATCGCGGACTGTGCCACGGCCAGGGCCGCACCGCGGCGGTCCGCCGTGCCGCCGTACTCCGCTTCGCAGAAGTAGTCGTCCACGGCGTTCTCGGCGATCAGCAGGCGGGCCGCGGCCATGAGATGGTCGATGCTGGGCGCGTCCGGATGGCACAGGACCACCGACCGCCCCGCGTCGAACGCGAGGAGCCCGTCCCTCAGGGAGGTGTCCGGGTAGAGGTCCACTTCCTTCTCGGCCCACTCGACGAGCCGGTCGTTGACCTCGTCGGCCAGTGCGCGGTCGTCCCGTACGGCGGGCGGGCAGTAGAGGCCTTCGATGCGCGGTGACGACGGCCGTTCCACGGCTGGTGGCTCGTCCGGCACCGCCTCGGGAACCGCCTCCGTCACGGCGGCGGCCGCCAGGCGCAGGGAATGCGTCCCGAGCCCGCTCGGTCCGGACAGCAGTTGTGCCAGCGAACGGAGCGGGCCGGCAGCAGCCGTCGAGACGTCGGTGGTGTCTGGGATTGCTGCCGTCATCCTGAACTCCGTCCACGGGGACCCGACTTGGCGCTGCTCTCGGCCTTCTCGTTCAAGCTCTTTCAAGGGGGTAGCACGGCACGCGGGGCCGGTACAAGGTCGCGCTCAGCCGCCCAAGGCGCTGACGTGCACCTCTCCGACAACCCGGAGGGACAGGTCCATCCTCCGGAGTGACATAGGTACCTCGGCCGGCGCGAGCCCGACGGCCCGGGGCACCCCGCACCGCCGGGGTGCCCCGCACGCGTCCGTCAGCCCGTGCGCCTGCGCAGTGCCGGATCCGTGAGCTCCGGCGGGATCCAGCTCCCGTCCTCCCGGCTCACCAGCATCTCGCCGGGCGGGACGATCTCGTCGATCCTGTCCAGCACCTCCTCGGGGAGGGTGATGTGCGGTGCCTTGAGCTGGCTCTCCAGCTGTTCCCGCGTGCGCGGGCCCACGGCGACCGACGTGACGTCCGGGTGGTTGAGGGCGAACGCCAGGGCCAGCTCGACCAGGGTGATGCCCGACTCCTCGGCCAACAGCGCCAGTTGCTCGACCGCGGCGAGCTTGCGCTGGTTGGCCGGGACGGCCGGGTCGTAGCGCTTGGGCCAGCGGCCCGCCCGCGGCGTCGCCCCCTGGACGCCGTCCGCGCGGTGGCGGCCGGTCAGCCAGCCGCCCGCGAGCGGGCTCCACGTGGTCACCCCGAGCCGGTGCTTCCGGCAGGTGGGCAGCACATCCGCCTCGGCCTCGCGGGCCAGCACCGAATACTGCGGCTGTTCGCTGACGAAGCGGCGCAGCCCGGAGGCGCTCGCCGCCCACTGGGCCTCGACGATGCGGTGCGCCGGGAAGTTGGACGTGCCGATGTACCGCACCTTGCCCGCCGTCACCAGGTCGGACAGGGCCTCCAGGGTCTCCTCGATGTCGGTGTTCGGGTCGGGGCGGTGCACCTGGTACAGGTCGATGTGGTCCGTGCCGAGGCGGCGCAGGCTCTGCTCCACCTCGTGCACGATCCACCGGCGCGACAGGCCACGGGCGTTCGGGTCGACGCTCATGTTCCAGAACACCTTGGTCGCCAGGACCACCCGGTCCCGTTTGCCGGACTTGGCGAGCGCCTTGCCCACGATCTCCTCGGACTCGCCGCCCGCGTACGAATCGGCGGTGTCGATGTAGTTGATCCCGGCGTCGAGGGCGCGTTCGATGACGGCGACCGACTCGTCGGGGGAGTTGCGTCCCCAGGAACTCAGCATCAGTGTGCCCAGGCACAGCGTGCTGACCTTGACGCCCGTTCCGCCGAGGTATCGGTATTTCATCGTGAGGCCTCCGTGCCGAGGACCGAGCCGAGCTGCTCGGTGATGAACCCGCCCACTTCCGCAGGCCAGTTGTAGACGAAGTAGTGGTTGCCCGGGAGCTTGCGCAGGGTGCAGGAGCCCTCGGTGTAGTCCGCCCATTGGGGAAGCAGGTCGTCGCTGGTCATGAAGTCGTCGTCGCCGGCGAGGGCGAGGACCGGCGGGCCGATCAGCGGGTCGGTGCCGCCGACGGAATAGCTGCGGACCATGGTCTGGTCGGCGCGGAAGACCGGCATGAACGCCCCGGCCATGGCACGGCTGAGCCCGGCCGGCACGCCGCCGACCGACTGGAGTTCGGCGAACAGCTCGTCGTCCGGCAGGGGCGCCACCTTCTGCGACCACTCGTTCGGCAGATAGGGCGGGTTGCGTCCGGAGACGACGAGCAGCACGGGCTCCTCGGCGCCCGTCCGGCGCAGGTGCCGGGCCATCTCGAAGGCGATGACCGCACCCATGCAGTGACCGAAGAGCACGAAGGGCGCCCCGTTGCGCTTGCTCTCCATCTGCTCGACGAGGTCGGTCACGGCGGCGGGAACCGTCGGCGAGAACGCGTCCCTGGCACGGGGGCCACGGCCCGCCAGTTCCAGCGGGACGACGGTGAGTCCCGGTCCGATCCGGCTGTTCCAGCGCCGGAACGCGCCGGACGTCCCGCCCGCGTGGGGGACGCAGAACACCTGCACGTCCTGATCGTGCATCGCACCTTCTCCTTGCCTGCCGTGACGTGGTTACTTGTGGAAGTGCGAGGTGTCCGTGGCCACCACGCGTACCCGGTGCGGCCGTTCACCGGGCATGAGGAGGCGGCCGAGCCTGCCGGTCACGGCGTCGGCGGTGGTCCCCGCGGGGTCGACGGCCTCGACGACCAGCTCGACGGCCGGGCCGTCGCCGCCTTCGCCGTCCGTCACCACGGTGTGTGCCCGGACGACGCCGGGCAGGGACTCCGCGGCCCGCTTCATGGAGTGCAGCGACACCTTCTCGCCGCGTACGACGACGAAGTCCCGCAGCCGGCCCGCGAAGTGGAGGTAGCCCGCGGCATCGATGGAGAACAGGTCGCCCGTCGCGAGCCGGCCGGGAGCCGGCAGCGGCCGGCCGCGCACCTGGCCGGCCTTGCGCCGGATGACCGTGTCGGACTCCACCACCAGCTCGCCGACGCCGTCCTCGCGGACGTCGCGCAGACCGACGTGCACGCCGGGCAGCGGCAGACCGGCGGACTCCCAGCGCTCGGGCGGCTCGTGATGCGCCGCGAGCGTGGCGACCCGCGGCCCGGCCTCGGTGAGCCCGTACGTCAGGTAGAGGTCTCCGTCGTGCAGGGCGAGCAGCTCACCGACCTGAGCGCCGGCGAGACGGTCGCCGCCCACGGTCAGCGTGCGCAGCCGGCCGGGCAGCGGTACGGCGTCGTCGACGAGCTGCCGGGCCAGTGTCGGCGTGATGGACGAGACGTCGATGCCGTGCGCGGCGATCGCGGCGCGGTAGCCCTCGGCGTGGAACGGCGGCCCGCCGATCACCAGTCGCGCCCCGACGGCGAGCGCGCTGAGTGCCTGGGCCACCAGTGCGTACGAGTAGTACAGCGGCAGGATGACCAGCACGGTGTCGCCGCCCCGCACGCCGGTGGCCAGGTTGTGTCGCCGTGCGTTGCGCAGGAGCGCGTCCAGCCGGTTCACGCACGCGCTGAACATGCCGGACGTGCCGGAGGTCAGCATCACCACGTCACCCGGCTCGTACTGTTCGGGGTGGTCCTCGCGGGTGGCCGTCCGGACCAGCCGGTGCGTCCCGGCCGGGTACGTCCGGTCCGCGCCGAAGGCGTGCGCGCGCCGTTCCGTCGTCACATAGGCGCCGATGTTGAGGTGCCGGGCGAGCTCGGTGACCCTGCCGGCGGGGGTGGACGGGTTGACGAGCAGGGGGACGAGGCCGGTCAGCACGGCGGCGAAGAACTGGGTCAGCAGGTCCCTGCCGTTCGGGAGCCCGATCGCCACCAGGGTGCCGGGCGGCAGTCCGGCTCGCCGGTAGTCCTCCATCGTCCCGGCCAGCGTGCAGTGCGGCGCCCCGGGCGGGGCCAGGTCCACGGTGTCCCGCAGGAAGGCGTCGGCCTCCTCGAAGGAGACAACGGGCCCGGCGAGCAGCGAAGTTGTCATGACTGCCTTCCCCATACGGTGCAGACGGCGGTGTGTCCGGCCTCGTCCGCCTCGTGGGTGAGCAGCAGGACGTACGGTGCCAGGGCCCGGCCGAGCAGGCCGCGGGCCACCGTGAGTGCCGCGTCGGTGCCGTGGGCGGGCGGCATGGTCAGCGTCAGTGACGGCCCCTTCAGCTGCCACTCGCGGCAGACGGCGCCGGCCAGCAGTCCGGGGTTGGCCCCGGCGAAGTGCAGGGGGGAGACCCGGCCCGCCCGGATGCGCCGGACGATGCCGTGCATCGTGCCGATCGTGGCGTGGGCGCTGACGGCCAGCACGGCGGTGTCCTCGCGTGCCGCCAGCACCTCCGGCACGTCGGCCAGGGCCCGGCGTGCCGCCTCGACGGCCAGCCAGGCGACCGGATCGGCGTACGTCGACGGTGCGTTCCGGCTGAATTCCTCCGGGTCGGTGCTCGTCACCTCGGCGCGGGCCAGCACGGATTCCGGTGGTGCCACGAAGGGAACGGCTGCGGGGTTCACGACGTACCTCCGTCCACAGTGAAGACAAGTGCGGTGTTGAAGCCGCCGAACCCGAGCGTGAGGCTGACGCCCGCGGTGCCGTGCACCGTCCGGCGCCCGGGCCGGACCAGGCCGGCCGCCTCGCCGATCGGGGTCCGCAGCCCGGCGACGGGCGGCGCGGTCCGGTCGCGCAGCGCGAGGACCAAGGTGATTGCTTCGACGGCACCGCAGGCGCCGAGGGAGTGCCCCAGGGCCCCCTTCGTGCCGAACACCGCGGGTGCGTCCGGCTGTTCGCCGAACACCATCGCCAGGCCCCGGGCCTCCGCCTCGTCGTTGAGGACGGTGCCCGTGCCGTGCGCGCTGACGGCTGCGATGTCCGTCGCACCGAGGCCGCTGTCGGCCAGGGCGCGTTCGACGGCCGTCCGCACGGTGCGGCCGTCCGCGGCGGGGGCGGTCAGTCCGACTGCGTCGTTCGACGCGCCGACGCCCCGCAGGACCGCGTACGAGCGGCCCGCACGCGAGGCGTCCGGTTCCAGCACGAGGAACCCGGCACCCTCGCCGAGCAGCATGCCGGAGTGCCCGGTGTCGAACGCCCGGAGGCGCTCGCCGGTCATCGTGCCGAGCATGGAGTGCGCGAGGCGTTTGGCGGGCGTGAGGATGTCGGCACCGCCGCACACGACCGCCCGGTACCGTCCCGACCGCACCAGTTCCGCGCCGACGAGCAGCGCGTCGGACGCCGC
The DNA here is from genome assembly GCF_013030945.1 of Streptomyces morookaense. Classification (GTDB taxonomy): domain Bacteria; phylum Actinomycetota; class Actinomycetes; order Streptomycetales; family Streptomycetaceae; genus Streptomyces; species Streptomyces morookaensis. The sequence continues at coordinate 174,513 of NZ_JABBXF010000010.1, read as the reverse complement.
CGAGCACGCCGTCGAGACGCAGACCGGGGCGCCGGGGAAGGCGACCGCCTCGGCGCAGCGCCCGGCCCAGTCGTACAGCGACTCCGCCTCCTCGTCGAGGTGGGCCCCGTAGCTGGTGCCGAGCACGAGCGCCACTCCGTCCTCCGCCGGGTCCAGGCCGGCGTCGGCGAAGGCCGCGCGCAGGCCCTTCGCGGCGAGTGCGGTCAGGCGCGCGCCGTGGTCCGGCCCGGGCGGCACCGACGGCACGGAGGCTGCCAGCTCGTTCCGCAGCGGGAACGGCGCGCCGAGAGGTGCGAAACCGTCGTGGCCCGCCAGCAGTTGCTGCCAGACGTCCTCGATGCCGTCGCCGAGCGGGGTCGACCAGCCGAGGCCGGTGACATGTATTCCGTGGGTCATTTCACGGCGGGGACAGCGGCCGTCTGCGCCTTCTCGATGTAGGCGACCAGGGTGCCGATGGACATGAAGTTCTCGGGGTTGAAGTCGTCGTCGGAGACGCTGATTCCGAACTTTTCCTCGACCTGGTAGCGCAGTTCGACGAACCCGAGGGAATCCACGCCCAGATCGCGGTGGAAGTGGTCGTCGAGCGCGATCTCGTCCGGGCTCGACTCGACGTAGAGCTTGGTGACGAGGATGTCCTTGATGATGTCGGCGATGGTCATCGTATTCCCCTTCGGATTGCCTGTTCCGCTGTACGGGGCGAGACGCTACGGCCGTCCGGCGGAAGCGCTCAAGGTGCTTGCCCCTTAGGGAAATCGGCCATGTTTCCAAGGAGGCACGTATGTGGTGAAGGGTGTGTGCGCCGACATAAATTCACCCGGCAGTAAGCGAATTGGCGGCCTTGGGCATGCCGGGAGAGGGAGTGGGATGGACACCACCGAGGAGACGCGGGAAGCCGCCGTCAGTGTCACCGGCCTGTGGGTCGCCGGGCTGCGTGCCCTGGAGTCCGAGCGCCCGGACCGGGTCTTCGCCGACCCCTATGCGCGCGACCTCGCCGGAACGGAGTTCCACAACGCCCACCGGCTCACCGGTGCCGACGAGGGATACGCCCTCAGTCCGGTCGTGCTGCGCACCCGGTTCAGCGACGCGGTCCTGACGGATGCGGTCGGCCGCGGAATCCGCCAAGTGGTCATGCTCGGCGCGGGGATGGACACGCGCGCCTACCGGCTGCCGCTCCCCGCGGACCTGGCGCTGTGGGAACTCGACCGGGCCGAGCCGCTGGACTACAAACGCGCCGTGCTGGAACGGGCCGGCGCCCGCGCCGCGTGCCGTACGGTCACGGTGCACGCGGACCTGGCCGACCCCTGGGAGGAGGAGCTGCTGGGCGCCGGCCTGGACACCGGTCTGCCCACCGTCTGGCTCGTCGAAGGGGTCTTCCTCTATCTGGACGCCGCGACGGCCGAATCCGTGGCGGCCGCGATCACCCGGCACTCGGCCCCGGGCAGCGTCCTGGTCTTCGACGCCTACGGCGAAGGGGCCTTCGACGCACCGGCCTTCGCCGGCTGGAACGCCGCCTTCGCCGAGCGCGGCACCCTGCTGGGGCCGCCCCAGGACGAGCCGGACCGCTGGATCGCCCGGCACGGATGGCGGGCCGCCGCCTACAGCCGCCAGGACGTGCTCGCCGGCCGCTGCCCGTGGGCGCCCGCGGAGCCGCGCCGGGTGGCCGAGGCGTTCCTGGACCGTTCCTGGATGGTCCGTGCCGAACTCCCCGCCCCCGACGGGTCGGCGCGATGATGCGCCCCCGTCCGGGACGGCCCTGCCCGTCCGTCAGACGTTGACGCCGAAGTCGCGCGCGATGCCCACCAGGCCCGACGCGTAACCCTGGCCCACCGCGCGGAACTTCCACTCCGCGCCGTTGCGGTACAGCTCGCCGAAGAGCATCGCCGTCTCCGTCGCCGCGTCCTCGCTGAGGTCGTAGCGGGCTATCTCCTGGCCGCCGGCCTGGTTGACGATGCGGATGTACGCGTTGCGCACCTGGCCGAAGTTCTGGGCGCGCGTCTCGGCGTCGTAGATGGAGACCGGGAAGACGATCTTGTCGACGTCGGCCGGGAGGGCGGCCAGGTTGACGTTGATCTGCTCGTCGTCGCCCTCGCCCGCGCCCGTCGTGTTGTCGCCGGTGTGGACGATCGACTGGTCCGGGGTGGACTTGTTGTTGAAGAACACGAAGTGCCCGTCCGAGTAGACGCGGCCGCCCGCGTTCACGGCGATGGCGCTCGCGTCGAGGTCGAAGTCCGTGCCTGTGGTGGTACGGACGTCCCAGCCGAGGCCGACCGTGACGGCGGTCAGGCCCGGGGCCTCCTTGGTGAGGGAGACGTTGCCGCCCTTGGACAGGCTTACAGCCATGGGATGGGTCCCTTCGGATCGAGCTGATCGAGATCGACTGGTGCGTCATCCGGGAGAACGCTCGGTGGGGGCCGTGGGGTTCCGGGGTTTCTTTACTTTCTTTGCCCGGTCATGGTTCTGGTGCAAAACGATGTGACGGTGCGGCGGGCCATGCGGAATCATGGGACACATGTCCGGTCCCCACGTCATCCGCGGCTCCGTCTCCCTCCCGGAGGCCGAGCTCATGTGGCGTTTCTCCCGGTCCTCGGGGCCGGGCGGGCAGCACGTCAACACCAGTGACAGCCAAGTGGAACTGCGCTTCGACCTCGCGCGCACGGACGCGCTGCCGCAGGTGTGGAAGGAGCGGGCGCTGGAGCGGCTCGCCGGCCGGCTCGTCGACGGGGGCGTGGTCGTCGTCCGCGCCTCCGAGCACCGTTCGCAGTGGCGCAACCGGGAGACCGCCGCCGTCCGGCTGGCGTCCCTGCTCGCCGAGGCGACGGCGCCGCCGCCCAAGCAGCGCCGGGCCACGAAGATCCCGCGCGGAATCAACGAGCGGCGGCTGCGCGAGAAGAAGCAGCGTGGCGAGACCAAACGCGGGCGTACCGGGCGTGATTGGACGTAAGGGGTGTAAGGGCGTAAGGGCGTAAGGGGTGTAAGGATGCTGAGCCCCGCCTCGCTCAGCCCAGTTGGCGGTAGCGGCCCCGGAAGTATGTGAGCGGTCCGGCGTCCGTGCTCGGTGCCGTCGCCGTGAGGACGCGGCCGATGACGAGCGTGTGGTCCCCGGCCGGCACGCGCTGCTCCGTACGGCATTCCAGTACCGACAGAGCTCCGTCGATCAGCGGGGCGCCCGTCGCCGCGCCGTGCCCGTGCGGGACGTCCGCGAACAGCAGCCGGTCGCTGATGCGGCCCTTCATGGCGAAACGTGCCGCCACCTGCCGCTGGTCCTCGGCCAGCACGGAGACCGCCCAGAGGGGCTGGCGGGCCAGCAGGTCGTCCATCCGGGAGTCGTTGCGCACGCTGACCATGACCAGCGGCGGCTCCAGCGAGACGGACAGGAACGCCGTCGCCGTCATGCCGACGTCCTCGCCGCGCGGGCCGTCGTCGGGGTCGTGCGCGGTCACCAGCACCACGCCGGCGGCGAGGCGGGCGAGGGCGGCACGGAATTCGTCGGCGCTCACCCCTTCAGGATGGGCTATGCCGGACGCGGCGGGCGGGGTGGCGGAGGTCGTCTGCAACACGATGTGCACGCTAGCGGCCTTTCCCCGAAGGGCGCATCGGGCTGCGGGACCAGGCCCTGGACCTAGGCCGGTGGCACATCCATCCGATCGCGTATTTGCGTTCGTAAGGCGTTTCGTGTGGCACAAGGAACCTCCGAACGCCAGTGCCCGGACGGCCCCCTCGTTTGTGACATGAGTCACATGAAGCGCTAATTGTTGACCCTGTGTACCGAGCAGTCAGCTCGCTGTGATTCAGTGGCCGTGGTAAGCGGACGACAAAGAATCCTGGAGTTGCTGTTTAGGTCTCGGGGGAGAGCGAGCTATGGAGACCGAGTCGGAGCCATATGTCCGCCTGGCCACCTTGCGGCAGGTGCATCAGGTCGTCGCGGAGCTGAACACCGCGCGAAGTCTCGCGGACACCTTGCAGACCGTCGCGGACGGCATCGTCGCCGGGCTCGGGTACGAGCTCGCAGCCGTCAACCTCGTCCGGCCGGACGGGGATCTGGTGGTGGCCGCGGTGGCCGGGAGCGCCAGCGCGGAGGCGCTGCTGTCCGGCCGGGTCGGCTCACGCGTGTCGTGGGAGCGGCGGCTGACCATGGGCGACCAGTGGGGGGACCTGCGGTTCATCCCGTACACCGAGGGGTGGGTCCTCGACGAGGACGACGTCCCTCAGTGGCACACCGCCGGGCCCTCCCCGCGGTTCGCCGACGAGTGGCATCCCATGGACCGCCTCTTCGCCCCGATGTACACGACGGGGCCCTCCGGGGGCGAGCTCCTGGGCGTCATCTCGGTGGACAAGCCGCGCAACGGGCGGCGCCCGGGCGCCTGGGGGCGCGAGGCGCTCCAGATGTACGCATCGCAAGCCGCCATTGCGATCAGCAACGCTCGTCTACGCGCAAATATGCAGCGCGCCCTGGTCCGGCTCGAACGTGAGCAGCAGGCCCTGCGCGCCAGCGAGGAGAGCTTCCGGCAGGCCTTCGAGTACGCGCCCAGCGGAATGGCCATCGCCGAGCTCGGCGGCGACCAGCACGGGCGGCTGCACCGCACCAACGACGCCCTGTGCCGGCTGCTCGGGCGCTCCGCCTCCCAGATGCGCCGGTACTCCTTCTCCGACCTCGTCCACCCCGAGGACATAGGCACCCTGCTCCGCACCTCCGCCGAGGGCGGCCGCGCCGAGCTGCGCCTGGCCCGGCGCGACGGCACGTATGTGTGGGTGTCCCTGCGCAACTCGGTGGTCGCCGATGCGGCCGACGGGCCGCGCTTCCTGCTCACGCACGTCGAGGACATCGAGGAGCGCAAGCGGCACGAGCTGCAGCTCGCCCACCGGGCCAGCCACGACTCGCTGACCGGCCTGCCCAACAGCGCCGAGCTGCGCGCCCGGCTCAGCGCCCGGCTGTGCGGGAGACCGCCGGGCAGCGAGACGCACGCCGCGGCGGACGTCGCGCCGTACGGCTGCCTGGACGGCTTCGCCGAGGTCGAGAGCGTCGCGAGCACCGACCCGTACGGGCACGGCTTCGGCTCGGACACGGCGCCGGACTTCGTGCCGGACGAGTACGCGGACGGGGGTTATGCGCACGGGGAGTACGCGCACGGGGACTATGCGCACGGCGGCTACGCCCACCACCACGACCACCATCACGTGCACACGTTCGCGCCGGACGAGGACGGCGTGGACGGGGCGGGCGGGGACGGCGACGCCAGAGGACTGGCCGTTCTGTTCTGCGACCTCGACGGCTTCAAGGCCATCAACGACCGCTACGGGCACCACACCGGCGACGCCGTCCTCATCGAGGTCGCCCAGCGGCTGAGCAACGGCGTGCGCGAGGGCGACACCGTCGCCCGGCTCGGCGGCGACGAGTTCGTCGTCCTCGCGGACGGGCTGGGGCCCGCGGACGCGGAGGACCTCGCGGTGCGGCTGCGCAACGCGATCATTCCGCCCATAAGGGTCGACGGGCGCGCGGTGCGCGTCGGAGCGAGCTTCGGCATCGGCTGGGCGGGCTGCGGAATGTCCGCCGACGAAGTGTTGCACTCCGCTGACCAGCGGATGTACATCGAGAAACGGTCCCGCGCCAAGGCCGGCCGACGGGCAGGATAGGTGGCGCACGGCGTGATCCGGCCCGCTCGGGGTAGGCTGCGCCGATGCGGCGCAGCCGCCGAGCGTCGTACGAGCGAGCGCGTACAGAGCGTGGGCGCCGATGGGCACACCATGTGGGGAGTGACAGGGGATGACGGCCGGCAACAACGGCAACGACACCGGGACGCCGGAGAACGACGACCCGTTCGGCTACCTCTACCGCTCTGAGGGCGGCGAGGCCGGCACGGACGCGTCCGCCGAGCGCCGGCCCGGGGTGCCCCGCACCTCGTACAACCAGGTACGGCCCGTCGGCTCCCGCCAGTACGGCCAGCCCGCGTCCGCCCAGCGGCCGCACCCGCACTACGCGGCCCCGGAAACCCTGCCGGGCGGGGCTGCGCCCCAGGCTCCGACGGGGTACGCGGCGGGTCCGGCCGCCCCGGCACGTCCGAAGCGGCGGGGGCCGCTGATAGCGGCGATAGCGGTTGTCGTGGTTGTCGCGGGCGGCATCGGGGTGGCGATGCTGACGAACGAGACGTCGTCGACGAAGGACGACAAGCAGAACTCTGCGGGTGAGCAGAAGTCCGGCAAGGACGGCAAGTCGGGCGACGATTCGAAGAAGGCGAGCGACGAGCCCCAGAACCCGTCCGCGGCCGGGATGCTGAAGCGGGACGCGGCAAGCCTGCGCCTCAGCGGCGGCGCCACGACGGCCAAGGACGTGCAGGGCGCCAAGGCCGACGGCGGTACATACATCACCGGCATGAACAAGCCGGGTGCCGCGGTCGAATGGACCCTGGAAGTGCCGCAGGCCGGCGAGTACACGGTCTTCGTGGGGTACGGCGTGCCGGGCACGGACGCCAACTCGACGCTCACGGTCAACGGCCAGGCGAGCAGCCGGCAGCTGAACATGAAGAACTTCGCCCAGGCGAAGAACGGCGAATGGGACAAGGGCTGGACGCGCACGTTCGCCTGGATCGACCTCAACAAGGGGACGAACACCATCAAGGTGTCCTGCGAGCAGGGCAATCAGTGCAACTTCAACCTTGACCAGCTGTGGCTGAAGCCGGGGCATGTGAACGGGTAGCGGTGACGAAGCCGAGGGCCCGACCGGACGTCGGGCCCTTCAGTATGTGCTGGTGGGGCAACTGACCGCCCGCAGGAAGTTCGCCACCGTCGTCGCCATCGCCTTGCGGGCGTCGGCGAGGTACCCGCGCGGGTCGACCGTCGACGGGTGGGCCTCCAGGAAGGCGCGGATCGCGCCCGTGAAGGCCGTGTTGAGGGCCGTGCCCACGTTGATTTTCGTCATGCCTGAGGCCACCGCGCGGCGGAGTTCGTGGTCCGGTACGCCGGAGGAGCCGTGGAGGACCAGGGGGACCGGGACCGCTGTGCGGAGTTCGGTGATCAGGGTGTGGTCGAGGGTGGCCGTGCGGGTCGTCATCGCGTGGGTGCTGCCTACCGCTACCGCCAGGGCGTCGATGCCCGTCTCCGCCGCGTATGCGGCCGCCTCCGTGGGGTCGGTGCGGATGCCGGGGGTGTGGGCGTCCCCCGCCTTGCCGCCGATGCGGCCCAGTTCCGCTTCCAGCCACAGGCCGCGGTCGTGCGCCCAACGGGCCGCGGCCGCCGTTGATTTGACGTTGTCGGCGTAGGGGAGCTTCGACGCGTCGAACATGACCGAGCTGAAGTCGTGCGTGTGGGCGGCGTGCAGGAGGTCCGTGCTCTCGACGTGGTCGAGGTGCAGGGCCAGGCGCGCGGTCGAGGCGCGGGCCACGGCCGCGGTGGCGGCGGCGATGGGGGTCAGCCGGTTGCCGTGGAACTTCACGGCGTTCTCGGAGATCTGGAGGATGGCGGGGGCGCCCGCCGCCTCGGCTCCGGCCGCGATCGCTTCGGCGTGTTCGACGGTGATGACGTTGAAGGCGGTTACGGCTCCGCCTGCGGTCATGAGGTCTGCGGTGCGGACGAGGGGCATGCGGTTCCCTTTCCGTTCTGGTCACGCCATGGTGACCCTGACCTTCGGCAGCAACTCCTCGTACAGCGCCGCGTCGAACTCGCCCGCCACCGGGGCGTTCACCGTCGCCGCCGACAGGGCCACCGCCCGTGCCAGGCGGTCCGGCCAGGGCAGGTGCCACGCCGCGAGGAGGGCGGCCACCGCCGCGTCGCCCGCGCCCGTCGGGTTGCCGCGCACGGGGCGGGGCGGGGTCGCCCGCCAGGTGCCGTCGGGGGTGACGGCCACCATGCCCTCGGATCCCAGCGAAGCGGCCACCGCGTGGGCGCCCCGGCGGCGGGCGTCGCGGGCCGCCTCCAGGGGGGCCGTCGAGCCGGTGAGCGCGGCCAGTTCGGCCGCGTTCGGCTTGACCAGGTCGGGCCGGGCGGCGATGCCGCGGCGGAGCGGTTCGCCGCTGGTGTCCAGCACCACCGGCACCTGCCGCGCCCGCGCCTGCCGCACCAGGTGCGCGTACGCCCCCACCGGCACGCCGGGCGGCAGACTGCCGCACAGCGCGACCGCCTCCGCACCGGCCAGCAGCCGCACATAGCGGTCCTCGAAGGCGATCCACTCCTCCTGGGTCACCTCCGGGCCCGCCTCGTTGAGCTGTGTCGTGTCACCCGTCGACTCGTCGACGACGGCGACCGTGCGGCGGGTGGTCCCGGATATGGAGGCGAGGGCATCGGTCACGCCGGGCGCCGTCTCCGCGAGAAGGCGCCGCAGGGTCTCGCCCGTCGGACCGCCGGCGAAGCCGGTGACCACCGCGTCGTGGCCCAGCGCGGCCAGCACACGCGCCACGTTCAGGCCCTTGCCGCCGGGCCGTTCGGCGGACCGGTCGACGCGGTGCTCGGTGTGCGGGAGCAGCCGCGGGACGCGGTACGTCAGGTCGAGCGCGGCGTTGAGCGTGACCGTGAGGATCATCTGCGTCTCTCTCACATCTCTCGCACCGGTGCGTCGTTGCGTCAGTTGCGTCAGTTGCGCGAGCGATCATGCCAAAACAGCGGCGGCAGGCCCAGTCCCCCCGGGCCCGCCGCCGCTGCCGAAGTGGGGCGACAATCAGCGCACTTCGGGAGCGACCACCCAAGTGCCCTTGCGCATCACGCCCACGAGCTCGTACGCCTCGTCGAACACCACCAGGTCCGCGTCCTTGCCCGGCTCCAGCGAGCCGACCCGGTCGGCAACGCCCAGCAGGCGGGCGGGGTTTGCGGACAGGGCCTGCACCGCGGCCTCCACCGGGAGTTCGTCGATCGTCACCGCGCGCTTGAAGGCCGTGTCGAGCGTCAGCGTCGAGCCCGCGATCGAGCCCGCCGTCGGGCCGTCCGCGATCCGGGCCACGCCGTCCTTGACCTCCACGCGCATCGGGCCGAGCGGGTACATGCCGTCGTTCATGCCGGCCGCGCCCATCGCGTCCGTGATGAACGCGACCCGCTCCGCGCCCGCGCGGGCGAACGCCAGCTCCAGGACGGACGGGTGCAGATGCGTACCGTCGTTGATCAGCTCGACGGTGATCCGCTCGTCCTCCAGCAGCGCGGCGATCGGACCCGGCGCGCGGTGCAGCAGCGAGGGCATCGCGTTGAAGAGGTGCGTGGCGACGGTCGCGCCCGCGTCGATCGCCTCCAGCGTCGCCTCGTACGTGGAGTCCGTGTGGCCGACCGCCGCGATCACGCCGTGGTCGGCGAGCAGTCGGACGGACTCCAGGCCGCCCGGTAGTTCGGGCGCGAGCGTCATCATCCGCGCCGCGCCGCGCGCCGCGTCGACGAGCTTGCGCACGTCCGACGGGTCGGGGTCGCGCAGCAGGTCCGGCTGGTGCGCGCCGCAGCGGTGCGGGGAGATGAACGGGCCCTCGAAGTGGATGCCCGCCAGGTCGCCCTGCTCGGTGAGCTCGGAGAGGACCGCGGCCTGCCGGGCCAGGTCGTCCAGGTCGCCGGTGACGGTGGAGGCGACCATCGTGGTCGTGCCGTGCGCGCGGTGCGTGCGGATCGCGGTGAGCGCCTCCTCGGCGCTGCCCGCGGAGAAGGACGCGCCGCCGCCGCCGTGGACGTGCATGTCCACGAAGCCGGGGACGATCCAGTGGCCGGACAGGTCGAGGGTCCGGTCGCCCGTGGTCCGGGGTGCGATCTCCGCGATGCGGCCGCCCTCGACCGCGAGGGCCGTCCCCTCCTCCGCCACGCCCGTGGGCAGGACCAGCCCGGCTCCCGTGAGAACTGTGCGTTCGGCCATCAGGCGGTTACCTCCGTGGCATCCGTGGCGTGCTGAGTGATGAGGTCCCAGGCGAGCAGGCCCGCGCCCAGGCAGCCGGCGGTGTCCCCGAGGGCCGCCGGAACGATGTGGGGGAGCTTCTGGAACGTGACGCGCTCCGCGACCGCCGCACGCAGCGGTGCGAACAACGTTTCCCCGGCCTCGGCCAGCCCGCCACCGATGATCAGGGTGCCGGGGTCCAGCAGGGTGACGGCCATGACGAGGCCGTCCGCGAGGGCGTTCACGGCCTCGGCCCAGACCGCCGTCGCGCGCGGGTCGCCCGCGGCGACGGCCTTCGCACAGTCCGCGGCGTCGGCCTGCGGGTCGCCGCTGACGCGGGCCCAGGCGCGGCTGACGGCGCTCGCCGAGGCGACCGTCTCCAGGCAGCCGCGGGCGCCGCAGCCGCACGGCTCGCCGCCGGGGCCGGGGCGGACGGCGACGTGGCCGATCTCGCCCGCGCAGCCGTTGGCGCCCTCCTCGACGCGGCCGTCGATGCCGATGGCGCCGGCGATGCCGGTGCCGAGGGGCACGAACAGGAAGCGGTCGGCGCCGCGGCCGGCGCCGATGCGGCCCTCGGCGAGGCCGCCGGTGCGCACGTCGTGGCCGAGGGCCACCGGGCCGCCGACGCGGTCGGCGAGGAGGGCGCGCAGGGGGACGTCGCGCCAGCCGAGGTTGGCGGCGTAGACCGCGGTGCCGCCGGCGGTGTCGACGATGCCGGGCACCGCTATGCCGGTGGCGGCGGGCGGCTCGCCGTAGCGGCGCTCGCCGAGGTCGCGGAGGTCTGCTGCGAGGTCGAGGATGCCGGTCACGACTGCGTCGGGGCCCTGGTCGCGGCCGGTGGGCCGCCGGGTCTCGTGCAGCAGGACGTGGTCCGCTCCGACGAGGGCGGCCTTGATGGCGGTGCCGCCCACGTCGAGCGCGATGACGTGTTTCACGGGGACAGTTTCGCGCGGGTGGACCCGAAAGGTCTAGTCCACTCGCGGGGCGCCCATGTGGTCTGCGGCCACCACGGCGCCCCGCCGCCGGTGCCGACGCGTTATGCGCCCACCACGGCGCCCCGTCAGGGGCGCGGGGAACTGCGCGAGCGACCACGACGCGCCGACAGCCGAGGTACCCGGGGCTGCGCCCCGGACCCCCTGGGGTGGCGCCCTGCCTTCGGGCCGGTGGGGGCTGGTCGCGCAGTTCCTCCCCCAGCTACCGCTGGGAGGTGCCCCCAGCGCCCCTGACGGGGCGCCGTGGTCGCGCCCCCGCGGCGGAGCCGCATATGTGTACAGCCCCGCGCCCCTACGGGGCGAGGATCACGCTCCGCGTCAGCCCTCGCGGCGCATCCGGCGACAAGCCGCGCCGCTCCGCCACCGCCACCGCGAGCCGGTGGACGCGGACCAGGTCCGCCATCGGGTCCCCGGCGCCGGTGATCAGGAGTGCCCCCGTGCCCGCGACGTCCTCCGCCAGACCCTCCGGCATCGGGCCGAAGGCCCACACCACGCGCCCCGGACGGGCGACGGCGATCGGGCCGTGGCGGTACTCCATCGCCGGGTACGCCTCCGTCCACGCCCCCGCCGCCTCCCGCATCTTCAGTGCCGCCTCCTGCGCCAGGCCGTACGTCCAGCCCGCCCCCAGGAACGTCCACTGCTCGGCCTCCACGGCCGCCGCCGGCAGCGGCGCCCTCAGCGCCGCCTCCGCGTCGGCCGCGGCGGCGGTCACGTCGTCCCCGGGGCCGAGGCCCGCGCGCAGGTATGCCAGGGCCGTCGTCGCGAAGCGGGTCTGGACGACGGACTGCTCGTCCGCCCAGTCCAGCACCACCGCCTCGTCCGCGGCATCACGCACCGGCGTCGCCGCGTCCGCCGTGATCGCCACGGTGGGTATCCGGCCGCGTACCGCGTCCAGGACGCGCAGCACCTCCGTCGTCGTCCCGGAGCGGGTGATTGCGACAACTCGGTCGTACCGCCGCCCGGCCGGGAACTCCGACGACGGGAACGCGTCCGTCTCGCCCCGTCCGGAGGACTCCCGCAGGGCCGCGTACGCCTGTGCCATGAACCACGAAGTGCCGCACCCGGTCACGGCGATCCGTTCGCCGGGATCCGGTGAGAACGAGATGTGTGCCGCGGCCCTGCGCCAGCAGGCCGGCTGTGTCGCCAGCTCAACGGCCGTACGGGAAACGGGAGTAGAGGACATCGGCGTCATGTGCTGCTCCTCCTTGCGAGGTGCGATCGGGGTGCGATCCGGGTGCGATCTTCGCGGAAGGGCGATACCGAAGCGAGACCCCGTCGAGCTAGACCGTAAGGTGGCGCGCGGGAGAGACTCGCGGTCTCCATCGAACACACACCATCCACACAAAGGTGGGAAGCAGTAGTGCAGCGGCGGCGGTTCTTGGGTCTGACGGCGGCGGGTGCCGCCACTGCGGCGTTGGCGCCCGCGCTGACGGCGTGCGGCAGCTCGGGTCCCGGCGGGAGCAAACACCTCAAGCTCGTCGCAGCGGACTACGGCGACAAAAAGGACAACAGCTCCAAGAAATACTGGGATTCCCTCGCTCGCGACTACGAGTCGAAGAACAAGGGCATCAAGATCGACGTCGAGGTCTACAGCTGGACCGAGGTCGACAAGAAGGTCGCCGACATGGTCGCGGCCGGCAAGGCGCCCGACATCGCGCAGATCGGCGCCTACGCCGACTTCGCCGCCGCGGGCAAGCTCTACCCGGCCGACCAGCTGCTCTCCATACCCACCCAGGCGGACTTCATCTCCTCGATCGCCGCCGCGGGCGAGGTGCACCGGGTGCAGTACGGCCTGCCGTTCGTCGCCAGTACCCGCCTGCTCTTCTTCAACAAGAAGCTCTTCGCCAAGGCCGGCGTCACCAAGGCCCCCGAGAGCTGGGACGAGCTGCAGGCCGCCGCGATCAAGCTCAAGGCCGCGGGCGTGAAGATCCCCTACGGTCTGCCCCTCGGTCCCGAGGAGGCCCCGGCCGAGACCATGATGTGGATGCTCGCGGGCGGCGGCGGTTACACCGACAAGAACGGCGCCTACACGATCGACTCCGCCGAGAACGTCAAGGCGTTCGAGTGGGTGCGCGACGAGCTCGTCGGCAAGGACCTCGTCGGCCCCAACGACCCCGGGCGCACCAACCGCCAGGACGTCTTCGACGCCTTCGGGGCCGGCGACGTCGGCATGCTCAACGGCCACCCCACGCTGATCCAGCAGGCCAAGGCCAAGGGCCTCGACTTCGACATGACGCCGCTGCCCGGCATCAAGGGCAAGGCCCGCTCCACCATGGGCGTCGCCGACTGGATGATGGCGTTCAAGCAGAACAACAACCGCGACAGCATCGGCCCCTTCCTCGACTTCGTCTACTCGCGCGACAACGTGCTGTCCTTCACCGGCCAGTACAACCTGCTGCCGGTGACCACCGCCGCGTCCGGTGCGATGCACGACGACCGCGCGCACGGCGAGCTCTGGCCGTTCCTGGACCAGCTCCAGGACGCCTCGTTCTACCCCGCCGACAAGGTCTCCTGGGCCAAGGTGAGCGTGGCGATCAAGGAGAAGATCGGCGCGGTCGTCCGCAAGGGCGGCGACCCGGCCTCGGTCCTGTCCGAGATCCAGCGGCTGGCCGACGCCACGGAGAACGCGGACGGCTAGGGCACTACGGTGGACACCGTGGACGACGCGCACGAGCTCTCCGAGCAGGACCGGGCCGTGCTCGCCATCGAGCGGGCGGCCTGGTCCGGCCCGGGCGCCAAGGAGCGTGCCGTGCGGGAGCGGCTGGGGATCACCCCGGCCCGCTACTACCAGCTGGTCAACGCCCTCATCGACGATCCGCGGGCGCTCGCGCACGACCCCGTGACCGTCAACCGGCTGCGCCGGCTGCGGGACGCGCGGCGCGAACGGCGCTGATCCGGTGATCCGGCTGATCCGTACGGGGCGCGGCAACCGCACTCCCCGGCGGCGGGCGCACCGGTAGGGTCGCCGTATGGGCAGCCATCCCCTCCCGGAACCCGTGACGTCCGCCGGCCGCGACGGCCTGGCCGCACTGCTGGCACGGCCCGAACGGGCAGTCGTCGCGCTCGACTTCGACGGCACGCTCGCACCGATCGTGCCCGACCCCGAACAGGCCCGCGCCCACCCCGGAGCCGTGCCGGCCCTCGCCCGGCTCGCCCCGCACCTGGGCTCGGTCGCCGTGGTCACCGGCCGCCCGGCCGGCGTCGCCGTCCGCTACGGCGGGTTCGCCGGCGTCCCCGGCCTGGAGCGCCTCGTCGTCCTCGGCCACTACGGCGCCGAGCGCTGGGACGCCGTCACCGGCACCGTCCACGCACCCGCCCCGCACCCCGGCGTCGCGGCCGTCCAGGCCGAGCTCCCCGGCGTGCTCGACCGGTCCGGCGCCTGGCGCGGCACCTGGATCGAGACGGCGCACATCGAGAACAAGGGCGGCCGCGCCGTCGCCGTCCACACCCGCCGCGCCCCCGACCCCCAGGCCGCCTTCGAGGCGCTGCGCGCCCCGCTCGCCGAACTCGCCGAGCGGCACGGCCTGATCGTCGAACCGGGCCGCCTGGTGCTGGAACTGCGCCCGCCCGGCATGGACAAGGGCGTCGCCCTCGCCGACTACGTCCGCGAGACGGGCGCCGGATCCGTGCTCTACGCCGGGGACGACCTCGGCGACCTCGCCGCCTTCGGAGCCGTCGAGAAGCTGCGGACGGAAGGGGTGCCGGGGACGCTGGTGTGCAGCGGGAGCGGTGAGGTGACGGAACTCGCCGGGCGCGCCGACCTGGTGGTCGACGGGCCCGGCGGGGTCGTGGAGCTGCTCGCCGCGCTCGCGGAGCGGCTGGGGGCCTGACCGGTCAGTCGACCAGTCGGTCAGTCGTCGTCCGCGTCCTTGGTCTCCTTCACGCCCTTCGCGGGCGCCTTGCCGCTGTCCTTGATGCCGAGGGTGTTCAGCGCCGTCGTCCAGTCGTGCGCTATGGCCTGCTGGGCCTTGACCAGGTCCGTCTTGCCCGAGCAGATCGCGGTCTTGAGCTTGGTCTCGACCACGTCCTTGGGGTTGTTCGGGCCGGCGCCGTCCTTGTGCCCGGGGGAGGGCGGCTCGACCCACAGGTTGCGCGGGTCGTTGGGGTCGCCGCCGAGCTGGAGGCTGATGAGGTGATCGTACTCGGCGTCGCGGGGCGAGCCCTTGTAGCCGTACGACTCGGCGTTGGCGGTCTTCTCCTTGTTGGTGACGCCCACCGGCGGACGGATCGTCGCGGTGTAACCGCTCTTGCAGATCGTGTCCTTGAGCGTGGCCTGGGTGACCTTGGGATTGGTCGCACCCGGGGTGCACTTGGGGTCGGGAAGAGGCTGTTTGTCCGCCGTGTACTGGTAATGGCAGGTACCGGGGGCGGGTTGCTTCTGGGCGGTGTACGAGGACTGCGGACCGGCGCCGACAGGGATCGCGGCGGTACTGCCGCCGCCGCTGGAGGCGGCGGGGGCGGAGGGTGAGCTCTTGGCGTCCGACTTCTTGGAGTCGGAGGACGAACAGCCGGTCGCCGTGACGGCGATCAGGGCTGCGGTGGCCGCGGCAAGTGCGGCCCAGCGTGGGGCGATTGACATGCGGCCATGTCTACCCTGGCCCCTGCGGGGGGCATACAGGGGGTTCGTGTGCGCGGGCGTGCACCCGGGGTGCGGGGAGGGCGCGGTTCTTCGGGTGCGGGTCCGCTGTGGTTGCTCGCGCAGTTCCTCCCCCAGCTACCGCTGGGGGTACCCCCAGCGCCCCTTACGGGGCGCCCCGGCCCGCAGTCAGCAACGCTCCAGCGCCCGCAGTTGGTCGAGGAACCACCGCGCCGGCGGCAACGCCGTGGCCGCCGCCGCGAGTCGCTTCGTGCGCTCCGCGCGCTCGGCCGTGTCCATCAGCAGGGCCTCGTGCAGGGCCTGCGCCGTCGACTCCACGTCGTACGGGTTCACCAGCAGCGCCTCGTCGCCCAACTCGGCCGCGGCGCCCGCCTCCCGCGAGAGGACCAGGGCGCAGCCGTGTTCCGAGACCACCGGGACCTCCTTCGCGACCAGGTTCATGCCGTCGCGGATGGGGTTCACCAGGGCCACGTCCGCCAGGCGGTACGCGGCCAGCGAGCGGGCGAAGTCGTCCTTCACATGGAGGGCCACCGGCTGCCAGTCCTCCCTGCCGAAGGCCGAGTTGATCTCGCGCGCGATGCGTTCGACCTCGGCCGTGTAGTCGCGGTAGACCGCCAGGTCCTGGCGGGAGGGGTAGGCGAAGGCGATGTGCACCACCCGGCCGCGCCACTGCGGGCGTTCCTCCAGGAGGCGGCGGTAGGCGCGCAGGCCGCGGACGATGTTCTTGGACAGTTCCGTGCGGTCGACGCGCACGATCGTCTTGCGGCCGGGGCCGATCTGCGCGCGCAGGGCCGCCATCCGCTCCTCGACGTCGGGGCGGTGCGCACGCTCGCGCAGGAAGTCCGCGTCCGCGCCCAGGCCGTGCACCCCGAGCCGGGTCGTACGCCCCTCGAAGCGCACCGCCGTGGCCCGGCCCTCCTCCGCCCCGAGCACCTCCGCGCCGAGCACGGCCGCGCAGCACGCGGCGAAGGCCTCGGCCCAGCGGTGGGTGAGGAAGCCCGCGCGGTCACCGCCGAGGATGCCGCGCAGGACCTGCTCGGCCACGTCGTCCGGAAGCAGCCGGTAGTAGTCCGGCGGAGCCCACGGCGTGTGCGAGAAGTGGCCGATGCGCAGGTCGGGGCGCCGCTCGCGGAGCATCCCGGGGACCAGGGCCAGGTGGTAGTCCTGGACGAGCACACAGGCCCCCTCCGCCGCCTCCTCGGCCAGGGCATCGGCGAACGTCGCGTTGTACGTCTCGTAGGCCGCCCACTGGGAGCGGAACTCCAGGTCGAAGACGGGCTCCAGCGGCGTCTGGTAGAGCAGGTGGTGGACGAACCACAGCACCGAATTGGCCACGCCGTTGTACGCGGCGGCGAAGGTGCCCGGCGGGATGTCCAGCATCCGCACCGGATGGCCCCCGGTGTCGCCCGGATCCAGTCTTCGGCCTGCTCGGCGCACCGCCTCCCGGTCGCCCTCGCCGAGCGCCGCGCACACCCAGACGGCCCCGCCCTCGCCGCCGCCCTGCTGCCCGATCGCGCTCAGGCCCGAGACGAGGCCGCCGCCGCCCCGGCCCGCGGCCAGCGAGCCGTCCGCCCGGAGCGCGTAGGAGACCGGGCCGCGGTTGGAGGCGACCACCACCTGCGCGCGCGGCATGTGCATGTGCATGTGCTCAGCGACCATGACCGCAGCCTTGCCGTCCGGTGAACCGCTCAAACGTACGCCCTACGCGGCCCGCCGCTGCACGTACTCCGGTATCCCGGCCATCGGAGGCCGCTCCTCCGTGTCCACCGGGTACGTCCTGGGGGCGAAGCCGTCCGGGGTGCGCTCGAACTGGGTGAGCGCGGGCCGCACCAGGTGGCCGCGGGCCAGCCGCAGCTGGGCGGTGCGGTAGATCGCGGCGGCCATCCGGCCCAGGGCCTGCTCGTCCTGGTGGCGGTGCTTGCGTACGCCCACGTCCACCTGGGCCAGCGCGTCCAGGCCCACGGTGTGCAGCGCGTCCACCAGCAGGCCGAGCTCCACGCCGTAGCCGACGGGGAAGGGCAGCCGCTCCAGCAGCGAGCGCCGCGCCGCGTACTCGCCGCCCAGCGGCTGGACGAAACCGGCCAGTTGGGGCCAGTGCAGGTTCAGCAGCGGGCGGGCCACCAGCTCCGTCACCCGGCCGCCGCGCCCGGGGGCCTCGCCCAGCGGGCGGTCGTACATCGCCTTGACGAACTGCACCTCCGGGTCCGTCAGCAGCGGGCCCACGATCCCGGACACGAACGACGCGGAGAAGTCCCGCAGATCGGCGTCCACGAAGCAGACCACGTCCCCGCCCGTGACGAGCAGCGACCGCCACAGCACCTCGCCCTTGCCGGGCAGCGCGGGCAGCCGCGGCAGCACCGCGTCCCGGTGCACCACCCGGGCCCCGGCCGCCGCCGCCACCTCGCCGGTGCGGTCCGTGGAGCCCGAGTCGAGCACCACCAGCTCGTCGACCAGCGGCACCGCCTCCGTCATCAGCCCCTCGCGGATCGCCGTGACGATGGCGCCGACCGTCGCCTCCTCGTTCAGCGCCGGCAGCACCACGCTGACCGTGGTCCCGGCCTCGCGTTTGGCGGCGAGCAGCTGGTCGAGCGGACGGTCTGCTGCGGTCCAGGAGCGGCGGTCCAGCCAGCGCTCCACCTCTTCCAGCACGTGTACGACTCCCTGTGTGTCCGGTGTGTTGCGGGTCCGATGTGATGCATCTCGCGGTGCGGACGGCCCTCTCACGGCCGCGCCCCTTCCGTTACAGTCTTGAACAACGCGGACGGCCGTCGCATGTCGGGGTCGTCACGCGTACAAATGCCTGGGCCTCGCCCAGCGCCATACCGCTCATCCAGAGGGGCAGAGGGACACGGCCCGTTGAAGCCCCGGCAACCCTCCAGCCGGTCTCGCGTTACGCAGCGAGGCTCCCGGCGGGGAAGGTGCCAATTCCGTCTCGTGGCGAGGTTCGCCGCGAGGAAGATGAGGAGAAAGGGCCTCGCCTCCATGGCTGTGCAAGCCGTTGAAAGTGCTATCACCCGTCCGGTGTTCGGTCCCGCCGTCGCGCTGTCCTGCCGCGAGTGCGGCGAGCGCGTCCCGCTCGGTCCCGTCTTCGCCTGTGCGGTGTGCTTCGGTCCGCTCGAAGTCGCCTACGACTTCGACCTGCCCGCCGGTGACCCCGAGGCGCTGCGCCGGCGGATCGAGGCCGGTCCGCCGAACATCTGGCGCTACGCCCCGCTGCTCCCCGTACCCGCGGACGTGGCGGACAGCCCGAACCTCAACCCCGGCTTCACCAAGCTCGTCCGGGCGGACAACCTCGCCCGCGAACTCGGCGTCACCGGTGGGCTGTACGTCAAGGACGACTCCGGCAACCCGACCCACTCCTTCAAGGACCGCGTCGTCGCCATCGCCGTCGAGGCGGCGCGTGCGTTCGGCTTCACGACGCTCTCGTGCTCGTCCACCGGCAACCTGGCCGGCGCGGTGGGCGCCGCGGCGGCCCGCGCGGGCTTCCGCTCCTGCGTGTTCATCCCGCACGACCTGGAGGCCGGCAAGGTCGTCATGGCCGCGGTCTACGGCGGCGACCTGGTCGGCATCGAGGGCACCTACGACGACGTGAACCGCTTCTGCTCCGAGCTGATCGGCGACCCGCTCGGCGAGGGCTGGGGCTTCGTCAACGTCAATCTGCGCCCGTACTACGGGGAGGGCTCCAAGACCCTCGCGTACGAGATCTGCGAGCAGTTGGGCTGGCGGATCCCGGACCAGATCGTGGTGCCGGTCGCCTCCGGCTCGCAGCTCACGAAGATCGACAAGGGGCTGAAGGAGCTCATCGCCCTCGGGCTCGTCGAGGACCGGCCCTACCGGATCTTCGGCGCGCAGGCGGCCGGGTGCTCACCGGTCTCCCAGGCGTTCAAGGGCGGCCACGACGTGGTGCGGCCGGTGAAGCCGGACACGATCGCGAAGTCCCTCGCGATCGGGAACCCGGCGGACGGGCCGTATGTGCTGGACATCGCCCGGCGGACGGGCGGGGCGGTCGAGGACGTCACGGACGCGGAAGTGGTGGACGCCATCCGGCTGTTGGCGCGGACGGAGGGGATCTTCGCCGAGACGGCGGGCGGGGTGACGGTCGGGGTCACCCGGAAGCTGGTCGAGCACGGGGTGCTCGATCCCTCGCTGACGACGGTCGTCCTGAACACGGGGGACGGGCTGAAGACGCTGGATGCGGTGGCGGCCGGTCCGACGGCCGTGATCCGGCCGAGCCTGGACGCGTTCCGCGCGGCCGGCCTCTGAGGGCCACCCACCCGACCAACCCCTACCGAAAGGTGAACCCATGTCCGTCACCGTCCGCATCCCCACCATCCTGCGCACCTACACCTCCGGCCAGGCCGAGGTGCAGGCCGCCGGGGCCACGCTCGCCGAGGTCATCGCGGACCTCGAAGCGCGGCACAGCGGGATCGCCGCCCGCGTGCTCGACGACAGCGGCCGGCTGCGCCGGTTCGTCAACGTCTACGTCAACGACGACGACGTCCGTTTCGAGCAGGGGCTCGAAACGCCCACCCCGGACGGCTCCGCCGTCTCCGTGATTCCCGCCGTTGCGGGGGGCTGACCTTTACACAGGGTTGCTGAACAATGCCCCGGAATCGCTCCGCCCGTAAAACGGACGGGGCGATTCCGTCTGTTGAAGCGCGATACAGTTGGGGCGTTCCCCCTCCGGTGTCACTGCCGAACGCATATGAGAACCCGTCAAGTTGTGCACGAAACGCGTGCACGAATTGTCGGGTTGGTTGGGTTATGCCCGGTCCGGCTTGCCCGATAATCCCCGCGATTCGGCGCTTATTTCCGATCGGCCGCGCCCGGAATTCTCGTCCGAGTGACCTGTTGCAGACGGCATCCGTGCAGATACATTCAGCCGCGGTCGACGCGTTCCGGCGCACACCCCCACCTGTCAGGGGGTGAGGTCTGACCCGGGTCCGCGAAGTGCGGTCCTGTGCAAGGGCCAGTAATAGGGGAGTTAGGCATGGCTCAGGGCACCGTCAAGTGGTTCAACGCGGAGAAGGGGTACGGCTTCATCGCGGTCGACGGTGGTGCGGATGTATTCGTCCACTACAGCGCGATCCAGATGGACGGCTACCGCACCCTCGAGGAGGGTCAGCGGGTCGAGTTCGAGATCTCGCAGGGCCAGAAGGGTCCGCAGGCGGACATGGTCAAGGTGACGGCCTGACGGTCGCGCGTCGGTCACCCGGCTCAATCGGCTTGCCGAGGGGCCCGCACTCCCAGGAGTGCGGGCCCCTCGTGCATGTGCGCTCGTCCGCGTGGGTAGCGCTCTACACGCTTGCGCCCACCCGTCGCCCGACCACCACCCCTCATCGACACCCCTTCGGGGCGACCTTGCACTCTCAGGGGTCGAGTGCTAATCATTGGGCTAGCACTCTCCGGGTGAGAGTGACAGATTTGGACCGTCGGTGAGGTCCGCGGGCCAAGCGGGGCAAGGAACCGCGAGGCGCGCAGGCCGTCCGTCGCGGGCGCCTACGCGGTCCGGAGCAATCCACCCCGTCCTGGGAGGACCACTTCACATGGCCAAGATCATCGCGTTCGACGAGGAGGCACGGCGCGGTCTCGAGCGCGGGATGAACCAGCTCGCCGACGCCGTCAAGGTCACCCTCGGCCCCAAGGGCCGCAACGTCGTCCTCGAGAAGAAGTGGGGCGCCCCCACGATCACCAACGACGGTGTCTCCATCGCCAAGGAGATCGAGCTCGAGGACCCGTACGAGAAGATCGGCGCCGAGCTGGTCAAGGAGGTCGCGAAGAAGACGGACGACGTCGCCGGTGACGGCACGACGACCGCGACCGTCCTCGCCCAGGCGCTGGTCCGCGAGGGTCTGCGCAACGTCGCCGCCGGTGCCAACCCGATGGCCCTGAAGCGCGGCATCGAGAAGGCCGTCGAGGCCGTCTCCGGTGCGCTGCTCGACCAGGCCAAGGAGGTGGAGACCAAGGAGCAGATCGCCTCCACCGCCTCCATCTCGGCCGCCGACACGCAGATCGGCGAGCTCATCGCCGAGGCCATGGACAAGGTCGGCAAGGAAGGCGTCATCACCGTCGAGGAGTCGCAGACCTTCGGTCTGGAGCTCGAGCTCACCGAGGGCATGCGCTTCGACAAGGGCTACATCTCGGCGTACTTCGCCACCGACATGGAGCGTATGGAGGCCTCCCTCGAGGACCCGTACATCCTGATCGTCAACTCGAAGATCTCCTCGGTCAAGGACCTGCTCCCGCTGCTGGAGAAGGTCATGCAGTCGGGCAAGCCGCTGCTGATCATCGCCGAGGACGTCGAGGGCGAGGCCCTGTCGACCCTGGTCGTCAACAAGATCCGCGGCACCTTCAAGTCCGTCGCCGTCAAGGCCCCGGGCTTCGGCGACCGCCGCAAGGCCATGCTCGGCGACATCGCCATCCTCACGGGCGGCACGGTCATCTCCGAGGAGGTCGGCCTCAAGCTGGAGAACGCCGGTCTCGACCTGCTCGGCCGCGCCCGCAAGGTCGTCATCACCAAGGACGAGACGACCATCGTCGACGGTGCCGGTGACAGCGACCAGGTCCAGGGCCGCGTCAACCAGATCCGCGCCGAGATCGAGAACAGCGACTCCGACTACGACCGCGAGAAGCTGCAGGAGCGTCTGGCGAAGCTGGCCGGCGGCGTGGCCGTCATCAAGGCCGGTGCCGCCACCGAGGTGGAGCTCAAGGAGCGCAAGCACCGCATCGAGGACGCCGTCCGCAACGCGAAGGCCGCCGTCGAGGAGGGCATCGTCGCCGGTGGTGGCGTGGCCCTGCTGCAGGCCTCCTCGGTCTTCGAGAAGCTGGACCTGGAGGGCGAC
Source organism: Streptomyces morookaense (assembly GCF_013030945.1). GTDB lineage: Bacteria > Actinomycetota > Actinomycetes > Streptomycetales > Streptomycetaceae > Streptomyces > Streptomyces morookaensis. Next base: position 152,256 of record NZ_JABBXF010000010.1, on the reverse strand, counting down.
GAGGCCACCGGTGCCAACGCCGTCAAGCTGGCCCTGGAGGCCCCGCTGAAGCAGATCGCCGTCAACGGTGGTCTCGAGGGCGGCGTCGTCGTGGAGAAGGTGCGCAACCTGGCAGTCGGCCACGGTCTGAACGCCGCGACCGGCGAGTACGTCGACATGATCGCCGAGGGCATCATCGACCCGGCCAAGGTCACCCGCTCCGCGCTGCAGAACGCCGCCTCCATCGCGGCGCTGTTCCTCACCACCGAGGCCGTCATCGCCGACAAGCCGGAGAAGGCCGCTGCGGCCGCTCCGGGCGGCATGCCCGGCGGTGACATGGACTTCTGATCCCGAAGGGATCACTTGTCCTGAACGCTGTACGCCGAAGGCGGCACTTCCTGCGAAGGGGGTGCCGCCTTCGGCGTGTTGAGCTCCGCCAGTGCCTCCCGGCTCAGCCCGAAGACATATGTGGCCGCGAAGCCCGTCGCGTACCCCACCAGCAGCCCCGCGCCGTAGACCGCGGCCGCCTCCGCCGGGCCGTGGCTGCCCTTCAGGAGAGGGAAGAGGGCCCAGCCGGACGGGCCGATGGCCGTGGCGCCGACCGTGCTGCCCAACTGGCCGAGCAGGCCCACGAAGCCGCCGCCGAACGCGCCGCCCACGCAGGCCGTGACGAACGGGCGGCCCAGCGGCAGCGACACCCCGTAGATCAGCGGCTCCCCGATGCCCACGAGCCCCGCCGGCAGCGCCGATCTGATGGTGCTGCGCACCCGGCCGTTGCGCGCCAGCCGGACGTAGAGCGCGAGCGCCGCCCCGACCTGGCCCGCGCCCGCCATGGCGAGGAGGGGCAGCAGGAGCGTCGAACCCTGCTCGGCGATCAGCGTGGTGTGCACCGGGATCAGCGCCTGGTGCAGGCCCAGCATCACCAGCGGCAGGAACAGCCCGCCCAGCACGAAGCCGGCCGCGGCGCCGCCGTCGGCCAGCAGGACGTGCGTGAACCGCCCGGTCGCGGCGGAGACTTGACCGGCCGCGTACATCAGCCCGTAGAGGGTCACCAGCCCGGGCAGCAGGACCGTGAGCGCCGGGGTGAGCAGCACGTCCAGCGCCGCGGGCAGCACCCTGCGGCACGCCTTCTCCACCTGCACCGCCAGCAGCGCCGCGCCGAGGGCGCCCAGGACCCCGCCCTGGCCGGGCGTGAGCGTCAGGCCGAAGGCGTGCACGTGTGTCACGCCCGGGTGGACGACGACGGCCGCCACCGCGCCGCCCAGCACGGGGGTGCCGCCGAACTCCCGTGCCGTGCCGTGTCCGACGAAGACCGCGAGCAGGGCCATGAAGCCGCCCGCGACGGCCGACAGGGCCGGTACGAGCGAGGTCAGCAGGTGCAGGTCGGCGAGCACCCCGGCCAGGCCGGCGACCAGGCCGCAGCCGATGAGGGCGGGGACGAGGGGGATGAAGATCTGGCCGATGCGGCGGAGGAAGCGCTTGAACGGCGTGGCGTTGCGGGCCTGTTGAGCTGCCTTGAGGGAGGCGCCACGGGCGGCGAGCGGGTCCAGCAGCCGTTGCAGTTCCGCGGCGACGCGGGTCACGGTGCCGGGACCCAGGACGATCTGGAGCGCGTCGGCGTCCTGGACGAGGCCCAATACGCCGGGAAGGGTGCGCAGTTCGGTGGTCCGCACACTGTCGCGGTCGTACACCTCGACCCGCAGGCGGGTCATGCAAGCGGCAACAGAGCGGATGTTGCCGGGCCCGCCGAGAAGGGGGAGGAGGTCGGTGGCGTCCATGTCAGCCCCGGGCCGCGTCCAGGGCCGCGCGCAGGTGCCCGTCCGACTCCCGCAGCAGCCGGGCCGCCGTGGGGCCGTCGACCCCGCCGAGGAGGACGAGGACCGCGTTCTTCACCTCGCCGTCCGTCGCCTCCAGGGCCTGCTCGATCTCCGCGTCCGCGGCGCCCGTTGCGAGGGCGACGATGCGGCGCGAGCGGGCGTGCAGCTTCTCGTTCGAGGCGCGGACGTCGACCATCAGGTTTCCGTAGGTCTTGCCGAGGCGGATCATGGTGATGGTCGAGAGCATGTTGAGGACGAGCTTCTGTGCCGTGCCGGCCTTCAACCGGGTGGAGCCGGTGAGGAGTTCGGGTCCGACGACGACCTCGATGGGGTGCTCGGAGGCGGCGCCCAGGGCGGAACGGGCGTTGCAGGAGAGCCCGATGGTGAGTGCGCCGGCGGCGCGGGCGTGTTCGACGGCGCCGACCGCATAGGGCGTGCGGCCGGAGGCGGAGATGCCGACGACGGTGTCGTCGGCCCCGATGCCGAGCCGGTCCAGATCACCGGCCGCCAGCTCGCGGCTGTCCTCCGCGCCTTCGACGGCCGTCACGAGGGCGTCCGGTCCGCCCGCGATCAGGCCGACCACGCGGGCCGGCTCGGTGTTGAAGGTGGGCGGGCACTCGCTGGCGTCCAGCACCCCCAGCCGGCCCGCGGTGCCGGCGCCGGCGTAGACGAGCCGTCCGCCGCGGGCCATCCGGGCGGCGGTCGCGTCGATGGCGGCGGCGATCTCCGGGAGCCGTTCGGCGACGGCGGCCGCGACGCGGGCGTCCTCGCCGTTCATGATCTTCGCGATGGCGTCGGTCGGCAGCCGGTCGATCTCCGCGAGATCGGGACGGAACGCCTCGGTCGTGAGCGAGGCCAGCTGGGCGCGCAGGGCGGCGGAAGCGGCGGGCGACGTCATGGTGAGGAGGCTCTTTTCCTGGGGGGTTCCTGACAGGGGTTCCGATGGTCAGCGGGGGGAGTGGCGGTGGGCCAGGGCTTCGTACGAGGCGGACAGGGCCGGCGCCGCGGCGTCGTACGTGCGCTGGGCGACGCCGATGAACAGGCAGTCCACCACGAGGAGCTGGCTGGTGCGGCTCGACATGGCCGCGGGGCGCAGCTCGCTCTCCCGTGCGGAGGACGTGGTGAGCACATGATCGGCGTACTGGGCGATCTCGCCCTGCGGGCGGCCGGTGACGGCGACGGTGGTGGCGCCGTTCTCGAAGGCGACCCGCAGCGGTTCGATGACGTCGGTGGTCCGGCCCGAGTGGGTGATCGCGACGGCCACGTCGCCGGAGCGCAGCTGCACGGCGTTGGTGACGGCCAGATGAGGATCCGCCGGGGCATGCGCGATCAGCCCGATGCGCAGCAGCTTCTGCACGAGGTCCTGGCCGACGAGGTTGGAGGCGCCGATCCCGTAGACGTCGATGCGGCGGGCGGCCGCGAGGGCGGCCACCGCGGATTCCAGCTGGGCGGTGTCGAGGCCGGCCGCGGTGTCGGCCAGGCACCGGCTCTCCTCCTGGGCGAGCTTGGCGACGACGCTCGCCAGCGGGTCGTCCACGGCGATGTCGGCGGTGACGGCCGGGGCGCGGCCCGCGGCCTGTTCGGCGGCCAGCGCCGCGAGGGCGAGCCGCAGGTCCCGGTAGCCGGGGTAGCCGAGCAGCCGGGCGGTGCGCACGACGGTGGCCTCGCTGGTGCCGGTGCGCTCGGCCAGTCCGGTGACGGTGAGGGCGGCGGATCCCGCGGGATCGGCGGCCAGCACCTCCGCCACGCGCTGCATGGAACGGGTCATGGAAGGAACCAAAGTGCGCACCTTGGCCGCGAGGGCACCGGGTGAGGGAGGAGGCGGGGCAGTTTCCTTCACATTCCTGTCCACTTTTTGAAAGCTATTTTCGGGTCGGCGCGCAGTCAACCCTCCTGCTCCCGGACAATGGCCTCATGGAGCTCGAACAGGCACTGCACGCGGCGCGGGCGCTCGTCCTCGCGGACCTGGCGGCGGGGGACGTGGCCGAGGCGGACGTCGTCTCGCTCGTCGAGGACGCGGTGGCGCAGCGCCGCTGGTGGGTGGAGCAGTGGCCGGAGGGCGCGGAGTTCCTCGTGGGGCTCGTCGCGCAGGACGTCCAGGACGCGCTGCTGGACCGGTACGGCCGGTGGCCGCTGTGCCCGGTGTGCACGGAGTCGGGCGACCTGCACGCGCTGGAGGTCGAACCCGAACTCGGCCCGGACCCGCACTGGGCCTGCACCAAGCAGGCAGTACTCGTGGCACCCGTCGGGTCGCTGAGCTCAGTGCGGCGATAGTGCTCTACATCGACCCGCCCAACTGGCCGGGCCACGGCCGGATGTGGTCCCACCTGGTGAGCGACGTGAGCTTCGAGGAACTGCACGCGTTCGCGGCACGCCTGGGGATGCCGTCGAAGGCGTTCGACGGCGACCACTACGACGTGCCGGAGGGCACGTACGCGGCGGCGGTGCGGCTGGGCGCGGTCGAGGTGAGCAGCAAGGAACTGGTGAGCAGGATGACGGGGGCGGGCCTGAGGCGCCGCAAACGCCCGCTCACAGGGTGAGCAGTTCGAGCTCCCCGCGGAGGTTGTGCCGGGCGGTCCGCTCCCACCGCTCGTGCCCGAGCGGGGTACGGAAGAGCCGGGGGAGATCCAGCAACTCCCGCAGCACCCCGGCCCGCCCTTCCCGGAAGTCCGCCTCCGGCACGAACCCGTACTCCTGCCGGATCTCGGCGGCGTAGGCGGCGTAGACGACCGGCGGCCCGCCCAGCACGGCCAGATCCGCGTCGCACAGCACTTCGCCGTTGCGGTCGCCGGGCTCGGGGTTGTGCGTGAAGGTGAGCCGCACGAGACGCGCGACTTCCTCCGTGACGGCGTTGCCGATGCCGAGCTCGGGCAGTGCCCGCTCGGCGAGATGGGCGCTGCGCTCCTCGTTCTCCGAGCGGTCGGGCCGGTAGACGGCGTCGTGGAACCAGGCGGCGAGCCGGACGACGTCGATGTCGTCGGCGTACGAAGCGAGATCATCGAGGCGATCGAGAACCGCGGCCAGATGCGTGACCGTGTGATAGCGCCGCTGAGGCTCGCTCCACCGGGCAAGGAGATCGTCGGCGTAGGGCCCGGGATCGGGCCCGGGCTCGCCCCGGACACGACTCACGGTCCGAATCCACTGATCACGCAGCTCGCCGCTCATGGGCCAATTGTGGGCCATGGGGGGAGGCCCGCTACCGGCGGAGGCGCCGGATGTGGCAGGCTGGACACATGTCTAGACCAATTCTTGAGGTGATCGCGCTCGACGCCGAGGACGCGGTGGCGGCGCAGGCCGGCGGGGCGGACCGCCTCGAACTGGTCACCGACATGGCAGCGGACGGCCTGACCCCGACCCCGGCCACGTTCGCGGCCGTGCGGGACGCGGTGGACATCCCGGTCCGGGTGATGCTCCGCGCGACGGACGGCTTCGCGGCGGGAGGCGCCAAAGCGCTGGAGACACTCTGCGCGGACGCACGCGCCCTCAGCGCCGAGGGCGCGGAGGAGTTCGTCCTGGGCTTCCTCACGGACGACGGCCGGGCGGACCTGGCGGCGGTGGCGGCCCTGGTGGACGCGATCGGCCCCGAGTCCCGCTGGACGTTCCACCGGGCGATCGACCGGGCCGCGGACCGCGATGCGCTGCGCAAGCAGCTGGCCGACCAGCCGGGACTCGACACGTACCTGACCGCCGGGTCGGCGTCCGGCGTGGACGACGGGCTCACGACGCTCGTCGCGGAGGCGGCACGCGGGGACGAACCGGGGTACGAACCGCGGATCATGGCCGGGGGAGGCCTCAAGCTGAAGCACGTACCCGCGCTGAAGGCGGCGGGGATCGCCGCCTTCCACATCGGCAGCGCGGCACGCCCCGCCGGGTGGGCTTCGCCCGTCGACGCGGGGGCGGTGCGCGTCTGGCGCGAGGCGGTTTCCGGCTGACCGCCGGGGGATGCACGTCGGGTGCGGGCTCGGCGTGGCCGGTCGCGCAGTTCCTCCCCCAGCTACCGCTGGGGGTACCCCCAGCGCCCCTTCGGGGCGCGATCACGAACCGGACCGCCCCCGACCCAGCGCCGCCGGCAACGGTTCCGCGTGCAGCACGGTCAACCCGGAGACGGCTCGCGTCAGAGCCACGTACAGCCGCCGCAACCCGGTCCGCTCATCCGGCTCGCCGGCCACCACCGCCGCCGGCTCGTCCAGCACCACGTAGTCGTACTCCAGACCCTTGGCCAACGACGCCGGCACCAGCGTCAACCGAGCCTCCGCACTGGTCTCCTCACCAGGCGCGAGGTACGCCAGCCCCGCCCCGTCCAGCGCAGCCGCCAGCCCCGGCACCCGCGCGTCGGCAGCGATCAGCCCGACCGACCCCTCCCGCCGCAGCGCCGCCCCGCACGCCGCCACCACCGCCGCGTCCAGCTCCGCCGCCGGAACCTCCCGCACCGCGAAGTCCCCGGCGGCCTCCCGCACCGACGTGGCCTCCGCCAGCCCCGGCGCGATCGACGGCAGCAGCCGCGACGCGTACGCGATGACCTCCCGCGGCACACGGAACCCCTGCGTCAACTCCTCGACAACAGCGTCGGGCTTCCCCAGATGCACCAACGCCTCGGCCCAACCGGGCGTGGCCCACGGCGTCGTCCCCTGCGCAATGTCCCCCAGCACCGTCGCCGACCCGGTCGTGCAGCGCCGCCCGACCGCCCGGTACTGCATGGGCGAGAGGTCCTGCGCTTCATCGAGCACCACGTGCCCGAGCGACGGCGTCCGCGTCACAAGATCGGCGGCCTCGTCGACCAACACCGCATCGGCGGCAGACCACTTGGCGCTCTTGACGCTCCGCCCCGGCTTGGCCCACAGGAGGACCGCCTGCTCCTCCTTCGTCAGCACCCCCTCCGCATGCTCCGCAAGGAACGCCGCATCGGACAGCAGCCGCAGCACCAGCTTCGCCGGGTCGACAACCGGCCACAGCGTCTTCACCGCCGCCTTCACCGCCGCGTTCCGCGCGACCGCGTCCTGCACGCGGTCGTCCGGCGCCTCGCCCGCAGCCTCCATCCTCACCAGCACCGCATGGGCGATCCGCTGCGGCAGCGCCTCCCGCGCGGCCCCGTACCGGATGTCGCGCCCGAGCAGCTCGCGCACGATCTCCTCGACCTCGTGGGCGGGCACCCGCCACCGCCGGGACCCGCGCACGACGACGACGGGCTCGACGGGCATCGTGACCCCGGCCCGCACGGCGCGCCGCAGCACCTCGGCCATGCGTGCGTCGCCCTTGATGCGAGCGGCTTCGGCGGAGTCGGTGCCCCGCACGTCGACGCGCCCCCCGACCAGATCGTCGACAGTGGCCTGCCCCACATTCAACTCGCCGAGAGCGGGCAGCACTTGCTCGATGTACCGCAGGAACGACCGGTTGGGCCCGACGACCAGCGTCCCGGTCCGCGCGAGCCGCTCACGGTGGGCGTACAGCAGGTAGGCGACCCGGTGCAGTCCCACGGCCGTCTTCCCGGTGCCGGGCGCGCCCTGCACGCACACGGTGCCGCCGATTTCGGCGCGCACGATCTCGTCCTGCTCGGGCTGGATGGTGGCGACGATGTCCCGCATGGGCCCGACGCGCGGCCTCTCGATCTCGTCCTGGAGCAGCTTGCTCGCGGTGCCGGCCCCGGCCCCCGCCGCGTCCGTGAGGTCCTCGTCCTCGTAGGCGGTCAACTCGCCGCCGGTGTAGCCGAAGCGGCGCCGGAGGCGCACGTCCATCGGCTCCTTCTTCGAGGCGCGGTAGAACGGCTGGGAGACGGGGGCGCGCCAGTCGATGACCATGGGGTCGCCGTCGGCGTCGTGCACGTGCCGCCGCCCGATGTAGAACTGCTCGCCCTCGGCACCCTCGGCGCGGTCCGCACCCGGGGCGTGCAGATAGTCGAGCCGGCCGAAGAAGAGCGGGGTGTGGGCGAGGTCGGCGAGGGCGGTGATGCGGTCCTCGATCTGGCGCTCCAGGACGGCGGCGTTGACCCAGTTCGCGGTGACGTCCTTGATGTCGAGCGCCTCGACGTCGGCCCGCATGGCGCGCAACGCGGCGCGGGACGAGGCGAGATGGGCCCGCTCGCGCTCCAGAGGATCGACGGGACCGACGGAGTGCGGTGCGGACACGGCGAAGCCTCCAGGCGTGCGGCATGCGACAGGGGAAGGGGGAGATTTTAGTGAACGCCCCATACGGGCGCGAACGAATTTCGAACCGAACCCCGGAGCCCCTCAGGGGCGCCCTCCACCTCCCGTAGGGGGCGCGATGGGCCTGGAGTAGTACGGTCGCGCGCACGGCTTTACACCGGCAGGCCGATGTGAGCGGGCGGCCGGGCCGGGACCATGGAAGACATGACCACCGCATCCATGACCCCGGCCCCGAGCGCCCCGTCGGCGCTCTCCACCGCTCTCCGCGTGATCAAGGCGTTCGCGGGCGCGACCGTGGACGTCGTGGTCCTCGGCCAGTACGCGGACAAGCGCCGCGCCTGAGCCGGGACCGAGTCCGCCCCCGGACTCAGACGGCCTCCTCGTCCGCCCCCTCCAAACCCTCCGCGAGCAGCGCATCCGCATCCACGATCCGGTACGCGTACCCCTGCTCGGCGAGGAACCGCTGCCGATGGGCGGCGAAGTCCTGGTCGACGGTGTCGCGGGCGACGACGGAGTAGAAGCGGGCCTCGTGCCCGTCCGCCTTCGGCCGCAGGACGCGGCCCAGCCGCTGCGCCTCCTCCTGGCGGGAGCCGAACGTCCCCGAGACCTGGATGGCGACCGTCGCCTCGGGCAGGTCGATGGAGAAGTTGGCGACCTTGGAGACGACGAGCACGCTCAACTCGCCTTCCCGGAAGGCGTCGAAGAGCTTCTCGCGCTGGGCGTTGCTGGTCTCGCCCTTGATCACGGGCGCGCCCAGATGCTCGCCCAGCTCGTCGAGCTGGTCGATGTACTGGCCGATGACCAGGGTCTGCTCACCGCGGTGCCGGCGCACGAGCGCCTCGGTGACCTTGCGCTTGGTGGCGGTGGTGGCGCAGAAGCGGTACTTCTCCTCGGTCTCGGCGGTCGCGTACGCGAGCCGCTCCGAGTCCGTCAGATTGACCCGTACCTCGACACAGTCGGCGGGAGCGATGTACCCCTGCGCCTCGATCTCCTTCCACGGCGCGTCGAACCGCTTGGGCCCGATGAGCGAGAAGACATCCGACTCCCGCCCGTCCTCCCGCACGAGCGTCGCGGTGAGCCCGAGCCGCCGCCGGGCCTGCAGGTCGGCGGTGAACTTGAAGACCGGCGCGGGCAGCAGGTGCACCTCGTCGTAGACGACGAGCCCCCAGTCGCGGGAGTCGAACAGCTCCAGGTGGGGATAGATCCCCTTCCGCTTGGTGGTCAGCACCTGATACGTCGCGATGGTGACCGGGCGGATCTCCTTCCGCGTCCCGCTGTACTCGCCGATCTCGTCCTCGGTCAGCGACGTCCGCTTCACGAGCTCGTGCTTCCACTGCCGCGCGGAGACGGTGTTGGTGACCAGGATCAGCGTGGTGGCCTTCGCCTCGGCCATGGCGCCGGCGCCGACGAGCGTCTTTCCCGCACCGCACGGCAGCACGACCACACCCGACCCGCCGTGCCAGAACCCGTCGACGGCCTGCCGCTGGTAGGGGCGCAGCGCCCACCCGTCCTCGCGCAGCTCGATGGGGTGCGCCTCGCCGTCCACGTACCCGGCGAGATCCTCGGCGGGCCAGCCCAGCTTGAGCAGCGACTGCTTGATCTGGCCGCGCTCGGAGGGGTGCACGGCGACGGTGTCGGGGTCGATGCGGGCGCCCACGAGCGGCTGGATCTTCTTCGACCGGAGGATCTCCTCCAGCACCGGCCGGTCGCTCGTCTCCAGGACCAGCCCGTGCACGGGGTGCTTGAGCAGCCGCAGCCGCCCGTACCGGGCCATGGTCTCGGCGATGTCGACGAGCAGCGCGTGCGGCACGGGATAGCGGGAGTGGGTGACGAGCGCGTCGACGACCTGCTCGGCGTCGTGCCCGGCGGCCCGGGCGTTCCACAGGCCGAGCGGGGTGATCCGGTAGGTGTGGATGTGCTCGGGGGCACGCTCCAGCTCCGCGAAGGAGGCGATGGCCCGCCGGCAGGCCTCGGCCTGCTCGTGGTCGACCTCCAACAGGAGCGTCTTGTCGCTCTGGACGATCAGTGGACCGTTCACGTACGTACATCCCTTCCGCGCGGGCCCAAACCTCAAGTGTGCCGCACCCCGGCGCCCCGACGGGGCGCGAGATTCCCTACGCGTGGTCGTCCGCCAACTCGGCCACGCCGGTGATCCGGTGCAGCGGATACGTCCGCACCTCGTCCGCCGTGTGGTCGTACGCCGTGACGAAGCCGCCCTCCACCCGGACCGGGGCGATGACGCGCTGGCTGGCGGCGCCCTCGGCGTTGACGTAGCCGATCCAGACGGCGGCGCCGGTGAGGACGGCCGCCTGCATGGTGGCCAGGGTTTCGGCGGAGGTGGTGCGGGGGAGGCCGCCGTCCGCGGGGGCGGGGGCGGCGATCGGTTTGCGTTCGGCCGTGGCCGCCATGTCGCCGGCGCGGATGGCGCGGACGGCGGCGCCGAGGAGGGTCTCGTCGGGGACCGGCGGACCTTCGGGCACGGGGGCGGGGGCGGTGCGCGGCGGGGTGCGGTGGATGTCGGCGCGGGCGATGAGCACGTCGCCCTCGGCGGACTCGGCCGCGGGCGCGTAGCCCATGGCGCGCAGGCCCTCCAGCAGGGCGTCGGGCGCGGCCTGGGAGGCCAGCACGGTGGGGGCGAGGCGGCGCAGGCGCAGCGGTGCGGAGCGGCGGTCGGCCAGGAGTTCGGCGAGGACGGCCTCGTCGTCGCAGCGCAGGTACGAGGAGGCGGCGCCGACGCGGAGCCGGCCGTGCCGGCGGGCCACGTCCTCGACGAGGTAGGCGAGGGGCTGCGGCACGGGGGTGCGCGAGTGTTCCTGCAGGAAGGCGAGGACGTCCCCGGCGGTCCGGCCCGCGTCCAGGGCGCGGCGCACCGAATCCGGCGTGAAGCGGTAGACGGTGGCGCCGCCCTTGGACTCGACGTCGGCGAGGACGCCCAGCATCTGGGCGAGGGGCCGCCGGAGCGGGCCGGGGGCGACGGCCGTCAGGTCGGCCTGGAGGAGGACGTGGTCCAGGGGCTCGGGCAGCAGCGGTGCGAGCAGGTTCGCGGCCGTCGCCTCAGAGCCGTCCAGCAGCGCGCGGCCGTGGGCGGAGAGGGCGCCGCGGCCGGTGACGCCGAGCAGTTCGGCCTCGTCCAGGGTCCACTGGGCCAGCCGGGCGCGCAGGTCGTCGGTGGCGGTGCGCGGCGGGCGTTCCCACTGCAGCCGGGCGAGGAGGGCGTCGGGGGAGACGGACGCCCCGGCGGGCAGCGAGGCGAGCAGCTCCAGCACGCGGCGGCGCACCTCGGGGGCGGGTGAGCGGTCGAGGTCCGGGCCGAGGGCGGCGAGGGTGCGGCCCTTGGCGTCCTTGTCGCCGACGAGGCCGGGGGTGCGGGTGGCTGCGAGCCAGGCGCCGGCCAGGTGCGCCCAGCGGTGCTCGGCGGGCAGGGCGAGCCAGTCGTCGGAGGCGGGGGTGGGGGCGTAGCGCTCGTCGACGTCGCCGTCGGAGGCGAGCAGCCCGGCGGCGTGGGCGAGTTCGGTCCAGAAGGCGGCCGCGGTCTCCGTGGTGTCCAGGGCGGCGGCGGTGCGCTTGAGGTCCCGTACGCTCAGGCCGCCCGCGCGCAGGACGAGGGGGCTGTCGGTCTCCCAGGTCTGGAGCAGCTCCTCGACGGTGGCCAGGGCGGTGAACGCCTGCCCGGCGGCGGTGGCGTCGGCGAGCTGTTCCGCGTGCGCGGTGACGGGTTCCAGCGCGGGGGCGGCGGGTTCGGGGTTTCGGTGGGCGCGGCCGGCGCGCAGGTGCAGGGCGGCCTCGCGGGGGAGGACGACGCTGCCGGGTGCGGTCGGCAGCAGCAGCCCGCGGTCGAGCAGCCAGCGCAGATGCGGGGCGGGCTCGGCGGTGACGGTGCCGTAGGGCGGCCCCCACAGCAGCTTGCCGAGGACGGCACGGGCCTCCTCGGGTGCCGTGGCGAGCAGCTCCGCCATGCGGGTGCGGTCCTCGAACAGGGCGGTCAGGGCGGTGACGGCGGTCACCGGATCGTGGGTGGCCGGCAGCCCCGCGGCGGCGATGATCTGCTGCAGCCTGCCGGGGGACATCCCGGCGGTGGCCTCCGCGACGGTGGGGCCGAGGCCGGTGGGCGAGGGGCGCGCGGCGCTGGGCGCGAGCAGTTCGCGGACGGTGCGCACGAGGCGCAGCCGGTCCTCGCCGCCCCAGACGAGGGCCTGGTCGCGCAGGGCGGCGACGGCGCGGGGGAGGGCCTCGGCGATGCGGGGGTCCTCCGGCAGTCCCCCGGAGCCTGAACGGCCTGGGATGTGCCCCCATCCGGTCATCAGCCCGGCCAGGACCGGGTACGGGCACGGGTCCGGGGCCACCGCGAGCGCCTCGGCGACCTGCAGCGTGAAGCGGTCCAGCCGGTCCAGGGCGCGGACCACCGAGGCCCGGGTGGCGGCGCGGGTGGCGAGCTGGGTGAGGTCGCCGGGCACCGGGTTCAGCAGGTCGGGCCGGGCGCTCAGGAGGGCGGCCAGGGCGTCGTCGGGACGGGTGCGCAGTTCCTCGGCGAGGGTGCGCGGGGCGCCGGTCTCCCGCGAAGTGGTCATTCTGCTTACGGTACCGGGTCGCCGCGGCTCCGTTCGGGTGCCCGGCGCAACGGCTCCGCCGGGAGGGGTGCGCGGTGTCCGTTCCCGGTCCGGGGGCGGGAGGGAGACGGTACCGTCGGTCGGGTGGGGATCGAGAGTGATCAGCTTGTGTACGACTACCTGAGCAGGGTCGGGGACCTGGCGCAGCGGCAGTCGCTCACCTCCGGCGAACGGATGCGGCTGGTCACCCGGCTGCGCACCGAGATCGAGCAGCGCAGAGCGGTGGAGGGCGCGGAGACGCCGGCCGCCGTGCAGCGGATCCTCGACGGGCTGGGGACTCCGTCGGAGGCGGTCGCCGGGGCGGCGGGCCGGCCGGGGGAGCCGGCCGGGAAGGTGCCGGCGCAGCGGACGCCGCCGGGGGCGGCGCGGCCGCCGCACCTGGCGACGGAGGAGGAACTGGGCACGGGCGGCAGCCCGGACTGGTGGCGGGTGGAGCCGGGGCCGTTCACGGCCGGGGACGCGGTGCACGGCTTCGTCGGCGGGATCGAGATCCCGGACATGCTCAAGCCGCCGGGTGCGCCGGGGACGCCCGCGCAGGTGCCGGCACAGCGCGTGCAGCCCGCGCAGCAGGATCCGGAGGGTGCGGTTCCGGGCCAGGAGGACGCCGTCGAGGCCGACGAGCCCCCGGCCCGCGGCCTCGCCCGCCTGCGCCGCCGCCGGGGCCCCGGCCCCGGCGGGACGGTGCCGATGAGCCCGCTGCTGGTGCTGGTCGCGGTGCTGCTCGTCACCGGCGCGGTGCTGGGGAACCTGCTGGTGCTGGCCGCGGGCTGGGCGCTGGCGTATGTGACGCGCCGGCTGACCCAGGCCGAGTCGAAGTGGGCGGTCATGGGGGTGCCGGGGCTGGTGGTGGCGGGGGGCGTCGTGTGGCTGTGGGGCCGCATGGACGGGCGCTGGGGAGAACCGATACCGCAGGGGGCGATGGCGGGTGCCCTGTCGGCGACGTGGCCCGTGGTGGTGCGGGTGGCGGCGGTGGCCTCGGCCGCGTTCGTCCTGTGGCGGGCGAGGCGGCCGGGATGACAGAGGCGGCCGGGACGACAGGGCCGGCAGGGACGGCAGCACAATGTGGGGCATGAACCCGAAACCGGAATCCCCGCAGCCCCAAACCCCGCAGCCGGAAGCCCCGTTCACCGTCGGCTTCGACCTGGACCTCACCCTGGTCGACTCCCGCCCCGGCATCCGGGCCACGTACGAGGCCCTGGCCGCGGCCACCGGCCGGCCCATCGATGTCGACCTGGTCGTCAGCCGGATCGGCCCGCCGCTGACCTGGGAGCTGGCCAACTGGTTCCCCGCGGACGAGGTGCCGAAGGCCGAGGAGATCTACCTCGGTTCGTACCCCGCCCACGGCATCGAGCCCTCGGCCGCGCTGCCGGGTGCCCGCGAATCCGTCGCCGCCGTGCAGGAGCTGGGCGGGCGGGCGATCGTCGTCACGGCCAAGTACGCGACCAACGCCCGGCTGCACCTGGAGCACCTGGGCATCCGGCCCGACGAACTGTGCGCCGGCCTCTGGGCGGAGGGCAAGGCGACCGCCCTGCGCGAGCACGGGGCGGGCGTCTACGTGGGCGACCACGTCGGCGACGTGCGCGGTGCGCGGGCGGCCGGTGCGCTGTCGGTGGCGGTGGCCACCGGACCGTGCACCGCGGCCGAACTGCGCGCGGAGGGCGCGGACGTGGTCCTCCCGGACCTCACGGGCTTCCCCGCCTGGCTGCGCCGCTACCGGGCGGCGGGCGCCGTCCCCGACGCGGCCTCGCGGGCCTGACGCCGCTGTTCGGCCACCGAGCGCAGCACCCCGGCCCCGGCGATCAGGAAGCCGACGCCCATCAGCATGCACACGAAGTACGCGACGGGCGGCAGCGGATCGGCACCGAGAAACAGCGGGGCCACCGTGGCCAGGGTGGCCACTGCGCCCACCAGGAACACGACGGCACCGGTGCGTACCAGCAGATCCCCGGCTCGGGGCGTTTCGTTGCTCACCTGACCAGGGTAGATCCCTCACCGGTGGGGTGACGGCCGGATGGACGGGGACGGGAGCGGACGCGCAGAGGTACGGCCCGGGGACGTCTTGTCACCGGGCGCGGGACCATTAGCCTTGGGGTGGCGGGTCCTGCGACCCGCTGTAGTGCTATCCAGAGCTGTTTTTCTGTTGATTGCAGAAGTTTCCGTAATTCCGACGAGACACGAGGACGAGGACAGACGTGCCTACCGGCAAGGTCAAGTGGTTCAACAGCGAGAAGGGCTTCGGCTTTCTCTCCCGCGACGACGGCGGAGACGTCTTCGTCCACTCCTCGGTGCTCCCCGACGGGGTCGACGCCCTGAAGCCCGGCCAGCGCGTGGAGTTCGGCGTCGTCGCGGGCCAGCGCGGTGACCAGGCGCTGTCGGTGACCCTTCTCGACCCGACGCCCTCGGTCGCGGCCGCCCAGCGCCGCAAGCCGGACGAACTGGCCTCGATCGTCCAGGACCTGACGACCCTCCTGGAGAACGTCACGCAGCAGCTGGAGCGCGGCCGCTACCCCGACAAGGCCCACGGCTCCAAGATCGCGGGCATGCTGCGCGCCGTGGCCGACCAGCTGGACGTCTGACGGGGCCGGTCAGGCCTTTCCGGCGAACTCCAGTGCGCCCGGGCCGAGGGGCGGCACCAGCCCCTCGGCCGCCGCGCGGGTCAGCAGCCCGCGCACCGCGGCATAACCTGCCTCCCCGAGTCCGGCGGTGAATTCGTTGACGTAGAGCCCGATGTGCTGCTCCGTCACCGCCGGGTCCATCTCCTGCGCGTGCGCGAGCACATACGGCCGGGAGGCCTCCGGGTCGTCCCAGGCCATGAGCACGGAGGCCTTGGCGGCGTCCGCCAGCCGCCGCAGCATCTCCTCGCCCAGCGAGCGCTTGGCGATGATCGCGCCGAGCGGGATGGGCAGGCCGGTGGTGTCCTCCCAGTGTTTGCCCATGTCGGCGAGGCAGCTCAGCCCGTAGTCCGGGTACGTGAAGCGGGCCTCGTGGATCACCAGGCCCGCGTCCACCTTGCCGTCGCGCACCGCGGGCATGATCTCGTGGAACGGCAGCACGACGACCTCGCCGACGCCGCCCGGCACCTCGGCGGCCGCCCACAGGCGGAACAGCAGATACGCGGTCGAGCGCTCGCTCGGCACCGCCACCGTCTTCCCCGCCAGGTCCGCGGGCTTCCCGGGCTCCCGGGTGAGCACCAGCGGGCCGCAGCCACGGCCCAGCGCACCGCCGCAGGGCAGCAGCGCGTACTCGTCCAGCACCCAGGGCAGGACCGCGTAGGACACCTTCAGCACATCGAGCTCGCCGCGCTCGGCCATGCCGTTCGTGACGTCGATGTCCGCGAAGGTGACGTCCAGGGCGGGCGCCCCGGGGACGCGGCCGTGGGCCCACGCGTCGAAGACGAACGTGTCGTTGGGGCAGGGCGAGTACGCGATGCGGATCGGGTCGGTCATCTCGCTCATGGGGAGACGGTCCCTTCCTGGAGGACGGCCGGAAGCCGGTCGAACGGGAACGCCCGGAAGGCGTCCGTGAGCGCGGCCAGCGCGTCCCCGATGCGCCAGGCGGCACGGTCGCGCGGGCCGACGGGGTTGGAGACCGCGCGGATCTCCAGGGCGGGCACGCCGTGCGCGGCCGCCGCCTCGGCGACGCCGAAGCCCTCCATGGCCTCGGCCAGCGCCCGCGGATGGCGGTCCGTCAGCCCGGCGGCCCGCTCGGCGGACCCGGTCACGGTCGACACGGTCAGCACGGCACCGCGCGCGGCACCCGTCGCGCCGGCCACGGCGGCCACCAGGGCCGCCGGCGGCGTGTGTTCGACGGCACCGAACCCCAGCTCGGTGACGGGCACGAAACCGTCGGGGGTCTCCGCGCCCAGGTCGGCCGCCACGATCGCCTCGGAGACGACGAGGGACGCCACCGGCGCCCCCGGTGCGAAGCCGCCGCCGATCCCGGCCGAGACCACCAGGCCGTACGGACGCCCGGCGGCCGCGGCGGCGGCCAGCGCGGACCCGGCCGCGGCGGCGGCCGCGGCGGGGCCGACCCCGGCCGCCAGCACGTCGACGGCCGCGGACGGGGCGTCCGCCCGGCGCAGCACCGCACCCGGCACGGAGACCTCCACGGGCTCCGCCGCCAGGGCACGGACGACCGCGTCCGCCTCGGCGGCCACGGCGGTGACGACCAGAACGCGCATGGGACGGATCGTCAGGAGGTCTTCTCGAGCGTGAAGTTCCAGATGCCCAGGGCCTTGCCGGAGCTCGCCTCGACAATGCTGACCTGGGTGTTCTTCACCATGGCGCCCTGGCCGGAGGAGAAGAAGGCGCTGGCCGGGATGGTCCGGAAGGTCTTCTTGTTCGGCTCCTGCTCGGCCGGCTGGCCGTTGATGAAGAGCGTCCAGCCCTCGTCGGCGATCTTCGGGTCGACGCCGAAGCGGACCTTGTCCTCCATGGACGCCTTGACGGTCTTGCCCTCGGACTTGAAGCAGGCGGGCAGCTTGTCGTTGGCGATCGCGTCGCCGCCCTCGTAGCAGGCGGCCTCGGACGTCACGGTGGTGGAACCGACGGTCACCGTCGCCAGCGGCGTCGGCTTGTCGCAGGCGGAGAGGGCGACGAGCCCGAGGGCCACGACGCCCGCAGCGGCAGCGGCGCGGCGGCGCCTTCCCTGGAAAATGGCAGCGGTCATGGGGGGCAGGCTATCGGGCCCTCCCGGTCAGGCCACGCGCGGGTGCGGCGAGCCGCGCCGGGCCGCCGTCAGCAGGCCCCGGACGGCTGTGGCGGCGCCCAGGGCCAGGAAGGCGGACGCGACCGACATGCCCACCACGCCGTTGAGCGGCAGCAGGATCCCGATGCCGCCGCCCACCACCCAGCACATCTGCAACAGCGTCTCGGAGCGGGCGAAGGCGGAGGTGCGCACCTGCTCCGGCACGTCCCGCTGGATCAGCGAGTCCAGCGACTGCTTGCCCAGCGCCTGCGAGATCCCGGCCACGGCGGCCACGGCCACCACGAAGAGCGGGTTGTAGAGTACGGCCGTCGCCACCGTCATGCCCAGCGCGGCCGTCAGCACCGCGGCGATCGTCTTCTCCGGGCCGCGCGAGCGCAGCAGCGCCCCGATGGCCGTCCCCAGGGCGTTGCCCGCGCCCGCCGCCACCCCCACGATGCCCAGCGAGACGGCAGGGCCCAGCCCGCCCAGCGGGTGGACGCGCAGCAGGAACGCCAGGAAGAACGTGAGGAACCCGGACAGCATCCGCAGGGCCCCGTTGGCCTGCAGCCCGTGCAGCACGGAGCTGCCGACCGTGCGCAGCCCCGGCTTCGTCCGCCGCGTCGTACGGCGCTGGTGGTCGGGCGAGGCGAGCATGGCCCGGGCCTCGCCCTTCGCGGAGTCGACCTTGGGCGGGAGCGAGAGCGAGAGGTAGGTGCCGCCCGCGAAGACGACGCACGCCCCGTACAGCGGCCAGGCCGGGCCCATCATGTGCAGCCCCGCGCCGAGCGGGGCCGCCAGGCCCGTGGCCAGCAGGCCCCCGAGGGTGACCCGGGAGTTCGCCTTGACGAGCGAGATCCGCGGCGGCAGCAGCCGGGGCACCACGGCCGACCGCACCACCCCGTACGCCTTGGACGCCACCAGCACGCCCAGCGCCGCCGGATACAGCTCCAGTCCGCCGCTCGCCACGGCGCCGGACATCATCAGGGCCAGGACGGCACGCGTCAGCATCGCGCCCGCCATCGCCGCCCGGCGGCCGTGCGGGAGCCGGTCCAGCAGCGGCCCGATCACCGGGGCCAGCAGGGTGAACGGCGCCATCGTGACCGCCAGGTACAGGGCGACCCGCCCGCGGGCCTGGTCCGTGGGCACCGAGAAGAACACCGTGGACGCCAGGGCCACCGTGATGAGCATGTCGCCCGCGGAGTTGACCGCGTGCAGCTCGATCAGCTTGGCGAGGCCCGACTCGCCCGCGCCGTGCGCGTGCGTGGCCTTCCGGACGCCCCGCACGGCCCCGGCGACCGGTCGGCGCAGCGCCCGGCCCGCGTCCCGGACCGTACGGCGGATGCCTGCCACCACGCCATACTGCCCCAACCGGAACCGGGTACGGCGCTTTCCGCCCGCCTGCGGGGCGTACCGGACGCCGAAGGGGGCGCTCGGTGGAGCCCGGGTATCCCCGGAGCGGCTTTGCGGGGTAGCGTGCACAGCGCGCCGTCGCCGGCCGCTTGGTTGGCCGCACTACGGGCCCTGATCCCGCAGAATGGGTAGGACCAGGTGCGCTCGAACCGATCGGGCGCGGACGTCGACGCGGTCCCCCGGTCCGCTCCGTCCGCCGCCCCGTTCGTCCGGCAGGCGCACTCGTGAGACGGCGTGGAAGAGAGAATCGATTCTTGTGAGTGCTGCGATGCGAAGCCGTACCCCGGACCGCCTGTGCGCCGAGGCGGTCGAACTCGCCCGGGAGGCCGCCGAGGAGGCCGCGCGCCCGGGGAAGGTCGGCGAGCACGTCGAGGCCCTCGCCGACGGGGACCGGGTCGTCACGCACTACTTCGCCTGTGAGGACCCCGGCTACCGCGGCTGGCGCTGGGCCGTCACCGTCGCCCGCGCCTCCCGCGCCAAGGCCGTCACCGTCGACGAGACGGTGCTGCTGCCCGGCCCCGACGCCCTCCTCGCCCCCGAATGGGTGCCGTGGAGCGAGCGCCTGCGCCCCGGCGACATGGGCCCCGGCGACCTGCTGCCCACCGACGCGGAGGACCTGCGCCTGGAGCCGGGCTGGACCGGCGAGGACGTGCCGCCGCCGAACTCCGCCGTTTCCCGGGAGATGACCGAGCTGGTCGACGCGGAGGACGCCGAGGTCTCCGCCGGGCCGCCGTCCGCGCAGCCGACCGCGCCCGCGCGCGGCTCGATCGCCTCCCTGGCCGAGGAGCTCGGCATGCGCCGGGCCCGCGTCCTGTCCCGCTACGGGCTGCACACCGCGGCCGACCGCTGGGACGAGTCCCACGGTGCGAAGACCCCGATGGCGCAGGCGGCGCCCGCGTCCTGTGTCAGCTGCGGCTTCCTGATCCCCATCGGCGGCTCGCTCGGCCAGGCGTTCGGCATCTGCGGCAACGAGTTCGGTCCGGCGGACGGCCATGTGGTGTCCCTGTCCTACGGCTGCGGCGGGCACTCCGAGGCGGCCGTCATGCCGAAGCCGCCGCGGCCGGCGCCGCCGGTCATCGACGAGACGCTCGTCGATCTCATGCCGTTGCGGCCGGAGGCCGCGGGGGGCGAGGAAGACCTCGGGCACTCCTGACGCGGTTCTTCGGCCGCGGGCCGTCGGCGGCTTGTCGCGCAGTTCCCCGCGCCCCTGACGGGGCGCGGTATCAGTCGGCTCAGCAGCTAGGAGACCACCAACGTGACCGACGCCGACCTCTTCGGGACCGGACGTCTGCGGCGCGGAGTGCTGGACGCGTGGGTCGCGTCCCCCGCGCGGTTCCGGGAGGACGCCAACGCCGAGGAGGACCTCGTCCTCGGCGGCTACCGCGACCGGCTCGTGGTGGAGCTCGCCCAGAACGCCGCCGACGCCGCCGCCCGGGCCGGCGTCCCCGGCCGCCTGCGCCTGACGCTGCGCGCCGGCGGACCGGGCGGGCGGCCGGTCCTGGCCGCGGCCAACACCGGTGCCCCGCTCGACGCAGCAGGCGTCGAGTCCCTCTCCACGCTGCGCGCCTCCGCCAAGCGGGACGACGCGGAGCTCGCCGGGACCGTCGGCCGGTTCGGCGTCGGCTTCTCCGCCGTCCTCTCCGTCACCGACGAACCCGCCGTCATCAGCCGTACCGGCGGCGTCCGCTGGTCCCTGTCGGAGGCGCGCGACCTGGCCGTGGCCGCCGCCGGGGACACCCCCGGGCTCGCCGAGGAGATCCGCCGCCGCGACGGCCACGTCCCCCTGCTGCGCCTGCCGCTGCCCGCCGAGGGCGCCGCACCCGAGGGCTACGACACGGTCGTGGTCATGCCGCTGCGCGACGGTGCCGCGGAGGACCTCGCCGCGCGGCTGCTGAGCGACGTCGACGACGCGCTCCTGCTCGCCCTGCCCGGTCTGGCCGAGGTCGCCGTGGAGACCCAGGACGGGCGGATCCGCACCCTGACGCGCGGTCAGGACGGCCCGTACGTACTGATCGAGGACTCGGACCGCGGCGCGGCCACCCGCTGGCGCGTGGAGCACACCGGGGGCCGGCTGGACGCGGCCCTCCTCGCGGACCGCCCCGTCGAGGAACGCCTGCGCCCCGCCTGGTCGCTGACCTGGGCCGTCCCGGCCGGCCCGGACGGCGCTCCGGTCCGTCCCGGCACGGCGCCCGTGCTGCACGCCCCGACCCCCACCGACGAGCCGCTGGGCCTGCCCGCGCTGCTGATCGCCACCTTCCCGCTGGAGCCCACCCGCCGCCGCACGGCCCCCGGCCCGCTCACGGACTTCCTCACCGAGCGCGCCGCCGAGACGTACGCGGCGCTGCTGGCCGACTGGCACCCCGTCTCCGCCGGCACCCTCGACCTCGTCCCGTCGCCGCTCGCGGCGAGCCCGCTGGACGCCGAGCTGCGCCGCCGGATCCTGGACCGGCTGCCCCGCGTGGCGTTCCTGCCGAGCGCGGGCACGGCCCGGGAGCCGGAGGAGGGGGATACCGGGGATACCGGGAAGACCGCTGAGGAGCCGCACGCCCTGCGGCCCGTGGAGGCCGAGATCGCCGAGGGCGCGGGCGCCGGGACCGTCGCCGTCCTGGGCGAACTGTTCCCCAGCCTGCTGCCCGCGGGCCTGGAGCGCCGCCAGGAGCTGCGCGCGCTCGGCGTGGCCCGCGTCCCGCTCGGCGAGGTCGTCGACCGGCTGGCCGGCGTGGAGCGCGACCCGGAGTGGTGGTGGCGGCTCTACGACAGCCTCGCCGGCGTCGACCCGGACCGGCTCACGGGCCTGCCCGTCCCGCTCGCTGGGGGGACCTCCCAGGCCGAAGGCTCTGGGGGAGGACGCACCGCCGTCGGTCCCCGTCAGGTCCTGCTGCCCCTCGCGGACGAGACGGGGTCGCAGCGCCTGTCCCGGCTCGGCCTCAAGGTCGTCCACCCCGACGCGGCCCACCCGCTGCTGGAGAAGCTGGGCGCGACCCCGGCGTCGCCCCGCGCCATCTTGACGACGCCTCAGCTCCGGGCGGCGGTCGCGGCCTCCCTGGACGCGGAGGAGATCTGGGACGACGAGGCGCTCGACCCCGACGCGCTGATCGAGACCGTCCTCACCCTCGTCCGCGACGCGGACCTCGCCCCCGGCGACGAGCCCTGGCTCGCCGCCCTCGCCCTCCCCGACGAGGACGGCGAACTGGCACCGGCAGGCGAACTCGTCCTCCCCGGCAGCCCGTTCGAGCAGGTCATCCGCCCCGGCGAACTCGCCGCATGCGACGCCGAGCTGGCCGAACGCTGGGGCGAACAGCCCCTCACGGCCGTCGGCGTGCTGGCCACTTTCGCGCTCGTACGCGCGACGGACGTCGTCCTCGACCCCGACGAACTGGAGCCCCGCGACGGCGACTTCGCCGAACCGGACGACGTGGGCCTGCTCGACGCCGTCGACGTGTGGTGCGAGGACGTGCTCGACCGCCTCCCCGACACCCCCGTGCCGCCCGTCGCCACCGAGATCGTGGCCGTGCGCGACCTCGACCTCGTCGACGACGACGCCTGGC
The DNA here is from genome assembly GCF_013030945.1 of Streptomyces morookaense. GTDB lineage: Bacteria > Actinomycetota > Actinomycetes > Streptomycetales > Streptomycetaceae > Streptomyces > Streptomyces morookaensis. The sequence goes on along the minus strand of NZ_JABBXF010000010.1, from coordinate 130,069 downwards.
CGCAGGCCCTGGCCCTGCTCGCACAGCCCCCGCTGCGGGACGCGCTGACGGCCCCCGTACGCGTCCTGCTGCCCGACGGAACGACCGAGTCCGTACGCCCGTACACGGCGTGGTGGCTGCGCGGCCACCCCGTCCTGGACGGCCGCCGCCCCGCCGGCCTGCGCGCGGCAGGCGGCGACCCGCTGCTGGCGGGCCTGTACGAGGCCGCGGACGCGGCGGGCCTGGCCGACGAGCAGGTGCTGCGCGCGCTGGGCGTGCGCACGTCGGTGGCGTCCCTGCTGGACGAACCGGGCGGCGCGGCGGAACTCCTCTCCCGCCTGGCGGACCCGGAGCGCGAGGTGAGCGCGTCCCAACTGCACGGCCTGTACGGCGCGTTGGCGGCGATGGACCCGGAGGAGGTCACCCTCCCCGACGAACTGCGCGCCGTCGTCGACGGCGAAGTCCGCGTCGTGGACGCGGCGGAGGCACTGGTCGCGGACGCCCCCGACCTGCTCCCCCTGGCGTCCGGGCACGCCCTGCTCCCGGTCCCGCCGGCCTGGGCGGCGGAGCTGGCGGACCTGCTCCAGGTGCGCCGCCTCGGCGAGTTCGTCGTGGCGACGGCGGACGCGGACGCGGGCGAGCCCCGCGAGGTCCCGGAGGGCCTGCGGCTGCTGCTGCCGGGCGCCCCGGCGACGTACGTGGAGCACGAGGAGCTGGTGGTCGACGGGGTCGAACTGGACTGGCGCCTGGGCCCGGACGGCATCCTCCACGCGTCCACCCTGGAGGGCGTGGCGGCGGGCCTGGCCTGGTCGGCGGGCGCATGGTCCCGCCGCTTCGAGGTGGCGGCACTGCTGGAGGACCCGGACCGGGGGGAGGAGCTGGGGCGGCTGCGGTGGTTCGAGTAGGGGGCTATGACAGCTCCCGCCGAGAGTCACCCTTGCGCAGTGAGTTCGGCCGTTCGGGCTGAAACGGGCTGGTCGTCGAGCAGGATCCGCGGTAGCGAGGTGGGTACGGGCGACGGGCCCGTTCCCCTCGGGCACCGGGGAGGTGGGGTGCGGTGACGGACGAGACGTCCCAGCCGCCGCTCGGCCGGCGGTACGTCGGGAACCAGATCAAGCTGTGGCGGACCGGCGCCGGCTTCACACGGGAAGAGCTGGCCAAGGAGGCCGGCTCGGCAGCCGCTTCTGCAGAAGTCGGCAACATCATTCAACTTCATCACCCAGGAAGCCGTGTTGCGCCACCAGATCGGGGGCCCCGAGGCGCACCGGTGACAGCTGCGGCACCTGCTGGAGGGGGGGGGGCTGTCGACCGCCTCGCCATATGCCCCACCGCTCCGCCAGCCCAAATCCTCACGCCACGCCGCGTCAAGTGAGGATTTGTGCCACCCCAGCGGCGGCTCACGCCGGCCAGCGGCGGCTCACCCATCGCCACGCGAGCTCCAGCACACCGGCCGCCGCCACCGCGATCCCCACGGCGGCCCACGGCATCGTGTCCCCTACCAGCCGCAGTGCGAAGAAACGCTGCAGCCACGGCGTCAGGAGCACGATCAGGAAGCCTGCGCCCATGGCCAGGACCAGGGCGACGCGCCACCACGTGTACGGGCGCGCGATGATCGCGAGGACCCACAGGGAGACGAGGAAGAGCGTGAGCGTCGCCGCGCTCGTCTCCGCCGCCAACGCCCCGTCCTGGCCCGCGTAATGGGCGCGGGCCAGCACGTACGCGACGAACGTCGCCGTTCCCGCGATCAGGCCCGACGGGATCGCGTACCGCATCACCCGGCGCACGAAGTGCGGCTTCGCGCGTTCCTTGTTGGGCGCCAGTGCCAGGAAGAACGCCGGGACGCCGATCGTCAGTGTGGAGAGCAGTGTCAGGTGCCTGGGGAGGAAGGGGTACGGGACCCTCGTGCAGACCACCAGGATCGCCAGCAGCACCGAGTAGACCGTTTTCGTCAGGAACAGGGTTGCCACGCGTGTGATGTTGCCGATGACCCTGCGGCCCTCCGCCACCACGGACGGCAGGGTCGCGAAGCTGTTGTTCAGCAGCACGATCTGGGCCACGGCCCGCGTCGCCTCCGAGCCCGAGCCCATCGACACGCCGATGTCGGCGTCCTTGAGGGCGAGGACGTCGTTGACGCCGTCGCCCGTCATGGCCACCGTGTGGCCGCGCGACTGCAGGGCGCCCACCATGTCGCGTTTCTGCTGCGGGGTGACGCGGCCGAACACCGCGCCCCGGTCGAGGACTTCGGCCATCGCCTCGCGCTCGGCGGGCAGCCGTCGCGCGTCCACCGGTGCGTCGGCGCCCGGCAGTGCCAGCTTGGCGGCGACGGCGCCGACGGAGACCGCGTTGTCGCCGGAGATGACCTTCGCGGCGACGTTCTGCTCCGCGAAGTAGCGCAGTGTGTCGGCCGCGTCGGAGCGCAGCCGCTGTTCCAGGACGACCAGGGCGGTGGGGTGGGCCCCCTGGGCCACCTGGGGGTCGTCCAGCTCCCTTGCCGCGCGGGCCAGCAGGAGGACCCGTAGCCCCTGGGCGTTGAGCTGTTCGATCTCCGTGAGCGCCGTGTCGCCCTCGGGGAGCAGCACGTCGGGGGCGCCCAGCAGCCAGTTGCCGCTCTCCGCGCCGGGGCCGTCGAGGGCCGCGCCGCTGTACTTGCGGGCGGAGGAAAAGGGCAGTGCGGCGGTGCAGCGCCAGCCGGAGCCGTCGGGGTAGGCGTCGATGATGGCCTGGAGGCTGGCGTTGGGGCGCGGGTCGGACTCGCCCAGGGCGCCGAGGACCTGGCGCACATAGGTCTCGTCGGCGCGGGCGCCGGGCAGCACGCGCAGTTCGCTGACGTCCATGCCGCCCTCGGTGAGGGTGCCGGTCTTGTCCAGGCAGACGGTGTCGACGCGGGCGAGCCCCTCGATCGCGGGCAGCTCCTGGACGAGGCACTGCTGCCTGCCGAGCCGGATGACGCCGATGGCGAAGGCGACGGACGTCAGCAGGACGAGGCCCTCGGGGACCATGGGGACGATGCCGGCCACCATGCGGCGCACGGCCTCGCGCCAGTCGTGGCCCTGCACCACGAGCTGGCTGATGATGAGGCCGAGGGCGGCCGGGACCATCATCCAGGTCACGAACTTGAGGATCTGGCTGATGCCGGTGCGCAGTTCGGAGTGGACGAGCGTGAAGCGGGAGGCCTCCTCGGCGAGTTGTGCGGCGTAGGCCTGGCGCCCGACCTTGGTCGCGGTGAAGGCACCGTTCCCGGCGACGACGAAGGAGCCGGACATGACGGGGTCGCCGGGCCGTTTCAGCACGGGGTCGGCCTCGCCGGTCAGCAGCGACTCGTCGATCTCCAGCCCGTCGGCCTCGGCGACCTCGCCGTCCACGACGCACTTGTCGCCCGGGCCCAGTTCGATGAGGTCGCCGAGGACGATCTGGCCCGTGTGGACCGCGACGGGCGCGCCGTCACGGCGCACGGTGGGCCGGACCTCGCCGATGAGGGCGAGGGAGTCCAGGGTCTTCTTGGCGCGCAGCTCCTGGAAGATGCCGATCGCGGTGTTGGCGACGATCACGAACCCGAAGAGACCGTCCTGGATCGGTCCGACCACCAGGATGATCAGGAAGAGCACGCCGATGATCGCGTTGAACCGGGTGAAGACGTTGGCGCGGACGATGTCCGCCGTCGAGCGCGAGGAGCGGACGGGCACGTCGTTGACCTCGCCCCGGGCGACGCGCTCGGCGACCTCGCGGGCGGTGAGGCCGGGAGCGGGGGTCCTGGTGTGAACCGGATCGCTCATGGATCCGACGGTACGGGCGGACGGGCCCGTTCACCTGCTGGAGCGGTCGCTCAGCCCTGCGCGGCCCGGTGCCGCTTGATCGCGGCGTCCCGCTTGCGGACGTACCAGATGCCGATGAGGCCGAGCCCGCCGCCCGCCAGGCACGTCCACAGCCACCACAGGTGTCCGTGGTCCCGGAACCAGCCGTAGAAGGGCAGCTGTACGAGGAAGAGGACGAACCACAGGATCGTGCCGCCGGTGATCGTGCCGACGACCGGGCCCTCCAGGGGCTCGGGCGCTTCGTGCCGGGGAGTCCACTTCGTCATGGCGTTCAGCCTATGCGCTCCGCCGGAAACGGGGTTCTGCGGGTGCGGGTCCGCTGTGGCCGGTCGCGCAGTTCCTCCCCCAGCCACCGCTGGGGTATCCCCAGCGCCCCTTGCGGGGCGCTGAGCACGGGATTCGCCATCCAGGCTTTGTTTGTTCATACTGAATAAGCCCGGATTTGATTGAGTGGTTTTGTTTGATCCTCCAATCGTGATCCTTTTCTTTCTGTCCCGGCCCTCCCCGGCCCGAACGACTGAGGTCCATGCATGACCACCTCGGCCAGCCCTGCGGTCGCCCCGTCCCAGATATCCACCGGCCCGGCCGGTGACCCTGCCCCCGAGCCGCGGAACGCCCTCGACCGGTACTTCCGGATCACCGAGCGCGGCTCCAGCGTCTCCCGTGAACTCCGCGGCGGTCTGGCCACGTTCTTTGCGATGGCCTACATAGTCGTGCTGAACCCGATCATCCTCGGGGCTGGTCACGACAAGTTCGGTCACCAGCTGGACAACGCCCAACTCGTCACCGCCACCGCCCTGATGGCCGGGCTCTCCACGGTCCTCATGGGCGTGATCGGCAATGTGCCGATCGCCTGCGCCGCGGGCCTCGGCATCAACGCCGTCGTCTCGCTCCAGCTCGCCCCCAAGATGAGCTGGCCCGACGCCATGGGCATGGTCGTGCTGGCCGGTCTGGTGCTGATGCTGCTGGTGGCCTCGGGGCTGCGGCAGCGGGTGATGGACGCGATCCCGGGCGGGCTGCGCCGCGCGATCGCCATCGGCATCGGCCTGTTCATCTCGCTGATCGGCCTGGTCGACTCCGGCTTCGTCTCCCGCAACCCGGACGCCGCGCACACCACCGTCCCGCTCTCGCTCGGCCAGGGTGGTCAGCTGCACGGCTGGCCGGTGCTGGTCTTCGTGCTCGGGCTCGCGCTCACCTTCGTCCTCGTCGTCCGCAAGGTGCGCGGCGCGATCCTCATCGGCATCGTCGCCATGACCGTCCTCGCGATCGTCGTCAACGCGGCCGCCGGGCTGCCGGACACCGCGTGGGGCCTGAGCGTGCCGAAGATGCCGTCGCACATCGTCGGGGCGCCCGACTTCGGGCTCATCGGCCACATCAGCCTCTTCGGCGGCTTCCGCGAGGTCGGGCTGCTGACCGGCTGCCTCTTCGTCTTCACGGTGCTGCTGTCCGGCTTCTTCGACGCGATGGGCACGATCATCGGCGTCGGCGAGGAGGCCGGGCTGATGGACGAGAAGGGCCAGCTGCCGAACATGGGCCGGATCCTCATGGTCGACGGCATCGCCGTCGCGGCCGGCGGCCTCGGCTCGTCCTCGGCGAACACCTGCTTCGTGGAGTCCACGGCCGGCGTCGGCGAGGGCGCCCGCACGGGCCTGGCCAACCTGATGACCGGCGGCCTGTTCCTGCTGGCCCTGGTCTTCACCCCGCTCGCCACCGTGGTGCCCTCGCAGGCGGCGACCCCGGCCCTGCTGGTCGTCGGCTTCCTGATCATGGCGTCCAACGTCCGGGAGATCGACTGGAGCGACTTCACCATCGCGATCCCGGCGTTCCTGACGGTCATCTCCATGCCGTTCACGTACTCGATCACCAACGGGATCGGGATCGGCGTCCTCGCCTTCATCCTGCTGCGGATCGCCGACCGGCGGGCGCGGGAGATCCCCTGGCTGCTGAACGCGGTCGGGCTGTGCTTCCTCGTGTACTTCATGCTCGACCCGATCGAGCAGGCGCTGGGCGTGAAGTAGTCAAGCCGCGCTCAGCAGCGTACGAGGCCGCGACGGGCGGCCGGGCCGCGTGCCCGGCCGCCCATGTGCTTTCCTCCTGCACCGGTGCGCCCTTCGTGCCCCACTTTCCTTAGTCCAGGTAATGAGTTAATCTAATGAACATGCCGGATTCATCCCGCACCAGCTCCGAGGACACGGCCGCCGTCAACGCACTGCGGTCGGGTGTCATGCGCCTTTCCCGGAGGCTCAAGCACCAGCGGGTCGACGAGTCGCTCAGTCCCACCGAGATGTCGGTGCTGGGCACCCTCGCCCGCTGCGGCTCCGCCACCCCGGGCGAGCTCGCCCGCAAGGAGCATGTACAGCCTCCGTCGATGACGCGCATCGTCGCGCTGCTGGAGGCCAAGGGCCTGGTCCGGCTGGAACCGCACCCCGAGGACCGCCGCCAGAAGGTGGTCCGGCAGACCGAACAGGCCGAGGCGATGCTCGAGGAGAGCCGGCGCAAGCGCAATGCCTGGCTCGCCGAACTGGCCGGAAAGCTCGACGAGGACGAGTGGGCGACGCTGCGCGCCGCCGCACCCGTCCTGGAGAAGCTCGCACACCTGTAGGGACCTCGGACCCGGCCGGGCCGGGGGCCTGCCGCACGACGCACGGAGTACGCCGCACGGAGAGAGAGGCGAACCCACCTTGAGTACGGGACCCGGAGCAGACTCCGCACCCGCACCGAACCGCCACGACGACGACACCCGCACCACCTCCCTGCAGGGCGAGGACGCATCCGCTGCGCCCGCCGCGCCTGTCGCGCCCGCCAAGGGGGGCACCTTCAGCTCACTGCGCATCCGCAACTACCGCCTCTACGCCGGGGGACAGGTCGTCTCCAACGCCGGCACGTGGATGCAGCGCATCGCCCAGGACTGGCTGGTCCTCGGCCTGACCGGCTCCTCCGCGGCCGTGGGCATCACCACGGCCCTGCAGTTCCTGCCCATGCTGCTGTTCGGGCTCTACGGCGGCGTCATCGCCGACCGGCTCCCCAAGCGGCGCCTGCTCGTCGTCACGCAGGCCGCGATGGGCGCCACCGGACTCGCCCTCGCCGTGCTGACGCTCTCCGGACATGTCCAGGTTTGGCATGTCTACCTCATCGCCTTCGTGCTGGGCGTGGTGACCGTCGTGGACAACCCCGCCCGTCAGGCCTTCGTCTCCGAGATGGTCGGTCCCGCCGACCTGCGCAACGCGGTCAGCCTCAACTCCGCCAACTTCCAGTCGGCCCGGCTCGTCGGCCCCGCCGTCGCCGGTGTGCTGATCACCGCCGTGGGCAGCGGCTGGGCGTTCCTGCTCAACGGGCTCTCCTTCGCCGCGCCCGTCGCCGCGCTGCTGATGATGCGCTCCTCGGAGCTGCACAAGGTCGAGCGCGCCCCGCGCGGCAAGGGCCAGTTGAGGGAGGGGCTGCGGCACGTCGCCGAACGGCCCGAACTGATCTGGCCGATCGTGCTGGTCGGCTTCATCGGCACCTTCGGCTTCAACTTCCCCATCTGGCTCACGGCGTTCGTCAACAACGTCTTCCACGCGGGAGCCGGGACGTACGGCCTGCTCAACACGCTCATGGCGGCAGGGTCGTTGGCGGGCGCGCTGCTCGCCGCGCGGCGCGGCAGCTCGCGGCAGCGGCTGCTGATCGGCGCGGCCGCGGCGTTCGGCGTGCTGGAGGTCGTGGCGGCGCTGGCGCCGGACTTCTGGGTCTTCGCCGTGCTGCTGGTCCCGATAGGGATGTTCGGCCTGACGATCAACGTCACCGCGAACTCGAGCATCCAGCTGGCCTCCGACCCTGCGCTGCGGGGCCGGGTCATGAGCCTCTTCATGATGGTCTTCATGGGCGGCACGCCGCTGGGCGCTCCGCTGGTGGGGTGGGTGACGGATGCGTACGGGCCGCGGGTCGGGTTCATCTCGGGCGGGGTGATCTCGCTGGCGGCTGCCGGTGGGGTGGGGTTTGCGCTCGCCCGTGCCGGGGGCTTGCGGCTGAGGGTGGACCTTCGGCCGGGGCGGCCGCATCTGACGTTCGTGCCCCGGCAGGCGGTGGCGCCGGAGGCGTTTGCCCGGTAGTTCGGGTGCGGGCCCGTTGTGGCTGGTCGCGCAGTTCCCCGCGCCCCTTACGGGGCGCCTGGCATCCGTGCCCCGTAGGGGCGCGGGGAACTGCGCGAGCAACCGAAGCCGACCCGCAGTCGAAGAACCGCGCCTCCAGGGGATCCGCGTCACACTGACACCATGCGTCTGTTCGTCGCCGTGACCCCACCCCCCTCCGCCGTCGCGGAACTGGCCGCCGCCGTGGCGCCGTTGCGTTCGTTGCCGGGGGCCGGGCGGCTGCGCTGGGCCGGGCCGGACACCTGGCACTTCACGCTCGCGTTTCTCGGCGAGGTCGACGAGGAGCGGCTGCCGGAGCTCGCCGAGCGGCTCGCCCGTGCCGCGCACCGGCATCCGCCGCACGAGCTGCGGTTCGCCGGCGGCGGGCGGTTCGGGGACCGGATCCTGTGGGCGGGGGTGCAGGGCGAGACGGACACCCTGCGCGGGCTGGCCCGCTCGGCCGCGGCGGGGGCACGCCGGGCCGGGGTGGCGGTCGACGACAGGCGCCCCTTCCACCCCCACCTCACCCTCGCCCGCTCGGCCACGGGCCGGGTGGCCCTGGCACCGTACGCGGCAGGGCTCGCCGACTTCCGGGGCACCCCGTGGACGGCGGGGCGCCTGGAACTGATCCGCAGCCGGCTGCCCGCCGGCGGCGTGCCCGGCGAGCGGCCTCGCTACGAGCTCGTCGAGGCCTGGGACCTGGGGCGATGACGGGTCGGCCGTCCGGCCGGTTACGCTCGTCGGGTGGACCCCAAGACCAGGAACCGGATCATGACCGGTGCGCTTGCCGTGATACTCGTCGTCGTCGCCGTGGTGGCAGCCGTGAAGTGACGGCGTCCGCGCCCCGTCAGGGGCGCGGGACGCTTACACCATGCGGCTCCGCCGCGCGGGCGCGACCAGCCACGACGAACCCGCACCCGATGTCACCAGGCGAACGCCTCCGGCGCCGGCCCCGGCCCGGGGAAGATCTCTTCGAGGGACGCCAGCAGCTCCTCGGGCAGGGTCAGTTCGACGGCCCGCAGCGCCGAGTCGAGTTGCTCCCCGGTTCGCGGCCCGATGATCGGCGCCGTGACCCCGGGCCGGGTCAGCAGCCACGCCAGCGCCACCTCGCCCGGCTCCAGCCCGTGCTTGTCGACCACGTCCTCGTAGGCCTGGATCCGCTCCCGGATCCCCGTCTTCGCCAGCGCGTCCGCCGACCTGCCGGTCTCCGCCGCCCTGCGGATCGCGCCGCCCAGCAGGCCGCCGCCGAGCGGTGACCAGGGGATGACCCCGAGCCCGTACGCCTCCGCCGCCGGGAGCACCTCCATCTCGGCGCGCCGCTCGGCGAGGTTGTACAGGCACTGCTCGCTGACCAGGCCGAGCGTGCTGCGGCGCCGGGCGGCCTCGTTGGCCTGGGCGATGTGCCAGCCGGCGTGGTTGGAGGAGCCGACGTAGAGGATCTTGCCCTGCTGGACGAGGACGTCCATGGCCTGCCAGATCTCGTCCCAGGGCGTGGCCCGGTCGACGTGGTGGAACTGGTAGAGGTCGATGTGGTCCGTCCGCAGCCGCTGCAGGCTGGCGTCGACGGCGCGCCGGATGTTGAGCGCGGAGAGCCGGTCCTCGTTGGGCCATGGCTCGCCCTCGGGCTGCATGCCGCCGAACACCTTGGTGGCCAGGACGACCCGGTCCCGCCGGTGGCCGCCGCGGGCGAACCAGGTGCCGATGATCTCCTCGGTGCGGCCCTTGTGGACGCCCCAGCCGTAGACGTTGGCGGTGTCGAAGAAGTTGACGCCCGCGTCGAGCGCGGCGTCCATGATGGTGTGGCTGTCGGCCTCGTCGGTGCGGGGCCCGAAGTTCATCGTGCCGAGAACGATCCGGCTGACCTTGAGTCCCGTACGTCCGAGCTGCGTGTACTCCATGGGCCCCTAGCCAACGCCCTTGCGTACGCTCGATTCAAGAGGCTGTCCGGGTGTGCACGTATGTGTGCACACCCGGATGGGCCGCTCATGGTCAGCGGTCGGACTCCCGCTCCACCGGTATCCACAGCTCGGCGTCGGCCCGGCCCTCGTGGAGGACCCGCACGCGCAGGATCTCCGGCCCCGGCCGGCTGCGGTACGGGTTCGACGGGAACCACTGGGTGAACACGTCCCGCCACAGGAACTGGAGTGCCTGCGGGAACGGGCCGGAGCTCTCGAAGACGGCCCAGGTGCCCGCCGGGACGGTGAGCGCCTCCAGGTCCTCCGGCACGTCGGCGCTGCTCACCACGCCGTGCCAGTAGTCGAGTTCGGTGCCCTCCGCACGGCTGGGGTCGAGGTCGTCGCTCACGGCGAGGATCCCCCCGGGCTCACCGTCGGACAGTGCCGTGATGCGCTGCACGGTCTCCTGCCCCAGCCCCTTGACGAACTCGGCGATGGCGGGGTTCACGCCCTGGTGCACGAGCGGGACCCGGGCCTTCCGCCCGACGATCCGGAACTCGTCCTTCTCCACGACTCGGTACTGCATGCTGCTGATCCCTTCGACGACGAGACGGAAGGACATCCGGGGCTGGGAACACAGGGCCGCACCGGTTCGCCGGGCCTCGCCCGGGCCGATGCCGTGCACGGCGCGGAACGCCCGCGCGAACGCCTCGCCCGAGGTGTAGCCGTAGCGCACGGCGACGTCGAGCAGGGTCCGTTCCCCGGCGAGCACCTCGGCACCGGCGACGGTGAGCCGCCTGCGCCGGATGTACTCGGACAGCGGGATCCCGGCCAGCGCGGAGAACATCCGGCGGAAGTGGTACTCCGACGTCACGGCGATACGGGCCAGTTCGGCCACGTCGATCTGCCGGTCGAGGTGCTCCTCGATGTGCTCCAGGGCCCGGTTCAGGTGCTCCAGCATGTCCCCGGTCCTCCTTCCTTCCTACGGTCGTTCACGCTACGGAGGACGCGTCCTGCCGGACCCGACATCCTGTGCCCGGAACGGTCGGGTCGGGCGGGGTCAGGCGGGGGCGTAGGGCCCGCCGATTCCCCAGGCCTGGTGCATCGCGTCCGCGAAGGCGGCGGCGAGGCGGTGTTCGCCGTGCGGACCGGGGTGGGTGCCGTCGTAGGTGTCGAGCGTGACGTCCCAGCCGGGCGGGGGAGAGGCGAGCAGCAGCGGCGACCCGGGCCGGTCGAGGTCGGCGACGGCCTTGGCGAGAAGCTCGTTGAAGTGCTCGCACTGCGCGGCGAAGGCCGGGTCGCCGAGGATGCGCACGTTGGGGAGCACGGGCAGCAGCACGGCCTGTACACGGGGATTGGCGGCGCGGGCCTCGGCGACGAAGCGGTGCACATTGCCGGCCGTCTGCTCGGGGTTCGTGTAGAAGCCGAGGTCTATGAGCCCGAGGGAGACGAACAGCGTGTCGGCCCGGTGCGTGCGCACGGCGTCCTGGATGAGGGGCGCCATATGACACCATCCCTCGCCCCACCCGGCGAGATGCGCCCGGTACCGCTCGGGAAATTCGGGCGCCCCGTAGGCGTGCGAGACGGCCGCGTCGGCGGCGGGCTCGTAGAGCGCACTCCGCGGCCCGACGATCCGGAACGGCCGGCCGTGGGTGGCGCACAGGTGCTGCCACATGCGGTACCGCCAGGTGAGGTCACCGGCGCTGCCGATGGTCATGGAGTCGCCGACGAACATGAAACGCATGGTGCATCCAAACACGGGGGCGGCTCCGCCGGGGCGTGGGGACTCCGGCCACGACGAACCCGCAGCCGCACGACCGCCGTACCCACTGGACGCGCCCCCTGCCAAGCGCTTCTCCGCTTCCGGCAGTTGCCGGTTCCGGAAGCCCTCTCAACCTTCCGGAGGCACCGGGCGTCCTCGTACCTTCTGAGCTGAGCGCTCCGGACCGCTGCTCTCGGGCCGGCCGGCCCGATCCACCGGGAAAGAGGAGGACACCATGAAGCAGGCCTACGAGCCCCCGATGCTCGTCGCGATGGGCGAATTCCGCGAGATCACCGGTCTCCTCGGGCTCAGGGGCAACGACGAGCTCGTCCTGGACAAGCACGTCTGACGGGACGAACGGCTGAGACGCCGAGGACTGCGATGTCCGAACCGAGCGTCATGCCGGGCCACGGCGAGTCGTGCTTCGCGGTCCTGCCGGACCGTGCCGCCGCGCTCGCCGTGGCTCCGCTCATGGGCGGCGCGAAAGCGCCACGGTTGTGCCACCCCTCGGGGCGGCCATGGCTGGTGGGGCGGTGGGCCGAGGGCGAGCTGGTGGCCGCGGCCGTCCGCGGCACCCGGCTCGTCGTGATCGGTGACCATGCGGTGGACGAGGCGTGGCTGGAGGCCGAGGCCGTGCGGCTGCGCGACACCGCCCGACTCGGCGCGCTGGCCGGGCGGTTGCCGGGCTGCTTCCATCTGGTGGCGCTGGTCGACGGGGTGACGCGGATCCAGGGTCCCGCTTCCGGCCTCCGCCTGGTGTTCCACACCCGCATACGCGGCATGGAGATCGCCGCCGACCGGGCCGACACCCTGGCGGCGCTCACCGGCGCGCAGGTCGACGAACGGCAGGTCGCGGCACGGCTGTTGTGGCCGATGCCGCATCCGCTGCCCGACCAGTGCCTCTGGCGCGGCGTCGAGTCCGTGCCGGCCGGCGAAGCGCTGGAGATCACGCCCGGCGGGCGCGACCACCGGCGGACGCGCTGGTGGACGCCGCCGGAGCCGGTGCGGCCGCTGGCCGCGCAGGCCGAGTCCATACGCGACGTCCTCGCCGAGGCCGTACAGGTGCGCACCGATGCGGGCGGCGTGGTCAGCTGCGATCTCTCCGGCGGCCTCGACTCCACCTCCATCACCTTCCTCGCCGCGCATGGCAAGGCCCGTGTCGTGGCCGGCACCCGGCCCGGCCGGGACCCCGGGGACGACGACCTGGCGTGGGCGCGGCTCGCCATGACCCACCTGCCCGACGTGGAGCACGTGGTCTGGTCGCCCGAGGCCAAGCCCTTCGTCTACCAGGACCTGTTGAGGATCGACGACGCGCTCGACGAGCCGACGATCGGGGTGATGGACCGGGCCCGGCTGGTCACCCGTTTCCCCGCCCTGCTCGCCCGCGGCAGCCGGCGTCATCTCACCGGCATCGGCGGTGATCACGTGGCCTGGTCGGCCGAGGCGCATTTCCATACGCTGCTGCGGCGCAAACCCCTTTTCGCGCTGCGGCAGTTGCGCGGGTTCCGCGCCCTGTGGACCTGGCCGCTGACCGGCATGGTGCGGGAACTCGCCGATGCGCGCCCGTACCGCCGGTATCTGCGGGACGCCGCCGGCGAGCTGGGGAGTGCCCGGCCCTCCGGGGTGGCCGGGGCCCTGGGCTGGGGCATGCCGCCGCGGCTCTTCCCCTGGGTGACGCCCGAGGCGCACCGGATGGTCCGGGAACTCCTCCGCGAGGCCGCCGGGTCCGCCGAGCCCATGGCCCCCACCCGCGGCGAGCACCTGGACATCTCGCAGATCAGGAGCACCACGCGGATCATCCGCCAGTGGGACTGGGCGTGCGTGCGGGAGGGCTTGCCGACCTCCCACCCGTACTTCGACGACCAGGTGATCGGGGAGTGCCTGGCGGTCCGCCCGGAGGACCGCGTATCGCCCTGGGAGTACAAGCCGCTGCTGGTGGCGGCGATGCGCGGGGTCGTCCCGGACGAGTGCCTGGCCCGTTCCACCAAGGCGCACGCGTCCCTGGACGCAGCCGAGGGGCTGCGCCGGCACCGTGGTGACCTGCTGGCGCTGTGGGGCGGGTCGAGGCTGGCCCGGATGGGGCTGGTCGACGCCGGACGGCTGCGTGACCTGGCGCTGCGGCCGGACACGCCCGAACTGCGCGAGTCCGTCCTCTACTCGACGATCGCGTGCGAGATCTGGCTGCGCACCCTCGACAACCGACCGTCCGCCGTACTGCCGACCGCCGGCACATCCTGAGCAGGAGGCTGGAACCGATGGCTCTGCACTTCCGATCCCACCTCTCCACCGTGGACACCGAATACGGCACGGTGCTGCTCGACGAGCGCACCGGTGCGTACTGGCAACTCAACCGCACCGGGGCCACGGTGATCCGAATATTGCTCGAAGGGCATGATCCGGAGGAGGCCGCGGAGGCGCTGATCACGACGTTCGACGTGGGCGCGGAGCAGGCGCGGAGCGACGTGGCCGCCCTGGTGGCCGCCCTCCACGAGGCCAGGCTGGTGACCTCGTGAGTTCGCCCGCGGCGCTGCTCCGCCCCGACCCGGTCCCCTGGCGGGCCAGGATGCTCGCGCGCGTCGCGGTGGTGGCCGCCCGGTTGCTGGCCCTGTTACCGCCGTACCGTCTCCGGTCTGTCCTGGGCGCATTGCGGCACGGTGCCCGTCCCGCCACGTACGCGCAGGCGAGCGCCGCGCGCAACGCCGTCCTCGCGGCCAGCCTGCGGTGCAGCGGCCCCAAGGGGTGCCTGCCGCGCTCCCTGGCGACGGTCCTGGTGTGCAGGGTGCGCGGCACCTGGCCGAGCTGGTGCGTGGGGGTGCGGGCGCTGCCGCCGCCCGGTGCGCACGCCTGGGTGGAGGCACAGGGCCGCCTCGTGGACGAATCGGTGCCCGCAGGCTATTTCCGTGCATTGTTCACGGTGCCCCCGGTGAAACCGGCAGCACCGGAAGTGTCTGCCGGTGACGTAGATCTGGCCCGGTCTCGGCTGTCCGCCGAATAGGTTCCGAGTGCTGTAGGTAGAACATCACGCACGGAGAACAGCTGCGATTCGGCAAGGACTTGACTTGTGGCGGTGTCGGAAGAATCTGTCGGAAACCTCCTCGATCATCTGCCCGACTTCCTCGAAATCCTCCTCGGCCCAGAGGCTCTCGAGTGCCGTCTCGCCGAACTGCTGGCCGGGGCGGAGCACGTGTCGAGCGTGCTGCCCTCGGCCCTCCGGAGCTCGCCGGCGGCCTGGGGCCGCCTTCTGGCCGCGCGCAAACACAGCCGGGTGCTCGTCGAGGGGAGCACGGCGCGGTGCCGGCCGGCGGTGCGGTGGCTCGACGAAGTCGCCCGGCACGGGCCCGAGATACGGGTCCATTGCGGTCTCCCCGCCGTACCGGCGCTCCCGATGTTCGTCTTCGACGGGCGGTACTCGGTGGTGCCGATGGACCGGTCCGGCGCCCGCGGCGCGGCCCTGTTGTGCAAAGGGGCGCTGGCGACGGCGCACCGCACGCTGTTCGAGGCCCTGTGGGCCTGCTCGCTGCCCCAGGAGACGGGGAGGACGGGGGCGGCCGGGCTCTCCTTGAGGGAGTTGGGGATCACCACCCTGCTGCTGGCGGGAGCCACCGACGAGCAGGCCGCGACCCGCACCGGGGTGAGCGCACGGACGGTGCGCACCGTCGTCGCCCGGCTCCAGCGGCGCTTCGGCACCAACTCCCGTATGGCGCTGGGCTTCCGGCTGGCGGGCTCGGGCGCCTGCACCGGCCCCGCACAGGCGGTCGAGCCGGCCCGCCCGCCGACGGCCGGGGAGCCGCCGCACGGATCCTGCACCTGAGTGGTTCCGGGGCGCCCCGGCACTCGGCACACACCATCGCACCTGCACGGACGGACACCGGAACGGGGGGTACGGCATGAGCGGGCTGCTCGGCCGGATACGGCGGAAGGCGACGGCGCCTCCGGCGGCGCCGCGCACGGCGGACGACGAACTCTTCGGCGGCCGCCGGGTGCTGGACCGCGGATTCGCGCGGCACGAACAGGCCGGCCTGCAGATGTCGTTCCTGGCCATGGCCCGCAGAATTCCGCACCTCGTCGCCCGGACCGCCGGCCTGGCCTGGTCGGTGGACCGTACGGCCCTGTGCACGGTCGCCGCGGCGGAGGCCGGCCAGGGGCTCGGCGCCGCCTTCGGACTGCTCGCCACCAACCGCGTGCTGGTCCGGCTGTTCGCCGCCGCGCCCACGGCACAGCGGGTCGAGGCCGCGCTTCCGTCCCTGGCGTGGGTCGCCGCCGCCAGCGCCCTGGTCGCGGTGCTGCGCGAGATCTCCAAGGCCGCCACCGGACGGCTGGAACCGAAGGTCGAGCGGGCGGCCGCGGTGCAGCTGCTCCGGCCGGTGATCGGGGCGGAGCTGGCGGCCATCGAGGACCCGGAGTTCCGGCGGCTGCTGGACTCCGCGCAGTACGGCACCGATGCCGCGCGGCGGATGGTCCACCTCAACGTCGCCGTCGTCAACGCACTGATCTCCCTGGCCTCGGCCGCGGGCGTCCTGGCCGTGCTCCACCCCGTCCTGCTGCCGATGCTCGTACTGATCGCCCTCCCCAAGGGCTGCGGTGCCGTCCGCTCGGCCCGGCGCAGGTACCGCAGCATCCAGGCCTGGCTGGAGCACCTCCGCAAACGCCACCAGCTCGCCGGCCTGCTCATCGAGCAGCACACCGCCACCGAGATACGGGTGCACGCCGTGGGGCCCTATCTGCTCCGCCACTTCGAGGCGATGTCGCAGGAGGGCGAGGACGAGCAGGCCCGCCTGGCCCGCGCCGAGGCCGCCACCGGCCTGGCCGCCGGCGCCGGGTCCGGCATCGCGACCGCCGCCACCTTCGTCGTGCTGGGCGTGCTCCTCACGACGGGCATGATTCCGCTGGCGGTCGCCGGGACCGCGGTCATCGCGATCCGGACCAGCACCCTTCAACTCGGCTCGTTCGTCGGCCAGGTCAACCAGCTCTACGAGGAATCCCTCTTCTACACCGACCTCGAACGGGCCGTCGTCCGTGCCGTCGAACGGGCCATCCCCCGCGACGGAAGCGACGTCGGCAAACCCCCGGACGAAATCCGCCTGGAGAACGTGACGTTCACCTACCCGGACCGGTCCGCGCCCGCGGTCGACGACGTGTCCCTGACCGTCCGCCGGGGCCAGATCATCGCCCTCGTCGGCGAGAACGGATCCGGCAAGACCACGCTCAGCAAGCTGCTCGCCGGGCTGTACATGCCGGACAAGGGGCGGATCACGTGGGACGGCACCGACATCACGGATCTGGACCGCAGCAGCCTCTTCGCGCATGTCACCCTGATCGCCCAGGACTTCATGCGCTGGCCGTTCACCGCGCGCACCAACATCCTCGTCGGCAGGCCGGACGTCGGACCGGACCCCGGCCGGATCGACCGGGCCGCCGCCTATGCGGAGGCCGACGCGGTGATCGCCGAACTCCCCAAGGGACTCGACACCTTGCTGGACCGCAACTACAGCGAGGGCGTCAATCTCTCCGGGGGCCAGTGGCAGCACTTCGCCCTGGCCCGGGCGAAGTTCCGGGAAGGCTCCGTCATCATCGCCGACGAGCCGACCGCCGCACTCGACGCCCGCTCCGAGATCGCCGCCTTCGCCCGTATCCGCGAACTCGCGGCGGACGGCTGCACCGTCATCCTGATCAGTCACCGCATGGCGTCGTGCCGCCACGCCGACACCATCTACGTGCTCCATCACGGCCGCCTGGCGGAACAGGGCACGCACGCCGCCCTCCTGGCCCGTCCCGGTTCCCTGTACGCCTCGTACTACAACCTGCAGGCGGACCAGTTCGCCCCGTGACCGGTCGGCGGCTCAGTCGACGTACAGCTTGCCCGGGTGCGGGTAGTTGTTCCACCGGCTCTGCAGCTCGCGGATGTCGTGCGGGCTGAGCTTGATGCAGCCGTTGGACGTGTAGGTGCCCGTCCACCGGTACGGGCCGCTGCCCTGGGCGCCGCCGGGGAGCATCCTGCTGTGGATGAACAGTTCGGTGCGCCACTTGCCGGTGTGGCACTTGTGGTTGCCGATGTCCCATGCGATGCCGTTGACGCCGTGCGGGCCGCCGTCGTGGTGCGGGTAGTAGGTGCCGATGGTGTAGGTGCCGTCGGGCAGCCAGCCCCGGTTCGTCGCGCAGGTGTCCTTGCTGCCGTTGCCGGATCCCGCGCGCCAGCTGTCGAGGACGGTGGTGCGGGTGCGGTCCCCGCTGGTCCGCTGGACCTGGACGAAGCGCAGGCGCGAGTTCAGCGGGTCGGATCCCTTCTTGAACTCCAGGTAGGTGTAACTGCTGCCCGCTGCCTGCGGGGTGGCGTTCGCGGCGGTGGGTGCCGACCCGGACGTGACGGCCGCGACCGCCAGGACCGCGAGTACCCCCGGCTTGCTCCGCAGAGTGCGCATGACGGTGCTTCCCCCTGATGTCGTTGTCGTGCCCCCGGGCGTTACGGATCCGAGCCTCACTCCGCTCCCGTCCAGCCGGTCCAGCGCGTGACCTCGACGGCCACCACCTGGCCCTCCGGCGGATGTGCCGCGTACTGCGGGTACTTCCGCTGCAGGAGACCGACCGGGCCGCCGCACTGGTCGCGGTCGGTCCAGATCTCGGCGTGCCCGTCGGCCCGCGCCCACCACAGCGCGGTCCAGTCGTCGGCGTAGTGGTCGACCAGGACGCTGACTTGGGGGTTCTGCCGGATGTTGCGCAGGCGGCGCAGGGGCTGTGAACTCTTCGGCTTGTCGTCGACCGCGAAGTACAGCACGTCCTGCCCGAGCGCGAAGGTGATGGGGACGATGTGCGGCCTGCCCGTCGGGTCCGACGTGGCCAGCCGGGCCACCCGTGCCTGTTTGAAGAGCTTCCGGGCCTGTGCCGGTTCCAGTCGCATGATGCCGACCGTATCCTCACCGAGCGGAATCCTCACGGAGGGCGGAGGTGTGACGGCATGGCCGGGCTGTACCCGCCGATCGAGCCGTACGACTCGGGCATGCTCGACGTCGGCGACGGCAACCTCGTGTACTGGGAGGTCTGCGGCAACCCGGGCGGCACCCCCGCCCTCGCCGTCCACGGCGGCCCCGGTTCCGGGTGCACGCCACGGACCCGGCAGTACTTCGACCCCGCCCGCTACCGTGTCGTCCTCTTCGACCAGCGCGGCTGCGGCCGCAGCACCCCGCATGCGAGCGATCCCGCGAAGGCGTCCCTGCTCCACAACACCACGCATCACCTGATCGCCGACATGGAGCGGCTGCGCGAGCACCTCGGCATCGACTCCTGGCTGCTGTACGGGGGTTCGTGGGGATCGACGCTGATCCTGGCCTACGCGGAGCGGCACCCGGACCGGGTCACCGGGATCGTCATCCCGGATGTGACGACGACGCGGCGCTCGGAGACGGAGTGGCTCTACGGCGGCGTCGGCCGGTACTTCCCGGAGGAGTGGGAACGGTTCCGGGCGGGGTCCGGCACGGTGGACGGCGGTGTGCCCGGCATCCTCGGCGCGTACTCCCGCCTCATGGAGGACCCGGACCCGGCGGTGCGGGAGCGGGCCGCCGCCGACTGGTGCGCCTGGGAGGACACGGTGCTCTCCCGGGAGCCGGCCGGCGTCCGCGGTTTCTACGGCGGCCGGCCGTCCGCGGCCCGCCAGGCCCTCGTCCGCATCTGCGCGCACTACTTCTCGCACGGCGTCTGGCTGGAGGAGGGCGCGCTGCTCCGCGACGCGGGTCGCCTTGCCGGCATCCCGGGGGTACTGATCCACGGCCGCCTCGACCTCGGCGGTCCGCTGGTGACGGCGTGGGAACTCGCCCGCGCCTGGCCGGACGCGGAGTTGACGGTCGTCGAGGACGCGGGGCACTTGGGCAGCGCCACGATGCGGGGCCATGTGCTGGCGGCGCTGGACGGCTTCGCCGGCCCTTAGGGGCCCGTAGGGCCCCGTAAGGGGCGCGGGGCTGTGTCGATATGCGGCTCCGCCGCGTGGGCGCGAGCAGAGGCGCCCCGTCAGGGGCGCGGGGAACTGCGCGACCAGCCCCCACCGGGCCGCAGTCGACACACCGCCCCTGGGGTTCGGGGCGGAGCCCCGGGGACGTCGACTGCGGGCGCGTCGTGGTTGCTCGCGCCCACGCGGCGGAGCCGCATATGTCAACAGCCCCGCGCCCCTTACGGGGCGCCCTGGCAGCCGAAAATGCATTGGGCCGAACGCCACCGTCGCGGCCACAATCCTCCCCATGCCCCTGAAGTCCCCCGCGGCGTACACAGACGCCCTCCTCGCCACCCTCGACGCGCTGCCCTACCCGCAGCGCATGCGCCACACGGCCGTGGAGGCCAGAGGGCTGAACGCCGCCGAAGGACCGGCCGCCCTGCGCGCAGTCCTGGACGAACTGGACCGCCGCGGCGGCCATTACGAGCGCGCCCTGGCCGCCCACGCCGCCTGGGCCTGCCGCGAGGCGGACTGGCTCGCGGCCCGGCCGGCCGACCCCGACCCGGTCGTCCGCGGGTACGCCGCGACCGCCGTCCGCCACGGCCTCGTCCCGGACGCCGCCGTGACGGCCGCCCTGGACGACGCCCCGGCCGCCGTACGCCGCACGCTGCTCCGGGCCGTCGTCGCAGGCCGGCGGACCGCGCTGGCCGACGCCCTCGTGCGCCCCCTGCGGGAGCGCTGGGGCGACGGCGAGGCGGTGCGGCTGCTGCCCGCCTGCTCCACGGAGACCGTCGCGGAGCTGCTGCCCGGCCTGTTCCACGCCGTCGTCGGCTGGAATCGGCTCGCCGTGCGGCACGCGGCCGTGATCCTCGACGTGGCGGAAGGAGAGCTCACCGCACTCCCCGAGGCCCGGCGGCACGGCTGGTGGCACGCGCATGCGGCAGCGGTGGCGGCTGCGTCCGAGGCCGAACCGCACCGTGTGCTGGGCCTGTTGGAGAACCTCTGCACGGGATCGCTGCCCTGGCCCGTCCGCCGTCGGCTCGGCCGTCTCGCGGCGGCCGACCCCGCCCGTACCGCCCGTCTGCTGCTCGCCCCCGACCGCCACCCGGAGGACCGCCGCACCCTCCCCCGTCCCGTGCTGCGTGCATTCGTGCAGCACGCTCCGGCCGAACTCCCCGAGCTCGCACGCGCGTTGAGCGAGGACGACGCCGCGCTCGTCCGCCTGCTGCGCGAGGTGCCGCCGACGCGCCGTGCGGCGGCCTACGACGCGGCCATGGCCGGCCGGGACATGAGCCGTGCGGTGCTGTCGGACGCCCTCCTCGACGTCCTGCCGCATACGCGGCGCGAGGCCGAGGCGCGGCGGATGGCCGCGCAGGCGCGCGAACGCGGGGCGTCGTGGCACAGGGTCCTGGAGGCCGTCGCGCATCTGCCGGCCGCCGAGGCCCGCGAGGAGCTGCTGGCCGCGACCCGCCGCTCCGCGGCCGACGACCGTGCCCACGGCTACCGGATGCTGTTCCGCAACGCCGGGCGCTCCGGCGACCCCGCCGTCGTCACCGGTCTGCTCGCCGGCCTGACGCGGCTGCGCAACGAGCAGGACCCCGTGCGCTCGCCCGCGCTGGAGGCGCTGGCCCGGATCCACCCGGCGCTGTTCACGGACGCCGCCGCGCCGCACCTGGAACGCATCACGACCGACGCGTGCGAGGCGCGCGACCTGTCCTGGCAGGGCCGCTGCGCTCTCAACGACCTTGCCGTGGCCCTGCTGCGCGAGCACGCGGTCACCGGCGGGCGCGAGCTGACCGACTGGGCGATGCGCACCCTCGGCCGCCTGGCCGGCGCCGACCGCGTGCGGTTCGGCGGCCTGCGCCGCGGCCAGGAGCACCAGGTCTACGAGGCCCTGCGCTCCTGGCTGGAGACGGACGCGGACATGGCCGACTACACGCTGACGTTCACCCTGGCCCGCTCGCTCGGCCGGCGCGCCCGCAACCTGCCCGGCCTGCAGGCGCTCCTGCGCCGGGCGATCGACGACGGCGGCGAGGACACGGTGCGCACGGCCGTCGCCCTGTGGCTGGAGGACCCGGCCGCGCGCGACGAGCGGCTGACGGAGGTCCTCGCCGTGGATCCGTCGGTGGCCACGCTGCACCCCGTGTCCGGGATCCTGGCCCGGCGTCGTACGGACCTGCTCGACGCCGTGCTGACGGGGACGCCGCCGTACGGGCGGTTCCTGCGCGCGGGCAGCCACTGGCTGCCGCCGGTGCACGGTGCGGCGTGCTGGCTGCCGCGTCAACGGGCCGCCGCCGCAAGGATGGTGGGGCGTGCCGCGGACGACGCCTCGCTCCATATGCATCAGCGCGTCACGGCGCTCCACCTCGCCGCCCGGGTGCCCGAGCACGGCACGGAGATCCTCCTGCGTCACGCGGAGTCCCCCGAAGTCGGCCTGGCGGAAGCCGCGTTGGCCGGCCTCGCGCGTACCGGGCGCCCGGGCGACCAGCTGCCCGCACTCCTCGCCCACGCCGGGAGCGACCGGGCCCGGGTCGCGGTCTACGCGGCCACCCGCGCGAGCCGCTACGTCGCACCGTCGCAGCTGGCCGGCATGCTGCGCGGGCTGCTGCTCGCGGAGAAGGGCGTGAAGGTCACCAGCCGCAAGGAGGCGGCCCGGCTGGCCGCGACCGTGCTGCCGGTGCGGGAAGCGGTGTCGCTGCTCGCCGAGGCCTGCGCGCAGCCGGGCCTGCACCACGACGTGCAGGCCGCGTGCGTGGCGTTCACGACCGGGCTGCTGTCCTGCGAGGAGGCCTGGGACCTGCTGGAATCCGCCGCGACCGGGCGGCGCGAACTGCGCCTGGCCGTCCTGCGCACGTGGCCGTTCGGCCTGCCGGAGCACCACCGGGCCCGGTATGCGGAGCTGGTCTGCGCCCTGTGTGACACCGACGACCCCGAGGTCGCGGAGGCCGGGTACCGGGCACTCGGCGAGTGGGCCCGCTGGGCACCGAAGGCGGCCGGGGTGCTGGCGGCGGCCGTCACGGATCTGGACAACCGGTCGAGCTGGCAGGCGGCGGCGCATGCCCTGTGCAGGATCGTGACCGAGGGTGCGCCCGTCACCCCGCTGACGGGCGCGCTGGCGGAGCTCATCGCGGCCGACGCCGCGCCGGACGTCGCCGATGCGGAGCCCGGCCGGGACCGTCCGGCCCGGAGGCGGGTGCGGCACCTGGCGGGCGACGTGGCGGCGCGGGGCCGGTTCCGGCCGATGCGTGCGGCGGTGGTGGAGGTGGCCGAATTCCTCGCCGGTCACGGGGACTTCGTCCCCCAGGCGGCGGAGGTGCTGGTGCAGGCCGCCGACCTGCATGCCGCGCCGGAAGCGCTGGCGGCGGAGCTGCTGCGGCTGGCCCGGCTGCACGAGGGCCGGCCCGCGCTCGCGGTCCGGACGGCCGGTGCGCTGGACGGCCGGCTGCGCGAGCGCAACGTCGGCGGTACGGACCTCGCCGCGGCGGCCGACACCCTGGCGGCGGACGGCGGCTGTGCGGCCGGCCTGTTCGCGGTGACCCTCACCGCGGCGGGCGGCCGCCGCACCGGGTGGGCCGCGCCCTGGCGCGAGCGGCTGCGGGGGCTGAGGCGGCACGGGCATGCGGATGTGCGGGATGCGGCACTGGAGTTGTGCGCCCCGTAAGGGATATGCGGCTCCGCCGCGTGGGCGCGCCCAGGGCCCCGTCAGGGGCGCTGGGGGCACCTCCCAACGCCCCTGACGGGCGCACCGGCTGGAGGCGCCTAGGCCAGGTATCCGCCGTCGATGTTGAGCGTCGTGCCCGTGATGAACGAGGCGGACGGAGAGGCGAGGAAGACGACGCCCGCGGCGATCTCCTCCGGCCGCCCGTACCGCCCCATCGCGTTGGCCGCCCGCTGTGCGTCGGACGTCGGCCCGTCCTGCGGGTTCATGTCGGTGTCGACGGAACCGGACTGGATGACGTTGACGGTGATCCCGCGCGGGGCCAGGTCGAGGGCGGCGCCCTTGCTGTAGGCGACGACGGCGGCCTTGGTCGCCGCGTAGTCGGCCATGCCGGGGGAGGTGGGCCGTGCCGCGAGGTTGGAGCCGATCGTGACGATGCGCCCGCCCTCGCCGAGCACGGTGGACGCGGCCCTTATCGCGGCCGTCACGCCCCCGACGTTGACGGCGAGCTGGTGGTCCAGGGCGGCGGTGTCGGGGTCCTGCTCGTCGACGGTGCCGTGCGCGAACACGCCCGCGTTGTTGACGAGGACGTCCAGCCGCCCGAAGTCCGCGGCCACGCGGGCCACCAGCTCCGCGACCTGGGCGGGGTCCGCCTGGTCGGCCCGGTAGGCGGCGGCGCGGACGCCGTGCCCGTCCTCGATCTCCTTCACGACCCCGTCGGCCTTCTCCGCCGAGGCGGCGTAGCTGATCGCCACATGCGCGCCGGCCTCGGCCAGCGCGCGGGCCGTGGCGGCCCCGATACCGCGCGAACCGCCCGTCACCAGTGCGACCTTGCCCGCCAATGCCTTGGTGCTGCTGCTCATGAGAGCCCTCCCCTGACGACTTCTGTACCGATCGGTACGTAATGAGGGACGCTACCATACCGATCGATACAGAAGTCATCCGAAGCCCTCCGAGGGGAGCCGCCATGGCGACGACGGCCGGACGTCCGCGCGAGTTCGACGTCGACGAACGTCTGGACCGCGCCCTGCGCGTGTTCTGGCGGCACGGCTACGAGGGCACCGCGCTCTCCGATCTCACGGAGGCGATGGGCATCAACCGCCCGAGCCTGTACGCCGCGTACGGCAACAAGGAGGCCCTGTTCCGCAAGTGCCTCGACCGCTATCGGGAGGGTCCGGCGCGTCATGTGCACGAGGCCCTGGAGGAGCCGACGGCGCGGGCCGTGGCGGAACATCTGCTGCGCGGCGTCGTCGAGGTGACCACCCGCGAGGAGGGCCCGGGCTGCCTCATGATCCACGGCGCCCTGGCCACGAGCGACCAGGCCGGCCCGGTCCGCGACGAGGCGGTGGCGCGGCGCCGCGCGGCCGATGCGGCACTGCGCGAGCGCTTCGAACGGGCAGAGCGGGAAGGGGAGTTCCCGGAGGGTACGGACGTCGCCGCACTCGCCGGCTACATCGGCACGATCAGCGCCGGCCTCGCCGTCCAGGCGGCGAGCGGCGCCACACGCGAGGAACTGCAGCGCACGGTGGAGGTGGCGCTGGGGGCGTGGCCGGGGCGCCGCGCCCCGTAAGGGGGCGCGGTCCCGCCCGGCCTGCGGCGGCTACAGCCGCTCGATCACATAGTCGATGCACACCGTGAGCGCCTCGACATCCGCCGGCTCGATCGCCGGGAACATCGCCACGCGCAACTGGTTGCGCCCCAGCTTGCGGTACGGCTCCGTGTCCACGATGCCGTTCGCCCGCAGCGTCGCCGCGACGGCCGCCGCGTCCACGTCGTCCGAGAAGTCGATCGTGCCGATCACCTGCGACCGCTTCGCCGGGTCCGTCACGAACGGCGTCGCGTGCTTCGACGCCTCCGCCCAGCCGTACAGCGCCTGCGACGAGGCCGCGGTGCGGCGCACCGCCCAGTCCAGGCCGCCCTGGCCGTTGAGCCACTCCAGCTGCTCGTTGAGGAGGAACAGGGTGGACAGGGCAGGGGTGTTGTACGTCTGGTTCTTCAGCGAGTTGTCGATCGCGGTCGGCAGCGAGAAGAACTCCGGGACGTGCCGGCCCGATGCGTGGATGCGGGCCGCCCGTTCCAGGGCCGCCGGGGAGAAGGCGGCGAGCCACAGGCCGCCGTCCGAGGCGAAGGACTTCTGCGGGGCGAAGTAGTAGACGTCCGTCTCGGCGATGTCGACGGGCAGGCCGCCCGCGCCCGACGTCGCGTCCACCAGGACGAGCGCGCCCTCGTCCGCACCGGCCACCCGGCGCAGCGGGGCCGCGACACCGGTGGAGGTCTCGTTGTGGGTGAAGGCGTAGACGTCGACGCCCGCCTCCGCCCGCGGCTCCGGGTGGGTGCCCGGCTCCGAGGAGACGACCGTCGGCTCCTCCAGCCACGGCGCGAGCTTCGCGGCCTTGGCGAACTTCGACGAGAACTCGCCGAACGACAGGTGCTGCGACTTGCGCTCGATCAGGCCGTGGGTGGCGACGTCCCAGAAGGCCGTGGAGCCGCCGTTGCCCAGGATCACCTCGTAGCCCTCGGGCAGCGAGAACAGCTCGCGGATGCCGGACCGTACCCGGCCGACCAGGTTCTTCACCGGGGCCTGGCGGTGGGACGTGCCGAGCAGGGAGGTTCCGGTGGCGGCCAGGGCGGCGAGCGCCTCCGGACGCACCTTGGACGGGCCCGCGCCGAAGCGACCGTCGGCGGGCTTGATGTCGGCGGGGATCTGGATATCAGCCACGGGGGCACACTATCGGCCGCGCCTGCCCGCCGAGGAGTTGCGTCCACCCGATGAGACGATCTGTCCGGTGACGTCCGGCTCCGGACGGGCAGGCTCCCCCCATGGCCGATCTTGCTGCTGCCCTCCACGCCGCACTGCGCGCCGCCGTGCGCGGCACCGTCGACTTCTCCGCCTCCGCCCGCGCACTGACGACCATGGACGCCTCCAACTACCGCCGCGTGCCCCTCGGCGTCGTCTCCCCGCGCGACGCGGACGACGTCGCCGCGGCCCTCGCCGTGTGCCGCGGACACGGCGTGCCCGTCGTCGCCCGCGGCGGCGGCACGTCGATCGCCGGACAGGCCACGGGCGAGGGCGTCGTCCTGGACTTCACCCGCCACATGAACGCCGTCGTGGCCGTCGACCGCGAGGCGCGCACCGCCGTCGTCCAGCCGGGGGCCGTCCTCGACGAACTCCGGGCCGCGGCACGGCCGTACGGGCTCACCTTCGGCCCCGACCCCTCCACGCACGGCCGCTGCACGCTCGGCGGCATGATCGGCAACAACGCGTGCGGCGCCCACTCGGTGGCGTGGGGGACGACGGCCGACAACGTCCGCACCCTGGACGTCCTGACCTACGGCGGCGAGCCCGCCCGGCTCGGCCGGGGATACGAGGGTCTGCCGGACCGCCTCGCACACGGCCTGCGCACCCTGGTCGGCGAGCAGTTGGCGGCGCTGCGCACCGGCTTCCCCGACCTGCCGCGCCGCATTTCGGGTTATGCCCTCGACACGCTGCTCCCGGAGCGGGGCACGGACGTGGCCCGCGCCTTCACCGGCAGCGAGGGCACGCTGGGGGTGCTGACGCAGGCGACGGTGCGCCTCGTCGAACCGCCCGCGGCCCGGGCGCTGGCCGTGCTCGGCTACCCGGACGAGAGCGCGGCCGCCGACGCGGCCCATCTTCTCCTGCCGCACGGCCCGTTGACCGTGGAGGGCATGGCCGTCGACCTCGTCCCCGGGGACCGCGCCGGCGATTTGCCGAAGGGAACGGCCTGGCTGTTCGTGGAGGCGGGTGGCAGCACGGCCGCGGAGGCGGCGGCGCGGGCGGAGGCGCTGAGCGGGGCAGCAGACGCGTGCGGCCGGCTCGTCGTCACCGACGCGGCCGCGCAGCGCGCCCTGTGGGCGGTGCGCGAGGACGCGGCCGGCACGGCGACCAGGCTGCCCGGCGGCGGCGAGGCCTGGCCGGGCTGGGAGGACTGCGCGGTTCCGCCCGCGCGGCTCGGCGCGTATCTCCGCGCCTTCCGGGCCCTGTTGACGGAGCACGGGCTGCGCGGCGCACCGTTCGGCCACTTCGGCGAGGGCTGCGTGCACGTGCGCATCGACGTGGACCTGCTGACCGCGGACGGGGTGCGTCGCTACCGGGAGTTCTCGCATGCAATGGCGGAGCTCGTCGTCGCACACGGCGGCTCGCTCTCGGGCGAACACGGCGACGGCCAGGCGAGGGCCGAGCTCCTGCCGCGGATGTACGGGGAGGAGATGGTCCGGCTCTTCGCGCGCTTCAAGGATCTGTGGGACCCGGCGGGCGGCCTCAACCCGGGGATGCTCGTCCGCCCGTACCGCCTGGACGAGAACCTGCGCTTCGCCGTCCGCAAGCCGGTGGACGTCGAGTTCGGCTACCCCGGTGACGGCGGGGACTTCCGGGCCGCGGTGCGGCGCTGCGTGGGCGTCGCCAAGTGCCGGGAGACGGTGACCGGTGGGGCGGGGGTGATGTGCCCGTCGTACCGGGTGACGAGGGACGAACGGCACTCCACGCGAGGGCGGGCACGGCTGTTGCACGAGATGCTGGCGGGGGAGGTGGTGCGGGACGGGTGGCGCTCGGAGGAGGTGCGCGAGGCGCTGGACCTGTGCCTGTCGTGCAAGGGGTGCCGCAGCGACTGCCCGGTCGGGGTGGACATGGCGACGTACAAGGCGGAGTTCCTGCACCACCATTACGCGGGGCGGGTGCGGCCCGCCGCGCACTACGTGCTGGGCGGGCTGCCGGTGTGGCTGCGGGCGGCGTCGGGCGCGGCGCCGCTGCTCAACCGGCTGGCGGCGCTACCGCCGTTGGCGGCGGTGGCCAAGCGGGTCGCGGGCGTAGCGCCGGAACGGGCCATTCCGGAGCTGGCGCGGGAGCCGTTCATGCGGTGGTGGGGAGGGCGGGGCATGGGGGACGTGGTGCTGTGGCCGGACACGTTCACCAACTACCTGTCCCCGCAGGTGGGACGGGCGGCCGTGACGGTCCTGGAGGCGGCCGGACTGCGGGTGACCGTCCCGCGGGCCCCGGTGTGCTGCGGCCTGACCTGGGTCTCGACGGGCCGGCTCACGCGGGCCCGCACGGTGATGCGTCGCACGCTGGACGTGATGGAACCGGCCCTGGCCGCGGGCCTCCCGGTCATCGGCCTGGAACCGAGCTGCACGGCCGCCCTCCGCAGCGACCTGCCGGAGCTGCTCCCCGGCGACCCGCGCGCACACCAACTGGCCGCCTCCGTCCGCACCTTCGCCGAGGCCCTGGAACAACTGGCGCCGGACTGGCGGCCACCCCGCATCGACCGCCCGATCACCGGCCAGACGCACTGCCACCAGCACGCGGTCCTGGGCGACGCGGCGGACCGCCGCCTCCGGCAAGCGGCCGGCCTGACCGGCAACTTGAGCGGAGGCTGCTGCGGCCTCGCCGGAAACTTCGGCTTCGAACGCGGCCACTACGCGGTCTCGGTGGCATGCGCGGAGGAACAACTGCTTCCGGCGCTCCGCGACCGCCCGGAGGGGGCGGAGGTCCTGGCGGACGGCTATTCCTGCCGCACCCAGATCACCCAGCTGGCGGGCGGCCTCCGGGCGCGCCACCTGGCGGAGGTGCTGGCGGAGGGGCTGTGAGGCTCAGAATTCGCCGGTGTCCAGAACGAGTTCGAACGGCTCCGGCAGCCGCAACGGTGTGCCGAACGGGTGCGGACCTTCAGCGTGCTCGTAGCCGAGCGCACCGGGTGCGGAGTACAGCGTCCAGGTCTCGTCCTGCCGGTCGACCAACAGGTAGAGCGGGGCGCCGAACTGGGCGTAGCGCCTGCGCTTGGTCACGCGGTCGGTGTCCCCGTCGGACGGCGAGGTCACCTCCACGATGAGCAGGCTCTGATCGGGCAGAATGCTCGGCGCATCCTTGGCCATGACCTCGCGCGGCACGACCGCGAGGTCGGGGACGTACCAGTTCGGTGTCCCGGGGAGGTCGATGTTGCCGGAGCCGGTACGGCAGCCCAATTCCCGTACCCGAGCGTGGATCTGGTCCCTGATGGACTCGGCCACACCCTCATCCCCCCACGTCGGCGACACCGGCTGGATCACTCCTTCGATGATCTCGGCGCGGTCCCCCGCGACGTGCTGAACGGCGATCTTGAGCGCCCGTTCCAGGTCGGCGGGGTCAGCCGGTTGATAGGGCTGCACACTCACCGTGTACTCCTTCGCTGTGGTGGCGGCTCCGGGGCCGCCGAGGTGCCGCACCCGACGCTATCGCCCCCGCCACCCCCGCGCACCGCCCCCGGCCGAAAGCCGTTCAAGCGCGCTTGCTTGTTTCCCGCCCCCCTGCCACCCTCCTCTGCATGTCCGCGTCAACGCCAACGCGTCTGTTCCCGCCCCCGCCCCCGCTCCGCATCGGGAACGCCTCCGGTTTCTACGGCGACCGGTTCTCCGCACTCCGCGAGATGCTGACCGGCGGGCCGCTCGACGTCGTGACCGGGGACTATCTGGCCGAGCTGACCATGCTGATCCTCGGCCGGGACCGGCTGAAGGACTCCGGCGCGGGGTATGCCCGCACGTTTCTGCGGCAGTTGGAGGAAGGGCTCGGGCTCGCCGTCGAGCGGGGCGTCAAGGTCGTGACGAACGCCGGCGGGCTCAACCCCGCCGGGCTCGCCGAGCGGATCGGCGATCTCGCCGAGCGGCTCGGGGTGCCCGTGCGCGTCGCGCACGTGACCGGCGACGACCTGAGCGCCGAGCGCGAGCGCTGGGGCAAGGGGGTCATCACCGCCAACGCCTACCTCGGCGGCGCCGGGATCGCCGAGTGCCTGCGGGCCGGGGCCGACGTCGTCGTCACCGGACGGGTGACCGACGCGGCCCTCGTCAGCGGGCCCGCCGCCGCGCACTTCGGGTGGTGCGCCGAGGACCTGGACCCGCTCGCCGGTGCCGTCGTCGCGGGGCACATTCTCGAATGCGGGGCCCAGGCGACCGGCGGCAACTACGCCTTCTTCCGCGAACACGACGTCCGCCGCCCCGGCTTCCCCCTCGCCGAGATCCATGCCGACGGCTCGGCCGTCATCACCAAACACCCCGGCACCGGCGGTGCGGTCACGGTCGGCACGGTCACCGCGCAGCTGCTCTACGAGACGGCCGGGGCGTGCTACCCGGGGCCCGATGTGACCGCCCGGCTGGACACCGTCAGGCTCGCGCAGGCCGGACCGGACCGTGTGCGCGTCAGCGGAGTGCGCGGCGAACCGCCGCCGCCCACGCTCAAGGTCGGGCTGACCCGGGCCGGCGGCTGGCGCAACGAAGTCGTCTTCGTGCTGACCGGACTCGACATCGAGGCCAAGGCACAACTGGTGCAGGAGCAGGTGGAGGAGGCCTTCGGCGACCGGCGGCCGGCCGAGGTGCGCTGGACCCTGGCCCGTACCGATCACCCCGACGCGCCCGTCCAGGAGGAGGCGAGCGCGCTGCTGCGGCTCGTCGTGCGCGACCGCGACCCGGACGCCGTCGGCCGGGCGGTCGGTGCCGCGGCCGTCGAGCCGGCCCTGGCCTCGTACCCCGGGTTCCACCTCACGGCCCCGCCCGGGAAGGGCGCGGTGTACGGGGTGTTCGAGGCGGCGTACACCGATGCGGAGAGCGTGCGGCACGTCGCCGTGCTGCCGGACGGCGCCCGGGTGCCGGTGCTTCCGCCGCCCGTACGGGAGTTCCGCGCGCTGCCCGTGCAGGACGCGTTACCCGAGCCGCTGCCCCCGGGGCCCACCCGCCGGGCGCCGCTCGGTCTCGTCGCCGGGGCGCGCAGCGGCGACAAGGGCGGCAGCGCCAACGTGGGCGTCTGGGCCCGGGACGAGACCGCCTGGCGCTGGCTCGCCCACGAACTCACCGTCGAACGGTTCCGGCAACTCCTCCCCGAAACCGCCGCGTTGCCGGTCGAGCGGCACGTCCTGCCCAACCTCCGGTCCCTCAACTTCGTCGTCGACGGCCTGCTCGGCGAGGGCGTCGCCGCGCAGGCCCGCTTCGACCCGCAGGCCAAGGCCGTGGGGGAGTGGCTGCGCGCCCGCCATCTGGACATACCGGAGGAGGTGCTCCCGTGACGGTCCTGAACTCGGCCCTCGACACCGGCGCGCCCGAATTCGCCGCCAACCGCGCCGCCATGCTGGAGAAACTCGCCGCTCTCGACGCCGAGCACGCAAAGGCCCTCGCCGGAGGCGGCGGGAAATACATCGCCCGCCACCGGGCCCGCGGCAAACTGCTCGCCCGGGAGCGGATCGAACTGCTCGTCGACCCGGACACGCCGTTCCTCGAACTCTCCCCGCTCGCCGCCTGGGGCAGCGACCACACCGTCGGCGCCTCGCTGGTCACCGGCATCGGCGTCGTCGAGGGCGTCGAATGCGTCATCACCGCCAACGACCCGACCGTGCGCGGCGGGGCGAGCAATCCCTGGACGTTGAAGAAGGCCCTGCGGGCCCACGAGGTCGCGCACGCCAACCGGCTGCCGCTCATCGGGCTCGTCGAATCCGGCGGCGCCGATCTGCCGTCCCAGAAGGAGATCTTCATCCCCGGCGGGGCCCTCTTCAAGGATCTCACCCGGCTCTCCGCGGCCGGAATCCCCACGGTGGCCGTGGTGTTCGGCAATTCGACGGCGGGCGGTGCGTACGTCCCCGGAATGTCCGACCACGTCGTCATGGTGAAGGACCGGGCCAAGGTCTTCCTCGGCGGACCGCCCCTGGTGAAGATGGCCACGGGCGAGGAGAGCGACGACGAGTCGCTCGGCGGCGCCGCCATGCACGCGAGAACCTCCGGCCTCGCCGACCATTTCGCCGTCGACGAGACCGACGCGCTGCGGCAGGCCCGCCGCATCGTCGCCCGGCTCAATTGGCGCAAGGCACACCCCGATCCGCCGCCCGCCGCGCCTCCGCTGTACGACGAGGACGAACTGCTGGGCATCGTCCCCGGCGACGTCAAAATCCCGTTCGACCCCCGCGAGGTCGTCGCCCGTATCGTCGACGGCTCGGATTTCGACGAGTTCAAGCCGCTCTACGGCACGAGCCTGACGACCGGCTGGGCGGAGCTCCACGGATATCCCGTCGGCATTCTGGCCAACGCGCAGGGCGTGCTCTTCAGCGAGGAGTCGCAGAAGGCCGCGCAGTTCATCCAGTTGGCCAATCAGCGCGACATTCCGCTGCTGTTCCTGCACAACACCACCGGCTACATGGTGGGCCGCGCCTACGAGCAGGGCGGCATCGTCAAACACGGCGCCATGATGATCAACGCGGTGGCGAACTCCCGGGTACCGCACCTGTCCGTGCTGATGGGCGCCTCGTACGGGGCCGGGCACTACGGGATGTGCGGCCGCGCCTACGACCCCCGGTTCCTGTTCTCCTGGCCGAGCGCCAAGTCGGCCGTGATGGGGCCGCAGCAGCTCGCCGGGGTGCTGTCGATCGTGGCCCGGGCGTCGGCGGCGGCGAAGGGGCAGCCGTACGACGAGGAGGCCGACGCGGGGCTGCGGGCCGTGGTGGAGCAGCAGATCGAGTCGGAGTCGCTGCCCGCGTTCCTGTCCGGGCGGCTCTACGACGACGGGGTGATCGATCCGCGCGACACGCGAACCGTGCTGGGCATCTGCCTGTCCGCGATCCACACGGCACCGGTCGAGGGGACACGGGGCGGTTTCGGTGTCTTCCGGATGTGAGGTGGAATGAATAGAGCGATCGTTTCAGTGCTCGTCGCCAACCGCGGCGAGATCGCCTGCCGCATCTTCCGCACATGCCGGGAGCTGGGCATCGGCACGGTGGCCGTCCACGCGGACCCGGACGCGGAGGCCCTGCACGTCCGGGAGGCCGATGCGGCGGTACGGCTCCCGGGAGCGGCGCCCGCGGACACGTACCTGCGGGGCGACCTGATCGTCCGCGCCGCCCTCGCCGCGGGTGCGGATGCCGTGCACCCGGGATACGGATTCCTCTCCGAGAGCGCGGAGTTCGCGCACGCCGTGACGGACGCGGGGCTGCTGTGGATCGGCCCGCCGCCGGAGGCCATGGCCGCCATGGCCTCCAAGACGCACGCCAAACGGATCATGGCGGAGGCCGGGGTGCCGCTCCTGTCGCCGGTCGACCCGGAACGGGCCACCGCCGCCGACATGCCGCTGCTGCTCAAGGCGGCGGCCGGGGGCGGCGGGCGCGGGATGCGGGTGGTACGCGACCTCGCCGCCCTGCAGGCCGAGTTGGCCTCGGCGCGTGCGGAGGCGGCGGCCGCCTTCGGGGACGGCGAGGTGTTCGCGGAGCCGTACGTCGAGGGCGGGCGGCACGTGGAGGTGCAGGTACTCGCGGACGCCCACGGCACGGTGTGGACCCTGGGGACGCGGGACTGCTCGCTGCAGCGCCGCCACCAGAAGGTGATCGAGGAGGCTCCCGCCCCCGCCCTGCCGGACGCCCTGCGCGCGGAGCTCGCGGCGGCGGCGGAGGCCGCGGCACGGGCGGTGGGGTATGTGAGCGCGGGGACGGTCGAGTTCCTGGTGGGGCGGGACGGCCGCCCGTACTTCCTGGAGATGAACACCCGGCTCCAGGTGGAGCATCCGGTCACGGAACGCGTGTACGGGGTCGACCTGGTGGCCCTGCAGATCCGTGTGGCGGAGGGCGGCCGGCTGGACCCGGAGGGGCCGCCCGAGCCCCGCGGGCACGCGGTCGAGGCCCGGCTGTACGCGGAGGACCCGGCGCGCGGGTGGCAGCCGCGGACGGGGACGGTCCACCGGCTCCGCATCCTTGCCGACGGCGCGGTGCGCACCGACGCGGGGATCACCGGCGGCGGCACGGTCACGCCCCACTACGACCCGCTGCTGGCCAAAGTGATCGCCTGGGCC
This sequence comes from Streptomyces morookaense, assembly GCF_013030945.1. GTDB lineage: Bacteria > Actinomycetota > Actinomycetes > Streptomycetales > Streptomycetaceae > Streptomyces > Streptomyces morookaensis. The sequence continues at coordinate 96,138 of NZ_JABBXF010000010.1, read as the reverse complement.
CCCACCCGCCCGGAGGCCGTCCGGCTGCTGGCGGCCGCGCTGGAACGCGCCGAGATCCACGGCCCGGTCACCAACCGCGACCTCCTCGTACGCTCCCTCCGGCACGCCGAGTTCGCGGCCGCCCGCATGGACACCGGCTTCTACGACCGGCACCTGCCCGGCCTGACGGCTCCGCGCGAGGGGGCCCGGCTCGCCGCCCTGGCCGCCGCCCTCGCCGACGCGCAGGGCCGCCACCGCTTCGGCGCCTGGCGCAACCTGCCCTCCCAGCCACAGGTCAAGCGCTACCGGTCCGAGCCGGACGGCACGGAACACGAGATCCGCTACCGCCTCACCCGCGACGGCGGACTCACCGCCGAGGGCTTCGACGGCGTACGCCTCCTCCACGCCGAGCCCGGCGGCATCGTCCTCGAAGTCGACGGCGTGCGACGGCGGTTCGCGGTTGCCGCCTACGCGAACGGAACCCTCGTACACGTCGGCGGGCACACCCTCACCGCCCTGCCCCGCTTCCCCGAACCCGTCGCCCCGCGGGAGTCCGGTTCGCTGCTCGCCCCCATGCCCGGCACGGTCGTCCGGGTGGCCGAGGGCCTCGCCGTGGGCGGCGCCGTGGAAGCCGGCCGGACCCTGCTCTGGCTGGAGGCCATGAAGATGGAGCACCGCATCACCGCACCGGCCTCCGGCACGCTCACCGCCCTGCACGCGATCCCCGGCCGGCAGGTCGAGGTCGGGGAGGTCCTCGCAGTCGTCACGGAGAAGACGGAGAAGGAGGTCCGATGACCCTCGTCGAGACCGACGAACAACGCTCCCTGCGCACCGCCGTCGCCGCCCTCGCAGCCCGCTACGGCCACGCCTATTTCGCCGCCGCCGCGCGCGACGGCCGCACCACGGACGAACTATGGTCTGAGGCAGGCAAGTTGGGCTATCTCGGCGTCAATCTCCCCGAGGAGTACGGCGGCGGAGGCGGCGGCATCACCGAGCTGGCGATCGTGCTGGAGGAACTCGGCGCCGCCGGCTGCCCGCTGCTCCTGCTCGTCGTCTCGCCCGCCATCTGCGGCACCGTGATCGCCCGCTTCGGCACCGACGGGCAGAAGCGCCGCTGGCTGCCCGGCCTGGCCGCGGGCACCCTCCGCATGGCCTTCGGGATCACCGAGCCGGACGCCGGGTCGAACTCCCACCGGCTCACCACCACCGCCCGCCGCGACGGCGACGACTGGATCCTCACAGGACGCAAGGTCTTCATCTCCGGCGTGGACATCGCCGACGCGACCCTCGTCGTCGGACGCACCGAGGACGCCCGGACGGGCCGGCTCAAGCCCTGCCTCTTCATCGTCGAACGCGACACCCCGGGTTTCGTCCGCCGCCCGATCCCCATGGAACTGGCCGCGCCGGAGAAGCAGTTCGAACTCGTCCTGGACGACGTCCGGCTGCCCGCCTCCGCCCTCGTCGGCGACGAGGACGCCGGGCTGCAGCAGCTCTTCGCCGGCCTCAACCCCGAACGCATCATGACCGCGGCGTTCGCGATCGGCATGGCCCGGTACGCGCTCGCACGGGCCGTCGACTACGCGAAGGTCCGGCAGGTGTGGGACGAACCGATCGGCGCCCACCAGGCCGTCGCCCACCCGCTCGCCCGGGCGCACATCGAGACCGAACTGGCGCGGCTGATGATGTACAAGGCCGCGTACCTCTACGACACGGGGGACGACGCGGCCGCGGGCGAGGCCGCCAACATGGCCAAGTACGCCGCCGCGGAGGCGGCCGTCCGCACCGTCGACCAGGCCGTGCACACCCTCGGCGGCAACGGCCTCACCAAGGAGTTCGGCCTCGCGGCGCTGATCACGGCAGCGCGGGTGGCGCGGGTCGCCCCGGTCAGCCGCGAGATGATCCTCAACTACGTCTCGCACCGGACGCTGGGCCTCCCCAAGTCCTACTGAGAGAAGGGAGATTCGCCCATGCCGGTGGTCCGCCGTACGCACGACCAGGGTGTCACCACGCTCACGCTCGACTCGCCGCACAACCGCAACGCCCTCTCCGCCCGCCTGGTGGCGGAACTGCACGAGGAACTGTCCCGGGCGGCGGAGCACCCCGGCACCCGCGCCGTCGTCCTCACCCACACCGGCACCACGTTCTGCGCCGGGGCGGACCTGCGCGACCGGGTGCCCACGGGACCCGACGGGATGGCCCGGCTGCTGCGCAGCATCGTGGAACTGCCCAAGCCCGTCGTCGCCCGCGTCACCGGGCACGTACGGGGCGGAGGGATCGGGCTGCTGGGCGCCTGCGACATCGCCGTGGCCCGGACGGACACGTCCTTCGCCTTCACCGAGGCCCGGCTGGGCCTGGCCCCCGCCGTGATCTCCCTGCCGCTGCTGCCCCGCCTCGCACCGCGGGCCGTGTCCCGCTACTACCTCACCGGCGAACGGTTCGGCGCGGCGGAGGCGGCCCGCATCGGCCTCGTGAGCGTGGCCGCGGACGACGTGGACGAGGCCCTCGCCCCCGTCCTCGACGGCCTGCGCCGCGGCTCCCCGCAGGGCCTGGCCGAGTCCAAGAGACTGGCGACGGCGGACGTACGGCGTGCCTTCGACCGGGACGAGGCGGCCCTTGTCGCCCTGTCGGTACGCCTGTTCGCCTCGGCCGAGGCCCGCGAGGGCATGACCGCCTTCCTGGAACGGCGGGACCCCGCATGGCCGCGGTGACCGCACCCAAACAGGACCGCAGCCGCCTCACCCGGCAGCGCCTCCTCCAGGCCGCGATCGCCTGCCTGGCCGAACACGGCTGGGCGGGCTCGACGGTGGCGGTCGTCGCGGAACGGGCGGGAGTGTCGCGGGGTGCGGCGCAGCACCATTTCCGCACGCGCGAGGACCTGTTCACGGCGGCGGTGGAATACGTGGCCGAGGAGCGCTCGGCGGCTTTGCGCGCGCTACGGGGCCCCGCCTGCCGGGCGGCGGTGGTCTCCGAGCTGGTCGCCCTCTACACGGGCCCGCTGTTCCGCGCCGCGCTGCAGCTGTGGGTGGCGGCGTCGTACGAGGAACAACTGCGCCCGCGCGTGACGGCGTTGGAGGCCCGGGTGGGCCGCGAGGTCCACCACATGGCGGTGGAACTGCTGGGCGCGGACGAGTCGGTACCGGGGGTGCGGGAAACGGTACAGGGCCTGCTGGACATGGCCCGGGGGCTGGGCCTGGCAACCTTGCTGACCGATGACGCGGCACGCCGGGAACGGGTGGTGGCGCAGTGGGTACGGATATTGGACGGGGTGCTGGGGGACGCCCCGTAAGGGGCGCGGGGAACTGCGCGATCAGCCCCCACCGGCCCGCAGCCGACGCACCACCCCTGGGGGCCGGGGCGAAGCCCCGGGAGCCTCGACTGCGGGAACGTCGTGGCTGCTCGCGCAGTTCCCCGCGCCCCTTACGGGGCGCTTCGCCTGACGGACGTCTCACGGTCACCCCCCGTCGGTTCCGCTGCACGCGCACCCCGGCTACGGTGCGGCCCGGTTCGAACACCGATCCGAGGAGGAGCCGCCGCATGTCCCCCATCACGCGCCGCACGTTCATAGGCACCTCGGCGGCAGCCGCAGCCGCAGCCGCGGCAGCGATAGGCACCGGCACTGCTGCCCCCGCGGCAGCGGCCGCCGCCGGAGACGTCAGACACGTCGTCATCCTCATGCAGGAGAACCGCAGCTTCGACCACTACCTCGGCACCCTCCCCGGCGTCCGCGGCTTCGACGACCGCCAGGGCCTCGTCCTCCCCGACGGCAGCAGCGTGCTGCGCCAGCCCGACCCCGCCCGCAAGGACGGCGGCTACCTCCTCCCGTACCGCATGGACACCACCCGCTTCAACGCGCAGAACGCCGACGGGCTGCCGCACGACTGGTCGACCGGTCACACCGCCATCAACCACGGTGCGATGAACAAGTGGGTCTCCGCCAAGGGCGAGCGCTGCATGGGCTACTTCACGCGGGAGGACATCCCGTACCAGTACGCCCTCGCCGACGCGTTCACCGTCGCCGACCACTACTTCTGCTCCGTGGCCGGCCCCACCGACCCCAACCGCCTCTATCTGTGGACGGGCACGTCCGGCCCCGGCACGGACGGCACGACCGGTCCGTTCACCGACAACAGCGTCGTCACCGACAACCCCGTCGCCGACTGGACCACCTACGCCGAGCGGCTCCAGCAGGCCGGCATCAGCTGGCGCGTCTACCACAACCCCGGCAAGGACGACCGCTACGGCGACTACGACGACAACGCCCTGTCCTACTTCCGGCAGTTCCACGACTTCGCGCAGGACGACCCGCGCTACGTCAACGCGATGACGAAGTTCGACCTGACCGCCTTCGACCAGCACTGCAAGGACGGCACACTGCCCACCGTCTCCTGGCTGGTCGCCCCGTACCTCTTCTCCGAACACCCCTCCGCCAGCCCGGACTACGGTGCCGACTACGTCAACACGGCTCTCCAGTCGCTCTTCTCGAACCCCGAGGTCTGGAAGCACACCGTCTTCCTGGTCATGTACGACGAGAACGACGGCTACTTCGACCACGTCGTGCCGCCCTTCCCGCCCGCCGGCACGCCGGACGAGTTCGTGAACGGCCAGCCGATCGGTCTGGGCAACCGCGTCCCCCTGTGGGTGATCTCGCCCTGGTCGCGCGGTGGCTGGACCAACTCGCAGGTCTTCGACCACACTTCCGTGCTGCGTTTCCTGGAGCATGTGACGGGCGTGCAGGAGCCCAACATCAGCGCCTGGCGGCGCGCGGTGTGCGGCGATCTGACGAGCTGCTTCGACTTCTCCCGGCCGGACTACTCCGTTCCGTCCCTGCCCGACACCAAGGCACTCGTCCGCAAGGCCGATCAGAGCGCCAAGCTGCCGCCGGTGAAGCTGCCGGCCCGCGGGCAGCAGACGAGCCCGGTCCAGGAGCCGGGCACCCGGCCGTTCCGTCCGCTGCCGTACGCGCCGGACGCGACGGTGAGCGTGGACGCGCAGAGCGGCAAGGCGGTGTGCACCCTGCGCAACACCGGCAGTGCGGCCTTCCACTTCACCGTCTTCCCGAACGCTCATCTGCCCTTCGCCGGAACGCCGTTCACGGTCGATGCGGGCGGCAGCGCGGAATACGTCTGGGACACGGCAGCGACCGGCGGTGCGTACGACTTCACGGTCTACGGCGCCGACGGCTTCGTCCGCCGCTTCAAGGGCACGGCGGCCGCGCACACCACCGAGGTGACCGGCACGCCGGGCCGCTCCGGCCTCGCCCTCCAGGTCACGCATGCCGAATCGGCCGACTTCACGTTCACACCGAACGGCTCCGGCGGCACACGCCGGACGGTGACGGTGCAGGGCTCGCAACCGGTGAACTGGCCGGTGACCTCCGGCCGTTACGACGTGACCGTCAGCGGCCCGGACGGCTTCCTGCGCCGGCTGGCGGGCACGTACTACGGACACCGCTGAGCGCAGCGGCTGTGTGCGGGGCGCGACAGCATCGCGCCCCGCACCGCCTGTTCAGCCTGCTCAGTCCGCTCAGCCTGCTCAGTCCGTGATGTCGGCGTAGCCCTCGATCTCGCGCGGGTCGCGCGGCCCCGGGCCCACGTAGCGTGCCGTGGGGCGCACGAGGCGGCCCGTGCGCTTCTGCTCCAGGATGTGCGCGCTCCAGCCCGCCGTGCGGGCGCAGGTGAACATCGAGGTGAACATGTGCGCCGGGACCTCCGCGAAGTCCAGGACGATGGCCGCCCAGAACTCCACGTTGGTGGCCAGGACCCGGTCCGGGCGGCGGTTGTGCAGCTCCTCCAGCGCCGCCTTCTCCAGCGCCTCGGCGACCTCGTACCGCGGGGCTGCCAGCTCCTTGGCCGTGCGGCGCAGGACGCGCGCGCGGGGGTCCTCGGCGCGGTAGACGCGGTGCCCGAAGCCCATGAGGCGCTCGCCCTTGTCCAGGGCGGCCTTGACGTAGGCCTCCGCGTCGCCCGTGCGCTCGATCTCCTCGATCATGCCGAGGACACGGGAGGGCGCCCCGCCGTGCAGCGGGCCGGACATGGCGCCGACCGCGCCGGACAGGGCGGCCGCCACGTCCGCGCCGGTGGAGGCGATGACGCGGGCGGTGAAGGTGGAGGCGTTCATGCCGTGCTCGGCTGCCGAGGTCCAGTACGCGTCGACGGCCTTGACGTGCCGCGGGTCGGGCTCGCCGCGCCAGCGCTTCATGAAGCGCTCGACCACGGTGTCCGCCTTGTCGATCTCGCGCTGCGGCACCATCGGCAGTCCCTGGCCGCGGGCCGACTGGGCGACGTACGACAGGGCCATGACGGCCGCCCGGGCGAGGTTGTCGCGGGCGGTGGCCTCGTCGATGTCCAGCAGTGGTTTGAGGCCCCACACGGGCGCGAGCATCGCGAGGGCCGACTGCACGTCGACGCGGATGTCGCCCGAGTGGACCGGGATGGGGAAGGGCTCGGCCGGCGGCAGTCCCGGGTTGAACGATCCGTCGACGAGCAGGCCCCACACGTTCCCGAAGGACACGTGGCCGACCAGGTCCTCGATGTCGACGCCTCGGTAGCGGAGCGAGCCGCCTTCCTTGTCGGGTTCGGCGATCTCCGTTTCGAACGCGACGACTCCCTCGAGTCCGGGTACGAAGTCGGACATCAGGCGGCTCCTCATGATGTGTTCGACAAGCGACTGCTGACCGTCCGGCGGGATCTCCGGCCGATGGTCAAAGAATGTCTGCTGCGGTCTGCTTCTGGCGGCGCCGAGCGGGATACGCGGCTGCGTGGCGCGGCTCGCGGTCCGTTTCGGTCAACCCGGTCATGCCCCGTGCGGCTGTACTTCACCCGGTTCTTCACCCGGCCTCCGCAGAAGGCCTGCTCCGCTCCGGGCCGGAATCGACAGCCGGTGGGGCGGATGTGGCACAGCTGTCCACTGCGTGATTCTGGGGGTTCGCCGGGCGCGGGGGAAGGTGATGTCCGGCACACGCCCCTTTCCCCGGCCCGGAGGTTTGGAACGGGCGGCACGGGGCAGGCTCGACGGCCGCGCGGGCCCCCTCGGCCTTTCCCGGCCTCCGCCCGTCCGGCAGGATGAGCCCGTGTCCCACGCCGATGATCTCGATCCCGCCGCCATGCGCGCGCAGTACCAGTCCACCGGCCTCGCGGAGGAGGACCTGGCCGCCGGTCCGTACGAGCAGTTCGGCCGCTGGTTCGCGCAGACCGCCGCGAACGGGCTGCACGAGCCCAACGCCATGATCGTCTCCACGGCGGACGCGGCCGGACGGCCCAGCTCCCGGACGGTCCTGCTCAAGGCCTACGACGACAGCGGCTTCGTCTTCTACACCAACTACGGCTCCCGCAAGGCCCGGGAGATCGCGGAGAACGCCCACGTCTCCCTGCTCTTCCCCTGGCACCCGATGGCCCGCCAGGTCATCGTCACCGGTACGGCCGCCCGGGTGGCGCCGGAGGAGACGGCCGCCTACTTCCGCTCCCGGCCGCACGGTTCGCAGATCGGGGCCTGGGCCAGCGCCCAGTCGACGGTGGCCGCCTCGCGCGCCGAGATCGACGAGGCCTACGAACGCACCGCCGCCCGTTTCCCCGAGGGCGAGCCGGTGCCGGTGCCGCCGCAGTGGGGCGGCTTCCGGGTGAGCGCGGAGACCGTGGAGTTCTGGCAGGGGCGCGAACACCGGCTGCACGACCGGCTGCGGTACGTGCGCACGGAGGACGGCGGCTGGCGCGTCGAGCGGCTCTGCCCGTAGCGCGCCTCGGAAACGCAGACGATCCGCGGGCCGGTTACCGCCGCGCCTTGCGGCGCGGCGGTGCCGAGCGGACGACTCGGCGGCCCACGGATCGGGTGACTGCCTGGGATTGGCCGGCGACGCCGGCGCTGCGTAGTACGCGACGACGGGCGCTAGCCCGCAGTCACCTCACGCGTCCGGATGTAAACCATGTCCCGAACCACCTCCCTTCTCGTGTGCCCCACAGCCTAGGAAGGCCCCGGCGGGGTCACAACCGGTTTTTCCCGTGAACGGATTTCACGGAAGACGGCGCGGTGCCCGTCACGGTCGAGTTGAATGACCCGTCGTGCAGGACATGCAGACGCGTCCAGCAGGGGGTACCCCGTGACCGTTCCACATTCCTCAGGCCCTGCCGCAGCCGCCTCGGACAGCGACGACCACGACCTTCTCGTCGCGCTCCTCGACGGCATGGACGCCGCGCTGTTCGCCATCGACGCGAACGGCACGGTGACGCACTGGAACCGCGAGGCCGAGCGGATACTCGGCTGGACCGCCGAAGAAGCCGTCGGGCGGTGCGGGCTGGCGGGCTGGGCGGTGCGCGACGCGGACGCGGAAGAAGTGACCGCCCGGCTGCTCGGTGCGATGAAGGCGCACGGCCGGCAGGTGGACGAGTTCGCCCTGCTGACAAAAGAGGGCGGCCGGATCCTCGTCCGGGTGCAGTCCTCCGTGGTGCACGGCGCGGACGGCGGAGCGGCAGGCGTGTACTGCGCGTTCAGCGAAGTGCACACCCAGATCGACCTGGAGCGCTCGGTCGCCCTCAGCGAGGCGCTGTTCGGCGAGGCGTCCTGGGGCGTGGTGCTGGTCGACGCGGACCTGCGGCCCGCGCTGGCCAACGCGCACGCCGCGCGGGCGCTGCGGACGAGCCGCACGGCCCTGCTGGGCCGGCCGCTCGGGGAGCTCCTCGAACAGGGCGTGGAGGACCTGGAGGGCGCCCTCCAGCACGTCCTCGCCGCCGGCGCGCCGCCCGCACCGACGGACCTGTGGGTCACGCTGCGGGGCGATCGCGGAGCCCCGGTGCCGGAACGGCGCTGCTGGCGCTCGGGGTTCCTGCGCCTGGCCACCCCGCTGGCCGAGGAACCGGTGCCGCTCGGAGTGGCCTGGCTCTTCCTGGACGTCACCAAGACGCGGCTCGCCGAACAGGAGAGCGCCAGACTGCGGTTCCGCGGCAGCCAGCTGCACCGCGCGGGGCGCGCGGTGGCGGAGTGCGAGGACCCGATGGAAGCGGCGGCGCTCTACATGGACTTCGCGCTGGCCGGCTTCGCGGACCACGCGCTGATCGACCTGCTGCCGGCCGCCGAGACGGCACCGGACGGCCCGATCCGCCTGGTCCGCGCCGCGGCCACACCGGCCGGCGCCCCCGGACAGACGCCCCTGCCGGGCGGCGGCCTGCCGGTCCCGTACATGGACGGCCACCCCGCCCTCCAGGCCGTCGAACGCTGCGGCTCCGTCCGCGCGGCCTCGGACCGCACGGAGGACTGGGCGGCGGCCCGCAAGTGGCCGGACGGCACGCGCCACGCCCTGTCGACGGCACTGCGAAGCCGGGGCAGGACGGTGGGGGTGGTGACGTTCCTGCGCGGGGCGTCCCGCAGGGCGTTCGACAGGGCGGACGCGATGTACGCGGAGGACATCGCGTCAAGGGTGGCGGCGTCAGTGGATTTGGCGGGGGAGTTGGGGCCGTAGGGGGCCGCGCCCCGTCAGGGGCGCGGGGAACTGCGCGACCGGCCACAGCCGACCCGCAGCCGACTCAGTACCGAAAGAAGATCCGGTCTCGATACTCGGCCAGCACCTGCCCGTTCCACTCATGCCCCCCGTCGACGTTGCCGGAGCGAAGCACCGGCGGGTTGACACCCCGCGCGGCAAGCTCTCCGGTGGCGGACGCCACGATGGCCTGCAAAGCCGCGCTGGCGACCACGGTGGACGCAGGCCCGAACCGCCCCTCCAGGCCCTCGGCAGAGAGCTCCGCATCGCCCGGCGCCACCTTGCTGTCGATGACGACGTCGCAGTGGTCCTTGAGGAACGTCCCGGACACGTGCCGGGACTTCGTCTCCTCCGCGTACGCCAGTGACGTCAGACCGACGACCGTCAGTCCGAGCGCCCGCGCGTTCATGGCCATCTCCACCGGCAGCGAGTTCCGCCCGGACAGCGAGATGACGATCAGCAGGTCGCCCGGCTGCGCCGGGCTCGTGTCGAGGACGGCACCGGCGAGTCCGCCGACCCGTTCGAGCGCGCTGCCGAGCGTCGCCGGCATCACGTCCACGCCGACGGCCCCCGGTACGGACAGAAGGTTCATCAGGGCGAGGCCGCCCGCCCGGTAGACCACGTCCTGTGCGGGCAGCGAGGAGTGGCCGGCGCCGAAGACGAACAGCCGCCCGCCCGCCTCGACCGTGTCGGCGATCAGGGAACCGGCCGCGGCGATCGCCCCGGCCTCCTCGTCGCGCACCCGCTGGAGCAGTCCGATCGCTGCGTCGAGGAACTGCCCGGCCAACTGGTGCTCGCTCATCGCTCAGGGACTCCTTGTGCGTCGGGGGCGCGCGGATCACGTTGCGGTCTGGACCAGCGCCCTGTCAATACGGGCGGGCCCCGGCGGGGCCGTACGCGGCACCGTTGTCGGTGGTATGCGTCAGAATTGAGTCCAGGGCCAGGCCAGCGCACTACGTATCGAGGGGCACGCATGTCCGGACTGATCGACACCACGGAGATGTATCTCCGCACCATCCTTGAGCTGGAAGAGGAAGGTGTGGTCCCCATGCGCGCCCGCATCGCCGAGCGGCTCGACCAGAGCGGCCCGACGGTGAGCCAGACCGTGGCCCGCATGGAGCGCGACGGACTGGTGACGGTCGCCGGTGACCGTCACCTGGAGCTCACCGAGGAGGGCCGCCGCCTGGCCACGCGCGTGATGCGCAAGCACCGGCTCGCCGAGTGCCTGCTCGTCGACGTGATCGGCCTGGAGTGGGAGCAGGTGCACGCCGAGGCCTGCCGCTGGGAGCATGTGATGAGCGAGGCCGTGGAGCGCCGTGTGCTGGAGCTCCTGCGGCACCCCACGGAGTCGCCCTACGGCAACCCGATCCCGGGCCTGGAGGAGCTGGGCGAGAAGGCCGAGGCCGATCCGTTCCTCAACGCCGGCATGGTCAGCCTGATGGAGCTGGAGCCCGGCAGCGAGGGCAAGACCGTGGTCGTCCGCCGCATCGGCGAGCCGATCCAGACGGACGCCCAGCTGATGTACACGCTGCGCCGCGCAGGGGTGCAGCCGGGTGCGGTCGTCAGTGTGACGGAGTCCCCCGGTGGGGTGATGGTGGGCAGCAGCGGCGAGGCCGCCGAGCTCGAGCCGGACATCGCCTCGCACGTCTTCGTCGCCAAGCGCTGACCCCCGCCGCAGTCCCTGCGGCACCCGCTGCGACCTGCCGGGCCCTGCCTCCGCCCGGCAGGCCGGTGACGCCTGGGGCGGCAGGAGCCGTCCCTTCCGATCAACTCCCCTGTTTCCGCCCGGAGTCGGCGGAATCGGCGCGCCCGGGGCCGAGCCGTGCCAGGCTGGCGCTGAGGCATATGCACACGCGCGCCGCCGACCGGGGGAGGGGGCTTGGGTCCGATGAGGCCGCTGGGGCGTCCCGATGCTCCGTATGCCGCCGTTGTCCTGCACGACGAAGGGCCCCGGCGCCCTGTCGGGCTGCCGGGGCCCCGCCTCCCCGTAATCCCCCGTGGCGACCCGGAGCCCCGAGCTCCCAGGGTGCGCCGCGCGGACCTTCTTCCCCGAGCGGTCCGCGCCCAGGTCGATTCCTCCCCGTGGTGCAGACGGCCAATCCTGCCGCCCGGTCACTCGAACGAGGGGTGTTGCGCGCCATAACCGTGTATTCGAATAGACGTTCAATAAAGTGAAGCTGCCAGTCGGGCTGCCAGTCCAGGTGGATCTGCTCGGGGGAGAAGCGAGGTGCCAGGAGTCATGGTGCGGCGTATCGAGGTGAGCGGTAGCGGCGGAGTGCGGCTTGCCGCCTGGGAGTTCGCCGACCCGCCGGCTGCTGCCGGCCTCGGCGGCCGGGGCCCCGGCGGAGTGCTCCTGCTCCACGGCCTGCTGGGTCGCGCCGCGCACTGGACGGAGACCGGCCGCTGGCTCTCCCCGCGCTACCGCACGGTGGCGCTGGACCAGCGGGGCCACGGCCGCAGCGACAAGCCGGTCGGCGGCCCGTATGTCCGCGAGGCCTATGTGGCCGATGCGGTGGCCGCCATCGAGCAGCTCGGCCTGGCGCCCGTGACCCTCATCGGTCACGCCATGGGCGCCCTCACGGCCTGGCAGCTGGCCGCCCGGCACCCCGAGCTGGTGCGGGCGCTGGTCATCCTGGACATGCGGGCCTCCGCCCTGGGCGCGGCCACCCAGCGCCAGTGGACGGAGTGGTTCCGCTCCTGGCCGGTCCCCTTCGCGACGCTCGCGGACGTGCGCAAGTGGTTCGGCGAGGAGGACCCCACGCTGGAGAAGCCCGCTCCCGCCCGGGGCGACTTCTACGCCGAGGTGATGGCCGAGCGGGCCGACGGCTGGCGGCCGCTGTTCTTCCGTCGTCAGATGCTCGCCGCGCGCGAGGCCTACGCCCATGACGCGCACTGGGAGGAGCTGGCCATGGTCGAGTGCCCGACGCTCGTCGTGCGCGGCCTGGACGGCGCCCTCGGGCGCGCCGAGGCCCAGGAGATGGTCCGCGTCCTGCCGCGCGGGCAGTACGCGGAGATCCCCGACGCGGGGCACCTCGTCCACTACGAGCGGCCGGACAGCTGGCGGCGGGTCGCGGAGCCCTTCCTGGACGCGGCGGTTCCGGCGTAGGGGGGCGCGGAGGGGGACGGGCGGCGCATTAATTCAACGACCGTTGACATAATTCGCCGCCGGGTGTCCACTGGCAGTAGGCACACCACCGTGCCCGCGCAGCCGCACCGCGGCCGTCCCCGGGAGTCAGCCATGCCCTCTCGCCCCGAACTCACCGCAGATGTCCTGGTCGTGGGATCCGGTCCCACCGGGCTGATGCTCGCCGGCGATCTCGCCGCCGCCGGCGTCCGCGTCGTCGTGCTGGAGAAGCGCGCGCAGGAGTCCAACCTGACCCGGGCCTTCGCCGTCCACGCCCGCACCCTCGAACTGCTCGACGCCCGCGGCCTCGCCGAAAGCCTGATCGCCACCGGCAGCTTCCTCCCCGGCATCCGCTTCTTCGGCCCCACCCGCGCCGACCTGACCCGGCTGCCCACCCGCTTCGCGGGCGTCCTGATGACCCCGCAGTACGAGACGGAGCGCGTCCTGGAGGAGCGCGCCCGCAAGCTCGGCGCCGACATCCGCCGCGGAGTCCGGCTGACCGGCCTGCGGCAGGACACGGACGGCGTCGAGGCGGACGTCGAGGGCGCCGGCGCCCCGCTCCGCGCGCAGTACGCGGTCGGTGCCGACGGGGTGCACAGTGCGGTCCGGGAGGCGCTCGGCATGCCGTTCCCCGGGCGGTCCGTCCTGCGTTCGGTCATGCTCGCGGACGTCCGCCTGGACGCCCCGCCGGAGGCCCTGCCCGCCTTCCGCGGGGTCGCCGAAGGGTTCGCGTTCCTCGTGGCCTTCGGCGACGGCTGGTACCGCGTCATCGCATGGGAGCGCGGCAGCGACCTGCCGGTGGACGCGCCCGTCGACATGGACCGGCTGCGCGCCGTCGTACGCGCCGCGTTCGGCACCGACTTCGGCATCCGCGACGCGCGCTGGACCTCACGCTTCCACAGCGACGAACGCCAGGTGCCGCGATACCGCGAGGGCCGGGTGTTCCTGGCGGGCGACGCGGCCCACGTGCACTCGCCCGCGGGCGGCCTCGGCATGAACGCCGGTCTCCAGGACGCGGCCAACCTCGGCTGGAAACTGGCGGCCGTGCTCGCCGGCCGCGCGGACGACGCCCTCCTCGACACCTACCACGACGAACGGCATCCCGTAGGGGCGGCCGTCCTGCGCATGAGCGGCGCACTGGTCCGTGCGGCGCTCGCCGACACCCGGCTCAAGCGGGGCGCACGCAACGCGGCGGTCGCGGCAGGTTTCCTGGTGCCGTTCGCCATCGACCGGGCGGCGATGTTCGTCTCGGGCATCGGCATCGCCTACCCGGCCCCGCGCGGCTCGCACCGCCTGGTCGGGCACCGCGCCCCGGACATCCCGCTGGCGGAGACGGGGGAGGGTCCGACGCGACTGTACGAGGCGCTGCGCGCGGGGTCGTACGTGAGGGTGGTGCCGCGGGGAGCCGAGCCCGGGCCGGAGGACGGGGTCCTCACGGTGACGCGCGCCGACGCGGGGCGCACGACGCTGCTCGTCCGCCCGGACGGGTATGTGGCCGAGGCCGGTTGAGACGCCCCGGTCCTGCGCCCCGCAGCCGGGCGCCCCGTAAGGGGCGCGGGGAACTGCGCGATCAGCCCCCACCGGCCCGCAGTCGACGCACCACCCCGGGGGCCCGGGGCGCAGCCCCGGGAACGTCAACTGCAGGCGCGTCGTGGCCGCGTCAGCGGCACCTGGCATCGGCCGCCTCGCGGCCACACGCATAAGCCAGGGCGCTCACCAATTCCTCCGCATCCGGCAGCCACCGGTTGGCTGCCGTCGGCTGCCGCGCCCACTGCACCCGCCCCCGGTTGCCGATCCGGGTCGGCGGCGCGACCACGTAGTCGCCCTCGCCCCGGGCGACCAGGTCCAGCGTGGCCGGCGACCAGCCCAGCTTCCGCGTCGCGTCCGGCACCTTCAACGCCCCGCCCGGCAGCACGAAGAACAGCATCCGGCGGAACGGCGTGCAGGTGATCGGGCCGAGTTCGATGCCCATGCGCTCCATGCGCGCCAGCGCCAGGAAGCCGGCGGACTCGGAGACGTCGAGCGCGTCGAAGGTGCGACCGGTCGGCAGGAGGATCGAGGCGCGGGGCTGTTTCGTCCACATGCGGCGTGCCGTCGAGGCGCTGCCCGTGGCCTGCGAGGCCCAGTCGGGACGGGCCGGATGGGCGCCCGGGGCCGGGCAGTCGGCGTCGCCGCAGGAGCAGCGCTCCCGGCCGTCGACGGCCTCCAGCCAGGTGCCTGCGAATACGTCCCAGTGCCGCTCTTCCGCGTACCGTGCCGCGGCCTCGAGCCCGTGCTCGCCGCGTTGTTGGGGGATGCGCGGTGCTCCTGCTCCGATGGTCTCTTCCACGTTCATCACAACTCCCCTTGTCACCAGGGGTTACGGCTGCCCCAGAGGGATGTGGCGGATCGGGTGTCGGACGAGGTTGACAGCAGCCCTTGATCCGTAACAGCACGCGGGGCGCACGGAGGCATGGACGGGGGCGCAGATGCGGCTTCACCGCCGCGAAGGGGTAGCCACTCGGGCGGCGGGCGCCGACCTCGTCATTACGGCTATAGATGGCAATACCCGTAATTCCTGCATTCTCCGGATATTTGGGGGGCAAAGATCACAGGGGAAGGCGTTCACAGCTGTCTCAGCTACTCCGCTTCTCGCGGTCCACATCGCGAACGCATAGCAGTCTCAGGGGGTTCAGCATGGCGGCAAGGCCGCTTGTGGCGCGGCAGCCGAACGAACGGCTGCAGGCGCTGATCCAGGAAGCCGGCTGCTCCAACGCCGGGTTGGCGCGCAGGGTCAACATGTGTGGCGCGGAGCACGGTCTCGATCTGAGGTACGACAAGACCTCCGTCGCCCGGTGGCTGCGCGGTCAGCAGCCGCGCGGCCGCGCTCCGGCCGTGATCGCCGAGGCGCTCGGGCGGAAGC
Organism: Streptomyces morookaense; assembly: GCF_013030945.1. Lineage (GTDB taxonomy): Bacteria > Actinomycetota > Actinomycetes > Streptomycetales > Streptomycetaceae > Streptomyces > Streptomyces morookaensis. The sequence goes on along the minus strand of NZ_JABBXF010000010.1, from coordinate 80,667 downwards.
TCGGCCGCACGGTCACGATCGACGAGATCGGCATGGCGAACGGCAAGAACCTCGCCTCCGGTGTCGGACTCCAGTTCTCCCCAACGGTGTTGGGTGCGATCGAACAGGTCTGTGAGCTCTGGCGCAGTGACGTCGGCCGGCGCGACTTCCTGAGCGGGACGTCCGTGGCGTCGTCGGCCCTCGTCGAGCCCAGCCGCGACTGGCTGATCACGGCGGCCGATCCGCAAGTCGCCCGGAGCGCGGGTGCCCGGGTCGGGGTGTCGGACGTGGAGGCCGTGCGCGCCACGACCGAAGCACTGGTCGAACTCGACCACAGGTACGGCAGCGGGCATGTGCGCCCGGTCGTCGTGCATTACCTCAACAGCGTGGTCTCCGGACTGCTGGCCGGTTCCTACCGGGAGGCCGTGGGGCGGGAGTTGTTCGCCGCAGTTGCCCGTCTGACGGAACTTGCGGGCTACATGGCCGTGGACACCGGGCAGCCCGGTCTCGCCCAGCGCTACTACATCCAGGCCCTCCGGCTGGCCCAGGCGGCCGGCGACCGGGGCTACGGCGGGTACGTGCTGGCGGCGAGCATGAGTCATCTGGCCGCCTCGCTGGGCAACCCGCGGGAGATCGCCCAACTGGCGAAGGCCGCGCAGGAAGGAGCGCGGGGCCAGGTCACGCCGCGGGCGGAGGCGATGTTCTACGCGGCCGAGGCGCGCGGCCACGCGCTCCTGGGGGATGCGCGCTCCTGCCAGACGGTCGCGGCCAAGGCGGTGACCAAACTCGAAGAGGCCGACAACGCGGCGGACTCGGGCGACGACCCGCCCTGGATCCGGCACTTCGACCGGGCCTATCTCTCGGACGAGCTGGCGCACTGCCACCGGGACCTGGGCCAGGCGGAGCCGGCCCGGCGGCATGCGGAGGACGCGCTGAACAACCATCCGCAGGGCCGGGTGCGGCGCCGGGCGATCGGCATGCTCGTCCTGGCGACGGCCCACGTGCAGCAGCGCGAGGTGGAGGAGGCGTGCGCCACCGGGACGCGGGCGCTCCAACTGCTGGGCACATTGCGGTCGAACCGGGGCGCCGAGTACCTGGACGACTTCCGGCAGCGGCTGGAGCCGTACCGGGACGAGCCGGTGGTACGGGAGTTCGGGGCACGACTGGAGATGCAGGCGGCATGACGGACTGACGCAGGGAGCGACATAAGGGACGTCACGAGGGACGACGTGAGGAGGAAGATCCGGGACGCCGGACGGGCCGCGCCGTGACCCGCCCGGCGTCCGGGAGCGCATGGGGTTCACTGTCCCGGCGCGGAGCGCACCCGGTAGCGTGAGCTGCCGGTTCACACGCCCCGTACAGCCTGAGGAGTCCCCGGTGACGCAGAACGGACAGGGAAACGAGCCGCAGTTCCCTGCGGTGCGTGCCCCGTTGCCTCCGGAGGTTCCTCCGGGTGCCTCGGACGCCGCCACCCAGTACCTGCCACCGCTGCCGGGCGGCCCTCCGCCGATGCCGGGACCGATACCGGGATCGGGACCGATACCCGGGCCGATGCCGGCTCCCGAGGCGGCATCGGCAGCGACGCAGTACCTGCCGCCGGTGGCCGACGAAGGCGCCGCCACGCAGTACGTGCAGCCCGTGGCCGACGCGGACCCCGCCACGCAGTACCTGCCCCCCGTCGTCAACGAGGGCTCGGCGACGCAGTACCTGCCGCCCGTGGTGAACGAGAGCGCGGCCACGCAGTACCTGCCGCCCGTGCCCGGCGCGGACTCCGCCACCCAGTTCCTGCCTCCCGTCGGGAGCGCCGCCGAGGCGGCCACCCAGTACTTCCCGCCCGTCGCCGGACCGGCCGGTGCCCCCGGCCCGCTGCCCGCGCCCCACGGCGACCGCACGCCCCCCGCGGAGTTCGACACCCTCTTCCGCGCGGCTGCGCCCACGCAGCAGCTGCCGCCCGTTCCGACAGCCGCACCGGCCGCCCCGCGGCGCAGACAGCCGTCGCCCATGGGCCCGCCGCCCGGCGGCACCGCCCCCTCCCCGCCGCCCGGGGGCGCCGCCCCGCCGCCCGCCAGGCGGAAGAAGTCACCCGCCGTTCTGGTCACGGCCGTTGTGGCCGGCTGCGCCGTCGCCGGGCTCGGCGCCGGCGCGCTGCTCAGCGGCGGCGGGGACGACAAGGGCAGCGACCAGCGGACCTCCGAGAACACGGCTGCCGGCGCACCGTCCGCCTCCGCCGAGCCGAGCGACAGCCCTGCCGCCACGACCCCGGCGCCCAAGCCGGCCGACCCGGCCGAGGGACAGGCCAAGGCGCTGGACGCGCTGCTGAAGGACAGCTCGGGCAGCCGTGACACGGTCATCAAGGCCGTCGACGCCACCCGCAGCTGCAAGGACCTCGACAAGTCGGGTGCCGACCTGCGCACGGCCGCGGACCAGCGCAACGGTCTGGTGGGCCGGCTGCAGCAGACGCCCATCGACAAGCTCCCCGGCAACGCCGATCTCGCCGCCCAGCTGACCAAGGCCTGGCAGTCCTCCGCCTCGGCGGACAGCCACTACGCGGCGTGGGCCGGCCAGGCCGGCGGCAAGCACGGCTGCGACAAGGGGCACGCCCGTCCGACCGGCGACAGCGTGGCGGGCGACCGGGCGAGCGGCGACGCGACCGCCGCGAAGAAGAAGGCGGCCGACCTGTGGAATCCGATCGCCAAGAAGTACGGGCTGACGCAGCGCGAGTGGTCCCAGCTGTGAGTGGGAACGTACGATCGACTGCTGTGCAAGGTTCGGAGAAGTCTTCCCGCCGCGGCCGCCGCTCGACCACCATGGACGGTATGCCGCTCAATGACATGCCGTGGTGGCGCTGGCGTGCGAACGTCCGCTCGGCGCTGCACATGCTCTCGGACACGGGGTTCCAGCAGGAGTGCTGGCTCGCCGGGCGCGAGGGCTACGGAGATGTGACCGACGCCGTCTACCGCCTGGTCGAGGACACCTGGCTGGACAACTGGTCGGCGGAGAAATACGTCGGCACGGTCTTCCGCGACTCGGGCGAGGCCGCGCTCGTCGACGTCGCCGTCCTGCGGGTGCTGCGGATCATGCACCAGGTCGGGGCGGACGCACCGGTCTCCGCCTACCTCGAGCACCACGGCTGGCCCGAGGCGGTCCGGGCGGCACGCGAGGCACACGTCCGGATGGCCGTGAGCGACGGGGACGACCCGGACACGCCGCCGCGCTCGCTGGGCGTGCTGGAGGCGCTGCTCGCCCACGCCTGAGGAAGCGGAGGGTCCGGAAGGGGCCGCGGGTGTGCGACGCTATTGGGCTATGAACGCCTCGCAGCCCCCTGTCGCCGAAAAGGCCCCCGAGCAGTCCGGCCAGTACGTCCTCACCCTCTCCGGTCCCGACAAGCCGGGCATCGTGCACGCGGTGTCCAGCTACCTGTTCATGACCGGCTGCAACATCGAGGACAGCCAGCAGTTCGGAGACCGCGACACCGGGCTCTTCTTCATGCGCGTGCACTTCAGCGCGGAGGCCACCGTGACGCTGGAGAAGCTGCGGGCCAGCTTCGCCGCCGTCGGGGACTCCTTCCGCATGGACTGGCAGATCCACCGCGCCGACGAGAAGATGCGCATCGTGCTGATGGTGTCCAAGTTCGGACACTGCCTGAACGACCTGTTGTTCCGCAGCCGGATCGGGGCGCTGCCGGTCGAGATCGCCGCCGTGGTCTCCAACCACACCGACTTCGAGGAGCTCGTCGGCTCCTACGGCGTCCCCTTCCACCACATCCCGGTGACGAAGGAGAACAAGCCGGAGGCGGAGGCGCGGCTGCTGGAGCTCGTCCAGTCCGAGAACGTGGAGCTCGTCGTTCTGGCCCGCTACATGCAGGTCCTCTCCGACGACCTCTGCAAGGTCCTCACGGGCCGGATCATCAACATCCACCACTCCTTCCTGCCGAGCTTCAAGGGCGCGCGCCCGTACCACCAGGCGCACGCGCGCGGTGTGAAGCTGATCGGTGCGACCGCGCACTATGTGACGGCCGACCTCGACGAGGGCCCGATCATCGAGCAGGAGGTCGAGCGGGTGGGCCACGAGGTGACCCCGGACCAGCTGGTCGCGATCGGCCGCGACGTGGAGTGCCAGGCGCTGGCACGGGCCGTGAAGTGGCACAGCGAACACCGGGTCCTGCTGAACGGCCGCAGGACGGTCGTGTTCGCCTAGGCGGTCACCGCGCCCGGCCACGACGAGGCCGCAGCCGGGGGTCCGGGGGCAACAGCCCCCGGCCCTCACAGCCGCGACAGCGAGGCGGCCGCGTACAGCACGTCCCGAATGGCTTCGGGATCCCCGAGCCCACCGGCAGCCGCATCCCCCGGCGCAACCCGGCCGGAGGCCAGCCGGCAGAACTCCACCCCCTCCACCGCCACATGCGCCACTTCCCCCTCCGCGCTGCCCACCGCTCCGGGTGAGTCCAGCGGGATGTACCAGTGGCCGCCCCCGCTGCCCTCGATCTCCAGGTGCAGCGACCGGCCCACCGTCCCGACGGGCACCAACTCCCGTGCGGGCGCCGCCAGTCCGGCCCGCCGCCGTCCGGCGATCACGGTGGGCAGCAGCCGCGCCGCCAGGTCGATCATGCGGTGCAGGTGTGCGGAGGCGGGTGCCGTGTACGGGTAGGCGACCGCTTCCGCGATGTCCCCGGCGTAGAGACGAATGTAGCCGGGGGCCTCCGCAGGCGATATGAGTTTGCGGCAAACTCTGGATCTTCGGCTGCTGCGGATGGTATGGGGCCGGTCACTTTGGGTCGATCTGGTCGATCGGTACGGATCGTACGTGCACGAATGTGCCGATGTGTTATGCGGGTGTGACCGGAACCAGGGGAATCCGGGGTTCGGGCTGGGCATAGGCTCAACAGCGGCCGGCTTATGCCAGGTGGTGTTTCGCGGGGGAGCTCCCGGGCAGCCACCCGGGGAAGGGTCCATTCCGGATAACGAACGAACTGGGGAAGGGGCTCGGCGCGTGACATTGAAGGTGGTGGAGCACGAGCAGGGGGAGTGGGCCGTGCTCCGGGTCTGCGGCGAGATGGATCTGGTGACCTCACCGGCGGTCCGGCAGCATGTGCACGACGCGGTCGCCGAAGGGCGCAGGTCTCTGGTGCTCGATCTCGCCGAGGTGCGGTTCTGCGACTCCAGCGGGGTGGGCGTGCTGATCGCCGCCCGCCGGCTGATGCGGTCCTGCCGGGGCAGGCTCCGGCTGATCCTGCCCGCCCAGGGAGCCGTGGAGGGCTCCCACGTCAACAGGGTGCTGGCCGCGCTGGGGGTGCGCCGCCTCTTCGAGGTCTACCCGGATCTGGACAGCGCCACCGCGGAGACCGCCGGCACCCGACCGCTGTCGGCCTGAGCGGCCGCTACTGCCGCTCCTCCCGCGGGAAGCGGGCGCGTACGACGAAACCGCCCTCCTCCGTGCCGTGCGCCTCCAGCGTGCCGCCCAGACTCTGGGCCCGCTCGCGCAGCCCCACCAGGCCGTGGCCCCCGCCGGGCAGCCCCGGGGCCGGCACGGCCGAGTCCGCCGGGCCGTTGCGCACTTCCACCAGCAGGCCCCTGCCCCGCTCCTCCGCCACCCGCACGCGCACCTTCGAACCCGGCGCGTGCTTGCGCACGTTGGTCAGCGCCTCCTGCACCGTGCGGAAGGCCGCCCGCTCGACGGCCTCGGAGCGCAGGGCGTCGGGCCCGGTCACGTCCTCGAACGCGACGTCCAGCGCGCTCAGTTCGATCAGCCGGGGCAGGTCCGCCAGCCGCGGCTGCGGCGTGAGCTCCTCGGTGTCGGCACCGGCCGCGCGCAGGATGCCGACCATGTGGCGCAGTTCGTCGAGCGTGCGCACGGACAGTTCGCGGATGGTGCCGGCTCCGGCCCGTGCCCTGCTGTCGTCGGTACTGACCTGCACGGCCCCGGCCTGCAGGCTGATCAGGCTGACCTGATGGGCCACCACGTCGTGCATCTCCCGGGCGAGCCGGGCGCGTTCGGTGGCCAGCACCTGGTCCGCCAGCAGCCGGTCCTCGCGGGCCCGGCTGCGGGTCAGTTCGTCGAGCCGGTCGGCGAGTTCGCGCCGGGTGCGCACGAGCAGGCCGAGGGCGATGGGGGTGGCGGCGTTGACGAGCGCGTCGGCGGCGGACAGGCCGATCTGCCGCCCGCTGCCCCACTGCGAGGCGGGGTACGGGACGAAGTGGGCCACGGCCAGCAGCAGGCCCGCGACGAGCAGCAGCCGGCGGTCCGGCCTGCGGACCGCGATCGTGTACAGCGCGATGAGCGGCGCGAACCAGATGTAGCCGATGTGCAGACCGGGCAGGGTGGCCAGGAACACGGTCACGGGGAAGCGGCGGCGCCACAGCAGGGCGACCGCGGCCAGGAGGGACAGCCAGAGCGCGAGGGACGGCGTCGTGCCGTTCACGAGCAGCGCGTCCGCCGTGGCGAACAGCATGGGCGCGACGACCGGGGCCCACGGGGGCCACGGGAGCGCCCTGAGACGCGCCGCCACGGTGTTCACCGGGCCCCGCCCTCGGTGACCAGCCCCGCGCGGTCGGCGACGATCGCTGCCTGTACCCGGTTGACGCCGCCGAGCTTGCCGAGGACGGCGCGCACGTGGTCTTTGACCGTGCTGGGCGCCAGGCCCATGCGGTCGGCGATCTGCGGGTTGGCGAGCCCCGCGCCGAGGTGGGCCAGCACCTCGCGCTCGCGCGGGGTGAGCGCCCGTACGGCCTCGGCCGCCGCCGTCCCGGCCTCCGTGGCCAGGTAGCCGCCGATCACGGCGCGCGTCACACCCGGGTCCAGCACGCTGCCGCCGGAGGCGAGGGTGCGCACGGCGCGGACGAGCTGCTCCGGGTCGGTGTCCTTGAGGAGGAAGCCGGCGGCGCCGTGGCGGAGGGCGGCGGCGAGGTACTCGTCGGCGTCGAACGTCGTGAGCATGGCGACGGCCGGCGGCTGCGGGGCGGCGCGCAGGGCACGCAGGACGGTCAGACCGTCCACGTCCGGCATGCGGATGTCCAGCAGGACCACGTCGGGAGCGGAGGCGGTGATCACGCCCACGGCCTCGCCGCCACCGCAGTCGGCGATCACCTCGATGTCCGGGGCCGTGCCCAGGATCATGCGCAGCCCGGACCGGACGAGCTGTTCGTCGTCCACCACCGCAACACGGATCACCGGCTGCTCCTCTTTCGTCCTGCCGTTCGTTTCCCTTCCAGCCTGCCGTACGGCTCGGACATCTGCGGTTCGCGCCCTGTCAGCGGGCGCCCCGTCAGGGGCGCGGGGAACTGCGCGAGCAACCAGGAGCGGACCCGCAGCCGAAAAACGACCCGACCGGCGGATCCTACGGCCGAGGCCACTGAGGCGGCGCAGTAGGCGCAGGCCCCAACGTCGTGGTGCCGGGCGCAGCCCGATGCCCCAGCCCCGTCCGATAGGCGTCCAGCGCCGCCTCCGTACGCCCCGTACGCCGCAACAGATCCCCGAGCAGCCGGCACAGATCGGCCAGATCCCCGGCGGCACCGGTCCGCTCCAGCAGGGAGAGCGCCGCACAGTAGTGCTCCTCGGCCCGGTCGGTGTCCCCCCGGTCCTCGGCGATCAGCCCGAGCAGCCGGTGGGCCCCGCCCGCATGCACGGCACCCCGCTCCGCGCCGAGCGCATCGGGCGACAGCAGCGGATGCAGCAGGTCCTCGGCCTCCGCCGTCTTGCCGCGCCGCCGCAGCACGTCCGCCAGCTCCACCTCGACCTGGACGGTGAAGAGGGCGGCCCGCTTGGAGGCCAGCATGTCGCGCGCGGTGCGCAGTTCGCTCTCGGCCTTGCGCAGGTTGCCGTCCTGGGCGTGCACGTAGCCGCGCATCCAGTGGCAGTGTGCGAGCTCGGTGCGGATGTGCAGCTGCTGGTACAGCTCCTGTGCCTTGGCCAGGGAGGCGTCGGCCTCGGCGATCCGGCCCTCGGCGATGAGCGTGCGGGCCACGCCCCGGTGCATCCCGGCGACCAGCGCGGGGTTGTCCACCTGGGGCGCGAGAGCCAGTGCGAGCTCCGCGGCGTGCGCGGCGCGTGCGTGCGCTCCCATGTCCATGTAGGGCGCGATGGAGGCGGTGTAGAGCAGCAGGAGCGCGTCCGGGTCGTGCATGCCGGAGGCGTTGAGCTCGTCGACGGCCGTCTCCAACAGGTAGCAGGAGTAGCGCAGTTCGCCCGCCAGGAGGTGGGCCGTGGCGCGCCCGCGCAGGGCCGGGACGCGGCGCGGCAGCGGTTCGTCGGCCAGCAGCGCCTCGGCCTCGGCGAAGCGGTCGCGGGCGTCGGTGAGGTCGCCCGTCTCCAGGGCGCAGTCGCCGAGGCCCTGCAGGGCGGAGGCCTGTTCGGGGACGAGGCCCAGGGCGGCCGTCTCGTCGTGGAGGGCCCGGAAGAGGGCCGCCGCGTCCTCCGCCTCGCCGGTCGCCAGCGTGCGGCGGGCGTCGGTCAGCCGCATCCGCAGGCCGGTGGCCAGGTGCGGCGGCCGGCCGGTGGTGAGTTCCTCGACGGTGGTGCCCAGCCGCCCGGCGAGGTGTCGCAGGGCGGTCTCCGAGGGGCGGACCTTGCCGGCCTCGAGCGTGGAGATGTAGGCGGCCGTGTAGGCCGGTTCGGCCAGCTGTTTCTGGGTGAGCCCCGCCTTCGTGCGCAGCCGCAGGACGCGCCGGCCGATGTCGGCGGGGTCGTCCGTCCGTATGCCGTGGGTGCTGTTCTCGGCCACTTTCGCCCCTCGGTGCCTCGCTCGGTACATTGCGCCGTGTTTCACACCGTGCCGTAAATCTGCTTACGTGAGGATGCGATCGTGCCGATGTCCCCCGAAAGGGCTGCTGCCTCTTCCGTCCGCCAGCCCGGACTCGTCCTCACCGACCACTTCTTCGACGTCCCCCTCGATCACGCGGTTCCTGACGGCGAGCGGATCCGCATCTACGCCCGCGAGGTCGTCGCCGCCGGACGCATGCGGGACGACCTGCCGTGGTTGGTCTTCCTGCAGGGCGGTCCCGGCTGTGCGGCCGGGCGGCCGGTGGGCCGCGAGGGCTGGCTGGACCGCGCGCTGGACGAGTACCGCGTGCTGCTGCTCGACCAGCGCGGGACCGGACGGTCCACGCCCGCCAACCGGCAGACGCTCCCGCTGCGCGGCACCCCGGCCGAACAGGCCGCATATCTGGCCCACTTCCGTGCCGACTCGATCGTCCGCGACTGCGAGCACATCAGGCCGCTGCTGACCGGCGGGCGGCCATGGAGCGTGCTGGGCCAGAGCTTCGGCGGCTTCTGCGCGGTGACGTACCTGTCGTACGCGCCGGAGGGGCTCGCCGAGGTGCTGATCACCGGCGGGCTGCCGTCCCTGGACGCCGATGCGGACGAGGTCTACCGCGCCGCCTACCCGCGCATGGAGCGCAAGTGTCTCGCGCACTATGCCCGTTACCCCGGTGACGAGGCGGCCGCACGGCGCATAGCGGCGCATCTGGCGGAGCACGAGGAGGTGCTCCCGGACGGCACGCTGCTGACCGTCGAGGCCTTTCAGCAGCTCGGCATCCTCCTCGGCACGGGCGACGGCTCGCACCGGCTGCACTATCTGCTGGAGGACGCCTTCGTGGACACCGTCGACGGACCGCGCCTGTCCGATGCCTTCGGCGAACAGGTCGCAGCCGTGCTCACGCGGGCCGACAACCCGCTCTACGCCATTCTCCACGAGGCCATTTATGCCCAGGACGGGCGCGCGACGCACTGGTCGGCGGAGCGCATACGGTCCGAATTCCCGCAGTTCGCATACGGCTTCGATTCCGGTGCGCGTTTTCTCTTCACCGGCGAGACCGTCCACCCCTGGATGCTGCGCACCCACGCCGCCCTGCGCCCCTTGCGGCACACCGCCGAACTGCTCGCCGAACACAAGGGATGGACACCGCTGTACGACGCGGAGCGGCTGGCCCGCAACGAGGTGCCGGTGGCCGCGGCGGTCTATCACGACGACCTGTACGTCGACACGGATCACTCGCTGCGCACGGCACGCGCGATTGCGGGCCTGCGGACGTGGGTGACGGACGAGTACGAGCACGACGGTGTGCGGGCGAGCGGCCGGGTGGTCCTGGACCGGTTGCTGGGACTCGTCAGGGGCGAGGTCTGAGCGGCCGGTTGAGCCGTAAGCATTGTCATGGGGCAGTCGCCGCTCTACGTTGAGCCGCGCATTAAATCGACTTGAGCCGCCGCTTTTGCGGCGGTCTTCGAGAGGACCCCCCATGCGCAGACGAATATCGCTGGCGGTGGGCGTGGCGGTCATGGCCGCGCTCGCCGCCCCTGCCGCTGCGGCACAGCAGCAGCACCCCCAACGGCAGCAGGACGTCGAGTACTTCACCGAACCGGGCGGTCACCCGCATCACACCCGGATCCCCGTCTCCACCACCCCGGTCAAGCCCCTCAAGCCCTCGTTCAAGGGGGACGGCGACGTCACCTCGATCGTCCACAACGGACCGGTGAACAGCAAGCTGGACGTCGTCTTCATCGGTGACGGCTACACCGCCGGACAGCAGGAGGCGTTTCACGCAGCAGTGCGCGCCAAGTGGGCCAAGATGTCGGCCGTCGAGCCGTACGCGTCATACCGCAACCTGTTCAACGTCTGGGCGGTGGACGCCGTTTCGCGGGAATCCGGCGTGTCGGGCGACCCCGCGCAGGACGTGAAGAGGGACACCGCGCTGGGCTCGGGCTTCTTCTGCGACGGCATCGAGCGGCTGCTGTGCCTCGACACCGCGAAGGTGGAGCCGTACGCCGCCAAGGCGCCTGCGGCGGACCTGGTGGTGGTGCTCGCGAATTCCGCCAAATACGGCGGTGCCGGCTACAACGACGTGGTGTCGAAGGTGGGTTACGACGGCATAGCGACGGCGTCGGCCGACAACGACCGCTCGGATCAGATCGCGGTCCACGAAACGGGCCACTCACTGGGCAAGCTTGCCGACGAGTACCAGTACGACGAGTACGGCACCTACACGGGCACCGAGCCGCACGAGTCCAACATCAGCACGCTGAGCGCAGGGCAGATGCAGGCGCAGCGGACGAAGTGGTACCGCTGGCTCGGACAGCCCTCGCCCGACGGCGGTTCCGTCAGCGCTTTCGAGGGCGGCGGCTACTACCCCAAGGGCCTGTTCCGCCCCACCGACAACTCGATCATGCGGTCGCTGGGCAGGGAGTTCAACCTGCCGGGACGTGAGGCGATGATCGCGGGCTTCTACCGTCATGCGAGCGTCCTGTCGAGCAGTGTGCCGACGGATGCGACGGTGCAGCGGAGCAAACGTCTGACCGTCCAGACGGCCGCACGGACGGTGGCGGTGCGGTGGTACGTGGACGGCCGCGAAGCCGTGGCGGCGCGCGGCCGCCTCGCGGTGGTGCCGCGGTCGCTGGGCGTCCGGGCCGACGGACGCACGCACACGGTGACGGCCCGGGCGACCGACCGGACAGGGGCGGTGCGCGATCCGGAGGTCCGCAAGCGGATGTCCGGTGATCTGACGTGGCGAGTGGCGGGCGGCTGAGGTCACGGCAGAATCGCATGGTGACGCACTGGACCGATGAAGGGCCCGTCATGGCAAACGAGCTGAACCACATCATCGTGCACGTCAAGGACCGCCACCGGACTGCCGAGTTCCTCACCGAGCTGACGGGCACCGGCAAACCCGTGGACTGGGGACGCTTCACCCAGGTCACGTCGTCCAACGGGGTCGGCGTCGACTTCGCCGACGACCTGGTCCCCGCTGACGCCATCAACGGGAGCCACCTCGCCTACCTCGTCACCGACGAGGAGTTCGACGCCATCCTCGGCCGGATCACCGAGCGCGGACTGCGCTACTGGGCCGACCCCGCGCACAGCGTCGAAGGCGAGATCAACACCGACTACGGCGGCCGGGGCCTCTACACCGAGGACCCGGGCGGCACGCTCAACCTCGAGTTCATGACCACGCCCTACGGTGACGAACCGGCCGCGCGGCCCGCGCCGCCGTCACGCCGCTAGCTCCCGCTCCAGCGGTGTACGGAACCGGGGTGTGACCCGGACCGCTCCGATCCAGGCGGACAGCCGCCCGGCCTCCGCCGCGACCGCCGCCTCCGTGTCGCGGCCCACGCGGCCCAGCGCGCGCCAGACGATCTCACCGTCCGCGCGCTGGGCCCAGCCGCCCACGATGCGTCCGTTCCACCAGACGGTGGGCCCGATGTTGCCCGCGCGGTCGAAGAGGGCGGGGACATGACCGGGGGACAGGTACCAGTCGCGCTGCCGCCAGCCCATGGAGGTCGGGTCGAGCCCGGGGAGCAGGGCGGCCCAGGGCTCGGCGGTCTCCCCGCCGTCAAGGTCCTCCGGGAGCACGAATCCCGTCCCTTCCGTCAGTTCGACGGCCATCGCGCCGACGTCCGCCAGTGCCCTGCGGGTGTCGCCCAGCGTCCAGCCCGTCCACCACTTGAGGTCGGCCTCGGTGGCGGGCCCGTACGAGGCCAGCCAGCGGCGCGCCAGTTCGGCCTTGGCCTCCCGCACCGGGAGCTCGGGCAGTTGCGGGACGAGCGCCCATGGATACATGCTGCTGGTCCACGAGCCCCGCGGCCGGGCGCGGCGCAGGTGCCCGTCGGAGGCGAGCAGCCGCAGCACCCGCGAACCGACGCTCTGCCGGGCCTCGTACGGCTTGCCGGGCGAGACGACCATCGTGTCGCGCAGGGCGGGCACGACCTTGCCCAGTTCCGCGGTCGTCGCCTCGCCGCGCTCGGCGAGGGCGGCGAGCACGGCCCGCTCGGTGCGGGCGAGCCGCTCCTCGTCCCAGTCGGGGAGGTGCGCATGGAGATGCTTGACGAGGGTGGCCCGCTCGCGGGCGGCAATGGCACGGGCGGTGGACGAGTAGACGTACGGGGCGAGTTCGGTGGTGACGGCGAAGAGGGTGCGCCGCATGGAGAGCAGCTTGACGACGGTGACGTCGTCGTAGAGCCCGCGCTCCACCTCGCCCGCGGACGGCTCGGCGAGCCGGGCGCAGGCGGAGAGGTAGACGGTGGCGGCGTCGCTGGCGTGCAGCCCGACGAGGGCGTCGGCGACGCCCTCGACGCGCGCCGCGCGCCGGCCCGGGGCGAGGAGGTGCCGGTGCCCGAGCCGGGCGCGCCGCTGCTCGTCGGTGATGCGGGGGAGGACGGTGCTCATGGGGCGACGGTACGGGGTGAGTAGGTCGGTTTCTGTCCTCATTCCGTGAAGGGGCTGGGGCTGTCCTCTTTCCGTGAGGGGGGGCGTCCGGTTGCCGGCGCGGTCCGCCCGAACACACCCCGTAGGGGTCCGGCTGGGGGCAACGTCCGGGCTCGTCCCGGATGTTCGGCCGCCGCCCCGCGGACAGACTCGATGCATGGACACGATGAAGCGCAACGCCTGGGGAACGGCCGTTGCCGCGCTGCTCGCGGCGACCGCCGCCGGACCGTCGCTCGACAGGGACGCCCTGCGCCGTTCCACCGCGGGACTGCCCGATGCCGGCGTCACGGGCGCCCTCGTCCGGGTCGCGGGATCCGCCGGCCACTGGTGGGGCGTGTCCGGCGTGGCCGACACGGACACCGGCGCCCCGGTGCGCTCCGACTCCTCCTTCCGTATAGGCGGCATCACCCGGCTCTTCACCCACGTGGTGCTGCTCCAACTGACGGGCGAGCAGCGGGCCGACCTCGACGCCCCGGTCGTGCACCGTCTTCCCGGCCTCCTTTCCGAGCCCCACCAGCACGTCACCGTCGGCCAGTTGCTCGACGGCACGAGCGGCCTTCCCGCACTGCCCTCGCCGACATACGGGGACGGTTCGAACGAATGGTTCACCGAGCACCGTTTCGATTCCTGGAGTCCGGAGCGGCTCGTGCGCGAAGCGCTCAAGGAACAGCGGGAGTTCACCCCGGGCGGGACCGAGCCGCACAACGGCATCGAGGCCATCCTCGCCGGCCTCGTCATCGAGGAGATCACCGGCCGCCCCTTCGCCCGGGAGGTGCGTGAACGCATCACGCGCCCGCTCGGCCTGCGCGGTACGTATGTGCCGGACGCGGACGACGTCACGCTCCCGGAACCGTATTCCTGCACCTATGTGGCGACCGCCGGCCGCCTCTCCGATGTGACGGCGCGCAGCCCGCACACCTGGGCGGCCGGAGGCATGGTCTCCACGGCGGCCGATCTCGACCGCTTCCTCGTCGCCCTGCTCGACGGCCGCCTGCTCCCGCCCGCACAGCAGGAACTCCTGCGCACCCACGGCGGATTGATACGTACCGTCCTGCCGGACGGCAGGGAGCTGGTGGGCGCGACGGGCTCCGGCCCCGGCTTCGCCTGCGGCGTCCTGGCCACCCCGGACGTCTCGCGGCGCGTGGCCTATTCCCTCTCCTGCATACGTGCACAGGGATCCGGCGAAAGCCCTTGCGTGCAGCGCATCGTGGACGCCGCCTTCCGCACCGGCTGAAGCACACCGCGGCACGCCGAAGCGCCCGGGAGCATCCCGATGAGCACCCCGACGCGTGCCGCACGGGCGCCGTCGGCCGGGAGGCCTTGCGGCAAGATGGGCACATGGGGACGTTCGCTGCCCCCGGCGGCCTGCTCGCCGGGCGCTACCGGCTCGGCCGGCGGATCGGGCGCGGCGGGATGGGTACCGTGTGGCGCGCCACGGACGAGCTGCTCGCCCGCGAAGTCGCCGTCAAGGAACTGCACGTGGGCGACGCCGACTCCGCGCGGGACAGCGAGGCCCGGCGCGAGCGCACCCTGCGCGAGGCGCGCACGGTGGCATTGATCAAACATCCGAACGTGATCGTCCTGCACGACATCGTCGAGCAGGACGGGCGGCCCTGGATCGTCATGGAACTGGTCGAGGGGCGGTCGCTGTCCGACCTGCTGGCGGCCGACGGCCCGCTGGGCGCGGGGGAGGCGGCGCGGATCGGGCTCGCGATGCTGGGAGCGCTGCGGGCGGCGCACGCGCGCGGCGTGCTGCACCGGGACATCAAGCCGCCCAACGTCCTGCTGGAGGCCGGCACGGGGCGCGTCGTGCTGACGGACTTCGGCATCGCCCAGGTCTCCGGGGCGACGACGATCACCGAGACCGGCGCATTCGTCGGCTCGCCCGAATACACCGCGCCGGAGCGGATGTCGGGCGGGCGGGCGGGGCCCGCGTCCGATCTGTGGTCGCTGGGCGTGCTGTTGTGCACGGCGCTCAGCGGGTCGTCGCCGTTCCACCGGGATTCCCTGGGCGGCATCCTGCACGCGGTCGTCCACGACGAGATCCGCCCGCCCGCCGCCGCGGGTCCGCTGCTGCCGGTCGTCCGGGGGCTGCTGGAGCGCGACCCGGCGCGGCGGATGAGCGCCGACCGGGCCGAACAGCTGCTGCGCGCCTGCCTGGAGACGGGCAACGCCTCGCCGGGCACGGCCTGTACGCCGACGGAGCGGAGTGCCCCGCCGCCCCTGCCCGTGCTCCCGCCCGGCGCGCTCACCCCGGGCCGCGGGCGCACCGCACTGATGGCCGCCCTCGCGGTGGCGACCCTGGCCGGCATGGGCGCCGGGCTGGCCGCGCTGCTGACGGGCCCGGACGAGGGCCGCACCGACGGCAGGCCCCCGTACTCCGCCGTCACGGACACCACCGGCACCGGTGCCCCGGCCGACTCGGTGCCGGATGCGCCCGCCAGCGCCGCCGTGTCCGCCCCCGAGGGGTTCCGGGCGGTGCAGGACCCGGCGGGCTTCGCCTTCGCCGTCCCCGCCGGGTGCACCCGTTCCTTCGAGCCGCCGCGCGTCTTCTACTACTCGCCGGGCAAGGAGTTCCGCATCGGCGTCCTCATCCAGGACCAGCAGGAGGGCGGCCCGATCGGGGTGATGCGCAGCGCCGCCGCCCTCGCGCCCGACCGCTACCCGGGCTACCGCGACGGCCAGGTCGAGCGGACCACGCACAAGGGACTCAAGGCCGCCTCCTGGGAGTTCAGCTGGGACGGCTTCGCCGAGAGCGAGAGCAAGGCGCCTCAGGGCGACCGGCACACGTACGACATCTCGTGGGACGAGGCGGACAAGATGTACGACGTCTGGGTGTCCTCGCCGCTCGCCAAGTCGGCAGAGGGCAAGCGGTACTTCGACGTCGCACTGGACACCTTCGCCCGCATCAGGCCGCGGTCGGGTCCATAGGGCCTGCCCGAGGCCGTTGTGCGAGTGGCCCGGGTCGCAGAATGGGGCTACTGATGGGTACCCAAAGAGTCCGAGCACGCCTACGCTCGCCCCCATGACGGAATCGCGGCACAGCAATCCCCTCGCCCCGGCCGGCGCCCGGACCGCTGCCGACGTGGTCACCCCGGCTCTCGTGGCCCGTCTCACCGCAGGCGTCACCGGTTCCGGCAGCACCGTGAGTCACGCGCCGTTCACCGGCGAGGTGCTGGCCCACCTGCCGGAGTCCACCCCCGAGGACGTCGCCGCCGCGTTCGAGCGGGCCCGCGAGGCGCAGCGGCACTGGGCCGCCCGTCCCGTGCGCGAACGGGCAGGCGTGCTGCTGCGGTTCCACGACCTCGTCCTGCGCCGCCAGTCCGACATCCTCGACCTGATACAGCTGGAGACCGGAAAGGCCCGGCTGCACGCCCATGAGGAGGTGCAGGCGGTCGCCGTGGCCGCCCGCCATTACGGGCGCAGCGCCCCCGCCTACCTCCGGCCGAAGCGTCACACCGGCGTCATCCCCACGCTCACCCGGGTCACCGAACTGCGCCGCCCGCGCGGTGTCGTCGGGCAGATAGCGCCCTGGAACTACCCGTTCGAGCTGTCGGTCGGCGATGCGCTGCCCGCCTTCGTCGCGGGCAACGCCGTCGTGATGAAACCCGACACGCAGACCGCTCTGACCGCACTGCTGGCGCGCGAGCTGCTGATCGAGGCGGGGTTTCCCGAGGGCGTCTGGCAGGTCGTGCTCGGCGAGGGCCCGGTGGTCGGCCCGGAGGTCACGGACCGCGCGGACTACGTCTCCTTCACCGGCTCCACCCGCACCGGCCGCGAGGTCGCCCGCAGCGCGGCCGCCCGGCTGGTCGGCTGCTCCCTCGAACTCGGCGGCAAGAACGCCATGCTGGTGCTGCGCGACGCCGACATCGAGAAGGCGGCGGCCGGTGCCGTCCGCGGCTGCTTCTCCTCCGCCGGACAGCTGTGCATCTCCATCGAGCGCCTCTACGTGCACGCCTCGGTCGCCGACGACTTCCTGGTCCGCTTCGCCGCCCGGACCCGGGCGATGCGGCTGGGGACGGCGCTCGCCTACGGCGCCGACATGGGCTCGCTGGTCTCGGAGAAGCAGCTGGAGACCGTCACCCGGCATGTGGAGGAGGCCGTGGCCAAGGGCGCCACACTCGTCGCGGGAGGCCGCCACCGGCCGGACGCCGGGCCGCTGTTCTACGAGCCGACCATCCTCGACGGCGTCGAGCCGCCCATGGCCGTGTGCACGGAGGAAACCTTCGGCCCGGTGGTGTCCGTCTACCGCTTCACGGACGAGGACGAAGCGGTCCGGCTGGCCAACTCCACACCGTTCGGCCTCAATGCGAGCGTCTGGACGGCCGACGGGCGGCGCGGCCGGCAGATCGCGGCACGCCTGAAGGCCGGCACCGTGAATGTCAACGAGGCCTACGCGGCCGCCTACGGCAGCGCGCAGGCGCCCATGGGCGGCATGGGCGACTCGGGCCTGGGCCGCCGGCACGGCTCGGAGGGCATCCTCAAGTACACCGAGGCCCAGACCGTCGCACAGCAGCGGGTGATGCCGCTCGGTCCGGCATTCGGCATGGACGACGAGAAGTACACACGGCTGATGACGGGCGGACTGCGCGCGCTGAAGGCGCTCCGCCTGCGCTGAGGAGGACGCGTCGCAATGACCGAGCTCGACAACTTTGACTACGACGTCATCGTCGTGGGCTCCGGCTTCGGCGGCTCGGTCTCCGCGCTGCGGCTGACGGAGAAGGGCTACCGCGTCGGCGTCCTGGAAGCAGGACGCCGCTTCACGCGCGAGACCCTCCCCAAGAACTCCTGGGACCTGCGCAATTACCTGTGGGCGCCCGCACTCGGCCTCTACGGCATCCAGCGCATCCACCTGCTGGGCAAGGTGATGGTGCTCGCGGGCGCAGGCGTCGGCGGCGGCTCGCTCAACTACGCCAACACCCTCTACGTGCCGCCGAAGGCGTTCTTCGACGACCCGCAGTGGTCCGGCATCACCGACTGGCAGCAGGAGCTGGAGCCCCACTACGCACAGGCGCGCCGCATGCTGGGCGTCCGGCTCAACCCGACCATGACCCCCTCCGACCGCCATCTCCGCGCCGCAGCCGAGCGGATGGGCGCCGGCGACACCTTCCACATGGCCCCGGTCGGCGTGTTCTTCGGCGATGGCGATGACGCAGACGGCTCACAGCGGACGCTGCCCGGACATGAGGTGCCGGACCCCTACTTCGGAGGCGCGGGCCCGTCCCGCCGGGCCTGCCTGGAGTGCGGCGCCTGCATGACCGGCTGCCGGTACGGCGCGAAGAACACCCTCACCGAGAACTACCTGTACCTCGCCGAGCGCGCCGGGGCCGTCGTCCACCCGATGACCACGGTCGTCGCCGTCACCGAACACCGCGACGGCGGCCACCGCGTCGTCACCGTCCCCACGGACCGGCGGCGCGCCCGGCCGAAGGTGCTGCGCGCCCGGTACGTCGTGATCGCCGCGGGCACGTACGGCACTCAGACACTCCTGCACACCATGCGGGACAAAGGGCTGCTGCCCCGCATCTCCGACCGCCTGGGCATGCTGACCCGCACCAACTCCGAAGCCCTGGTGGGTGCGCAGACCGACGCCCGCCGCTACGGCGGACGGCCGGACTTCACACGGGGCGTGGCGATCACGTCCTCCGTGCATCCGAACGCCAACACCCATATCGAACCGGTCCGTTACGGCAAGGGCTCGAACGCGATGGGCTTCCTGTCCATCCTGCAGGTGCCCGTGGGCACCCGGGCACCGCGAGCGCTGGCCTTCGCGGGCCGCTGCGTGCGCCACCCGGTGCAGCTGGCGCGGTCGCTGTCGAACCACCGCTGGTCGGAGCGCACGATCATCGGCCTGGTCATGCAGTGCCTCGACAACTCCCTGACGACATACCGCCGGACGCGCGGTCCGGGCAAGGGCCTGCTCACGGCCCGCCAGGGGCACGGCGCGCCCAACCCCCAGCAGATCCCGGAGGCCACGGCGGCGGCGACGCTGCTCGCCCAGGAGATCAACGGCTTCCCCGGCAGCAACGTCGGTGAGCTGATGGGCACTCCGCTCACCGCCCACTTCCTGGGCGGCTGCCCGATCGGGCCCGACCCGGAGCACGGCGTCGTCGACCCGTACCACCGCCTGTACGGTCACCCGGGCATCTCGGTGGTCGACGGCGCAGCCGTCTCGGCGAACCTGGGCGTGAACCCGTCCCTGACGATCACCGCCCAGGCGGAGCGCGCCATGTCCTTCTGGCCGAACAAGGGCGACAAGGACCCCCGTCCGCAACAGGGTTCGGGGTACGAGCGCATGACCCCGATACGCCCGCACAACCCGGCCGTCCCGAAGGGGGCGTTCGGAGCCCTGCGCGCCTGAAGCCGTCCCTGCGCACGGCGAAGGGCCCCGGGCCGCTCCGCGGGGGCGTGCGGGCGGCCACGGGGCCCTTGACTGCCGGCACCGAGGTCAGGGCAGGTCGGTGCCGCAGGAGCGGCGCCGGGGGGAGCGCCGCAGGCCGAGGTCAGTGGTCGGACCAATGGCGGTACGCGGGAAGGGATTTGGTCTTCCCTTTGCATCGTGGGGGATGAGCCACGCAGTGCGCAACCGTTTCGGCCGGATACGGTCGGTTCCAGGCGTCCCCGGAACCGACCGCCCTTGGATGGCGGCCGGGCTGCTGTCCCCTGCTGACCGGTCGCCGCGCCACCGGAGTGAGGTCCCACGACGCGCGTGCTCGCACGTCACACACTCCAGTGGATCCGCCCTGTCGTTGTCGGGCGCCCGGATGAACAGGGGCGGAAGCCACGCGTGGATTTCGGTGGGCCGCTCCTGGCTGGTGCGGACGACCGGTCCAACGAAGGCGGCGGCAGGCCGGTCACGCTCCGTACGGGTGACGGTCAAGGGGGCGGCCCGGGGGCGGTCCGGGGGCGGCCGGGCGGTCAGATGCGTCCGCGGCACAGCTCCAGCAGCGTCATGGCGAGCGCCGTCCCCGGCTTGCCGAGCTGACCGCTGTAGTGGTTGAGGATCTCCAGCTCCCGGGAGAGGTTCACGCGGCCCCCGCCGGAGGCGATGCGCTCCCTCTGGATCACGGCCGAGACGGCCATGCGTTCCTGGACGAGCCCGATGATCCGGCCGTCGAGATCGTCGATCCTCTCCCGGGCCCCGGTGATCACCGCGGCCGCGGCCTCGGTGCGGGCGCCGGTGTCCTTCACGGTGGTGGCGGTGCTGGTGCTCATGACGGTGGTGGTCCTCTCCGGGGGGCTGTCGGCGGCCCGTGGCCGGTCGGCCGGCCCGGTGCGGAGGGAAACGACAGGCGCCCCGGGCCTTTGACCGGCCCGGGGCGCCTGGGAAGTGCTTGTCAGCGGTTCAAGCAGCACGACCATGGCAGCCGGACGGGCCGGTGCCATAGGTAAAGACGAAGGTCGTGTGCTTGCGCATGGCCGACAGTATGGCCCGGGGAGGCCGCCGGGGCCAATGCGGATTCGGATGGTGAGACGAAAGCACGTACCCGTGCCCCGGTAGAATCGACAAATACAGACCCCCTCCACCGACCGCCGGAAGGCCGCCCCGTGTCAGCAGCACCCCCCGCCGCCGTCCACGACAACACCGCGGAACCGGTGCTCGTTGTCGACTTCGGCGCGCAGTACGCCCAACTCATCGCCCGCCGCGTCCGCGAGGCCCGGGTCTACAGCGAGATCGTTCCGTCCACCATGCCGGTGGCCGAGATGCTCGCCAGGAACCCGAAGGCGATCATTCTCTCCGGTGGCCCCTCCTCGGTGTACGAGGAAGGCGCCCCCACCGTCGACCGTGCCCTCTTCGAGGCCGGCGTCCCCGTCTTCGGCATGTGCTACGGCTTCCAGCTGATGGCCACCACCCTGGGCGGCACCGTCGACAACACCGGCGCGCGCGAGTACGGCCGTACGCCGCTGCACGTGAGCAAGCCCGGCTCCACGCTCTTCGAGGGCACCCCGGCGGAGCAGTCGGTCTGGATGTCGCACGGCGACGCCTGCTCGGCCGCCCCCGAGGGCTTCACCGTGACCGCGTCCACGGACGTCGTCCCGGTCGCCGCCTTCGAGAACGACGAGAAGAAGCTCTACGGCGTGCAGTACCACCCCGAGGTGATGCACTCCACGCACGGCCAGCTGGTCCTGGAGCACTTCCTCTACCGCGGCGCCGGCATCGAGCCGACCTGGACCACGGGCAGCGTGATCGAGGAGCAGGTCGAGGCCATCCGCAAGCAGGTCGGCACCAAGCGCGCCATCTGCGGCCTGTCCGGCGGCGTGGACTCCGCCGTGGCCGCCGCACTGGTGCAGAAGGCCATCGGCTCCCAGCTGACCTGCGTCTACGTCGACCACGGCCTGATGCGCAAGGGCGAGACCGAGCAGGTCGAGAAGGACTTCGTCGCCGCGACCGGCGTGCAGCTGAAGGTCGTCGACGCGAAGAAGCGCTTCCTGGACGCGCTCGCCGGGGTCTCCGACCCCGAGGAGAAGCGGAAGATCATCGGCCGGGAGTTCATCCGGGTCTTCGAGCAGGCCGAGGCCGAGATCGTCGCCGAGGGCTCCGCGAGCGGCGAGCCGGTCGAGTTCCTGGTGCAGGGCACGCTCTACCCGGACATCGTGGAGTCCGGCGGCGGCACCGGCACCGCCAACATCAAGTCCCACCACAACGTGGGCGGCCTCCCCGAGGACCTGGAGTTCAAGCTCGTCGAGCCGCTGCGCCAGCTGTTCAAGGACGAGGTCCGCATGGTCGGCGCCGAGCTGGGCCTGCCCGACGAGATCGTCCAGCGCCAGCCCTTCCCGGGCCCGGGCCTGGGCATCCGGATCGTCGGCGAGGTCACCCAGGAGCGCCTGGACCTGCTGCGCGACGCCGACGCCATCGCCCGCGAGGAGCTCACCGCCGCCGGTCTGGACCGCGAGATCTGGCAGTGCCCGGTGGTCCTGCTCGCGGACGTCCGCTCCGTCGGCGTCCAGGGCGACGGCCGCACCTACGGCCACCCCATCGTGCTGCGCCCCGTCTCGTCCGAGGACGCCATGACCGCGGACTGGACGCGCATGCCGTACGAGGTGCTGGCACGCATCTCGACGCGCATCACCAACGAGGTCCGCGACGTCAACCGCGTCGTGCTCGACGTGACGAGCAAGCCGCCGGGGACCATCGAGTGGGAGTGAGCCCGTAGGCCCACCCTGCGCCGAGCGCTGAAGAGGACCCCCGCCGACCGGCGGGGGTCCTCTTCGTTCTCCAGGCCCCTTTGGGTGGTATTTGCGCTGCTTAGGATGGTTGCGAGCCGGGGCGTAGCCGCCTCGGCTCCGTCGTTGCATCCGTCGTGCACACACCGGACCACTGGATACCGGATAGGAGAACCATGCGCCTCTCCCGTTGCATAGGGCTGTCCGCCGCCCTCGCCCTCACCGGCCTGGCCGTCACCGCCTGCGGGGGCGGAGCGGAGGCGGAGGAGCGGCCGGCCACGTCCGGGAAGGCGTCCTCCTCGCCGTCGGCATCCGCGTCGCCCTCGCCGGCCGCGGTCACCGAGAAGCCCGCACCGCCCGCCGAGCTGCTGACGAATGCCGCCCGCGTCGTCCGGCCCGAGCTCGCCCCCGAGAACGGCGAGAAGGTCGGCGTCGGACAGCCCGTCGCCCTCGTCTTCAAGCAGCAGAAGGTCGCCCAGGAGCTGCGGGCCGGGATCGAGGGCCGGCTGAAGGTCTCGAACAGCGCGAAGGTGCCCGGCGCCTGGCACTGGAACGAGACCAAGGGCAACACCTATCTGCACTTCCGCCCCGAGACATACTGGCCCGCCGGTACCAAGGTCACGCTCGACGCGAAGCTCGCGGGCGTGAAGCTCGCCCCCGGCACGGCCGCCGACCGCGACCGCTCGCTCTCCTTCACCGTCGGCGACTCCATGGTCAACACCGTGGACCTCAAGTCCCGCACGATGACCGTCGTCCGCAACGGGAAGACGCTGCGCACCATTCCGATCAGCGGCGGCGACGAGTCGAAGAACTTCCAGACCCGCCAGGGCATCAAGACGATCATGGCCAAGGAGGGCCGGGTCGTCATGGACTCGCTCTCCATCGGCATCCCGCGCAATCACCCCGACGGCTTCTACGGCTCGTACGACTTCAGCATGCGCGAGACGGTCAGCGGCGAGTACGTGCACGCGGCCCCCGACAACGCCGAATCCTTCGGCAAGGAGAACGTCAGCCACGGCTGCATCGGCATGTCCACGGAGAACGCCAAGTGGCTGTACGGGATGAGCCTCAAGGGCGACGTCGTACAGGTGAACGGCAGCTCCAAGCCCAAGCCGATGGACCACTTCGGCAACGGCTACGGCGACTGGAACCTCAGCTGGCAGGAATGGCTCGCGGGCAGCGCCCTGGGCGTCCGGGCCGGCTGAGACCGACGGGACCGGAGCGCGGCCTGCGGGCGAGCGAGTTTTCCACAAACGAGCCCTTGTCCACAGGGCTGAGCGCCGAACGCCTTCCGTACGTATGGTCGGTCAAGGACCACCACCCACGACGGGACGGAAGGCGGGCGGCGGCATGCCAGCACTCAGGAGTCGCGACGACCTGACCCGGTACGCGCTGCTGCCGCTGCGTGTCTTCCTCGGCGTGACCTTCGTCTACGCGGGGCTCGACAAGCTCACCGACCCCGCGTTCCTGTCCGCGAGCGGGCAGGGGTCCCTCGGCGCACTGATGCACTCGGCGCACGACACCGCCGCCATCCCGGGCCTGGTGGACCTGGGCCTGAAGAACCCCGTCGCCTTCGGCTACGCCCTCGCCATCGGCGAACTCGTGGTCGGGCTGGGGACGCTGCTGGGCCTCTTCGCCCGCCTCGCCGCGGCCGGCGGTGCACTGATCTCGTTCACCCTGTGGATGACGGTCAGCTGGCCGGCCACCCCCTACTACTACGGCAACGACCTGGCCTACCTGATGGCCTGGCTGCCGCTGATCATCGCGGGTGCGCCGCTGCTCTCTGCGGACGCGATACGCCCCCGCCGGCACCGGGGGCGCGCCCGCCGCTGAACCCGGCAGGCCCCGGCCCCGGCACCGTGCTCCGATCACTGCAGCTCGTGCTGCTCCGTGCCCCGGGCACGGTGGCGGCGCACCGCGAAGGCGAGGGAGGAGACCAGGCCCGCCGCACAGAACCCCCCGGCGAGCACCGGCAGCAGGAAGTAGACCGGGAGATGCACCCAGCCGCGCACGGCCGCGAGATGGGCCAGGCAGCCGCCGATCAGCACCAGGCCGACGACCAGCTTCCCCGGTTCGAACTCATGGCGTCCCACGGGTCACCTCCACCTGCCCGATGCCGGCCTTCAGCCGGAGCTCCAGCGTGCCGCGCGAGGGGTGCCCGGCGACCGGGGCCAGGGTCAGCTGCCGGTGCTGCCCGGGCCGGATCTCGACGTCGTCGCGCCCTTCGCCGGGCAACTGGATGTCGCCGACGCCGACGTCGATGGTCAGCCGCGCCGTCATGTCGTCGGGCAGCACGGCCTTCAGCCGGCCCGCGCCCACCTCGGCACTGGTGCTGACGGGCTGCCCGCCCTGCCCGGCCTGTCCGCCCTGCCCCTCCGGCGGGCGCAGGCCGCTCAGGTCGAGCACGCCGACACCGCTGCCCACCGTGTAGCGGCTGTGCACATCGGCCGCGCTCGCCGGATGCCATGTGGTGCGCGTCCAGTCCGGGGTGACCGACTTCGGCAGGACGGCCGCACCTGTCAGCAGGGCGGCGGTGACCACCGCGAGGAAGATCGTGCCGCCGCCTGTGCGCCCGTAGAACGAGCTGAGCGCGATGCCCAGGCCGAAGACACCGAGCGCGCAGGCCAGGCCCGTCTCCAGGGAGGTCCCCAGCGGCTGGTGGTGCCAGTGCACGGCGGTGCCCAGCCAGCCGGCGCCCAGGGCCAGCAGGAACGTCCAGCCGCCGAGCCGGGGAGCGCGGCGGACCGGGCGGGCGTACTCCACGGCGACGCCCCCCGTGGTCCCATCGCCGGCCCAGGCGGTCCAGGCCTTCCCGGCGGGGGTGGCCCCGGCTGCGGCCGAGTCGGTGCCGTCGTCGGGTCCCCACAGATACCCCTGGCCCGTACGGGGCGCCGCCGTGATGTCCCGCGCCATCGGGTCGCGCCACCACGAAGGGGTGCCTGCCATGGGCGGGGCCTGCGTCTCCGGAGGTGCCTCCACCGTCTTCGGGGCCTTGAACGGCTTCTGGGCACCGGCCGTTTCGGGCACGGCCTCCTCCGTCTCGGCCAGTCGGCGGTGCTGCGACCAGTACGCGGCGCCGCTGACGGCTATCAGCAGCATCAGCGCGAAGGCCAGCACCCCGCCGTTGTTGAGCATCGACAGAAACAGCCCGGAGCCCACCAGCGCGCACAGCACCGCCGTCAGCGCAGGGCCCTCGACGCGGCCCGACAGCATCCGGCGGGCCTCGTTCTCCTCCTCGCCCTCCAGGGGGATCAGGAGCCAGGCGAAGCCGTAGACGATCAGGCCGAGGCCACCGGTGACCGCGAGCACGCCGAGCACCACCCGGAAGACGACCGGGTCCAGGTCGAAGTACCGGGCGAGCCCTCCGCACAGGCCGGAGACCAGCTTGTGCTCGCGGCTGCGCCGCAGCGGCGGTCTGCTGTCGGGGTGCTCGTCGGGGGGTGCTTCGTCGGTCATGTGCACATGGTGTCAACCGGAACGCACGTACGGCATCCGTGACGACCCTGGCCGTTCCCTGAGATCGCCCCTGAGAGCGATCCGGTTAGGGTGGCGCTGCTCGAACACATATGGGGAACCGGAGGGGGCGCGCGATGACGCAGTCATGGCCTGGGGCGTGGCCCGAGGACGGAGCCGCCCCCGGACCGGACATCGGACGTCTGATCGCCGGGCGTTACCGGCTCCTGGAGCGGATCGGCCGCGGCGGCATGGGCACCGTCTGGCGTGCCGAGGACGAGCTGCTGGCGCGTCAGGTCGCGGTCAAGCGGCTGCACGTCTCGCCGGGCCTGGACGACGAGGACCTCGCCACCCTCTACGAGCGCACCCGCCGCGAGGCGCGCAGCGCGGCCCGGATCAACCACCCCAACGTGGTCGTCGTCCACGACGTGGTCGACGACGGCGGACTGCCGTGCATCGTGATGGAGTACGTGCCGTCGACGACGCTCGGCGACGTGCTCAAGCGCGGCACGATCGGCCCCGAGGAGGCGGCCCGGATCGGCCGCGGCATGATCGCGGCACTGCGCGCGGCCCACGCGGCCGGCGTCCTGCACCGCGACGTCAAGCCCGGCAACGTGCTGCTCGGTGCCGACGGGCGGGTCGTGCTGACCGACTTCGGCATCGCCCAGTCCACCGGCACCTCGACCCTGACCAAGACCGGCGAGATGGTCGGCTCGATCGACTACATCGCCCCCGAGCGGGTCAAGGGCGGCAAGCCCGGCCCGGCCGCCGACCTGTGGGCGCTGGGCGCCACGCTCTACCAGGCGCTGGAGGGCCGTCCCCCGTTCCGCCGGGACACGGGCGTCGAGACGGCCTACTCCATCGCCGTGGACCCGCTGCCCCCGCCGCGCCACGCGGGGCCGCTGACGCGGCTGATCGAGACGCTCCTCGCCAAGGACCCGTCCCTGCGGCCCCCGGCGGAGCTCGTCGAACAGATACTGACCGAACCGGGCGTCCTCCCGGACGGGGGCCGGGGCGAGACCGTCGCCGAACCTGCACCGGCACCGATACACACGGACGGCGGTGCATGGCCGGAGGCCGGAACGGCGGGCATGGCCGTCGCCGAGGCCCCGGCGCCGCCCGTCCCGCAGGAAACCGCCGTCCCCCAGCCGGAGACCGGGACGCACCAACACCTGCCCGGCGCCGGGCAGTTCCCCGATGCCTCGCAGGGCACCGCCGCCGTGACCGTGCCCTCACCCCGCCCCGAGCCGCCCGCCCGGGCGAAGGGGCGGCGGCGCGGCCTGCTGTGGGGCTCCGCAGCCGCGGTCGCGGCGGCCGGACTGGTCGCCGGGGCGTATGTGTTCCTGCAACAGGGCGACGACAGCGGTGAGACCAGGACGGAACCGGCCGTCTCGCCGTCCCGATCACCGAGCCGCTCCGCAACGCCCGGTCCGTCTCCGTCCTGGACGCCCCCGCCCGTGCCGCAGGGTTACCGCCTCGTCAACGAGGACAAGCTCGGCGTCTCCTTCCCCGTCCCGGACGGCTGGCACCGTGACGCGGCGACCTCGACCTCGACCGAGGTGAACTACCTGGACGCCACCGGCCGCGTCGGCATCAAGATCAACGTCCTCGAGTTCGCGAGCTCCGACCCCGTGCAGCACTTCAAGGACGTCGAGGAGCAGACGAAGAAGAACGTCGACAAGTACAAGCGCGGCCGGCTGCAGGCGACCAGCTTCCGCGGACAGTCCGCCGCGGTCTGGGAGTTCACCTTCGACGGCAGCGTCCGCTCCTACCGCGCGATCGACCTCGGGTTCGGGCGCGAGGGCGGCAAGGAGTACGCGATCTACCTCTCCGCCCCCGCGGCGGAATGGGACCGTCACCGTCCGGTCTTCGACGTCGTCCGCGACGGCTTCCGCCCGGCGAAGGACCGCTGAGGCCCGACCGCGGCCGCGGCCCCCGGGATGGGGGTTCGCTCAGGGGCGAACCCTGATGCCGCGGCCCCTCCGGACGTGTGACGATCAAGCCATGACCACAGCCGCACCCCCGGACGCCCCGCCCCTGCGCAAGCTCTACCGCAGCGCGGAGGGCCGCATGCTCGGCGGCGTCGCGCGCGGGCTCGCCGGGCACCTCGGGGTGCCCGTGTCCTGGGTGCGGCTGGTGTTCGTGGCCCTGTTCCTGGCCCAGGGCATGGGCGCCCTGCTCTACGCCGTGTTCTGGTTCGTCGTGCCGCTGGGCGTCGGCGGTGTCGAGGTGCCGCGGCCCGCGGTCGCCGAGGTCGCGGCGGACGGGCGCAGGCGGATCTTCGCCCGCAAGCCCGACCGGGGGCAGGTCTTCGCGCTGCTCGCGCTCCTCGTCGGCGCCGCCATATTCCTCGACCGGCTCCACCTCGGCCGGGCCAACGCCTACGTCTGGCCGCTGGTCCTCATGGGCGCCGGCGTCGCCCTCGTGTGGCGGCAGGCGGACAACGCCCGCCGCGCCCACTGGGTGGAGGTCGGCCGCAGCAAGCGCGTCCTGCCGCTCGCGCGCGGTGCGGCCGGCGTCCTCCTGGTCGGCGCCGGCGCGACGGGCATCGTCGTGCTCCAGAGCTCCGCGGAGCACCTGGGCACCGTGCTCCAGGCCTCGCTGGCCGTCCTGGTCGGTATCGCCCTGCTCGCCGGTCCCTCCGTGGTCCGGATGACGCAGGACCTCTCCGCGGAGCGCACGATGCGCATCCGCGCCCAGGAGCGTGCCGAAGTCGCCGCCCACGTCCACGACTCCGTCCTCCACACCCTCACCCTCATCCAGCGCAATTCCGAGGACGCGCGCGAGGTCGCCCGCCTCGCCCGGGCCCAGGAGCGCGAACTGCGCGCCTGGCTCTACAACCCCGAGGGCCGCGGCAAGGACGAGGCCGAGGAGCCCCGGACCCTGGCCGACGCGGTCCGGGCCGCCGCGGCCGAGGTCGAGGATCATCACGGGGTGCCCATCGAGGTCGTCGTCGTCGGCGACTGCCCGCTGGACGAACGGCTGGGCGCACAGATGCAGGCCGCCCGTGAAGCCATGGTCAACGCGGCCAAGTACGGTGGCGAGGGCGGCGCCGTCCAGGTGTATGCCGAGGTCGAGGGGCGTACGGTCTTCATCTCCGTACGGGACAGGGGGCCGGGCTTCGATCCGGACGCGGTGCCGGAGGACCGGATGGGTGTCCGCGAGTCGATCATCGGCCGGATGCAGCGCAACGGCGGCACGGCGAAGCTGCGTTCCGTGCCCGGCGGGGGGACAGAAGTGGAGCTGGAGATGGAGAGGGCGGAGAAGGCGTGATGACGACCGAACAGATGCCGGAGCGGCATGTCAGGGTGGTGCTGGTCGACGACCACCGGATGTTCCGCACGGGCGTGCAGGCCGAGATCGGCGCCACGGAGCGCACGGGCGTCGAGGTCGTCGGCGAGGCCGCCGATGTCGACCAGGCCGTCACGGTCATCACCGCCACCCGCCCGGAGGTCGTCCTGCTGGACGTCCATCTCCCGGGCGGCGGCGGTGTGGAGGTGCTGCGCCGCAGCGCGGCCCTGATGGCCGATCAGCAGAATCCGGTCCGCTTCCTCGCCCTGTCCGTGTCCGACGCCGCCGAGGATGTCATCGGCGTCATCCGCGGCGGCGCCCGCGGCTACGTCACCAAGACCATCACCGGCACGGACCTGGTCGACGCCGTCTTCCGGGTCAAGGAGGGCGACGCGGTCTTCTCGCCGCGGCTGGCCGGCTTCGTCCTCGACGCCTTCGCGTCCACGGACGCCCCGCCGGTCGACGAGGACCTGGACCGGCTGACGCAGCGCGAGCGGGAGGTCCTCCGGCTCATCGCGCGCGGGTACGCGTACAAGGAGATCGCCAAGCAGCTGTTCATCTCCGTGAAGACCGTCGAGTCGCACGTCTCGGCGGTGCTGCGCAAGCTGCAGCTGTCCAACCGGCACGAGCTGACGCGCTGGGCGACGGCACGCCGGCTGGTCTGAGGCGGGCCGGAGGCACCTCCCGGGGAGGGCGGTCCCCGCTGTGCCGTGGCTCACCCCGGCGGAACCTCCGGGCTCCGCCGGGCATCTACCACGGGCGAGACCCCCCACCGCCGAACGAGAGCCACCGCCCGATGAGCCTCACAGGAACGCCCTTCTTCCTGACCGCAATCGTTCTGGTGGTGCTGGCCCTCGCCCTGCCGCTCACCCTCTGGGCGAAGGTGGGCGGGCCCAGGCTCGTCCGGCACGTCACGCGTTTCTTCATGCTGCTGTTCGCGCAGACCACGGCGGTCGTCCTGGTCTTCGTGATCGTCAACAACACCAACGGGCTCTTCGACAGCTGGGCCGATCTGCTCGGCACCGGCAACCACGTCAAGGCCGCGGCCGACCTGGGGCCGGACGGCACCGGCGGCGGCAAGGCCGGTGAAGGCCCCAAGGAAGTGCAGAAGTTCAAGCCCGCCTCCGACAAGAGAATGGGCCCGGGCGTCCAGGAGACGGAGCTGAAGGGCCGAATATCGGGCGTGGAGGGCGAGGTCTACGTCTGGCTGCCGCCGCAGTACGACGACCCGGCCTTCCAGGGAAAGAAGTTCCCCGTCGTCGAGGTGCTGCCCGGCTTCCCCGGCTCCGCCAAGGCCTGGTTCGGTTCCCTGAACGTCAACACCCAGCTCAAGCCCCTGATGCAGAAGGGCGAGGTGGCCCCGTTCATCATCGTGGCGCCCCGCACCACCCTCCTCGGCAACACCGACACCGGCTGCGCCAACATCCCCGGCAAGGTCAACGCGGACACCTGGCTCAGCGTCGACGTCCGCAAGATGGTCACCGACACCTTCCGGGCCGAGGACTCCGCCGACGGCTGGGCGGTCGCCGGCTACTCCGCCGGAGCGCACTGCGCCGCCAAGCTCGCCATCGCCCACCCGGACCGCTACCGGGCCGGGGTGAGCCTGTCCGGCTACAACGACCCCATCGGCGAACCCGCTTCGCTCACCGCCAAGACCCCGCAACTGCGCGACGAGAACAACCCCTGGAAGATGCTCCAGCGCGCCCAGACCCCGCCCCGCGTGGCGCTGTTCCTCTCGGGCGCGGAGACCGACGGCTACCAGGCGGGCATGGCGATCAAGCAGTCGGCCAAGCCGCCGACGACCGTGCAGGTGACCCTGATACCGGCCGGCGCCGGCGGTCACGGCACCGCGGTGTGGGAGAAGCAGGTGCCGGACGTCTTCCGGTGGCTGACCAAGCAGCTGAAGGCGCCCACGGCGTAGGCCGCCGGGCAGCGGCCGTCAGGCCGGCCGCGTCGCGCCCGCGAACGGCATCTCGTCGATGGGCGCGATCCGCACGGGCGCACCCGGGTGCGGGGCGTGGATCATCTTGCCGCCCCCGATGTAGAGCCCGACATGGCTGATGCCCGGGTAGAAGAACACCAGGTCCCCCGGGGCGAGCTGCCCCCGGGCGATCCGCTGCCCGGCGTTGATCTGGGTGTAGGTGGTGCGCGGCAGCGACACGCCTGCCGCCTGCCAGGCGGCCTGCGTCAGGCCCGAGCAGTCGAAGGAGGACGGGCCCGTCGCCCCCCAGACGTAGGGCTTGCCGAGCGCGGAGTAGGCGAACGCCACCGCCTGCGCGGCCCGTCCGGAGACGGCCGAGGCAGCCTCGTGCACCACGGCGGAGGAACTCTCGTCCCCCGTCACGGACTTCACCGCGCCGCCCGCCGCGCTGCCGGCCGCCTGGACGGCCGTTCCGCTGTCGCCGCTCTCCACGGCCGCCCGCTCCTCGGACGGCAGCCGGTCGAGCACCTGCCGTGCCTGAGCCAGCTTGGTCTCGATGGTGTGCTTGTGTTCCGCCAGCCTGGCCTCGTCCGCCTTCAGCTCGGTGAGCTGGGCCTCGGCGGTGGTCCGCACCTGCCGGACGTTCCGCAGGTCGTGCTGGACGGCCGCGACCGCGGCGGCCTGCCGGGAGCCCGCACGGTCGGCCAGGGCGGCCCGCTCCAGATACCGGTCGGGGGAGGAGGAGAGGAAGAGCCGGACGGTCGCGGGGATGCCGCCCTCGCGGTACTGGGCGGTGGCGAAGGATCCCAGGGCGTTGCGGGCGGCGTTCAGCCGTTCGGTCCTGCGGGCGGCCTCGTCCTGGAGCCCGTCCAGTTTCCGCTGGGCCCGGTCGACCCGCTCCTTCACCCCGTCGTACTGCTCGGTGGCCGCCTCGGCCTGCTCGTAGTAGCGGGCGACCTGGGCCTTGGCCTGTGCGGGGGAGAGGGCGGGGGAGGCGTGCCCGGTGCCCTCCAGCGCCGTGGCCGTGGCGGCGCCCGCCAGGGCGAGGGTGGCCGCCGTCCGGACGGTCGTGCCGGCGAGCTGGTGGAGCCTGGGCTTGCGGTGCGACGCCACGGTGGCCGTCACTTCCTTCCGGTACGGCAGAGACGATGCCCGGCGGCGGCCCGCCCGAGGGGGAGAGAACGGGTCGCCGCCGTCTGCAGGAGGACGCTAAACCGCGGGATCCGCGGGAAACGGGCATGACCGGTAATGCCCGTAATCGGCGGTTTGGTGATCGCGTCCGGCAGGCTGCCCCGGCGGGTGCGGAAGGATCACGGCTTCCTGTGACCGATGCGGTGTTCCAGCCGGACCTCATGACGAGCGGGTGCTATGCGTCCGGTTAATGTCGGTTCTCATGGACGTACTGATTCACGCCGTGATCGCTCTGCACATCATCGGCATCGCCTCGCTGCTCGGCGGCTTTCTGACCCAGATGAAGGCCATGGGCAGGGGGGAGGCGCGCATGGTCCCCGCGATGCTGCACGGCGCGCTCACCATGCTGGTCACCGGCGTTGCGCTGGTCGGCCTCAACCAGGCCGAGGGCAGCACGATCAACAACTTCAAGATCGGCCTGAAGCTCGCCCTGCTGATCGTGATCCTGGGGCTGGTGTACGTCAAGCGCGATGAGGAGAAGGTCGAGGCGGCCGCCTTCGGTACGGTCGGCGCGCTGACGACGGCCAACATCTTCATCGCCCTGCTGTGGGTGTGACCACGGCCTGGCGGGATCCGGGACCGGCTGTCGGCGGGGCGTCCTAGACTCGGGAGGCGATGAGCAGCCTCTTTGACGACAGCTTCCTGGCGGACCTGGCCCCCTCCGACGAGGAGCACCCTCCGCCGCCCCCGGAGGACGACGCGGCCTCCGAGCCCCTGCCGGACGACCTGTTCGGCGGGGCGTTCGACGTGCCCGTCCCCCGTGAGGCGTACTACCGCGACGGCGCCGTCCGCCCGGCCGTCGATCCGGCGGCTCTGCTGGAGGGGATGAACGAGCAGCAGCGCGAGGCCGTGGTGCACACGGGCTCCCCGCTGCTGATCGTCGCGGGCGCCGGCTCCGGCAAGACGCGCGTCCTCACCCACCGCATCGCCCACCTGCTGGGCGCGCGCGGCGTGCACCCGGGCCAGATCCTCGCGATCACCTTCACCAACAAGGCCGCGGGCGAGATGAAGGAGCGCGTCGAGCACCTCGTCGGCCCGCGGGCGAACGCGATGTGGGTGATGACCTTCCACAGCGCGTGCGTGCGCATCCTGCGCCGCGAGAGCAAGAAGCTGGGCTTCACGTCCTCCTTCTCGATCTACGACGCGGCCGACTCCAAGCGGCTCATGGCGCTCGTCTGCCGCGACCTGGACCTCGACCCGAAGAAGTTCCCGCCGAAGTCCTTCAGCGCGAAGATCTCCAACCTCAAGAACGAGCTCATCGACGAGGAGGCCTTCGCCGGGCAGGCCGCCGACGGTTTCGAGAAGACGCTCGCCGAGGCCTACACGATGTACCAGGCGCGGCTGCGCGAGGCCAACGCCCTGGACTTCGACGACATCATCATGACCACCGTGCACCTGCTGCAGGCCTTCCCGGACGTGGCGGAGCACTACCGGCGCCGCTTCCGGCACGTCCTGGTCGACGAGTACCAGGACACCAACCACGCCCAGTACACGCTCGTGCGCGAGCTGGTCGGCACGCCGGAGACCGCGGGCGAGGAGGGCCCCGGCGAGCTGTGCGTCGTGGGTGACGCCGATCAGTCGATCTACGCCTTCCGCGGCGCCACCATCCGCAACATCCTCCAGTTCGAGGAGGACTACCCGGACGCCACCACGATCCTGCTGGAGCAGAACTACCGTTCCACGCAGACGATCCTCAACGCGGCCAACGCGGTCATCGAGCGCAACGAGAACCGCCGCCCGAAGAACCTGTGGACCGAGGCCGGCGAGGGCGCCGCCATCACCGGCTACGTCGCCGACACCGAGCACGACGAGGCCCAGTTCGTCGCCGACGAGATCGACCGGCTCACGGACGCCGGCGACGCCAAGGCGGGCGACGTGGCCGTCTTCTACCGGACCAACGCCCAGTCCCGCGTCTTCGAAGAGATCTTCATCCGGGTCGGCCTGCCCTACAAGGTCGTCGGCGGCGTGCGCTTCTACGAGCGCAAGGAGGTCCGCGACGTCCTGGCCTACCTGCGGGTGCTCGCCAACCCCGAGGACACCGTGCCGCTGCGGCGCATCCTCAACGTGCCCAAGCGCGGCATCGGCGAGCGCGCCGAGGCCATGATCGACGCCCTGTCGCTGCGCGAGAAGGTCAGCTTCGCGCAGGCGCTGCGCCGCGTGGACGAGGCCTACGGCATGGCCGCCCGCTCGGCGAACGCCGTCAAGCGCTTCAACGTCCTGATGGACGAGCTGCGCACGGTCGTCGAGTCCGGTGCCGGGCCCGCCACGATCCTGGAGGCGGTGCTGGAGCGCACGGGCTACCTCGCCGAACTCCAGGCCTCCACCGACCCCCAGGACGAGACCCGCATCGAGAACCTCCAGGAACTCGCGGCCGTCGCCCTCGAGTTCGAGCAGGAGCGCACGGAGGAGGAGCCGGGCACCCTGGCGGAGTTCCTGGAGAAGGTCGCGCTCGTCGCCGACTCCGACCAGATCCCCGACGAGGACGAGGAGGGCACCGGCGTCATCACGCTGATGACCCTGCACACGGCCAAGGGCCTGGAGTTCCCGGTCGTCTTCCTCACGGGGATGGAGGACGGCGTCTTCCCGCACATGCGCGCCCTCGGCCAGGCCAAGGAACTGGAGGAGGAGCGGCGGCTCGCCTACGTGGGCATCACGCGGGCCCGCGAGCGGCTCTACCTGACCCGGTCGAGCATGCGCAGCGCGTGGGGCCAGCCCTCCTACAACCCGCCGTCGCGGTTCCTGGAGGAGATCCCCGACAAGTATGTGACCTGGCGGCGCACCGGGCCGGCGACGCCCTCGGCGACGATGGGCTCGGTGGGGTCCGGTTCCCGCTCGGGCGGCGGCAGTTCGCTCGGCGGCGGCTTCGGCAGCAGCCGCAAGGCCGGGCCGAGCGGGTTCGCGACGCGGCGCGCCAAGGACCGTCCGGTGGTCTCCCTGGCCATCGGGGACCGCGTCACGCACGACTCGTTCGGGCTCGGCACGGTCGTGGCGGTCAAGGGCAGCGGGGACAACGCCGAGGCGACGATCGACTTCGGCGAGGAGAAGCCGAAGCGGTTGCTGCTGCGCTATGCGCCGGTGGAGAAGCTTTAGCTCTGGCGTTTGCCGCGGGATTGTGGGGGTTGCTCGCGTAGTTCCCCGCGCCCCTTTGGGGCGCGGGGTGCGGGGCGCGCGGTGCGCTTACGTCGGATCCAGGTCGTGGCTGCGGAGCCAGGGGAGGGGGTCCACCGCCGAGCCGCCGGGGCGGACCTCGAAGTGGAGGTGCGGGCCGGTGGAGTTGCCCGAGTTGCCGGAATAGGCGATGACGTCCCCGGCCTTGACCTTCCCCGAGCGCAGTTTGTAGCTGCTCAGGTGGCAGTACCAGGTCTCGGTGCCGTCCGCGGACGTCACCTTCGCCATGTTGCCGTAGGCCACGTTGTACTGGGTGCTGACCGTGCCGTCGGTGGCCGCCATGACCGGAGTGCCGTAGCTGACGGGGAAGTCGATGCCGGTGTGCACCGACATCCAGTTGACGCCCGCCTGTCCGAAGAAGGCGCTCAGGCCGTGCTGGCTGACGGGGAGCGCGAACTTCGGGCGCTCCGCCTCTTTTCGGGCGGCTTCCTCCGCCTTGCGTTTGCGCTCCTCCTCCTGACGGGCCTGGAGGTCGAGCCGCTCCTGGTTGCGGCTGGCGCGGGAGGCGAAGTCGTCGGCGCCCTTGCTGAGACCGGCGAGCTGGGTGTCCAGTTTGCTGTTGGCCGCGGAGAGCTTCACCGGCTGCTCGGGGGCGGCCTGCGTGTGCGTGGTGTCCTTGTGCCCGCTCGCCGCCACGGACGCGGCGGCGATCCCGGCCACTCCCATGACGGCCACCGAGGGCACGGCGACCGTGAGGAGCGCCCGGCGGCGAGGGCGGTAACCGGCGCGCGGGGCCGCGCCCTTGCGGCGGCTGCGGGCGGGGGCGGCCGGGGACGGCTCCGCCGCCGGGGCCTCCGGCTCGTCCATGTCGAGGACCGACATGGTGCAGGTCTCGGCGTCGGCCACACCGGGAAGCCCGGAGACGGCGGAGACGACGGAGACATCGGTCATGAGGGTCGGAGTGGGCGTGACCGCGGGGGCCGGTTCCGGGGCCGCCGGTTCCGGAGCGGGCTCGGCATAGCCGCTGGTGTCCCAGGTCTGGGTCTGCGAGTAACCGGTGAAGTCCCACTGGGCGGAGGTGTTCCAGGACGGGTAGTACCCGGAGGTGTCCCAGGTCTGCGTCATGGCCTGGTCGACGGGCGTCTGCTGCACGGCCTGCGCCGCGGCGTGCACCCCTGAGCCGTACGTGTCGTACGAACCGGCCGCGGCCCAGCCGGAGCTGTCCTGCTGCCCGCCGTCGCCGAGGTCGTAGCCGCTGAAGTCCCAGGTCTGGGTCTGCCCGGTCGCGGTGCCCCAGGTGTTGTCCATCCCCCAGCCACCGCTGGGAGGTGCCCCCGGCCCCGAACCGCCCGAGGCGTACGTGTCGTAGGCGTATCCGGCGTAGCCCTGCGTCGTGTTGTCCTGCTGCTCGTACGGCGATGGGGCGTAGTGCCCGTAGGAGGAGGCATCGGGAGCGGGAACGGTCGGAGCCGGGCCCGCCGACGGGTGACGGTCGTTCACCACCACTTCCATTTCGCCTTGGGGGCAGGAGAATTAGCGGCGACTGTACCCGGCGGTATGCGACGGCGACAATCTTCCCCACGTTTCGGGCATGCGGACGCCGGGCATTTAGCCGCCTTTTGGTGGACTGAACCCGGGCGGCTCGACTTGACGTTCGATATACGTTCGACAACGGGCCGCCCGGGCACCGGTCCGTCAGGCCACCGAGGCCGCTCCGGCACGGCCGTCCGTCGTCTCCGCCATGGTCAGCGCCTGCCGGATGCCGACGGCCACCTCCGTGTGCACGGGGAGGGCGAGATGCCCCACGCCGCTCACCCGCACACTGCGCGAGATCAGATCCGGATGATCGATCCGTGCAGTCTCCACCGGGATCATGATGAGATCGAGGTCGCTCCAGAAACTGACGAATTGGGTGCCGCATTGCGGCGCCGGTTCCCCGAGCTCCGCGACGATCTCGGAATCGGGGCGCATCTGCCGGGCCAGCGGGTGCCCGGGAACGATGCCCGCCAGGTGCGTGCCCGCGTGCGGGGTGCCGAGCGTGACGAGCATGCGGACCCGGGCGTCGCCGCCCATCCGCTGCACGTAGTACCGGGCGATCAGACCGCCCAGGCTGTGCCCGACGACATCGACCTGCGGGCTGCCGGTGCGGTCGCAGACCTCCTCGACATGCCGGGCGAGGAGTTCGGCCGCGGCGCGGACATCGCATGTCAGCAGCGAGAAGTTGAGGGTCAGGACGTGCTGCCAGCCGTGCCGCCGCAGGGAGCGGCGGAGCAG
The DNA here is from genome assembly GCF_013030945.1 of Streptomyces morookaense. GTDB lineage: Bacteria > Actinomycetota > Actinomycetes > Streptomycetales > Streptomycetaceae > Streptomyces > Streptomyces morookaensis. The sequence goes on along the minus strand of NZ_JABBXF010000010.1, from coordinate 43,096 downwards.
GACGAAGACCGAGCGGTTGTCGATGAAGCCGTGGAGGAGGAGCACCGGCGGGCGGTCCTCGCCGTCGCCCTCCTGATCGCCCCGCGGTCCGGCGACGGCCGGCGGCGGAGGAGGACGGCGCTCCTGCGCCAGGCCCGTCGGATAGAGCAGAACGTGCACCGTGAGGATCAACAGCTCGAGCACCGTCGACCGCACCAGCGCGGCAGAAGGGCGCACAATCGTGCGGAGAAAGGGCAAGGCCCCCATTGGCCGACCTCCCGAACGGCACACATGCAGGGCACCTGTCCCCCGTGTGCCCTGGCGGGCAGCTGTGCGCTGCCTGCCGCACCGCTGAGCCATGCGGCTGGGACGGCTCTGCGGCGCGGCGGCCTCGACGCGGCTCCCCTCGCGGCCGCCCCGCAGTCCGGCGGCTCTGGAGATCCGGGCGGCACTGCGGCCCGTGAGACGCGGGAACGGGAGCGGTGAGTAGCGAACGTGGTGTCCCACGTGTGATTTCCCCCTCGCTCTCCACCGCGAAACGGTCGGTTGCGGGATGCTGTGGATAACGTTCGTTCACATCCCCGGCCGGTTGGCGGCGGTAGTGCATGGAGGCAGTGATGGGAGTGACCGGTCCGATCCGCGTGGTGGTGGCCAAGCCGGGGCTCGACGGCCATGATCGAGGCGCCAAGGTCATCGCGCGGGCGCTGCGCGACGCGGGCATGGAGGTGATCTACACCGGGCTGCACCAGACGCCCGAGCAGATCGTCGACACCGCGATCCAGGAGGACGCCGACGCGATCGGGCTGTCCATCCTCTCCGGCGCGCACAACACCCTGTTCGCCAAGGTGCTGGAGCTGTTGCGGGAGCGCGACGCCGAGGACATCAAGGTCTTCGGCGGCGGCATCATCCCGGACGAGGACATCCCGCCGCTCAAGGCGCTCGGGGTCGCGGAGATCTTCACCCCGGGGGCCACCACGACGTCCATCGTGGAGTGGGTCAACGCCAACGTCCGCCACGCCGTGGGCTGATCCGGCGCGGGGGCCCGATGGGCGGTGCGGGCGAAGTGCGGTGCGTCGGCTGCGGGTTCCTCGTGGCTGGTCGCGCCCACGCGGCGGAGCCGCATGACTTGGCTGCCCCGCGTCCCTTCGGGATGCGGTCTCGCCCTACGCCGTGGGGCCTGCCAACTCCTCGTGCATCACCCCCCGCAGCCGCAGTGTGCCCACGAGCCGGCGGAACGCCTCCGCCCAGTACCCGGCGGCTCCCGGTGGGGCCGACTCCGTGTCCGGTACCGCAGTGAGCACTTCCAGCCGTCCGGCCTCCGCCGGGTCGAGGCAGCGCTCCGCCATGCCCATCACCCCGCTGAAGCTCCACGGGTAACTCCCCGCGTCCCGCGCGATGTCGAGCGCATCCACCACCGCCCTCCCCAGCGGCTCCGCCCACGGCACCGTGCACACCCCCAGCAGCCGGAACGCGTCCGACAGGCCGTGCGCGGAGATGAAGTCCGCCACCCAGGCGGCCCGTTCGGCGGGCGGCAGGGCCGACAGCAGCTTCGCGGGGTCGCGCCACGCCGCACCCTCCGGCGCGGGCGGCGCCGTCGCCGGGCCCAGCAGCGCCCTCGCCCAGTCCGCGTCCCGCTGCCGCACGGCCGCCCGGCACCAGGCGGCGTGCAGATCGGGCTGCCAGCCGTCGGCCACCGGCAGGGCCACCGCCCCGGCCGCATCCGTGACGCCGAGCCGCTCGTACCAGGTGGCCAGGGGAGCGGCCTCGACCAGCTGGGTCAGCCACCACGACCGCTCGCCCCTGCCGGACGGCGGCTTGGCGACGACGCCGTCCCGCTGCATCGCGCTGTCGCACTCGGGCGGCGCCTCCACCGCTATGCGCCGGTCCTCGCGGGTGCCCGCGACGTCCAAGGCCACGCAGGCGCGGGCCCGTTCGGCCATCCGGGCCGCGAGGGCCGAGCCGGGGAGGGCGGACAGGAGCTCGGCCGCCAGGGCCCGCACATTGCGGCTGCGGTCGGACAGCGCCTGTTCCAGGAACGGCTCGTCCGCGAGGGAGACGCCCTCCCGCAGCGTGTCGAGGAACATCAGCCGGTCCTCGGCGCGCTCCTCGGCCCACGTGGTGGCCAGCAGCTCCCGGGCGGCCGCCGGATCACCGCGCCGCAGGGACGCGAGCAGGGCGACCCGCTCCGCGAACAGGCCCTCGTGCCACACCTGTTCACCGGCCGCCGCGGGCAGCGCCGCGCTGCCCGCAGCCGTGCCGCGCAGGGCGTATGCCCACTGCGGGTTGAGCCGGGCCAGCCACAGTCCGCGTGGCCCGGCCAGGGCGAGGGCCTCCGACCGCAGGTCGCTGCGGGCCCGCGCCGCGTCGAGCAGGCCGGGCAGCAGGGCGGCGGGAGCCCGGTGGCCATGGCCGTTGGCGGCGGTGAGCCACTGCGGCAGCAGCTCGGTCAGATCGGGCGCGGAGCCCTGCCGGCCCCCGCCGGAACCCGCGCGGTCGGCGAGCAGCAGCGCCAACCGCCGGGCGGCGGCGGCCGGAAGCGGCGGACGCGGATCGTCCGGAGCAGCCTCGGGACGTGCTCCGGCCGCGGCCGGCAGCAGGGCGGCGCGCCGCTGCACCGTGCGCAGCGCGGCCTCGTCCAGCAGCGCTGCCGCCGGATCCCGGCCCGGGCGCGGCTGCACGGGCGGGGTGCGCCGCTCGGTGCCGAGCAGGGCGGCGGCGACGAGTTCGTCCCAGGCGGGCGGGTGCGGGGTGGTGCAGGAGGTGGTGGTCATGCCTCGGCTCCCTTCACAGTGCCACGAGTTCCGGCGCCCATGTGGCCAGCGGTGCGAAGCCCCGGTGACCGCATTCACCGAAGACCGTCACCGGGCCGCCGCCGGATATCGCCGTGAGCTGCCACAGGCCCGTACGGTCACTGCACCGCGGGTCGACGGGGAGCGCCGAATCGCCGTCGGCATCGGCCAGTTGCCAGCCGCGCTCCGGATCCGGGACCGGGACCACGTCCGACAGGACCACCGGCCAGGCGTCCAGCCAGGGATCGTCGCGCAGGGCCTCGCCATAGGCGCGCAGGGCCGCCTCCGTGCCGACCCCCGGCGGGGGCGCGGGGCAGGGGGCGGGCGGCGCGTGGCGGGTGCCCAGGACGGCCCGCAGCGGGCGGGCCGACGGGTGGAAGGCGAGGTCGGCATCCAGCACGAGCCCTGCAGGAAGCGACAGTTCGGGCGACCGACCTCCTCCCCCGTAGGAGAGGAGGAGCGCCATCCGGCCCGTCGCGGTGCCACGAAGCCAGATGCGGCGGGTGATCAGCCGGCCGTCGTCGCCGTCCTGCTGGGCCAGGACGAGCCAGTGGTCGCGGACGGGCGCGGCCGAGGCCAGCACGGAGGCCGCGTCCGTACTGACGCCGACGCGGCTGCGCACCGTCGCGGCGAGCGGGCCGGGGAGCCGGTCCGCGTGCAGGAAGCCCTGATTGAGGGCGTGCAGCAGGGCGCACTCCTCCAGCAGCCGCGAACCCCGGCCCGCGCCCGCACCGGCCCGGCCCGCGCCGGACAGTGGCGCCAACTCCCTTATGCGAGCCGCCAGGCCCGGCGCCTGGGCGTCGACCATGCGGGCGGCCGTCTCCTCCCACGGCCCGTACGCGGATCCCTCGGCGGCCGCCAGCCCGTGCCGCAGCAGATCCACCAGCCGCTGCTCCAACTCCACGGCGCCCGCGGCCATGCGCTGCGCCCGGCGGTCCGCCCGGCGCCGGGCCTGCCCGCCGTCGGCCGCGGGTTCCCCCGACCCGCCGCCCGGCCCCTCCGCTGCCTCCGCCGCCGTGCGGGCGCGCTGCCTCCGCCGGTCCAGCCAGGCACTCGCCCAGGCCGGAGGATCCTCCGCCGTGACCGGTACCGCCTCCGCGCCCGAGGACCACAACAGCAGCAGCCCCAGGGCGTGTTTGCACGGGAGCTTGCGGCTCGGACACGTGCAGTGGAAGCCCGGGCCGGCCTCGTCCGCCAGGTCCACGACCGTCCGGTACGGCGTGCTGCCGCTGCCGCGGCACTCCCCCCAGACCGCGCCCGCACCCCCCTCGGCGCGGGCGCCCGCGCCCGACCACGGGCCCGGCACCCCGAGCCGCGCGCCCGCCTTGCGTGATGCGGCGTCAGGTGCGAGCGCGAGCACCTGGTCCTCCGTCCGGCGTTCCCCCTGCGGATTCATGCCGACCATGCTGGACCCAGGCACTGACAATCGGCCCCGGCGCAACGAAACCGCAGGTCAGGGCGATTGTCAGTGGGCTGGTGCAAGGTTGGTCACGCATCCCGGAACCGCACGACGAGGGGGACTTGTGACCGTGCCCGGAATCCCAGCCACCACCATGCCTTCCACTTCCACCGAGGCCCGGGCTCTGCGTCCGCACGCCGAGGACGCCTTCGCGGAGGAGCTCGCGGCCCTCGCCGCCGCCGACGACCGTCCCAGGCCCGCCCGTTGGCGCCTGTCGCCCTGGTCCGTGGCCACGTACCTGCTCGGCGGCACGCTGCCCGACGGCACCGTGATCACGCCCAAGTACGTGGGCCCGCGCCGCATCGTGGAAGTCGCCGTCACCACGCTCGCCACCGACCGCGCACTGCTGCTGCTCGGCGTGCCCGGCACCGCCAAGACCTGGGTCTCCGAGCACCTGGCCGCCGCCGTCAGCGGCGACTCCACCCTCCTGGTGCAGGGCACCGCGGGCACCGCGGAGGAGGCCATCCGCTACGGCTGGAACTACGCCCGGCTCCTGGCCCACGGCCCCAGCCGCGAAGCGCTCGTGCCCAGTCCCGTCATGCGTGCCATGGCCGAGGGCCTGACCGCCCGCGTCGAGGAACTCACCCGCATCCCGGCCGATGTCCAGGACTCGCTCATCACCGTCCTCTCCGAGAAGACCCTGCCCGTCCCCGAACTCGGCGAGGAGATCCAGGCAGTTCGCGGCTTCAACCTCATCGCCACCGCCAACGACCGCGACCGCGGCGTCAACGAGCTCTCCAGCGCGCTCCGCCGTCGCTTCAACACCGTCGTCCTGCCCCTGCCCGAGACCCCCGAGGCCGAGGTCGACATCGTCGCCCGGCGCGTCGAACAGCTCGGCCGCGCCCTCGACCTGCCGACCGCGCCCGACGGGGCGGACGAGATCCGGCGCGTCGTCACGGTCTTCCGCGAACTGCGCGACGGCGTCACCACGGACGGCCGCACCAGGATCAAGTCCCCGTCGGGCACGCTCTCCACGGCCGAGGCCATCTCCGTCGTCACCGGCGGCCTGGCGCTCGCCGCCCACTTCGGCGACGGCGTGCTGCGCGCCGGCGACGTGGCCGCGGGCGTCCTCGGCGCGGTCGTCCGCGACCCCGTGGCCGACCGGCTGGTCTGGCAGGAGTACCTGGAGACGGTCGTCCGCGAGCGGGACGGCTGGAAGGACTTCTACCGTGCGTGCCGCGAGGTGTCCGCATGAGCACGGTCCCCGTCCTGCTGGGCGTACGCCACCACGGCCCCGGATCGGCCCGCGCCGTCCGGGCGGCACTCGACCGGTGCCGCCCGCCCGCCGTCCTGATCGAGGGCCCGCCGGAGGCGGACGCGATCGCCCACCTCGCCGCGGACCCCCGCATGCGCCCGCCCGTGGCCCTCCTCGCCCACGCCACCGACGACCCCGGCCGCGCCGCCTTCTGGCCGCTCGCCGACTTCTCCCCGGAATGGGTGGCCCTGCGCTGGGCCCTGTCCCATGACGTGCCGGTGCGCTTCATCGACCTGCCGGCGGCCGTGTCGCTCGCGCTCGGCGATGAGCGGTTGCCCGGCGCGGGGCACCCGGGTGGGGGAGGGGCTCCGCCCACGGGGCGGCCCGGTGCGGCGCCGGTGGGAGGGGCCGTGCAAGGTGCTGTCGCGTACGACGGTTCGTCTCATTCTTCTCAGCGGAACCGCCCGCTTGATCAACGGCAGTTGCCCGGCGCGCAGCGTCCGGGTGGGGAAGAGGGGTCGCCCTCGGGGCGGCTGGATGTTGCGCAGGGCTTCATGTCCCGACGGAACAGCCCCGTCGGCAGGGACGAGTTGCCCGGTGTGCCGGGCCCGGACACCGTGTCGGCGCGAGGTGTCGCGCAGGCAGCCGGCGTGCACAGCTGCCCATCCCGCCGGAACGGCCCGCTCGGGCGGGCCGTGTTCACCAGTGTGCAACGCATGAACGCCGAGCAGGGCGCCGCCATGGCGCCCTGCCCCTCCTCCGGTCGGGACGACCCCCTCGGGGCGCTCGCCGCAGCCGCCGGGTACGACGACCCGGAGGCCTGGTGGGAGGACGCCGTCGAGCACCGGCGCGGGCGCAGTGCCACCGGCGACGCTCTGGCGCCCTTCCACGCCATCGCCGAGGCCATGGCCGAGCTGCGGCGGTCCGACAGCGGCAGCGGGCCCCTCGGTGCGCGGGACGCCGTGCGGGAAGCGCACATGAGGCTGAAACTGCGCGAAGCACGGCGGGAGTTCGGGGACGGTGTCGCGGTGGTGTGCGGCGCCTGGCACGTGCCGGCCCTCGCCGAGAAGCGGACGGTGGCGTCCGACCGGCAGTTGCTCAAGGGCCTGCCCAAGGTCAGGGCGGCGATCGGCTGGGTGCCGTGGACGCACCGGCGGCTGGCCCGGCGGAGCGGGTACGGTGCCGGGATCACCTCGCCCGGCTGGTACGCGCACCTGTTCCGCGCGCCCGACCGGGTGGTCGAGCGGTGGATGACCACGGTCGCCCGGCTGTTGCGCGTGGAGGATCATCCCGTCTCCTCGGCCCACGTCATCGAGGCCGTGCGGCTCGCCGGGACCCTGGCCGCCGTCCGCGGCCGTCCGCTGCCCGGGCTCACCGAGGCGACCGACGCCGTCCGCGCGGTGATGTGCGACGGATCCGACGTGCCGCTCGCCCTCGTGCAGGACCGCCTTGTCATCGGCGACGTGCTCGGCGAAGTCCCCGACTCCGCACCGGCCGTGCCCCTCCAGCGCGACCTGGACCGGCTCCGGCGCAGCCTCCGGCTCAAGCCCGAACCAGAAGTCCGTGAGCGCGAGTTCGACTTGCGCGACGACAACGACGCCGCCCGCAGCAGACTGCTGCACCGCCTGCGGCTGCTCGGCGTCGGATGGGGCGAGCCCGTGCGCTCGCGCGGCTCGCTCGGCACCTTCCGGGAGACCTGGCGGCTGTGCTGGGAGCCCGAGTTGGCCGTCCGGGTCGCCGAGGCCGGCATCTGGGGCACGACGGTGGAGGGCGCGGCCACGGCCAGGGCGGAGTCCCTCGCCCGTGAGTCCGCCGCACTCGCCGAGGTGACGGCACTGGCCGAGCAGTGCCTGCTCGCCGGGCTCCCCGACGCCCTACCGGCCGTCATGCGCGCCCTCGCCGACCGGGCCGCGCTCGACACGGACGTGGGTCATCTGGCCCGTGCCCTGCCCGCGTTGGTCCGCTCCGTGCGCTACGGCGACGTCCGCCGCACCGGCACCGCCGCCCTCGGCGAGGTGGCCGAGGGGATCGCCGGGCGGGTCTTCGTCGGACTCCCCGCGGCCTGCGCGGGGCTCGACGCGGACGCCGCGGCCGAGATGCGGGGACACCTGGACGCGGTGCACCAGGCCGTCGGCCTGCTCGGCAAGGAGCCGCTGCGTGAACGATGGGCCGCCGTCCTCGGCGCCCTCGCCGCCCGCGAGCACCTGCCCGGCGGCGTCAAGGGCCGGGCCGCCCGGCTGCTGCTGGACGACGGACGTCTCCCCGAGGAGCAGGCCGCCCGGCTCATGGGCCTCGCCCTCTCCACCGGCACCGCCCCGGCCGAAGCAGCCGCCTGGATCGAGGGGTTCACCGGCAGCGGCGGCGCCGGCGGCATGCTGCTCGTCCACGACGGACGCCTCCTCGCCCTCGTCGACACCTGGCTCACCGGCGTACCGCCCGACGCGTTCAGGGATGTGCTGCCTCTGCTGCGCCGCACCTTCTCCGGCTACGAACCGGGGGTGCGCCGCGCCCTCGGCGAGCTGGTACGCCGACGCGGCGCGGGCGCACCGGCGCCGGCCGGGGACGGTCCGCCCGGCTTCGGCCCTGTGCTCGACGGCGACCGCGCGGCCGCCGTACTGCCGACGCTGCGGCTGCTGTTGGGGCTCGGCGGCGAGCCGGTTGTGGTTGCTCGCGCCCACGCGGCGGAGCCGCATATGTCACCGCCCCGCGCCCCTTCGGGGCACTCGGCCGAGCGGCTGCGCCGCTGGCGGCTCGTGCTCGGGAACGACAAGGGCGCCGACGGCACCGGCTGCACCCTTGCCGGCACCGACGCCGCCATGGACCGCACCCTGCAGGCCCTCTACGGGGACCGCTCCGGCGAGGACCGGGACTGGCGCGGGGCCGGGCTCGGCGGCTCCGCGCCGCGGATCGCCCGCTGGCTGGGGGACATCCGCACGTACTTCCCGACGTCAGTCGTTCAGGTGATGCAGCGCGACGCCATCGAGCGGCTCGGCCTGTCCGCCCTGCTGCTGGAGCCCGAGCTGCTGGAGGCCGTCGAGGCGGACGTCCATCTCGTCGGCACCCTCCTCTCCCTCAACCGGGCCATGCCCGAGACGGTGAAGGAGACCGCGCGGGCCGTCGTCCGCAAGGTCGTCCAGGATCTGGAGCGCCGCCTGTCGTCCCGCACCCGGGCCACCCTCACCGGCGCCCTCGACCGTTCCTCCCGCCTGGCCCGCCCCCGGCACCGCGACATCGACTGGGACCGCACGATCAGGGCCAACCTCAAGCACTACCTGCCCGAGCACGGCACGGTCGTCCCCGAGCGGCTGATCGGCCACGGGCGGGCGGCGCGGTCCCTGCGCAAGGAGGTGGTCCTGTGCATCGACCAGTCCGGCTCGATGGCCGCCTCCGTCGTCCACGCCTCGGTCTTCGGCGCCGTCCTGGCCTCGATGCGGGCGCTCGACACCCGGCTCGTCGTCTTCGACACCTCCGTGGTGGATCTCACCGACCAGCTGGCCGATCCGGTGGACGTGCTCTTCGGCACCCGGCTCGGCGGCGGCACGGACATCAACCGCGCCCTCGCCTACTGCCAGTCCCGCATCACCCGGCCGGCCGAAACGGTCGTGGTCCTCATCAGTGATCTCCACGAGGGCGGCATCCGGGACGGGATGATCAAACGGGTGGCGGCCATGAAGGCGTCGGGCGTGCAGTTCGTGTCCCTGCTGGCGCTCTCCGACGAGGGCGCCCCCGCCTACGACCGCGAGCACGCGGCGGCTCTGGCCGCCCTCGGCGCCCCCGCCTTCGCGTGCACGCCGGATCTCTTTCCCGAGGTGATGGCGGCGGCCCTGGAGAAGCGTCCGCTGCCGATACCCGAGCCCGGATGAGGCCGCCACCTGTGAGGCTAATCACGGCCGGAGTGTGACCTGTGATTTAGGGCCGCCCCTCCGGCGGGGATAACCTGCGAGACGGACATGCCGCGTCAACGGTGATCGTGTGCCGCCCTCGTAATAGATCGCGTCCTCACGCTGCCGCGCGGCACTGCCCGCGCAGACAACGAACCGCGATATCCATGGAAAAGGGACGGACGCGCGTGGACCTGTTCGAGTACCAGGCGAGGGACCTCTTCGCCAAGCACGGTGTACCGGTGCTGGCCGGTGAAGTCATCGACACGCCTGAGGCGGCGCGCGAGGCCACTGAGCGTCTGGGCGGCCGGTCGGTCGTCAAGGCTCAGGTGAAGGTCGGCGGCCGCGGCAAGGCCGGCGGCGTGAAGCTGGCCGCCACCCCGGACGAGGCCGTCGCCCGCGCGACGGACATCCTCGGCATGGACATCAAGGGCCACACGGTCCACAAGGTCATGATCGCCGAGACCGCTCCGGAGATCGCCGAGGAGTACTACGTCTCGTACCTCCTCGACCGGACCAACCGCACCTTCCTGGCCATGGCGTCGGTCGCCGGCGGCATGGACATCGAGGAGGTCGCCGCCACGACCCCCGAGAAGCTCGCCAAGGTGCCGGTGGACGCCAACGAGGGCGTCTCCATCGAGAAGGCCCGCGAGATCGTGGCCCAGGCGAAGTTCCCGGCCGAGGTCGCGGAGCAGGTCGCCGAGGTCATGGTGACCCTGTGGAAGACCTTCGTCGCCGAGGACGCCCTCCTCGTCGAGGTCAACCCGCTGGCCAAGGTGGCCGACGGCCGCGTCATCGCGCTGGACGGCAAGGTCTCCCTGGACGACAACGCGGACTTCCGTCAGCCGGGCCACGAGGAGCTGGTCGACAAGGCCGCGGCCAACCCGCTGGAGGCCGCCGCCAAGGAGAAGCACCTCAACTACGTCAAGCTCGAGGGCGAGGTCGGCATCATCGGCAACGGCGCGGGTCTCGTCATGAGCACCCTGGACGTCGTCGCCTACGCCGGCGAGAAGCACGGCGGCGTCAAGCCCGCCAACTTCCTCGACATCGGCGGCGGCGCCTCGGCCGAGGTCATGGCCAACGGTCTGGAGATCATCCTCGGCGACCCGGACGTCAAGTCCGTCTTCGTCAACGTCTTCGGCGGCATCACCGCCTGCGACGAGGTCGCCAAGGGCATCGTCCAGGCGCTCCAGCTCCTGAAGGACAAGGGCGAGGACGTCTCCAAGCCGCTCGTCGTGCGTCTCGACGGCAACAACGCGGAGCTGGGTCGCAAGATCCTGTCCGACGCCAACCACCCGCTGGTGCAGCGCGTGGACACCATGGACGGTGCGGCCGACAAGGCCGCCGAGCTCGCGGCTGCGAAGTAAGGGACGAGGTCGAGAAACACCATGGCTATCTTCCTCACCAAGGACAGCAAGGTCATCGTCCAGGGCATGACCGGCTCCACGGGTATGAAGCACACCCGCCTCATGCTCGGTGACGGCACCAACATCGTCGGTGGCGTCAACCCGCGCAAGGCCGGCACCTCCGTCGACTTCGACGGTCACGAGGTCCCCGTCTTCGGCTCGGTCGCCGAGGCGATGGAGAAGACCGGTGCCGACGTCACCGTCGTCTTCGTCCCGCCGGCCTTCTCCAAGGCCGCGGTCGTCGAGGCGATCGACGCGGGCATCGGCCTGGCCGTCGTCATCACCGAGGGCATCGCCGTCCACGACTCGGCCGCCTTCTGGGCGTACGCCAAGGCCAAGGGCAACAAGACCCGCATCATCGGCCCCAACTGCCCCGGTCTGATCACCCCGGGCCAGTCCAACGCCGGCATCATCCCGGGCGACATCACCAAGCCCGGCCGCATCGGTCTCGTGTCCAAGTCCGGCACGCTGACCTACCAGATGATGTACGAGCTCCGGGACCTCGGCTTCAGCTCCTGCGTCGGCATCGGCGGTGACCCGATCATCGGCACCACGCACATCGACGCCCTGAAGGCCTTCCAGGACGACCCCGACACCGACCTGATCGTCATGATCGGCGAGATCGGCGGCGACGCCGAGGAGCGGGCCGCGGACTTCATCAAGGAGCACGTCACCAAGCCGGTCGTCGGCTACGTGGCTGGTTTCACCGCGCCCGAGGGCAAGACGATGGGCCACGCCGGTGCCATCGTGTCCGGTTCGTCCGGCACCGCCCAGGCGAAGAAGGAGGCCCTCGAGGCCGCCGGTGTGAAGGTCGGCAAGACCCCGTCGGAGACGGCCCGCCTGGCGCGCGCCGCCCTCGCCGGCTGACCCTCCGCCGATTCGGCCGCACGGTCGATTCGTGGGCCCGCACCCCTGCACGGGGGTGCGGGCCCACGGCCGTTTCCGGTGCTCGCGGCCATGGTGAGGGCCCCGCGAACGCGACACGACGGCCATGTGACCGATACCCGGACCAAAGCCGCGTTCTTGGCAGCATGTCCCTCGTGACCCACTACGCCGACCCTGGCCCGTTGTTCCCGTCGCGCCAACGGCCCGCCCTGCGCGGCCAGACCGCGGTGAGCACGGTCTTCCTCGGCGGTGTGGTCGCCGCGGGGCTGGGGCTCGGGGTCTTCGCCGTGGGCGTCCTGATGCTGTGGATCATCTCCCCGTACCCCGACAGCGGGCCCACGGGGGCGCTGCGCGTCGCCGCCGACCTGTGGCTGCTGGCGCACGGCGCCGAGCTCGTACGGACCGAGACGCTCTCCGGCGCGCCCGCGCCGATCGGACTGACACCGCTGCTGCTCTCGCTGGTGCCCTGCACCCTGCTCTACCGCACGGCGCGGCACGCGCTGGAGCCCGTCGACGACGAGCCGCCGGAAGAGGAGGGCGGCGGGTTCGCGTGTGTGGAGGACCTCATGCGCGCGGACGAGGCCGTCGAGACCACACCCCCCACCCCGGCCCCCGACCCGGCGCCCCGGCTGCCGGTGCGCACGGCGCTCGGTGTCTATCTGGGCGGCTACCTGCTCGTGGGCACCGCCGCCGCGCTCTACGCGGCCCCGTCCCCCGTGCACGTCTCGCCGCTGAGCGCCCTGTTCCATCTGCCCCTGTTCGCCGCCCTGTTCGCGGCCGCCGGGATGTGGGCGGCCGCGGGGTGGCCGGCCTGGTCGCCGGCCGGCGGCCGTGCGCGGCGCGTGGTGGACGCGGTGCCCGTGTGGGTGCGCCGCTGGTTCACGCGCCGACGCGTGATCGCGATCCTGTGGACCGCGGCCGTCGGCACGGCCGCGCTGCTCGCCGAGGGGATGCTGGTCGTCGCCGTGTCGCTGGCCGTGCACGCGGGCGGGGTGCGGGAGGCGTTCGCCCAGCTCGCGGCGGGCTGGGCCGGGCGGGTGTCGGTGGGGCTGCTGAGCTTCGTGCTGCTGCCCAACGCCGTGGTCTGGGCGGTGGCGTATGTGCTGGGGGCCGGTTTCGGGGCCGGCACGGGCAGCGTGGTCGCGCCGCTCGCCGTGCACAGCCACCACCCCGCGCTGCCGCACTTCCCGCTGCTCGCGGCGCTGCCGGGGCCGGGGGCCGCGGGGCCGGCGGCGGTGGTGGCCACGATGGTGCTGTCGGTCGCCGCGGGGGCGGCCGTCGCGCATGCGGCGGTGCCGGGGCGGCCGGTGGTGGCGGGGCGCCGCGAGGTGACCGTGACGGCCGCGCTCGGGGCGGTGCTCTGCTCCGTGCTGATCACGCTGCTGGCGTATGCCTCGGCCGGTTCCCTCGGCACGTCCGTCCTCGCGCGCTTCGGTCCGTCGTGCCTGCACACGGGCGAGGCGGCGCTGATGTGGACGGCCTCGGCCGGGGTGCCGGGTGCGCTGGTGCTGCGGTGGCTGCGGCGGCGGGCGGATCGGGCGCCTGCGGCGGGCGGGGAACCGGTGACGGTGTCGGCGCCGGAGCCGGAGCCGTCATCGCCGTCACGGGGGCGGAGCCGGGCGCGGGCGCGGGCCAGGCGGCGGCCGGCGTGGCCGGTGCGGGCCTGTCGGGCCGTTGCGGCGTGGTTCGGTTTCGCGGTCGGGGGCGGGGCCCCCGAACCGGCTGTGACGTATGCGTCGGAGACGCTGCCGTTGAAGCCGACGGTGGGGGAGGCGGTGGCTGCGGCTTCGGCGGCTCCCGCCGCCGAGGGGCCGGCCGAGCCGGTGCCGATGCCGGTGCCCGGGGCCGAGGAAGGGGCGGAGGCCGAGGTCGAGGCCGAGGCCGACGTGCCGCCGTCGGGGCGTCGGCGGCGGGCCAAACCGCAGTCGAAGCGGGTGTTCCGGGGGCGGCGGCGCAAGGCGACGACGCACGGGGCGGTGCCGATTCCGGGGTCGGTGTTCTCGGCCTCGTACCACGGGCCGCCGGCGGACGCGTGGCACGAGACCGGGTCGCGGCAGGTGCGGTGGGCTGCGCTCAAGGAGTCGGGTGGTGGGCTGATGCCGGACTTCGAGCCGCCGGAGGGGGACTGAGGCGCGGGGTGCTTCGGGTGCGGGCCGTCCGTGGCCGGTCGCGCAGTTCCCCGCGCCCCTTCGGGGCGCACCCGCTGGTTCGTCGGGTGCCGGTCGTGTGTGGCTGGTCGCGCAGTTCCCCGCGCCCCTTACGGGCGCCCCGGAGACCGCGCTACTCCTGCACCTCCAGCAGCGGGCGCAGCTGCTTCGGCAAGTGGGTTTCGCATGCCTGGCGGGACGTCTGCGTCAGTGCGTCGTCCACGCACGTGTAGTAGTCCCGGTACGCCAGCTGGAAGGCGAACGTCGTCGCCACGATCGCCAGTGCCAGGCCGCCCGTGACCAGGCCGCTCACCGCCGCTGTGGTCTGGGGGCGGAAGCCGCCCGGCGGGGGCGGCGGGGTGTCCGGGTCGCGCGGCTTCGGCTTGGCGCGGAGTGAGCTGACGGCCCAGTAGACCGAGAGCGCGCCCAGCAGCAGGGCCACCTGCGGGATGCTGAACAGGGCGAAGAAGAAGCCCCACATGCCCGCCAACAGGGCGTAGCGGGCGCGGCGTTGGGCCGGGTCCGTCGGGTCCCAGCGCAGGCCGCCGTTGCCGCCGGGCAGCTGGCCCTGCGGGCCGCCGCCGGGGCCGCCGCCGAAGCCGCCGTCGTGGCGGCCGGGCTGGCGGCTGCTCCACTGGCTGCCCCACGCCGGGGGCTGCTCGCCGGAGCCGTCGCCCGGGGAAGCGGACGAGGAGTCGTCCTCACCGGAGGCCCCCGATGACTGCCGCCGCGGCTGCCAGGGGCGGTCCGCCTGGCCCTCGGGCGGCGGCGCGAAGGGGTTGTCGTCCCGGTCGGCGGAGGGTTGCGGCATGCGGAACGCCTGCGTGGCGGGCAGCGGGGGGCGGTGAGCCGCGTGGCGGCGTCGGTCCGGCATGTGGAGTGTGTCTTCCCCTGGTCTCGTCGTCCTGCACTTCGAGCCTACGGCGGCGTGCGTGAAGCGCCCGCTTGCAGACGCTACCTCCCGTGCGTGCCCCCGTCCCGTGGGGGCCGGGCGGTGTGCCGGTATCGTTGCTGGCGGCCGTCGGCTTCGTAGGGACCCCCGTATCGGGGAGCCTCTCCTTTTCGTACGTCCATACAAACCCGTTGTCCCGCCCCGTGAGAAAGGGCCTCGCTGTGGATGCCCCTGCTGGACGTCCTGCCCGCCTTGTCGTGCTGGTCTCGGGTTCCGGTACGAACCTGCAGGCCCTGCTCGACGCCATCGCCGCCGATCCGGACGGCTACGGCGCGCGGATCGTGGCCGTCGGCGCCGACCGCGAGGGCATCGCCGGGCTGGAGCGCGCCGAGCGCGCCGGGCTGCCCACCTTCGTCTGCCGGGTGCAGGACCACCCCACGCGGGAGGCCTGGGACGCGGCGCTCGCCGAGGCCGTGGCCGGGTACGAGCCGGACCTGGTGGTGTCCGCGGGCTTTATGAAGATCGTGGGGAAGGCCTTCCTGGCCCGGTTCGGCGGGCGGACGGTCAATACGCACCCCGCTCTGCTGCCCAGTTTTCCCGGCGCCCACGCCGTGCGCGACGCGCTCGCGTCCGGGGTGAAGGTGACCGGCTGCACCGTCCACTTCGTCGACGAGGGCGTCGACACCGGACCCGTCATCGCGCAGGGCGTGGTGGAGGTCCGGGACGAGGACGACGAATCCGCGCTGCATGAGCGGATCAAGGAAGTCGAGCGACAGCTGCTCGTCGAAGTCGTGGGCCGACTGGCCCGGCACGGCTACCGCATAGAGGGACGAAAGGTACGGATCCAGTGAATCCCGTGACCGCCGAAGGCACCAAGCGGCCCATCCGCCGCGCGCTGGTCAGCGTCTACGACAAGACGGGACTGGAGGAGCTCGCCCGTGGCCTGCACGCGGCGGGCGTCGAGCTCGTCTCGACGGGCTCGACGGCCGGGAAGATCGCCGCGGCGGGCGTCCCGGTCACAAAGGTCGAGGAGCTCACCGGTTTCCCCGAGTGCCTGGACGGGCGCGTCAAGACCCTGCACCCGCGCGTCCACGCGGGCATCCTCGCCGACCAGCGCCTCGACGCGCACCGCGAGCAGCTCGCGGAGCTGGGCGTCGCGCCCTTCGAGCTCGTGATCGTCAACCTCTACCCCTTCCGGGAGACCGTCGCCTCCGGCGCCACCCCGGACGAGTGCGTCGAGCAGATCGACATCGGCGGCCCGTCGATGGTCCGCGCGGCCGCCAAGAACCACCCGTCCGTGGCCGTCGTCGTCGACCCGGCCCGCTACGACGACGTCCTCGCGGCCGTCGCCGCCGGTGGCTTCGACCTCGCCCGGCGCAAGCGCCTCGCCGCACAGGCCTTCCAGCACACCGCCGCCTATGACGTGGCCGTGGCCAACTGGTTCGCCGCCGACTACGCCGCCGCGGACGACAGCGGTTTCCCCGAGTTCGCCGGCGCCGCCCACTCCCGCGCGAACGTGCTGCGTTACGGCGAGAACCCGCACCAGCCCGCCGCCCTCTACACCGACGGGAGCGGCAAGGGCCTCGCCTCCGCCGAGCAGTTGCACGGCAAGGAGATGTCGTACAACAACTACGTCGACACCGAGGCCGCCCGCCGGGCCGCGTACGACCACGACGAGCCCTGCGTCGCGATCATCAAGCACGCCAACCCCTGTGGCATCGCGACCGGTTCGGACGTCGCCGAGGCGCACCGCAAGGCCCACGCCTGCGACCCGCTGTCGGCGTTCGGCGGCGTCATCGCCGTCAACCGCCCGGTGTCGGTGGCCATGGCCGAGCAGGTCGCGGAGATCTTCACCGAGGTCGTCGTCGCCCCGGACTACGAGGACGGCGCGGTCGAGGTCCTGGCCCGCAAGAAGAACATCCGCGTGCTGCGCTGCGCCGACGCCCCGTGTGCGGTCGAGGAGGTCCGGCCGATCGAGGGCGGCCTGCTGCTGCAGGCGAAGGACCGGCTGCAGGCCGAGGGCGACGACCCGGCGCACTGGACGCTGGCGACGGGCGAGCCGCTGTCCGGCGCGGAGCTGGCCGAGCTGGCGTTCGCGTGGAAGGCGTGCCGCGCGGTGAAGTCCAACGCGATTCTGCTGGCGAAGGACGGCGCGACCGTCGGCGTGGGCATGGGCCAGGTCAACCGGGTCGACTCCGCGAAGCTGGCCGTGCAGCGCGCCGGCGAGGAGCGGGCGCGCGGTTCGTACGCCGCGTCCGACGCGTTCTTCCCGTTCCCGGACGGGCTGGAGGTGCTCACGGCCGCGGGCGTCAAGGCCGTTGTGCAGCCGGGGGGTTCGATGCGGGACGAGCAGGTGGTGGAGGCCGCCGAGGCGGCCGGGGTGACCATGTACTTCACGGGTACGCGGCACTTCTTCCACTAGGTGCACAACCCCGCGCCCCTTACGGGGCGCGGGGGTTCCCTCAGCGCGTGCGGATCACCACCGTGCCGACCATCTTGTCGGCGAAGGTCTGGTTCTTCTCGTCCCACAGCGGCCAGAGGTAGCCGAGATAGAGGAAGCCGTCGAAGAAGTGGCACAGGTTGCGCACGAAGGTCATGCCGAAGCCGAGCGGCATGCCGTCGCGCTCGCGCAGGACGGCGATGTTCATCGCCTTCTTGCCGGGCGTCTGGCCGGTCTTGCCCTGGCGGTACAGCATCCAGAAGCCGATGATCATGGCGACGAGCCAGCCGACGCCCATCAGGGCGATGCCCCCGAACATCTCGCCCTTCGACGTGGGCTCGCAGACGGAGTAACCGTCGGTGCTGAACGTGCAGGTGCGATGGGCGCCCATGGCGATCATCACGAACCCGGCGATGAACAGGGCCATCGGCACCAGTCCGCCGATCAGGCCGTCGAGCATCGTGGCACCCACGCGCGACCACCAGCCCGCCAACGGCGGCCGCTGCGGCACCGCGTACGGCATCTGGCCGTACGGGCCGGGCTGCTGGGGGAACGGCGGGTAGCCGCCCGGCTGGGGCGGATACCCCGGTGCGGCCGGCTGCTGGGGGTACGGGGGGTAGGGCGGGTGGGTCACCTGGATCCTTCGAGCGGTTCTGAGCTGGGGACGGCCGACATCGTAGGCGGAGGCCACCTGAGTGGAACCCGGGCCGTCCCATCCGCGAGGATGGGGCCATGACCGCCCAGATTCTCGATGGCAAGGCCACCGCGGCCGCGATCAAGTCCGAACTCACCGTCCGTGTGGAAGCGCTGAAGGCCGAGGGCGTGCAGCCCGGCCTGGGCACCCTCCTCGTCGGCGACGACCCCGGCAGCAAGTGGTACGTGGCCGGCAAGCACCGCGACTGCGCGGAGGTGGGCATCGCCTCCATCCAGCGCGAACTCCCCGCCACGGCCACCCAGGAGGAGATCGAGGCGGTCGTCCGCGAGCTCAACGAGAACCCCGAGTGCACGGGGTACATCGTCCAACTCCCGCTCCCCAAGGGCATCGACACCAATCGCGTCCTGGAGCTGATGGACCCGGCCAAGGACGCCGACGGCCTGCACCCGATGAGCCTGGGCCGCCTGGTGCTGAACGAGACCGGCCCGCTGCCCTGCACCCCGAACGGCATCATCGAGCTGCTGCGCCGCCACGACGTCGAGATCAACGGCGCGCACGTGGTGGTCGTCGGCCGCGGCATCACCGTCGGCCGCTCCATCGGCCTGCTGCTGACCCGCAGGACCGAGAACGCCACCGTCACCCTCTGCCACACCGGCACCCGCGACCTGTCGGCACAGCTGCGCCAGGCGGACATCATCGTGGCCGCCGCGGGCGTCGGTCACCTGATCAAGCCCGAGGACGTCAAGCCGGGCGCGGCGGTGCTGGACGTGGGCGTCAGCCGGGACGGCGAGGGCAAGATCCAGGGCGACGTGGACCCGGGCGTGGCCGAGGTGGCCGGCTGGATCTCCCCGAACCCGGGCGGCGTCGGCCCGATGACGCGCGCCCTGCTGCTGGTCAACGTCGTGGAGGCCGCCGAGCGTGCCGCCGGAATCGGCCATGCAGGCTGAGTCCGGCTCCGGCTCCGGTGGCGGCGAGCACAAGCCCGCCGAGCCCGCCAAGGCGGCCAAGGCAGCCGAGCCCGCCAAGCCGGGCTCCCGCCGTCCTCCCCGGCTCACGCAGGACACTGCGCGCCCCGAGGGCGGCGGGCGCGCCGCGCCCGGCGGTGCCCCCGCGCCCGCGCGGCAGTGGCCGCTGCTGGCGGTCATGGCGGGGACCGGGCTGGGCCTGCTGGTCGTCGCCCTCGACGCCTGGCGGGTCGGCGCGATCATCATCGGGCTGGCGATGATCGGCGGCGCGGTGCTGCGCTGGACGCTGCCCTCGGTGGGCATGCTGGCGGTGCGCTCGCGGTTCACGGACCTGTTCACATACGGCGGGCTGGGCGCGGCGATCGTGCTGCTGGCCCTGATGGCCCAGCCGCACGCCTGGCTGAAGATCCCCTTCCTGGACGACGTGCTGCACTTCACCGTGCAGTAGGTGTGCGTATCTTGAGGACGAGTGTTCCTCCCCCGCCTCCCGGGCCGGGGAGGGGCGCTGCCTCCCGGCGGGGGACCCCGGCTGCGCAGAGGGACGGTCCGCTCATGACGAAGATCAAGGCCGCCAACCCGGTCGTCGAGCTCGACGGCGACGAGATGGCGCGCATCATCTGGCAGTTCATCAGGGACCGGCTGGTCCTGCCGTACCTCGATGTCGAGCTGATCCGCTTCGACCTGGGCATCGAGCACCGCGACGCCACCAACGACCAGGTCACCATCGACGCGGCGCACGCCATCGCCGAGCACGGCGTCGGTGTGAAGTGCGCGACCATCACGCCGGACGAGGCGCGGGTCGAGGAGTTCGGCCTCAAGGCGATGTACCGCTCGCCCAGCGGCACCCTCCGTTCGATCCTCGGCGGGGTGGTCTTCCGCGAGCCCGTCATCATTCCCGGCGTGCCCCGCCCGGTGCCGGGCTGGACGAAGCCGATCGTCGTCGGCCGGCACGCTTTCGGCGACCAGTGCGGCGCGACGGACCTGAAGGTCCCGGGTCCGGGCACGCTCACCCTGGCGTTCACCCCGGGGGACGGCTCGGAGCCGGTCGAGCTGGAGGTGTACGAGTTCCCGGGCCCCGGCGTGGCACTGGCGATGTACCACCTGGACGACTCGGTCCGCGACTTCGCGCGGGCCTCGTTCCGCTACGGGCTGGAGCGCGGCTACCCGGTCTACCTGTCCACGAGGAACACGGTCCTGAAGAAGTACGACGGCCGCTTCAAGGACCTCTTCCAGGAGGTCTTCGACGCCGAGTTCCGGGCCGACTTCGAGGCCGGGGGACTGGTCTACGAGCACCGGCCGGCCGACGACATGGTGGCCATGCTGCTGCAGTCGCCGGGCGGCTACGTCTGGGCGTGCAAGAACCACGACGGCGACGTGCCGTCCGGCGTCGTCGCGCAGGGCTTCGGCTCGCTGGGCCTGATGACCTCCGTGCTGATGTCCCCGGACGGTCGGACCGTCGCGGCGGAGGCGGCGCACGGCACGGTCACCCGGCACTACCGCCGCCACCAGCAGGGCAAGGAGACGTCCACCAACCCGATCGCCTCCGTCCACGCCTGGACACGGGCCCTGGCCCACCGCGGCAGGCTCGACGGCACCCCCGAGGTCACCGGGTTCGCGGAGACCCTGGAGCGGGTGTGCACCGAGACCGTCGGGCGCGGCCGGATGACGAGGGACCTGGCCCGGCTGACCGGCCCCGAGCAGCCGTGGCTGACCACCGAGGAGTTCCTGGCCGCGCTGGAGGAGGGCCTGAAGAAGAGTCTGTCGTGAGCGGTGCTTTGACCCCGGTGGTGTGCGGGTAGGGAGGAGAGCGGAGGAGAGCCGGCGACCGGTCCTCCACCCCCGTGGGAGGACAGGCCGCCGCTCGTCCTTGAGGATCATGAAAACGGGATTCCGGATCAATAGCGGCCGGTCCGCTGTGGCCCGGGGGTGACCGTTCCGGTACGAGGTCCGCGCCCCGTACCAAAACCACGCCGAATGTCACCATCCGGTGACGCGGTACGTCCCCGGGGGCGTGCGACCGGCGAGTTTGATCAACCCCAAATGCCACCATGCGCCGCCCTGTTGGGAACTGACATGCTGAGTTGTGCCATCCCCCTGGGTAGCCGGAACCGAGGCTGTGGAGGGGGAAGCACAGCGGCGCGGGGAAGACGACCGTTCGCATCGGGGGACAGGGGAGGGCAATGCCTCGTTGGAGGGCGCTACCGGAGGAACTCGACCCGCAGGTCCGCGAGTTCGCCGAACAGCTGCGCAGACTCGTCGAGCGGAGCGGTCTGAGCATCGCGGCCGTCGCGGACCGCACCGGTTACAGCAAGACGTCCTGGGAGCGCTATCTGAACGGGCGTCTGCTGCCGCCGCGGGGCGCCGCCGAGGCGCTCGCCGAGGCCACGGGCGCCGACCCGGGCCACCTCGGCACGATGTGGGAGCTGGCCGAGCGCTCGTGGAGCCGCTCGGAGCTGCGGCACGACGTGACCATGGAGGCGATCAAGGTCGCCGAGGCGCGCGCCGCGTTGGGGGCGTTCGGCCCGCCTCCCGAGGAGGCGGGCCGCGGCAAGCGGTCCGGGGGCGGCCGGCGGATCCGCTCCGCCCTGCGCAGTGAGGGTGCGGCGGCGACGGCGGCGCCGCCCGAGAGCACGGAGCAGGCGCCCGAACCGCAGGGCGGGTCCGCGAGGCGCGGCCGGCTGCTCTCCCGCCCCGGCGGCTCGCCGGACGTCCGGGCGCAGGCCATCCCCGTGGACGAGGAGGCCAGGGAAGGCGAGGGAGGCGGGGCGGACAAGAGCGGCAAGCGCAACGGGCGGCGCACGGCGGTGCTGTTCGCGCTCGGCGCCGTGGGCACGGCGCTGGTGATCGTCTCCGCGGTGCTGCTGCTCGGCTCGGGCGACGACGGCGGGAAGAAGGCCACGGGCCCGCTCACCTCGCCGAGCGTCAGCACCGGTCCGGCCCCGGCGCCCGCCGGGGTGAAGTGCACGGGCGCGGAGTGCACGGGCAAGGACCCCGAGACCATGGGCTGCGGCGGACAGCACGCGACGACGGCCGGCTCCACGACGGTCGGCACCTCGTACGTCGAGGTCCGCTACAGCAAGGCCTGCGGTGCCGCCTGGGCGCGCCTGACCCAGGCCGCGCCGGGGGACTCCCTGCGGATAAGCAGCGACGGCGCGACCGAGAACGGCCACGTCGACCGGGGCGCGGACGCGCACACGAACATGGTCCCCGTCAACAGCCCGGGCCAGGCCACGGCGTGCGTGACGCTGGTCTCGGGCCGCAAGGGGTGCACGGTGCCGAGCTCCTCGTGACCAGCGCCCCGTAAGGGGCGCTGGGGGCACCTCCCAGCGGTAGCTGGGGGAGGAACTGCGCGATCAACCACAACGCACCTGCGGACGACGTACCGCCCCCCAGCGGAGCGGCCACGGTGAGGCGTCCCACACCGGGTCGGCCACAGCGCAGCGGCCCCGTCGGATAGCCTGACGCCGGATCTCTTGATACCGAGAGAGATCCGCACACCTTGGGCAGGGACACCCACCGCCGTTTTGCAGCAGGAGATCGCCATGACCCGCACTCCCGTCAATGTCACCGTCACCGGCGCGGCCGGCCAGATCGGCTACGCGCTGCTCTTCCGCATCGCCTCCGGTCAGCTCCTCGGCGCGGACGTGCCGGTCAAGCTCCGCCTGCTGGAGATCCCGCAGGGCCTGAAGGCCGCCGAGGGCACCGCGATGGAGCTCGACGACTGCGCCTTCCCGCTGCTCCGCGGCATCGACATCACCGACGACCCGAACGTGGCCTTCTCCGGCGCCAACGTCGCGCTGCTCGTCGGCGCCCGCCCCCGCACCAAGGGCATGGAGCGCGGCGACCTGCTGGAGGCCAACGGCGGCATCTTCAAGCCGCAGGGCAAGGCCATCAACGACCACGCCGCGGACGACATCAAGGTCCTGGTCGTCGGCAACCCGGCCAACACCAACGCCCTGATCGCCCAGGCCGCCGCCCCGGACGTGCCGGCCGAGCGCTTCACCGCGATGACCCGCCTCGACCACAACCGTGCGGTCACGCAGCTGGCGAAGAAGGCGGGCGTCTCCGTCGCCGACGTCAAGAAGCTGACGATCTGGGGCAACCACTCCGCCACCCAGTACCCGGACATCTTCCACGCCGAGGTCGCGGGCAAGAACGCCGCCGAGGTCGTCAACGACGAGCAGTGGCTGGCCGACAGCTTCATCCCGACCGTCGCCAAGCGCGGTGCCGCCATCATCGAGGCCCGTGGCGCCTCCTCGGCCGCCTCCGCCGCCAACGCCGCCATCGACCACGTCCACACCTGGGTCAACGGCACGGCCGCGGGCGACTGGACCTCCATGGGCATCCCCTCGGACGGCTCCTACGGCGTCCCCGAGGGCCTCATCTCCTCCTTCCCGGTCGTCTGCAAGGACGGCACGTACGAGATCGTCCAGGGCCTGGAGATCAACGAGTTCTCCCGCACCCGCATCGACGCCTCGGTGCAGGAGCTGGTGGAGGAGCGCGACGCCGTCCGCGGCCTCGGCCTCATCTGAGCCTGACGGATTCGTACACGCGTAGCGCGGTACGCACGTACGGGGCGAAAATCGGCCCGTCATCTGCTCCCCAACGGGGTCGATGGCGGGCCGTTCGGCTTATTCTGAGTTCTTCCGAATGTACGTCAACTCGTGTAGTCCGCAAGTGAGTTCGACGGATCGGGGGACCCGTGAATCACTCCGCTCAACAGGACTCCCGCAGCGAGGCCACCCGGCTGCTCTGTGCGGGGACCTACCTCGACATCGACTTCCGCCGCCGCGTCATCGAGGAGCTGGTGGAACACGAGGAACGGCCCATCGCCCCCTCGCTGGGCGTGGACATCGTCCCGGTGCTCACCCACGCCCTGCGCGCCCGCGCCCAGGACATCACGACGGCACTCCTGCTCCTGGGCCTCTGGCTGGTATTCGTCCTCGTGGACGCCGCCACCTACGGGGCGCCGGTCTGGGCGGCGGCGTACGCCGGGGTGTGCTTCCTGCACTGGGGCGTCCAGGCGGCCGCCGGGCGCGGCTCGTCCGTCTATGTCGTCGACAGACGCACCCTGCGCCAGGCCCTCAAGGGCAGCGGCGCACTGCGCGCCCTGCGCGCGGCCCTGCCCGTGCTGCCGCCGCTGGTGTCGCTCGGCTACTGGGTCCTCGCCCTCGGCGCCCTCGTCCTCGGGGCGGGCGACTGGGTCGCCGTGATCTTCCCGCTGCTGCTCGTGCTCCCCGTGTGGAACCACCGCACCCGCGTGGCGGCCGTGATGCGCAACGAGCTGGGCCGGCAGCACTTCGCCCGGCAGCCCCGGGCCTTCCCGGCGAGCACCTACCACCGGCGGATCGCCGACGCCATCGCCCGCGAACAGTACGCGGGGCTCACCATCTACGACCCCTCCCGCCCCTTCATCGGCATGGGCCGCCCGTACGAGCCGTGGTCCTTCGCCCTGGAGCTCAAGCGGGGGAAGCACATGGCGGGGGAGAACGGGGCGGCGCCGTTCACCGGGCCGTTCACCGGCCGGCTGGTCGTCGACCTCATCCGGCCGCGGCTGGAGGCCCTGCGCGAGGCCGCCGCCGCGACCAGCCGGGACCGGCTGAAGGACCTGGAGATCGACGAGTTCGTCTATCTGCCCGTCGGCCCGCAGCGGTTCGCCGTGGACTACACCGACCTGACGGTCCGCCGGCACCTGGACGACTCGGTCGACGAGGGCGGCGAGGGCCGCCGGTACTTCCTGCGGGTGCGCATCGGCGCGTGGGACGAGCAGGTCGTCGTCTCCGTCCTGGTCCGCGTGCACACGCAGGGCGGGATGCTGGTGCTGGAGGTCGTGCCGCACGTCCTGACGCCGATCCGGCCCGAGTTCCGCGCCGTCGACGTGATCGCGGGGCGCGGTGAGGAGGACCTGCTGCGCGACGGCCTGCGCGCGCTGCTGAGCGCGCCCGCCGCCGGGTTCGCGGCCGCGGTCTCCGCGCTCCGCTCGGCGGTCTGCGGTTTCCGCACCTGGCTCCACGACCCGCAGCGCGCCGTGCCGGACGGGCCCGCCGACTCCGTGCGGGAACTGGCCGGGGTGCAACGGGTGTCGCTGTTCCAGGAGATGGACATCAGCCGCTATGTGAAGACGGTCCAGGACCGCATCGCGAGCGGCGTCCGGGAGGCGCTGCGCTCCCAGGGCTACCAGACCGACCAGTTCGAGCAGCAGATCGTGCAGATCAGCGAAGGCGGCACATACATCGGCTCGATGAGCGGCGGCGCGGTCGCCGTCGGCGCCGGGGCCGAGGCCACGAGCACGGCAGGAAGCGGGGGACGATGAACGGTCAGCAGGACGGCGGCGGTTCGGGCGGGGGCATCTCCATCGGCCGGATGACGGGCGGCGCGGCCGCGAGCGGGAAGGGCGCGAAGGCGGAGGACCGCTCGGAGCGAGTCGGGCCGCAGGTGCCGGTCGGCCCGTCCGGGACGCCGGTGCCGGCCGAGGTGCCCGCCGAAGGGGGCCTCGCCGTCGGCGAGATGAGCGGGGGCGCCGTCGCCGCGGGCGAGCGGGCCGAAGCGGTGGACGCCTCGCGGCAGTTGTTCCTGGTCAC
The DNA here is from genome assembly GCF_013030945.1 of Streptomyces morookaense. GTDB lineage: Bacteria > Actinomycetota > Actinomycetes > Streptomycetales > Streptomycetaceae > Streptomyces > Streptomyces morookaensis. The sequence goes on along the minus strand of NZ_JABBXF010000010.1, from coordinate 17,822 downwards.
CCCGGAACTCCTGGATGCGGTACGGCTCGTGCAGCAGGACCTGCCGCTGCTCGCCCGCACCGACGGGGACCGGCTCGACGAGGTCGACGCCGAACTCGCCGGGCTGCGCGAGGAGGCGTGGCGCACGGGCCGGACCGGGCGGCCCCGTCTCGAACGCCTCAAGTCCCTGCTGAGCGCGGGGGCCACCACGGCCGGGGGACTGGCGTCGGCGGTGACGCTCGTCCAGGCGATCACCGAGTTACTGGCGTGAGGCGGTGAGGCACATGAGCCACTGGGATGCCGACCGCCAGCAGTGGGTGGAGGGTCCGCCGCAGGAGCCGGCGGACCGGCTGCCGGGGGACCGTCCCCCGGCCGGCCGCTCGCACACGACCGTCCTGGCCGCCTCGGTGGCCGGGGTGGTGCTCGCGGGCGGCCTGGGTGTCGGGGTGTGGACGCTGGTGCGGGACGACGGGAACGGGGGCGGGGGCGGGCATCCGCCCGTGCCGGTGCCGTCGTCGGTGGCGCCGGGCGGCTTCGGGACGCCGTCGGCGGCGGCGTCGGCGGCGGCGTCGGCTCCCGCCCCGGTGTCGACGGCTCCCGGGTACGTGCGGACCCAGGACCCTGCCGGTTTCCGGCTGGACGTGCCGGCCGGGTGGCTGCGCTCCACGAGCGGCAGCAGCGTCTTCTACAAGCCGGCGGACGACCGCGGCGTGATCCAGGTGTTCCAGATGACGGAGACCGGGGTCGACTCGTACGGCGCGCTGTCGGCCACGGAGAGGGACGTCTCAGGCAACCCCGGCTACCAGCGGATCGCCCTGATGCGGCTGAGCGGGGATGCGGCGCAGTTCGAGTACGCGTACACGCGGGACGACGGGAGTGCGCGGCGCGTGGTGATCTACGCCTACACGGCGCCGGACCGGAAGCGGTACGCGCTGCTGGTGGGCGGGCAGGCGGGCGACTGGGCGCCCTATGCCGGGATCTTCCAGCACCTGGTGTCGGGCTTCTGCCCGCTGGGCTACTGCACAAGCTGAGAGGGCGCCCCGCAAGGGGCGCTGGGGGCACCTCTGGGGGTCCCCCCAGCGGTAGCTGGGGGAGGTAGCTGGGGGAGGAACTGCGCGGCCGGCCACCGACGGGCCCGCAGACGACCGACACACACGTAACGCCACGTGACCCGCATCACTCTTTGTGAACGGCGACGCATAAGTCGCCGCCCCCCGGTAAGGCGCCACCCGTTGATCGCCGAAACGGGAAAGAAGGCAGCAAGGTCATGTCGTCAGCCGAGACCATCCATGTGAACGGCGTGTGGCGCCCCGCCGCATCCGGAGCGCAGCGGGAGGTGCTCGATCCCGCCGACGCCAAGGCGCTCGCCGTCGTGGCCGAGGGCGGTGCCGACGACGCCGACGCCGCCGTCGAAGCCGCCCGCCGCGCCTTCGACGAGGGCACCTGGCCGCACACCCCCGTCGCCGAGCGCGCCCGCGTGCTGCGCCGGGTCGCGGAGCTCCTGGAGCGCGACCGCGAGGAGATCGCGCTCACCGAGAGCCGGGACACCGGCAAGACCCTCTCCGAGGGCCGCGTCGACGTCGACGACGTCGCCAACGCCTTCCGCTACTTCGCCGACCTCGTCATCAACGAGAGCGGCGGCCGCGTCGTCGACACCGGCTCCCCGGACGTGCACAGCGTCGTCGTCCACGAGCCCGTCGGCGTCTGCGCGCTGATCACGCCGTGGAACTACCCGCTGCTGCAGGCCAGCTGGAAGATCGCCCCGGCGCTGGCCGCGGGCAACACGTTCGTCATCAAGCCCAGCGAAGTGACGCCGCTGTCCACCGTGCACCTGATCCGGCTGCTCGCCGAGGCCGGTCTGCCGGCCGGTGTCGCCAACCTGGTGACGGGCGCGGGCGACCCGGTGGGCGCCCGGCTCTCCGAGCACCCGGGCGTCGACCTCGTCTCCTTCACCGGCGGGCTCGCCAGCGGCACCAAGGTCATGCAGGCCGCCGCGCCCACCGTGAAGAAGGTCGCCCTCGAGCTGGGCGGCAAGAACCCCAATGTGGTCTTCGCCGACGCCTGCGCCACCGACGAGGACTTCGACACGGCCGTCGACCAGGCCCTCAACGCCGCGTTCATCCACAGCGGTCAGGTGTGCTCGGCCGGTGCCCGGCTCATCGTCGAGGAGTCGGTGCGCGAGCGGTTCGTCGCCGAACTCGCCCGCCGCGCCGACCGGATCCGGCTCGGCCGCGGCACCGAGGACGGCGTCGAGTGCGGCCCCCTCGTCTCCGCGCAGCAGCTGGCGAAGGTGGAGGCCTACGTCGCCTCCGCGCTCGACGAGGGCGCGGTGCTGCGCAGCGGCGGCGTCCGGCCCGAGCCGAACGCGGTGCGCCCGGCGGGCGGTTACTTCTACGCCCCGACCGTGCTCGACCGCTGCCACCGCCGGATGAAGGCCGTCCGCGAGGAGACCTTCGGGCCCATCCTCACCGTCGAGACCTTCCGCACCGAGGACGAGGCCGTGGCCCTCGCCAACGACACCGAGTACGGGCTCGCCGGCGCCGTCTGGACCAAGGACGCGGGCCGCGCCCGCCGGGTCGCGGGGCGGCTGCGCCACGGCACCGTGTGGATCAACGACTACCACCCCTACCTGCCGCAGGCGGAGTGGGGCGGCTTCGGCAAGTCCGGCATCGGCCGGGAGCTGGGGCCCTCGGGGCTCGCCGAGTACCGCGAGAGCAAGCACGTGTACCAGAACCTGGCGCCGAAGCCGGTGCGCTGGTTCGCCGGCTGAGCCCCCCGACCCCCTGGCCCCAAGCCCCCGCAAGGAGTTCACCCCATGCCCGTCTACGACTACGTGGTCATCGGCGGCGGGACCGCCGGTTCCGTCATCGCCTCGCGTCTCACCGAGGACCCCGACGTCACCGTCGCCGTCATCGAGGGCGGCCCCTCGGACATCGACCGCGACGACGTCCTGACCCTGCGCCGCTGGCTCGGCCTGCTCGGCGGCGACCTCGACTACGGCTACACCACCACCGAACAGCCGCGCGGCAACTCGCACATCCTGCACAGCCGCGCCAAGGTGCTGGGCGGCTGCTCGTCCCACAACACCCTGATCTCGTTCAAGCCGCTGCCCGGCGACTGGGACGAGTGGGCCGAGGCGGGCGCCGAGGGCTGGGACCACGCGTCCATGGACCCGTACTTCGACAAGCTCCGCAACAACATCGTGCCGGTGCACGAGAAGGACCGGAACGCCATCGCCCGCGACTTCGTCGAGGCCGCGCAGAAGGCGATCGGCGTGCCGCGGGTGGAGGGCTTCAACAAGGAGCCGTTCCACGAGGGCGTGGGCTTCCTCGACCTCGCGTACCACCCCGAGAACAACAAGCGCTCGTCCGCCTCCGTGGCCTACCTCCACCCGCACATCGAGGCCGGGGACCGCCCCAACCTCACGCTGATGCTGGAGACTTGGGCGTACCGGCTGGAGCTGGAGGGCAACCGGGCCAAGGGCGTGCACGTCCGTACCAAGGACGGCGCCGAGATCCTGGTCGAGGCGGCGCGCGAGGTGCTGGTCTGCGCGGGTGCGGTCGACTCGCCGCGGCTGCTGCTGCACTCGGGCATCGGCCCGAAGGCGGACCTGGAGGCGCTGGGGATCCCCGTCGTGCACGACCTGCCGGGCGTCGGCGAGAACCTGCTGGACCACCCCGAGTCGGTGATCGTCTGGGAGACGGACGGCCCGATACCCGACAACTCGGCGATGGACTCGGACGCCGCCCTGTTCGTCCGCCGCGACCCCGGATCGCGGGGCCCGGACCTGATGTTCCACTTCTACCAGATCCCGTTCACGGACAACCCGGAGCGGCTGGGCTACGAGAAGCCGGAGCACGGCGTCTCGATGACGCCGAACATCCCCAAGTCCCGCAGCCGCGGCCGCATCTACCTGACGAGCGCCGACCCCGAGGTCAAGCCGGCCCTCGACTTCCGCTACTTCACGGACGAGGACGACTACGACGCGCAGACCCTCGTCGACGGCATCAGGATAGCCCGCGAGATAGCCGGGACCGCTCCGCTCGCGGGCTGGCTGAAGCGCGAGGTGTGCCCCGGCCCGGAGATCACCTCGGACGAGGAACTGAGCGAATACGCGCGCAAGGTCGCGCACACGGTCTACCACCCGGCGGGCACCTGCCGGATGGGCTCCGCCCAGGACGAAACGGCGGTGGTGGACCCGCAGTTGCGGATCCGCGGCCTGGAGGGGATCCGCATCGCGGACGCGTCGGTCTTCCCGACGATGTTCGCGGTGAACCCGATGATCGGCGTGCTGATGGTGGGGGAGAAGTGCGCCGAGTTGCTTGCCGATGCCTCCGGCGAAAGGGCGGACCGATGAACGGAACCGGTACCGATACCGATACCACTGCGCGGGGCTACGGAGGCACGACGGTGACGGCCCGCGTCCCGCGACCGTGCCAGTCGGGTTCCCACCCGGGGGCGGGCGCGCCCCACGCCGCCGGTTCCGCCGCGAACGGTGCCGCCGCAGCGGGAGTTTCGGCGGCTGCCGTGCCTGGCACGGCTGGCCTGCTGCTCGCGGCCGACGGGGAAACCCCTGCCGATGGCGGTGCGGTACCGCGCCCCGAAGGGGCGCCGGGGGTACCCCCGGCGGTAGCTGGGGGAGGAACTGCGCGAGTGGCCACGGACGGCCCGCAGCCGACGGACCGCGTGTCCGATGGAGCGCTCGCCGCTGCCGACGCCCCGAGCGGACCGCCGGTCTTTGCCGTCCGCAACCTGTGGAAGGTCTTCGGGCCGAAGGCCACCCGCATTCCCGGCACCGAGCTCGCCGAGCTCTCCCCCGAAGCCCTGCGTGAGCAGACCGGGTGCACCGTCGCCGTGCGCGACGTGTCGTTCGACGTGCGCCCCGGCGAATGCTTCGTCGTCATGGGGCTGTCCGGCTCCGGCAAGTCCACGCTCGTCCGGTGCCTGACCCGGCTCATCGAGCCGACCAGCGGCGCCATCGCCATCGACGGCGAGGACGTGCGCGGCATGGACAAGAGCGCCCTGCGCAACCTGCGCCGGCACCGTGCCGCCATGGTCTTCCAGCACTTCGGGCTGCTCCCGCACCGCACCGTGCTCGACAACGTCGCCTACGGGCTGGAGATCCAGGGCGTGGGGAAGGCCGAACGGCGCGCCCGCGCCGCCGAGATGGTGGAGAAGGTCGGGCTTGCCGGGATGGAGGGGCGCCGCCCCAGCCAGCTCTCCGGCGGGCAGCAGCAGCGCGTCGGGCTGGCGCGCGCCCTCGCCGCCGACCCCGAAGTGCTGCTGTTCGACGAGCCGTTCAGCGCGCTCGACCCGCTGATCCGCCGCGACATGCAGGAAGAGGTCGTCCGCCTCAACCGCGAAGAGGGCCGCACCATGGTCTTCATCACCCACGACCTCTCCGAGGCGCTCCGCGTCGGCCACCGCATCGCGCTGATGCGCGGCGGCCGGGTCGTGCAGTGCGGCACCCCCGAGGAGATCGTCGGCTCGCCGGCCGACGACTACGTGCGCGACTTCGTCCGGGACGTGCCGCGCGAGCAGGTCCTCAGCGTCCGCCGCGCCATGCGCCCGCTCGGGGACGCGCACGAGGCCGAGAGCGGGCCCGCCCTGCACCCGGCCACCACCGTGGCCGAGGCCATCGAGACCGTCGCCCGCACCGGCGGGCCCGCCCGCGTCGTCGAGGGCGAACGCTGCCTGGGCGTCGTGGACTTCAAGAGCCTGCTGCGTGTCGTCGCGGGGCTGGGAACCGGGGGCCGGACCGAGGAGAAGGCCGCCGCATGAGCAGCACCACCATGACGGCGCCCGCCCGGGCAGCCGTCCTGCGCCACCGCGCCGTCCGCAAGCTCCTGCTGCTCGCGGCCGTCGCGGCGGTGCTCGTCCCCCTCGCCGACGCCCGCTGGGGCAGCGGCAGCTGGCCGCACGCGCTGACCGTCTCCCTGGACGGCCCGCTCAAGAGCACCAGCACCTGGATCATCGACAACCGTGACAGCCACTGGCTGTTCCTGTACTTCTTCGGGCACATCAGCGGCGCCATCATCACCGCGATCCACGCGGTGTACGTCGTGCTGCTCGCCCTCGGCTGGGCGGGCGTCACCGCCGGTGCCGCCCTGCTGGCCTGGCGGGCCGCGGGCGTGCGGGCCGCGGTCACCGCGCTGCTGTCCTTCGCCGTGTGCGGAGCGCTCGGCATGTGGGTGCCGACGATGCGCACGCTCGCGCTGATGATCGTCGCGGTGGCGGCGTCCGTCGCCGTCGGTGCGCTGCTGGGCCTGGCCGCCGGTCTGTCGGACCGCGTCTTCCGCGGACTGCGCCCCGTCCTGGACACCATGCAGGCGCTGCCCGCCTTCGCCTACCTGCTCCCCGTCGTGCTGGTCTTCGGCATCGGCGTCGCCCCCGCCGTCCTGGCCACGGTCGTCTACGCGGCCCCGCCGATGGCCCGCCTCACGGCGCTCGGCCTGCGCGGCACCGACCCGGGCGTCCTGGAGGCCGTCGACTCGCTCGGCGCCACGGCCCGCCAGCGCCTGCTGACGGCCCGGCTGCCGCTGGCCCGCCGCGAACTCCTGCTCGGCGTCAACCAGACGATCATGATGGCGCTGTCGATGGCCGTCATCGCGTCGGTCATCGGCGCGGACGGCCTGGGCGACCGCGTCTACCAGGCGCTGTCGACCGTCGACGTCGGCAGCGCGCTGGCGGCGGGCATCCCGATCGTGCTGCTGGCGATCGTGTTCGACCGAACGACGGCGGGCACCCGGCAGGGCAGGACCCCGCCGCGTTCCGCATGGGCGGTCCTCGCGGCGGCCACCGCCGTCGTCGCAGTCGCCGGCCGCCTCCTCGGCTCGCAGAGCTGGCCCGACGGCTGGACGGTCGCCATCGCCGCGCCCGTCAACACGGCCAAGGACTGGATGGTCGACCACCTCTACTCCGGCCTCCCCGGCATCGGCGGCACCGCCGACTGGGCCGCGCACTACACCGGCTGGGTCCTCGACCCGCTGCGCTCCGGGCTCCAGGGCCTGCCCTGGTGGGCCGCACTGCTGATCGTCGCCGCCCTCGCCTGGCTGATCGGCACCTGGCGCACCGCCCTGACCGCGGTGCTCTCGCTCGCCCTGATCGGCGTGCTGGGCCGCTGGGACGCGTCCATGGACACGCTTTCCCAGGTCCTGGCCGCCGTGGCCGTCACGCTCGTCCTCGGCTTCGCCGTGGCCGTCGCCGCCGCGCGCAGCCCGCGCGTGGAGCGGCTGCTGCGGCCGGTGCTGGACGTGTGCCAGACGATGCCGCAGTTCGTCTACCTGATCCCGGTGGTCGCCCTGTTCGGCGTCGGCCGCGCCCCGGGCGCCGCCGCGGCGATCGTCTACGCGCTCCCCGCCGTCGTCCGCATCGTGAGCCAGGGCCTGCGCCAGGTGAACCCCGGCGCCCTGGAGTCCGCCCGCTCGCTGGGCGCGACGGGCGGGCAGCAGCTGCGGCAGGTCCAGTTCCCGCTGGCCCGGCCCGAGTTGCTGCTCGCGGTGAACCAGGCCGTGGTGCTGGTGCTCTCCGTCGTCATCATCGCCGGCCTGGTCGGCGGCGGCGCGCTCGGCTACGACGTCGTCTTCGGCCTGGCCCAGGGCGACCTGGCGACCGGCCTGGTGGCGGGCGTGGCCATCGCATGCCTGGGCCTGATGCTCGACCGGGTCACGCAGCCGACGAAGGGAGTCCGTGATGGCAACGCGTAAAATTGTGACTGCTGTGGCGGCACTCGGCCTGCTGGCCACCGCCACCGGCTGCGGTGCGGCCGACATGACCAAGCAGGGTTCGCCGTATGCGAATGCGGCGGGTGCGAAGACCGTCACCCTGTCCGTGCAGTCGTGGGTGGGCGCCCGCGCCAACGCGGCCGTCGCGCAGTACCTGTTGGAGCACGAGCTCGGCTACCGGGTCGACACGGTCCAGGTGGACGAGGTCCCGGCCTGGGACGCCCTCAGCCAGGGCCGCGTGGACGCGATCCTGGAGGACTGGGGCCACCCGGACCAGGAGAAGCGGTACGTCGACGACAAGAGGACGGTCGCCCCCGGCGGCGACCTCGGCGTCACCGGCCACATCGGGTGGTGGGTCCCGAAGTACTTCGCGGACGCACACCCCGACGTGCTGGACTGGCACAACCTCGACAAGTACGCGTCCCAGCTGCGCACCGCGGAGAGCGGCGGCAAGGGCCAGCTGCTCGACGGCTCGCCGTCGTACGTCACGAACGACAAGGCGCTGGTGAAGAACCTGAACCTGAACTACCAGGTGGTCTTCGCCGGTTCCGAGGCGGCGCAGATCACCCAGATCAAGCAGTTCGCCAAGGAGAAGCGGCCGTTCCTCACCTATTGGTACGAGCCCCAGTGGCTCTTCAACGAGGTGCCGATGGTGGAGGTGAAGCTTCCCGAGTACACGGATGCGTGTGCGGCGAAGGGGGCGAAGGATCCGTCGACGATCGACTGCGCCTATCCGACGTCCCAGTTGAAGAAGTTCCTGAACACGAACTTCGCGAAGAAGGGCGGCAAGGCGGCGGACTTCCTGCGGAAGTTCCACTGGACGAAGGCGGATCAGAACGAGGTCGCCCAGATGATCGCCGAGGACAAACTGCCGGCGGACGAGGCCGCGAAGCGGTGGGTGCAGCGGCACCCGGATGTGTGGAGGGGATGGCTGCCCCGATAGGGGCAGCGCCTCGTCAGTACGCGCCCCTGACGGGGCGCGTACTGACGCCGCGCCGCTAGGCGGAAAGCCGCCCACCCAGCCACTTGAGCGCGGGCGGGATCTCCCGCCGCCACGTGTTGAAGTTGTGACCGCCCCGGTCGAGGATGATCGACGACACGTGCGCCTGCGGCTTCATCATCTTGACGAACCGCATCGTGTCCTTGATGTTCGGCTCGCCCTGCTTCGAGGACGTCACCAGGAACGAGGAGTTGGCCAGCGCCCGCGACTGCGGCTTGTGCTCCAGGCTCCACAGCAGGTCGGATCGTTTCTCCTCCTTCTTGTTCCCCTTGAAGAGGTCACCCGAGTCGCCGTCGATCTCCGGCTTGTAGTCCGCCGACAGGCCCACCCCGGCCGAGTACGTCTCCGGGTGCTGCACCGCCATCTTCAGCGCGCAGTAGCCGCCGGTCGAGTCGCCCATGATGCCCCAGTTCTTCGGGGAGGTGCCGACGCGGTAGGTGCTCGAGATCGCCTTGGTGACGTCCGTTCCGAAGAAGGTCTCGCTCTGCGGGCCCCCGGGGACGTCGATGCACTGGCTGTTCACCGGCGCGATGGTGGGCCGCATCATCACCAGGATCATCGGCTGCATCTTCTTCTGCTTGGCCTGCGTCCACGCCGTCTTCGGGTACCGCAACCCCTTGAGCAGGTTCTCCGCCATGCCCGGGTATCCCGTCAGTACGACGGCCGCGGGGAACCTGCGCCGCTCGTTGCCCGGCTGGAAGTACTCCGGCGGCAGGTAGACATACGCCTGGGCGGCGGTGCGGGAGCGGTCGCCGTGCAGGGTGATCTTCTCGATCACGCCGCCGCCGCGCGGGTTCGAGCCGCCGGGCACCTCCGGCGCCTGCCGACCGAGGACCTGCACGGCGGCGGCCCCGGCGGGTGCCGCCGCCTGCTGCTTGGTCTGGCCGAGCAGGTCGTCCCACGAGCTGTAGAGCAGGAAGCCGCGGTTGGCGACGAGCCCGACCGACGCGAACACGAAGGCCTGCACGACGACGAGCAGACCCGCCCGCCCCAGCATCTGTCTCGCCCCCGGGCGCACCAGCCGCGGCCACAGCCACACCGTGACTGCGAACATCAGCACCGTGCACACCACGGCACATATCAGGAGCGTGTCACTCGTCAGACCCATGGAACAGCAAACCCTCGCGACGTCTCGGCCTGGACGCACCGGTCCAGAGCACCGGCAGACCGGTGCGCATCTGCCTAGAGAGCTGCCGGGGGCAAACCGTTCCGCAAATCGGCTGCCATATCCGCCACACCTGCGAGTGTCCGCCGGAACAGCCCGCCGCCGAAGGTGACCCGGGCGGCGCCGAGCCGCCCCAGCTCCTGCGGCGACGGACCCCCGTCCCGGGCCATCGCGTTGACCGGCAGCCCGGTCCCCTCGGCCAGCGGGTCCAGCAGCCCGGCAGGGGCGAGGATCGGGTAGACACAGTCGGCCCCGGCGGCCGCGTACAGCCGGCCGCGCTCCAGGGCGGGACCGAGCGCGGTGTCGCCCCGCAGGAACGTGTCGACGCGGGCGTTCACCACGACCGCGTCCCCAGCCGCGGCCCGCACCGCGGCCAGCCGGTCGGCCTGTTCCTGAGGGTCCGTGAGCCGCCCCGAACCCCGTTCGGAGTCCTCCAGGTTGCATCCCACCGCGCCCGTTTCGAGCAGCCGCTCCACCAGCTCCCGCGGCGCGAGCCCGTAGCCGTCCTCCAGGTCCGCGGTGACCAGGACACCGTCCGCCCGCACCGCGCGCACGATCCGCGCCACCGCCGCGAACATCTCCCCGGGCGGAGCGGTGCCGTCCGCATACCCGAGCGACGCCGAGACCCCCGCACTCGGCGTCGCCAGGGCACGGAACCCGGCCTCCGCGAAGGCCCGCGCGCTCGCCGCGTCCCACGGGCCGGGCAGGACGAGCGGGTCGTCCGCGGCGCGGCCGTGGTGCAGGGCGCGGAAGGCCGCGGCGGCCGTCGTCACCGCATGTTCCCGACCGGCGTGCGGAACGCCACGTTGATGCGGTTCCAGACGTTGATCGTGGCGATCAGCGAGACGAGCCGGGCCAGTTCGGGCTCGGAGAACTGCGCGGCGGCCCGCTCGTACACCTCGTCCGGGACGAAGCCGTCCGTCAGGACGGTCACCGCCTCCGTCAGCGCGAGCGCGGCCCGCTCCTTCTCGGTGTAGACCGCGCCGGCCTCCTCCCAGGCGGGGAGCAGGTCGAGGCGCTGCTCGCTCTCGCCCGCCTTCCGGGCGTCCTTGGCGTGCATGTCGATGCAGAACGCGCAGTGGTTGACCTGGGAGGCGCGGAGCAGGACCAGTTCGACCAGGACAGGGTCCAGGTCCTTCTTGGCGGCCTGGGTGAGGGCGAGGGTGGCTTCGTAGACATCGGGGGCGTGCTGGACGAAACGCATACGAGGAGCAGTCATGCGGCCGACTCTAGAGCCGCAGTAGCCCACGTGTATGGTCCATTTCCATGCCGGAAGACAGGGCCATTTCAGGCCTCGACCTGCACGTGGAACTGCCCGGCAAGGGCGAGCGCCACGGCGTGCGCGCCGCCCTCACCCGCGCCCTGCGCGACGCCGTGCGCTCCGGCCGCCTCGCCCCCGGCACCCGCCTGCCCTCCTCCCGCTCGCTCGCCGCCGACCTCGGGCTGGCCCGCAACACCGTCGGCGAGGCCTACGCCGAACTGGTCGCCGAGGGCTGGCTCACCGCCCGGCAGGGCTCCGGCACCCGCGTCGCCGAGCGCGCCGCCCCGCCACGCCCGCCCGCCCGGCCGCGCGCCCCGCTGCGCGCCCCCGAGCGCCCCGCCTACGACCTGCGCACCGGCACCCCCGACGTCTCCTCCTTCCCCCGCGCCGCCTGGCTCGCCGCCGCCCGCCGCGCCCTCACCGCGGCCCCGCACGAGGCCTTCGGCTACGGCGACCCGCGCGGCCGCCCCGAACTGCGCGCCGCCCTCGCGGACTACCTGGCCCGGGCCCGCGGCGTCCGGACGGACCCCGAACGCATCCTGATCTGCGCCGGGTTCAAGCAGGGGCTCGGCCTGCTGAGCCGGACGCTGCGGGCGTGCGGCACCGAGGAGATCGGCATCGAGGACCACGGGCTCCGGCACCACCGCGACACGATCGAGGAGGCGGGCCTGCGCAGCGTGCTGCTCCCGGTCGACGGGCACGGCGCGGACGTCCGCGTGCTGGACGGCAGGCCGGACGTGCGGGCCGTCCTGCTCACCCCCGCCCACCAGTTCCCCACGGGCGTCCCCCTGCACCCCGACCGCCGGGCCGCGGTCGTCGACTGGGCCGCCCGCACCGACGGGTTGATCCTGGAGGACGACTACGACGGCGAGTTCCGCTACGACCGCCAGCCGGTCGGAGCTCTGCAAGGACTGGCCCCCGACGACGTCGTCTACTGCGGCACCGCGAGCAAGTCCCTGATCCCCGGGCTGCGCCTGGGCTGGCTGGTCCTGCCGGACCGGCTGCGGGACGAGGTGCTGGACGGGCCCCGGACCGGGGCCTGGGGGACGAGCGTCCTCGACCAGCTCACGCTTGCGGAGTTCCTCACCTCGGGCGCGTACGACCGTCATCTGCGCTCGATGCGCCAGCGCTACCGGCGGCGCCGGGACGCGCTGGTCGCTGCGCTGGCCGAGGAGGCGCCGCACGTGCGGGTCACCGGTATCGCCGCCGGCCTGCACGCCGTGCTCGAACTCCCGCCGGGCACCGAGCGGTCGGTGGTCCAGGCGGCGGCCTGGCAGGGGCTGGCGGTGGAGGGCCTGAGCCGCTTCCGTCACGGGTCCGCTCCCGCGGGGGACGGCTTGATCATCGCGTACGGCACCCCGCCGGACCACGCGTTCACGGGGGCACTGGAGGCGCTGCTCAGCGCGCTGCCGGGTGCCCCGTAAGGGGCGCGGGGAACTGCGCGACAAGCCACGACGTGCCCGCAGACGACCTGCGGGCCTTACGGGGCGGGGCCCGAGGGGCACCCCCGACCGGGCGGTCACCCCTCCGCGTTGTACCGCCGGAGGTACCCGGCGAAGCGCTCCAGGTCCTCGTCCCCCCAGTCCGCGAGACGTTCCTCGAACGTCTCGCGCCGCTGCCGGTGCGCCTCCTCCAGCAACCGCAGCCCGGCCGCGGACGGCCGCAGGATCTGCCCCCTCCGGTCCGCCGGATCGGCGGCCCGCACGATCAGCCCCAGCCGTTCCAGCACGGCGGTCTGCCGGCTGACCGTCGACTTGTCGAGCAGGAAGTGCTCGGCGAGGTCGATGCCGCGGCAGCCGCCGCTCGCCTGCATGTGGTCGAGCATGCTGTAGGTCACCAGCGACAGATCCGGATGGATCTGGGCGGCCTTGTGCCGCGCCCGCCGGGCGAAGGCGGTCAGCTCGCGCTGGATGGTGCCGAGGGTCACATCGCGGCCGGGCATGGCATCGTCCTCCCAATCAGTTGCATAATACATCTGAGTTTAGTTGTATTTGCCAACCGAGGAGCGTTCCTCCCATGACCGCACACGCCGCCCACGGGCCGCGCCACCACCTCAAGCACGTCACCGTGCACCTGCTGACCCCGCTCCTGATGTGCCTCGGCATGGGCCTGGCCTACCTCGGTGCCTTCCACCAGCCCGAGCCGCACGGCATGAAGGTCGCAGTCGTGGGCAGCACGGCCCGGGCGCAGGTGCTCGCCCAGACGATCAAGGACAAGGCGGGCGACGAGCTCGACGTCACCACCGTCGCGGACCGTGACGCCGCCGTCGCGCAGCTGAAGGACCGCGACCTGGCCGGCGCGTACGTGCCGAGCGCCACGCACCCCGAGGCGCTCGTCGCCAAGGCCGGCTCCGACACCACCGCCACGGCGGCGACCGCCGTCTTCCGCGCGGTCGCCGACCGGCAGGGCGTGCCGCTGAAGGTCACCGACCTCACCGAGCTCGCCAAGGGCGACCCGACCGGCCAGGGCATCTTCTTCCTGCTCGTCGCGCTCAGCATCGGCTCGTACGGCAGCGTCGCCGCCATCGGCGCCGCGGGGGCCGGGCTCAAGCTGTGGATGCGGGCGGCCGTCGGGCTCGTCACCTCGTTCGTCGTGAGCGTCATCGGCATGGCCCTCGCCGGACCGGTCTTCCACATCGTCGACCACGACTACACGGCGGTCTGGGGCATGGCCTGGCTCTACTCCGCGGGCGTGATCACCATCGGCATCGGCCTGCACACCTTCCTCAAGCGCTGGACGACGCTGACGATGATGGTGCTGTTCGTGATGCTCAACTTCACCACGTCCGGCGGCGTGTTCCGCCCCGAGCTGCAGAACGGCTTCTTCGGCTCGCTGCACTCCTTCTGGAACGGCGCGGGCTTCGTCGAGGGCGCACGCAGCCTGCTCTACTTCGACGGCGGCGCCGGCCTGGGCGGCCGCGTCCTGTCCCTGGTCCTGTGGCTGCTCGGCGGGGCGGTGCTGCTCGCCGTGGCCGCCCGGGCGGAGACTCGGTGGGCGGCGAGGCGGCACCTCGCGGCACCGGCGACCGCCTGAACTCCTCAACTGCGAAACGAGACACCGCCATGAGCGCACCCCACCCCGCCGACACCGTCGCCCGCCTGCGCGCCACCTTCCGCACCGGCCGCACCAAGCCCGCCGCCTGGCGCACCGAACAGCTGCGCCGCCTGCGCGCGATGCTCACCGAGCAGGACGCGGCCCTCGTGGCCGCGCTCCACGCGGACCTCGGCAAGAGCGAGTACGAGGCCCGCCGCACCGAGATCGACTTCACGGTCCGCGAGATCGACCACACCCTCGAACACCTCGACGCGTGGCTGCGCCCCGAACCCGCCCCGGTCCCGGCCCACTTGGGCGGGGCGACCGCCTGGACGCAGTACGACCCGCTGGGTGTGGTCCTGGTGATCGCCCCCTGGAACTACCCCGCGCAGCTCCTGCTCTCGCCCATGGTGGGCGCGCTGGCCGCGGGCAACGCGGTGGTCGCCAAGCCGAGCGAACTGGCCCCGGCCACCTCCGCCGCGCTGGCGCGCCTGCTGCCGCAGTACCTCGACACCGAGGCGGTCGCCGTCGTCGAGGGCGGCATCCCGGAGACGACGGCGCTGCTGGTCGAGCGCTTCGACCACATCTTCTACACCGGCAACGCGGCCGTCGGCCGCATCATCATGACGGCGGCGGCGAAGCACCTGACGCCCGTCACGCTCGAACTGGGCGGCAAGTCCCCGGTGTTCGTGGACCGCGGCACGGACATCGCGGCCGTCGCGGCCCGTCTGGCCGCCGGAAAGTTCCTCAACGCGGGCCAGACGTGCGTCGCGCCGGACTACGTCCTGACCGACCCGGAGACGGCCCGCGCCCTGGAACCGGCCCTGGCCCGGGCGGTGGAGGAGCTGTACGGGACCGACCCGGCCGCGTCCGGCACGTACGGACGCATCGTCAACGAGCGCCACTTCGACCGCCTCGCCGCGCTGCTGGACTCCGGCCGCGTGGTGACGGGCGGCGGGCACGACCGTGCGGCGAAGTACATCGCGCCGACGGTCCTGGCGGACGTGACCCCGGACGCCCCCGTGATGCAGGAGGAGATCTTCGGCCCGATCCTGCCGATCGTCACGGTCGACGGCCTCGACGAGGCCGTGGCCTTCGTCAACGACCGCGAGAAGCCGCTGGCGCTGTACGCGTTCACGGAATCCGAGGCGACGCGCGAGCGCCTGGCGTCCGAAACGTCCTCCGGCGGCCTCGGGTTCGGCCTCCCGCTGGCCCATCTCACGGTCTCCGACCTGCCGTTCGGGGGTGTCGGCGAGAGCGGTATGGGCAGCTACCACGGCCGCTACTCGCTGGAGACGTTCAGCCACCGCAAGGCGGTGCTGCGCAAGGACCTGGCGTGAGGGTGTCGGCGTAAGCGGAACGGGTAGTCATCCCCTCCCGTCACGCGATCGCGACGAGCCGACCACGGGAGGTCACCATCACCAGATCGGGAATCGGCAGAAGACTCGGCCTGGCCGGAGCGGCGCTGACGGCGGCGGTGGCCGTCGTCGCCTCCCCGGCCGGGGCCGGTCAGGCGCTGGCGGCGGCGGACCACGGCTGCTTCGACCGGGCGAAGGAGCCGTACACCTCGAAGGTCGACAGCCACCTCCACTTCCGCCCGTTCGGCGGGAAAGCGATCCCCTTCGACGAACTCACCGGCTATCTGCACAAGACCGGTGTACGGCACGCCAGTATGTACGGCATCGGGCAGACGCTTCCGGTGAATTCGAACTGCACGTACTACCTGGACTGTCCCGGCACCCCCGTGGTGCCGAGCATGAAGAACGACTTCGTCAACGCCGAGAACTGGCTGGAGTCGAAGCCGGAGGACCCCGAACTCGCGGTCTCCATGACCTTCATGGACCTGGCCAGGCCGGAGACGATCCCGAGCGGAATCGCCTTGTACGACAAGGAGTTCCCGGGCGTGTTCCGCTGGGCGGGCGAGGTGAACGTCGTCAAACAGGCCCTGTTCCCGAACCACCACAAGGCGACGACGACCGAGAACATCAGGCGCTGGGCCCCGTTCATGAAGGTGCTCCGCGAACGCGGCATCCCGATCACGCTCCACTCGGACCTGGGCAGCGACGCGGAACCGACGAAATACCTCCCGCTGATGGAGGAGATCCTCCGCCGCTACCCGCACAACAAGATCGTGTGGGCACATATGGGCCTGTCGAAGGAACTGACGACGATGGACCCGGACCGCCACATCCGCCTCATGGAGCGCATGCTCGACGAACACCGGAATCTGACGGTGGACTTGAGCTGGCGGGTCCTGGAGGACGCGTACTTCAGCAAGCCGGGCGTCCGGGCGAAATACGCCGCATTCCTCGACCGCCATCCGACGCGGGCGATCCCGGGAACGGATTTCGTGGCGTCGGCCAACAAGGACTACAAGGTCTACGAGGAGGAACTGGACGTCACCAGCCGCATCAACAAGGCACTGGGGGACGAGGCGTTCCGCGACATCGCCCTGGGGGAGAACTACTTCCGCCTGCTGGGGATCAACGAGACGGCGCCGCGGGTGTGCGAGACGGCGGGGCGCTGACGCCCCCCTTCACGACTCTTTCGCCCCCAGGGCCGTCGTGATCGCCGTGGTCAGCGAGTCCAGATACCCCTTCGGCAGCGGCGAACGCCCCAGCACCAGGCGCCAGTACAGCGGGCCGCTCGCCAGGTCGACCGCGAGGTCGATGTCCGCGTCCGCGGGGAGTTCGCCGCGGGCGACCGCGTTGCGGATCACCGCTTCCGCGATCGTCCGCTGCGAGTCGCGGATCGCCGCCTGGACCGCCTGGGCGATCTCCTCGTTGCGGGCCGCCTCGGCCATCAGGTCCGGGATGATCTGGGCGACCATCGGGTGCCGCATCACCCGCGACGTGAGCTCCAGGAGGGCCCGGACGTCGGTGCGCAGGGCGCCCGTGTCGGGGGTGGGCAGGCCCTGGACCGCCAGGGCCGAGACCACGTCCAGCACGATCGGCAGCTTCGACGGCCAGCGGCGGTAGACGGCCGCCTTGCCCACGCCCGCCCGGCGCGCCACGCGCTCGATCGACAGGCGGCCGTAGCCGACGGCGGCCAGTTCCTCGAAGACGGCGGTGCGGATCGCGTCCGTGACCTCCTCGCGCAGCACGGCGGCGCCCGCGGGGGTGCGGCGGCGCGGTCGGGGGGCCGGGGGCTCGTTCTCCATGGGCATGAGCCTACCGTGACGACGGAACGGTTGCGTTCCAACCGTTCCGTGTCCTAGCGTGGGCTCACCAACGCCATGGAACGATCCCGTTCCGTCGTGGTGTGTGCGCACGGCGACACGGTGCGCATCCGATCGAGACCGACGAAAGCGTCCAGGTGACCGACACCATCCCCGCCCCCCGTGACTGGGCCCCGGCGCAGGGCAACGCCGCCGAGCTGGCCGAGAAGTACGGCCTGTCCGTCAGCGGTGCCCGGCCCCCGCTCGGGGAGTACGTGCGGCAGCTGTGGGGCCGGCGGCACTTCATCGCCGCCTTCTCCAGCGCCAAGCTGACCGCCCAGTACACCCAGGCCAAGCTGGGCCAGGTCTGGCAGGTGGCGACGCCCCTGCTGAACGCCCTGGTCTACTTCTTCATCTTCGGTGTGCTGATGAACACCCGGAGAGGGATGAACACGGAGACCTACGTCCCGTTCCTCGTGACGGGTGTGTTCGTCTTCACCTTC
>NZ_JABBXF010000001.1 GCF_013030945.1 Streptomyces morookaense | reverse complement strand
CATTCCCGGGCCCCCGGCGGGCCGCGCCGCGGACGACTGGCCGACGGGAGGCGGAGGCGCTCCGGCGGGGCCGGTGCCGGGTCCTGGCCGGCCGGCTGATGCGGCGACGGGTGCGGGACCGGGCGCGGTCGCGGGTGTGAGTCCGGGTGAGGGTGCCGGGCGTGACGACTGGCCGGTGCCGTCGGGCGGTGCCTCGGCGGTTGCGGTTTCCGAGCCGGCCCGTCCGGGTGCCCCTGTGCCCGGCTCGGGCGTCGGGCGTGACGACTGGCCGGTGCCGTCGGGCAGTACGTCTGCGGTCGCGGCTGCTGAGCCGGCCCGTCCTGCTGGCGCTGTGCCAGGCCCGGGTGCCGGGCGTGACGACTGGCCGGTGCCTTCGGGCGGTGCCTCGGCGGTTGCGGTTTCCGAGCCGGCCCGTCCGGGTGCCCCTGTGCCCGGCCCGGGTGCCGGGCGGGACGACTGGCCGGTGCCGTCGGGCAGTACGCCTGCGGCCCCGGCTTCCGAGCCGGCCCGTCCCGGTGCCCCCCCGCCCGGCACGGCCGCCGGACCTGGCGACCAGCCCGTGCCGCCCCGCAGCGCTCCGGCGGGCTCTGCCTTCGCCGGGCCGGGCGGCTGGGCACCCGCGCCGGGGCCGCGTCCGGACGCTGCGCCGCAGGGCGGCGCCTCGCCGTCCCGTCCGGCCGGAGCGCCGGACGACTGGCCGGTTGCGGTCGGCAGTACTCCCACGGGCAGCGCCGTACCCCCTCGCGCAGCCGGAGCGACCGGCGACTGGCCCGCCCCCGCGGCAGCGGCGGGCGGCACTGCCGTACCCGCGGCCGACGACTGGCCCGCTCAGGGCGCCGCGCCTGCCCAGCCGATCACGGTGGACGACTGGCCCGTTCCGGCAGGCAGTACCCCGGCGGCGGGTTCCGGCGCACCCTCGGGCCGCCCGGCCACCGGGGCGGCCCCATCGGGTAGTTCGGGGAGCCCGGCCGAGGTGGACACCGCCGTCGTCTCGATCCGCCCGCCCGCGGCGGTCGACGGCCCTTCCGCCCCGCCCCCGCCCGCAGGCGCCGCCCCCGTGCCCGATCGCCCATGGCCCGCCCCGCCGGTCGACGCCCCCGCCGGGACCGCGCGTCCGGCAGGGGGCACCGGAGGCGCCGTCGACCACCGCCCCGCCGGGCTCCCCGTACCGTTCCTGCCGCCCGCAGCGGGGCTCGCCGAGGAGGACGACTTCCACGAGCTCGTCATGGGCCGCGACGCCGCGATCTGGGCCCGGCCGGGGCTGGATCTGCGGAGCCGGCTGCTCGTGACGCTCGCCGCGCTCACGGCCGGCGGGCATCTCGACGAGCTGGAGGTGCACGTGCGGGCCGCGCTCCGGCACGGTGTGGCGGCCGAGGAGGTCAAGGAGGCGCTGCTGCAGTGTGCGGTCTCGTGCAGCCCCCCGGCCGTGCGCGCGGCCTACGCCGTGGCCCGCCGCGTCATCGCGGAGGAGGGCGGGCAGGGCGGTCAGGAGGAGGCCGCGGAACCGCAGCCGTAGCAAGATGGGCGGCATGAAGCTGACCAAGCAGTCCCACGCCTGCGTCCGGCTGGAGAAGGACGGCCGGACGCTCGTCATCGACCCCGGCGGGTTCAGCGAACAGGACGCGGCCGTCGGGGCGGACGCCGTGCTCGTCACGCACGAGCATCCGGACCACTTCGACGAGGGCCGGCTGCGTGCCGCCCTGGAGGCGAACCCGGCCGCCGAGCTGTGGACCCTGCGCAGCGTCGCGGAGCAGGTGTCGGCGGCCTTCCCCGGCCGCGTCCACACGGTCGGGGAAGGCGACGCCTTCACCGCCGCCGGGTTCGACGTCCGCGTCTACGGGCAGCTGCACGCCGTGATCCACCCGGACCTCGACCGGATCACGAACGTCGGGTACTTCGTCGACGATTCCGTCTTCCACCCCGGCGACGCGCTCACCGTCCCCGACCGGCCCGTGGACACGCTGATGCTGCCGGTGATGGCCCCCTGGAACAAGGTCTCGGAGGTCATCGACTACCTCCGCGAGGTCAAGCCGCGCCGGGCGATCGACATCCACGACGGGCTGCTCAGCGATCAGGCCAGGCCGGTGTACGACCGGATGCTCGGCCCGCAGGGTCCGGGCGGCGTCTCGGGGGCCGAGCACGGGCGGATGGTGGCGGGGGAGAGCCGGGAGCTGGGGGCGTGAGAGGCGACGCGGGCGGGGTTGTCACACCCGGCCGTTAGGGTGGCTGCATGCGCATCGCCACCTGGAACGTGAACTCGATCGGCGCCCGCCTGCCCCGGCTCCTGGCCTGGCTGGAGAGCAGCGGCACGGATGTGCTGTGCCTGCAGGAGGCCAAGTGCACGGCGGAGCAGTTCCCCACGGCGGAGCTGCGCGAGCTGGGCTACGAGGCGGCGGTCAACGCGACGGGCCGGTGGAACGGGGTGGCGGTGCTGTCCCGCGTCGGTCTCGACCAGGTGGTCACGGGCCTGCCGGGCGGCCCGGACTACGAGGGCGCGCAGGAGCCCCGTGCGATCTCCGCGACATGCGGAGGCGTGCGCGTCTGGTCGGTGTACGTGCCCAACGGGCGCGACGTCGAGCACGACCACTACGGCTACAAGCTCCGCTGGTTCGAGGCCCTGCGCGATGCGGTGGCGGCGGACGCCGCGGGCGACCTCCCGTTCGCGGTCCTCGGCGACTACAACGTGGCCCCCACCGACGAGGACGTCTACGACCCGGCCGTCTTCGAGGGCCTCACGCACGTCACGCCCGCAGAGCGCGCCGCCCTCGCCGCCCTGCGCGACACGGGCCTGTCCGACGTGGTGCCCCGCCCGCTGAAGTACGACCGTCCGTACACCTACTGGGACTACCGCCAGCTGTGCTTCCCCAAGAACCGGGGCATGCGCATCGACCTGGTCTACGGCAACGCCCCCTTCGCCAGCGCGGTGAAGGACGCCTACGTGGACCGCGAGGAGCGCAAGGGCAAGGGCGCCTCGGACCATGCCCCGGTCGTCGTCGACCTCGACATATAGCGCAACGGCCCGGCGGCTCAGACCAGTTCGCGCAGTGCCGCCGAGTCGCTGAACGCCCGCATCCCGGCGTCGTTCGGGTGCAGGTGGTCGCCGCAGTCGAAGCGCGCCAGCATCCGCTCGGGATGCTGCGGGTCGCGGACGGCCGCGTCGAAGTCGAAGACGGCGTCGTAGGAGTCCTCGTCGCCCCGGATGTGCCGGTTGACGGCGACGCGTTTGGCGTCGGCGGCCGCGGTGCAGTCGTGGAAGCCGCCGCACGGCGCGATGGTGGCGGCCACCACGCGCATCCCGCGCTCGTGCGCCTGCTCGGCGATCGAGCGCAGCGCGGCGATGATCTGGTCGGCCGTCGTGTTCGAGCGGATGTCGTTGACGCCCTCGAAGACGATCAGCGTCCGGGCCGAGGTCTGGGCGAGGACGTCGCGCTCCAGCCGGTGGCCTGCGCTGACCCCGGCCATGACGCTGCTGGTGCCGTTGCCGGAGTAGCGGTCGGCGACCACCTGGTTCCCGGAGATCCCGGCGTTGAGCACGCCGAGGGCGGGCAGGGTGCGCTGCGCGCGCAGCCTGCGCGCCAGCAGGTCGGGCCACCGTACGTTCGCGCCGGGCGTCGAGCGTTCGCCGTCGGTGATCGAGTCGCCGAGCGCCACGACGGAGCCGGGCCCGCCCTCGGCGTCCACGCCGGTGAGCAGCGGCCAACTGCCCAGTGTCTGGCGGAAGGAGGCGTCGCCGGTCTCCAGCGTGCGGTCGCCCGCGCCGTCGACGGTGAGGTACGAGACCTGGTTGGTGGTGTAGCTGTGCACCGGCAACGCCCGTACGGTACCGGGCAGATGGAGGCTCACCAGCAGGTTGCTGTCGGCCGGCACCCGGAAGCCCACGGGGTCGCTGAACTGCTGGGCCCCGGCGGGGATCTCGGTCCCGGCCCGGCCGCCGAAGGCGAGGGGCACGGGCCGCCCGGCCGCCGTGGCGCCCCGGCCCTGCAGGGCCACGCTCGCGGCGCCGATCCGCACCGGGCGCCCGGCGAAGGTGTTCGCCAGCCGGATCCGGGTGCGCGGGCCGCCCGCGCTGCTGTGCACGACGAGCCGCAGTGTCCGCTCGTTCCACGGCCCCACGGAGGCGTACCCGGAGGTGGGCGCGGCCCAGCTGCCGGTCCACCCGTTCGAGGGAGTGCGCAGCGCCAGTGCGAACACATGGAGCGCGGCGGAGCCGCCGGTGCGCGGAAGGACGACGGAGCGGACCTCGCGGTTGCGGACGACGGGCACGGTCACCGCGTACAGCCGTGCGGTCGTGGCCTGTTGGCCCGCCGGGGTGTTGACGTGGGGCAGCCCGACGGCCTTGGTGGTGAGCGGGCCGTGCTTCCAGTCGGGGGCGGTGAGGGTGTAGCCGCCGGAGGAGCCGTCGCGGTAGCGGACGGTTCCCCGGCCGCTCGCCCGGCCGCCGGTGCCGGCCACGAGGAAGGTGAGGGCCTCGCCGCGGCCGGTCAGCTGCACGGCCTGCCCGGCGGCCCGCACGTTGTCGGGCTGCCCGGCGGCGGCGCGGGGCCAGTGCAGGGGCGAGGCGTCGAGGGTCAGGGTGCGGCCGGGCGTCCAGCCCGCGGCCCGCAGGTCCTGGGCGGAGAGCGAGGCGCCCGTGCCGTCGAAGTCCGCGGCCCGGGGGCGGCCGTCGTCGCTGACCGCCGTATTGTCGAAGAGCCGCTCCAGGGGGAGCGGCTCTCGTGCTGCCGCCGGGTCGGCGGCGAGGGCGGGGGAGTGGGGGAGGACCAGGGCGCACACGGCCCCCGCGGCGACGGCTCCGGCCGCCGTCCGCCACCGTCTGTGCCGGGTCCCGCCGTTCATCGCTGTGCGCAGCATGCGACTCATGCCCTCCTGCGTACCCGCTCCGACTGTGGCGGGATGAAGCTAAGGAGACACCGCGGGTACGTCAAGGAGGCCGTGCGGCCACGTCGTGTGCAGCGCGCCTGTGGTGGGGCCATCCGTGCGAGTGACATCCTGGCCGGTATGAACATTCCCTTCTTGGACGGCTGGCGCAGGCGGCATGGTGCTGCGCGCGGGGTGGCGCTGCTCGGGACGGGGGAGTGGGACCCGGAGGGTCTGGCCGCGCTGCTGTCGGAGTGTGAACTGCTGCGTGCGCACGCGCAGTCGGCGGGGGTCGCGCTCGACGACTCGCCGGAGTCCCTGGAGGGGCTGGACCAGCTGCAGCCGCGCTGGCGCGAGGACCCGGAGCTGGTGCCCTGGCTCGGGAACGACGCAGGGCTGTACCTGGGCACGGTGGTGGTCCGCACGGTCGCGGGCGCGGGCTGGCGGGTCCGGTCCGACGGACAGCCGGTGGTGCTGCTGGCGAACGGCCGCGAAGCGGACGTGGTCGGGGCGGGGCGGGAGTGGGCGGCGGACGGTGCCCCGGAGCTCTCCCAGCTCTACGCGGAGCTCGCAGAGATCTGACGGTCAGTCGGGAGCCTCAACTCGTGAACGGGATCGTGTACTCCAGGCGCCAGCGGTCCGCGCGGACCACGATGTCGGAGGTCTCCACGGCCCGGTCCTCGCCGTCGAAGTGGGTGCGCTCGACGACCGTGACGCACTGCCCGGCCGCACAGCCGAGCGCCTCCGCCTCGGGCGTGGTGGCCGGCCGGGAGCCCACCAGCTCCCGGGCCCGGACGACCCGGATCCCGATGGCGGCCAGCCGGCCGCGCACCCCGCGCCGGGCGTAGGGTCCCCGTTCGGGGAGGGCCACGTCGGTGCCCGCGGTGATGGTCAGCGGCTCCCAGCTGGTGGCCAGCTGCACCGGGTGCCGGTTGGCCAGGTACTCGTACTGCGTGCACAGCACGGGCTCGCCCGGCCCGATCCCGAGCCGCTCGGCGATCGGTCCCGGGGCGGACGTCTCGGCGGAGGAGGCCTCCCAGGTCAGGACGGTCGCGGGGCGGCCCGTCGGCGGCGCGGTCCCGTAGCCGCGGATCTGTGCGGCGAACGGGGTGTCGACCGCGCCCGTCGAGCGCAGCAGTGTCCCCAGCGGTGCCCGGTCGGCGACGAACACGCCCCGCCCGAACTGCCCTTCCGCGTATCCCGCCGCCTTGAGCACCCGCACCGCGCGGTCCACCGTCTGGTCGCTGGCCGCGTAGGCGCGTTTGAGCTCCGAGCGGGACGGGATGCGGTCGCCCACGGCGAGGCCGCCCTCGTCGATGCGCCGCCGCAGATCGTCCGCGATGCGCAGATACACCGGCCTGCTGTCCCCCACGCCAGGCTCTCCTCTCCCGGGCTCCCCCGTATGGACCCACAGGCTAGGTACCCAGGCTTTGTCTGTGTACCTAGGGCAAATGGCGGCTGATGCGGCATCTATCCGGCCTGATTCCTTTTATATGCGTGTCGCCCCTCATATCCCGTATCGAGGCGGATATTTTGCTGCGACCGCGGGCAGCCGAGGACAGGTAGGGCTGGTAATGGCCGTCGAGCCGTTGATCGAACTGCGCAACGTCAACAAGCACTACGGCAGCGTGCACGTGCTGCAGGACATCAGCCTGACCGTCGGACGCGGCGAGGTCGTCGTCGTCATCGGCCCCTCCGGCTCCGGAAAGTCCACCCTCTGCCGCACCATCAACCGTCTGGAGCCCGTCGAGTCCGGCACCATCCTCCTCGACGGACAGCCGCTGCCCCAGGAGGGCCGGGCGCTGGCGAGGCTGCGCACCGAGGTCGGCATGGTCTTCCAGTCCTTCAACCTCTTCGCGCACAAGACCGTGCTCGCCAACGTCTCGCTGGCCCAGGTCAAGGTGCGCAAACGCGGCAAGGAGGAGGCGGACAAGCGCTCGCGCGAACTGCTGGAGCGCGTCGGCCTGCTCGCCCATGCCGAGAAGTACCCCGCCCAGCTCTCCGGCGGGCAGCAGCAGCGCGTGGCCATCGCCCGCGCGCTGGCCATGGACCCCAAAGCGCTGCTGTTCGACGAACCCACATCGGCCCTCGACCCGGAGATGATCAATGAAGTCCTGGAGGTCATGCGGCAGCTCGCCCGGGACGGCATGACCATGGTCGTCGTCACCCACGAGATGGGTTTCGCGCGCTACGCCGCCAACCGCGTCGTCTTCATGGCGGACGGCCGCATCGTCGAGGACCGCACGCCGGAGGAGTTCTTCACCGCCCCCGAGAGCGAACGGGCCAAGGACTTCCTCTCCAAGATCCTCAAGCACTGAGCGGGGTGACGACGCATGCGACGCAGCATGGCCGCGCTGGCCCTCACCGCCGTCGCCCTCCTCGCCGCCGCCTGCGGCAGGGAGGGCAGCCCGCCCGTCAAGGGCCCCAAGCCCGAACAACTGCCCGTCTACCACGTCGCGACCGGCTTCGAGCTGACCGATTCGACCACCTGGCGCGCCGCGAAGAGCCGCGGCCACCTCGTCGTCGGCGCCAAGGAGGACCAGCCCTACCTCGGCGAGAAGGACCCCGCCACCGGTGTCTACTCCGGCTTCGACATCGAGATCGCGAAGATGATGTCCGCCTCCCTCGGCTTCGACCCGAAGACGATCGTCTTCCGCACCATCGCCTCGGCCAACCGCGAAACCGGCCTGCAGAACGGCCAGATCGACTACTACGTCGGCACCTACACCATCAACGACCTCCGCAAGAAGCAGGTCGGCTTCGCCGGGCCGTACTACATCGCCGGCCAGTCGCTGCTGGTCCGCAAGGACGAGAAGGGCATCGACGGCCCCCAGGACCTGGCCGGCAAGAAGGTCTGCTCCGCGGCGGGTTCCACCCCGCTGCAGCGCATCGAGCGCGACTACCCCAAGGCCAAGCCGGTCGCCTACGACACCTACTCGATCTGCGTCGACAACCTCCTCAGCCTCCAGGTGGACGCCGTCACCACCGACGACACCATCCTGATGGGCTTCGCCGCCAAGGCGCCCGACGAGCTGCGGATGGCCGGAAAGCCCTTCTCCCGGGAGCCGTACGGGATCGGCGTGCCACGCGGCGACACCGCCCTGCGCCTCGCGCTCGACGACGCCATCGAGGAACACATGAAGAACGGCGACTGGAAGAAGGCCTACGACGCGACCCTCGGCCTCTCCGGGGTGCCCGCCCCGCAGCCCCCCGCCGTCGACCGCTACGGGACCGCCTCATGAACGTCCTCACCGACAACCTCTCCCTGTACGGCAAGGGCCTGCTCGGCACCGTCGAACTCACCGTCTACGGTTCGCTGCTGGCGCTGGCACTCGGCTTCGTGATGGCCTCCTTCCGGGTCGCCCCGGTCGGCTCGCTGCGCGTCTTCGGCACGGCGTGGGTCGCGGTGCTGCGCAACACCCCGCTGACCCTGCTGTTCTTCGCGGTGCTGCTCGGCCTGCCGCGCTTCGGCGTCGTCCTGCCGTTCCAGCTCTTCGCCGTCCTCGCCCTGGGCTGCTACACCTCGGCGTTCATCTGCGAGGCCATCCGCTCGGGCATCAACACCGTGCCCACCGGCCAGGGCGAGGCGGCCCGCAGCCTCGGCATGTCCTTCGGGCAGACCCTCTGCGGCATCGTGCTGCCGCAGGCCTTCCGGTCGGTCATCCCGCCCATCGGCTCGACCCTGATCGCCCTCGCCAAGAACTCGGCGATCGCCGGGGCGTTCAGCGTCACCGAACTCCTCGGCACGTACAAGACGCTCAACGAACTCGGCTACAGCATCATCTGGTCGTTCGTCTGGATCGCCGTCGGCTACCTGATCGTGACCCTGACCATCAGCGCGTTGTTCAACGTGCTGGAGAAGCGCTGGGGAGTCGCCCGATGAGCACGACCGGCACCGCGCTCTACGACATTCCCGGTCCGCACGCCGTCCGGCGGCACCGCCTCTACGGCGTCGCGGCGACGGCCGTGATCCTGGCCGTGATCGCCCTGGTGCTCTATGTCCTCTTCGACACCGAGCAGTTCACGGCGGCGAAATGGCGGCCCTTCGCCTACAAGGGCATCCAGGAGATGCTGCTGCGGGGCCTCGGCAACACGCTCAAGGCGTTCGCCTACGCGGCCGTGCTCGCCCTGGTCCTGGGCGGACTGCTCGCCTGCGGGCGGCTGTCCGAACACCGTGCCGTGCGCTGGGCGGCCACCGTGGTGGTGGAGTTCTTCCGCGCGATGCCGGTCCTCGTCATGATCTTCTTCGTCTTCGTGGCCCTGAAGGTCCAGCCCCTGCCCGCACTCGTCACGGGGCTGACCCTCTACAACGCCTCGGTGCTCGCGGAGGTCTTCCGCACCGGCGTGCACGCCGTGGCGCGCGGGCAGCGGGAGGCGGCGTACTCGCTGGGCATGCGCAAGACGCAGGTGATGGCGTACGTGCTGGTGCCGCAGGCGGTACGGGCCATGCTGCCCGCGATCATCAGCCAGCTGGTCGTGGCCCTGAAGGACACCTCGCTCGGCTTCCTGATCACCTACGAGGAGTTCCTGCACGCGGGCAAGCTCATCGCGAGCAATCTGGACTACGACCTGCCGTTCATCCCGGTCGTGATGATCATTTCCCCCATCTACATCGGCATGTGCATGCTGCTGTCACGCTGCGCGACGTGGGTCTCGCGCTGGGAGCGGCGCAGCGTCAAGACCGAGGCGGTGGAGGTGGCCCCGGCAGAGCCGGGCATGCTGCTGCCGGGGGCCGACGCGACTCACCCCTCCGCGCCCAGCCACAGGTCCGGGCCGAAGACCTCGTAGTGGATGTCCGCGGCGGCGATACCGGCCTCCAGGAGCTGCGCCCGCGCCGCGCGCATGAACGGCAGCGGACCGCACAGGTAGGCCACCGTGCCGGCCGGGATCTCGACGCTCGACAGGTCCACCAGGCCCGTACGGTCGGCGGGCCACTCCGCCTCCGGCTCCTCGTACCAGACGTGCGCCTCGGCGTCCGGCAGCTTGGCGACCAGTGCGCGCAGGTCGGAGCGGAAGGCGTGGGTCGACGGGCTGCGGTCGGCGTGCACGGCGATCACCTTGCGCCGCGCTTCCGTCGCGGCCAGGTGCGTCAGCATGCCGACGATGGGCGTGCAGCCGATGCCGGCCGAGGCGAGCAGCACCGGGGCGTCGCCGTCCTCCAGGGTGACGTCGCCGAAGGGGGCGCTGACGAGGATCGTGTCCCCGACCTTCACCCGGTCGTGCAGGTGGGCGGACACCTCTCCGTCGCCGACCCGCTTGACGCTGAACTGCAGGGCTCCTTCCGGCTGTCCGGAGAGGCTGTACTGGCGGATCTGCTGCGCGCCGTCGGCCAGTGTGACCTGGACGGAGACGTACTGGCCGGGCCGCCCGGCCGGCACCGGCCGTCCGTCCGTCGGCTGCACGACGAAGGTCGTCACGTCGTCGGTCTCCCGGAAGCGGCCCACGACCTCGCACGGGAACCCGGCCCGGCCGGGGGCGGTGCCCGCCTCCTCGTAGAGCCGCGCCTCCAGCGCGATGAGCGCGTTGGCCATCAGCCAGTAGACCTCGTCCCAGGCCGCCGCGACCTCGGGGGTGACCGCGTCGCCGAGCACCTCGACGATCGCGGCGAAGAGGTGCTCCTGGACGATCGGGTACTGCTCGGGCGCGATGCCCAGGGACGCGTGCTTGTGGGCGATGCGCGCGAGCATCGCGTCGGGGCGGACGTCCGGGTGCTCGACCAGCGCCGAGGCGAAGGCTGCCACAGCACCCGCAAGAGCCTGCTGCTGGCTGCCGTTGGCCTGGTTGCCGCGGTTGAACAGGTCGCGCAGCAGGCCGGGGTGGGCGGCGAAGAGCTTGTCGTAGAACAGCGGCGTGATCTCGCCTATCGCACCGCCGACCGCGGGCAGGGTGGCGCGAACGACTTCGGTCGACTTCGGTGACAGCATCGACGGCTCAGCTCCTTAACTTGCATCTTGGATTCGCATTAAAGCGCAGGGGGGTGCGCCCCCTGGCGGAGGGGTGGATCAGGTCTGCGGAGGATGCGGACTCAGGCTCAGCAGGACGGGTCCGGTGGGCGGGCCGGCCAGTTCCTCGACGGTGAGCGGATCGAGAGCGGTGTAGAACGCCTCCTGCGCGGCGCGCAGCGCACTGCGCAGTCGGCATGCCGAGCGCAGCGGGCACGGCGGCTCGTCCTCGCAGCCGACGACGTCACCGGTGCCCTCCAGCTCGCGGACCAGCCGGCCGACCGAGCCGGTGCGTCCGGCGGAGGTGAGGCTGAGGCCGCCGCCGCGGCCTCGGCGGGCCTCGACGACCCCGAGGTGCTGAAGGCGGCTGACCACCTTGGCGGCGTGCGTGTAGGGCACGCCGACCTCGCCGGCCACTTCCCGGGTGGTCGGCGCCTGCGCTTCGTCGGCGACCGCCAGGCGCATGGCGATGCGCAGGGCGATATCCGTGCTTTTGGTCAGTCGCACACCGGCAATCTAGCTAATTTGGACTCCTGGAGTCCAAATTATCGGGACCGGAGTGAGGCGGCTCACGCAAGGCGATGAGGTTGACATGTCAACGACGCAACGTGAATCTGACCTGGCGTTGATCAACAACTGTTGATCGCGTACAGGTCATTTTTCGACATTCACGGAGGTAATGGTGTCGCAGACGTACAGGCACGGTGGGCGGCAGTACGGAAAGGCTCTGGCGGCGTTCGGCGCGGCCACGGCGCTGGCGGCCGGTGCCGCCGCCCCCGCGGCCGCGGCTTCCCATGACGGCGAGGCCTACGTCGCGCTCGGCGACTCCTACACCTCCGGCCCCGGCATCCCGCAGCAGTCCGGCGGCGACTGCGCCCGCTCCAGCGTCAACTACCCCTCGCTGACGGCGAAGAAGCTGCACGTGTCGTCCTTCAAGGACGTCAGCTGCAGCGGCGCCACCACGGACGACATGTGGCGCGCGCAGGGCGCCAACCCGCCCCAGCTGAACGCCCTGGGCAAGCGCACCACCCTCGTCACCGTCGGCATCGGCGGCAACGACATCGGCTTCGGCGGCATCATCGGCACCTGCGCCCAGCTCTCGCCCACCGACCCGGCCGGCGCCCCCTGCCGCAAGCAGTTCGCCGCGGGCGGCACGGACCAGCTCGTCAACCGCATCGACGCCGCGGCCCCCAAGATCGCCAAGGTGCTCAAGGCAGTTCACCAGCGCGCGCCGCACGCCCGCGTCGCGCTCGTCGGGTACCCCGCGATCATGCCGGACAACGGCGTCGGCTGCTTCCCGGCCGTGCCGATCGCCGCGGGCGACGTTCCCTATCTGCGCGACACCGAGAAGCGGCTCGATGCGATGTTGCAGCAGCAGGCCCGGAAGGCGCACGTCCGGTACGTCGACACGTACCGGCCGACCGTCGGCCATGACGTCTGCAAGCCTGCTGCCGAGCGCTGGATCGAGGGGGCCCATCCGGAGAACCCGGCCGCGCCGTTCCACCCCAACGCCAAGGGGGAGCAGGCGATGGCGGATTCGGTGACCGGTGCGGTGCGCCGACGTTAGGCGGCACCCCAGCGGTGGCTGGGGGAACCTCGACCGCGGGCGCGTCGTGGCTGATCGCGCAGTTCCCCGCGCCCCTTCGGGGCGCTAGGCTCCGGGGCCCGTTCGCCATACCGGAGGTAGTAATGGCCCTCCCCAGACACGCCGCCCACCGGCGCCTCACCGTGCTCACCGCAGTCGCCGCCCTCGCCGCGGGGGCGGCAACCGCCCCCGCCCACGCGTCCGTTCAGAAGTCCCCCGTCGCCGCCGGCTACGGCGGCGCGGTCGCCAGCGTCGACGCCGACGCCACGGCCGCCGGCATAGAGGTGCTGCGCAAGGGCGGCAACGCGGTCGACGCCGCCGTCGCCACCGCCGCCGCACTCGGTGTCACCGAGCCCTACTCCGCCGGCATCGGCGGAGGCGGCTACTTCGTCTACTACAACGCCCGTACGCACAAGGTCTCCACGCTCGACGGCCGCGAACGCGCCCCGCTCAGCGCGACCAAGGACCTCTTCCTGGAGAAGGGCAAGCCGATCGGCTTCGCCGACGCCGTCACCAGCGGTCTGAGCGTCGGCACCCCCGGCACCCCCGCCACCTGGGACACCGCCCTGCGCAGCTGGGGCAGCCGGCCGCTCGCCCAAGTGCTGCGCCCGGCCGAGCGGTTGGCGCGCGACGGCTTCACCGTCGACGCCACCTTCCGGCAGCAGACCGCCGACAACCAGGCGCGCTTCAAGGACTTCCCCGCCACCGCCAGGATCTTCCTGCCCGGCGGAAAGCCGCCCGCCGTCGGCAGCACCCTCAAGAACCCCGACCTGGCCCGCACCTACGCCCTGCTGGCCGAGCAGGGCGTGGACGCCGTCTACCACGGAGCCGTGGGACGCGACCTCGTACGGACCGTCCGAAAGCCGCCCGTCGACCCCGCCTCGCACCGCCTGGCGCGCCCCGGCGACCTCACCGCGAAGGACCTTGCGGCGTACCGGATCGAGCAGCAGGCGCCGACCCGGGTGACCTACCGCGGGCTCGACGTCTACGGCATGGCCCCGTCCTCCTCCGGCGGCACGACGATGGGGGAGGCCCTCAACATCCTGGAACACGGCAACCTCCGGAAGGCGGATCAGGCGACCTACCTGCACCGCTACATCGAGGCGAGCAGGATCGCCTTCGCCGACCGCAACCGGTGGGTCGGCGACCCGGCACAGGAGAACGTTCCCGAAAAGGGGCTGCTGTCCAAGAAGTTCGCGGACTCGCGCGCCTGCCTCGTCAAGGACGACAAGGTGCTGACCAGCCCGCTGGCCCCCGGCGACCCGCGCCGGCCGGCACCGTGCGGCACGCGGGCCGGTACGCCCGCGCCGACGCCGTACGAGGGGCAGCAGACCACGCACCTGACGGTGGCCGACAAATGGGGCAACGTCGTCGCCTACACCCTCACCCTGGAGCAGACGGGCGGCAGCGGCATCACCGTGCCCGGGCGCGGGTTCCTGCTCAACAACGAGCTGACCGACTTCTCGTTCACCCCCGTCACCCCGGGCGTGCACGACCCCAACCTGCCCGGCCCGGGCAAGCGACCGCGCTCCTCGATGTCGCCGACGATCGTCCTGGACCACGGCAGGCCCGCCTTCGCGCTCGGCTCGCCCGGTGGCGCGACGATCATCACGACCGTGCTGCAGACCTTCCTCGACCACGTCGACCGCGGCATGCCGCTCGTCGACGCGATCGCCGCACCGCGGGCGAGCCAGCGCAACGCGGCGAGGACCGAGCTCGAACCGGGCCTGTGGAACAGCCCGTTGCGTGCCCGGCTGGAGGCGCGCGGGCATGCGTTCGCCCTGAACCCGGAGATCGGCGCGGCGACCGGGGTGCAGCGCCTGCCGGACGGGCGGTGGCTGGCGGCCGCGGAGAAGGTGCGGCGCGGCGGCGGCTCGGCGATGGTGGTGCGGCCGAGCGGACCATCGCACTGAGCGGCGACCCATCCCCCGTACGGGTGGACCGGTCCGATGATCCGGTTGGCCCGTACGGGTGCTGCACAGCATAAGTCCCATGGGGGAGGGTGCAGTTCGCGTCGGCCGGTGGGTGCTGCTCGCCGGTCTGGCCGTGTCGGTCCTGCCGGCCGGGGTGCCGGCAGCGCTGGGGCTGTGGTCCGCAGCCCCGGCCGCTGCCGCACCGGCCGCGGTCCCCACATGCGAACTCGGCGTCTATCTCAACGATTTGTACAATCTGGACCCCGTCAAGCACTCCTTCGACGCCCGGTTCACCCTGTGGTCCGTGTGCCCGGCGAAGGACCTGGACCCGCTGCCCACGGTGGCGTTCAGCAACGGCAACGACCCGCAGAAGGACGATCCCAGGCCGTCGGAGTCCCGGGGCCGGTTCCGTGATCTGCTGCGGGTGCAGGGGACGTTCCGGCAGGACTGGGATCTGCGTGCCTTCCCCTTCGACCGGCACCGGCTGCAGATCGTGCTCACCGCCAACTCCGACACCGGGCATTTCCGGTTCACCCCGGACAACGCCAACTCGGCCCACAATGCGGCCATCGCGCCGGACGGCTGGAAACTGACCGGCTTCCGCCTGACCCCGGCCGAGCGGAACTTCCCCACCAACTTCGGCGACCCCGCGCTGCCCCGCGGTGCGGGCAGCACCCGCAGCGCGGTCGTCATCGAGGCCGACCTGGTGCGCCAGGACCCCACGGTCTTCTGGAAGCTCACCGGTCCGCTGTACCTCACGCTGCTGCTCGTCACGGCGACGTTCCTGCTGCCCGCCCACCACCGCGAACTGGGCATCGCCGAGCGCCTGGACTCCCTGCAGAGCCGGCTGGCGCTGCTGGGCGGCGGGCTGTTCGTCGTCATGCTGAACATGCAGCAGGTCGGCACGGTCGTCACCAGCACCCGC
The DNA here is from genome assembly GCF_013030945.1 of Streptomyces morookaense. Taxonomy (GTDB): domain Bacteria; phylum Actinomycetota; class Actinomycetes; order Streptomycetales; family Streptomycetaceae; genus Streptomyces; species Streptomyces morookaensis. Next base: position 176,310 of record NZ_JABBXF010000001.1, on the reverse strand, counting down.
GGGCTGACGCTCGTCGACTGGCTGCACCTGCTGACCCTGGCCTACGTCCTCCTCGCCGTGCTGGCCACGGTGCTGTGCTGGCGCTGGACGGTCGACGGGGGCGACGTGGCGAAGGTGGAGCGCCTCAACCGCCGTGCGGCGGTACTGGGTCTGGTGGGGTACTGCGTGGTCGCGGGCGTCCTGGTGGGACTGTCCGTCGCCTGACCGAAAAGGCGGCAAGTCCTTCTTTCATCACGGCGCCTCCGCCACGCTTCCGGCGATGGTCTTGCCACAGCGTGTGACGGGACCTACGGTCGCATCCATCCCCACGCGGAGCGGATCTTCGCGTGCCAGCCAGGCGCAAGCCGGTTCCGGCAGAGGAGCAGCTCATGGCCAACGTTGTCCGCGCCGCCCTGGTCCAGGCCACCTGGACCGGCGACACCGAGTCGATGATCGCCAAGCATGAGGAACACGCCCGCGCCGCCGCCGCACAGGGCGCCAAGGTGATCGGGTTCCAGGAGGTCTTCAACGCGCCCTACTTCTGCCAGGTGCAGGACAGCGAGCACTACCGCTGGGCCGAGCCCGTTCCCGACGGGCCCACCGTGCAGCGGATGCAGCAGCTCGCCCGCGAGACCGGCATGGTGATCGTGGTCCCGGTCTTCGAGGTCGAACAGTCCGGCTTCTACTACAACACCGCCGCCGTCGTCGACGCCGACGGCAGCTACCTGGGCAAGTACCGCAAGCACCACATCCCCCAGGTCAAGGGGTTCTGGGAGAAGTACTACTTCAAGCCGGGCAACGCCGGCTGGCCCGTCTTCGAGACGGCCGTCGGCCGCGTCGGCGTCTACATCTGCTACGACCGCCACTTCCCGGAGGGCTGGCGGCAGCTCGGTCTCAACGGTGCCCAGCTCGTCTACAACCCCTCCGCCACCTCGCGCGGCCTCTCCGCCTACCTCTGGCAGCTCGAACAGCCCGCGGCCGCCGTCGCCAACGAGTACTTCGTCGCCGCCATCAACCGCGTCGGGCAGGAGGAGTACGGGGACAACGACTTCTACGGCACCTCGTACTTCGTCGACCCGCGCGGGCAGTTCGTCGGCGACGTCGCCAGCGACACCAAGGAGGAACTCGTCGTCCGCGACCTGGACTTCGGCCTCATCGACCAGGTGCGCCAGCAGTGGGCCTTCTACCGGGACCGCCGACCCGACGCCTACGACGGGCTGGTCCGGCCGTGACCGGCCTGCACGCGCGGCACCGTGCCGTCATGCCGGAGTGGCTCGCCCTCTACTACCGCGAGCCGCTCGAACTCACGCACGGCGAGGGCCGGTATGTGTGGGACGCCGAGGGGCGGCGCTACCTGGACTTCTTCGGCGGCATCCTCACCACCATGACCGCCCACGCGCTCCCCGAGGTCACCAAGGCCGTCGCCGAGCAGGCCGGCCGCATCCTGCACACATCCACCCTCTACCTCGACCGGCACATGGTCGAACTCGCCGAACGCATCGCCGCCCTCTCCGGCATCCCGGACGCGCGCGTCTTCTTCACCACCTCCGGCACCGAGGCCAACGACGCGGCCCTCCTGCTGGCCACCACCTTCCGGCGCTCCAACCAGGTGCTGGCCATGCGCAACAGCTACCACGGCCGCTCCTTCTCCGCCGTCGGCATCACCGGCAACTCCAGCTGGTCGCCCACCAGCCTCTCCCCGCTCCAGACGCTCTATGTGCACGGCGGGGTGCGCACCCGCGGCCCGTACGCGCAGCTGTCCGACGCGGAGTTCACCGCGGCGTGCGTCGCGGACCTGGAGGACATGCTCGGTCAGGTGCACGGCACCGTCGCCGCTCTGATCGCCGAACCCGTCCAGGGCGTCGGCGGGTTCACCGCCCCGCCCGACGGCCTCTACGCGGCCTTCCGCGACGTGCTGCAGCAGCACGGCATCCTGTGGATCACCGACGAGGTGCAGACCGGCTGGGGCCGCACCGGCGACCACTTCTGGGGCTGGCAGGCCCATGCCGCGAGCGGCCCGCCGGACCTGCTCACCTTCGCCAAGGGCATCGGCAACGGCATGTCGGTCGGCGGCGTCGTCGCCCGCGCCGAGGTCATGAACTGCCTCGACGCCAACTCCATCTCCACCTTCGGCGGCAGCCCCGTCACCATGGCGGCCGGCCTCGCCAACCTCACCTACCTGCTGGAACACGACCTGCAGGGCAACGCCCGCCGCGTCGGCGGCCTGCTGGCCGAGCGGCTGCGCGCCGCCACCGCGGGCCTGGCCGTGGTCCGCGAGATCCGCGGCCGCGGCCTCATGATCGGCGTCGAGCTCACCGAACCCGACGGCACGCCCTCGCCACGCGCCGCCTCCCTCGCCCTCGAACACGCCCGCGAGGCCGGGCTGTTGATCGGCAAGGGCGGCCGTGAGGGCCACACCCTGCGCATCGCCCCGCCGCTCACCCTCACCGTCGCCGAGGCCGAACAGGGCGCGGAGATCCTCGGGGGCGTGCTGCGCCGGGTCCAGGACACCATCGGCACCATCGGCGGGAAGGAACGGCCATGACCCGACGGACCGTCATCCGCGGCGGGCTCGTCATCACCGCCGCCGAGGAGACGTACGCGGACGTCCTCGTCGAGGGCGGCACGATCGCGGCCCTGGCCGCGTCCGACAGCGACTGCGCCCGGGCGTGGACGGCCGACCGCACCATCGACGCGACCGGGAAGTACGTCATCCCCGGCGGCGTCGACGGCCACACCCACCTCGACCTGCCCTTCGGCGGCACCTCCTCCTCCGACACCTTCGAGACCGGCACCCGGGCCGCCGCCTGGGGCGGCACCACCACCATCGTCGACTTCGCCGTCCAGCCGCGCGGACGGGCCCTGCGCGAGGGGCTCGACGCCTGGCACGCCAAGGCCGAGGGGCAGTGCGCCGTCGACTACGCCTTCCACATGATCCTCTCCGATGTGAACGAGGGCGTGCTGAAGGAGATGGACCTCCTCGTCGGCGAGGGCGTGACCTCGTTCAAGCTCTTCATGGCCTACCCGGGCGTCTTCTACAGCGACGACGGGCAGATCCTGCGCGCCATGCAACGGGCCTCCGGCAACGGCGGGTTGATCATGATGCACGCGGAGAACGGCATCGCCATCGACGTCCTCGTCGAACAGGCCCTCGCCGCCGGACGCACCGATCCCCGTCACCACGGCGAAGTGCGCAAGGCCCTGCTGGAGGCCGAGGCCACCCACCGCGCCATCCAGCTCGCGCGCGTCGCCGGCAGCCCGCTGTACGTCGTGCACGTCTCGGCGCAGGAGGCCGTCGCGGAGCTGGCGCAGGCCCGTACGGCCGGGCTGCCGGTCTTCGGCGAGACCTGCCCGCAGTACCTCTTCCTGTCCACCGACAACCTCGCCGAACCGGGCTTCGAGGGCGCCAAGTACGTCTGCTCCACGCCGCTGCGCCCCCGCGAGCACCAGGCGGCCCTCTGGCGCGGGCTGCGCACGGACGCCCTCCAGGTGGTCTCCACCGACCACTGCCCGTTCTGCTTCGCGGGTCAGAAGGAGCTCGGCCGCGGCGACTTCTCGAAGATCCCCAACGGTCTGCCCGGCATCGAGAACCGGATGGACCTCCTCCACCAGGCCGTCGTCGACGGGCACCTCACCCGCCGCCGGTGGATCGAGATCGCCTGCGCCGCCCCCGCCCGGATGTTCGGCCTCGCCCCGCGCAAGGGCACCATCGCCCCGGGCGCCGACGCCGACATCGTCGTCTACGACCCGCAGGCCCGTCAGACGCTCTCCGCCCGGACCCACCACATGAACGTCGACTACTCGGCGTACGAGGGCAAGGAGATCACCGGACAGGCCGAGACCGTCCTGTCCCGCGGCGACGTCGTCATCGACCGGCGGACGTTCACCGGACGCGCCGGACACGGCCGCTACATCCCCCGCACCACCTGTCAGTACCTCCCGTAAGGAGCACGTGCACCGTGGACTTCGGCCTCGTCCTGCAGACCGACCCGCCCGCCACCGCCGTCGTGGACCTCATGCGCCGCGCCGAGCAGGCCGGCTTCCGCTACGGCTGGACCTTCGACTCGGCCGTGCTGTGGCAGGAGCCGTTCGTCATCTACAGCCGCATCCTGGAGCAGACCGAGCGGCTGATCGTCGGCCCCATGGTCACCAACCCCTCCACCCGCACCCCGGAGGTCACCGCCTCCACCTTCGCCACCCTCAACGACATGTACGGCAACCGCACGGTGTGCGGCATCGGCCGCGGCGACTCGGCGATGCGGGTCGCCGGCCGCAGGCCGAACACGCTGGCCGCGCTGAGCGAGTCGATGCGCATCATCCGCGACCTCGCCGAGGGCCGTGAGACGGACGTCCACGGCACGGCGCTGCGCATCCCGTGGGTGCGCGACGGCCGCCTCCCGGTGTGGATGGCCGCGTACGGACCCAAGGCGCTGGCCCTGGCCGGGCGGGAGGCGGACGGCTTCATCCTCCAGCTCGCCGACCCGTACCTGACGGAGTGGATGGTGAAGGCGGTGCGGAGGGCGGCCGAGGAGGCCGGGCGCGACCCCGCCTCCCTCACGATCTGCGTGGCCGCGCCCGCATACGTGGGCGACGACCTGGCCCACGCGCGGGAGCAGTGCCGGTGGTTCGGCGGCATGGTCGGCAACCACGTGGCCGACCTGGTCGAACGCTACGGGGAGGCCTCGGGGGCGATCCCGGAGGCCCTGACGGCCTACATCAAGCAGCGGCACGGCTACGACTACAGCCACCACGGCCGGGCGGGCAACCCGTCCACGGACTTCGTCCCGGACGACATCGTGGACCGCTTCTGCCTGCTGGGCCCGGCGGCGGCACACCGCGAACGACTGGAGCAGCTGCGGGAGTTGGGGGTGGACCAGTTCGCGGTGTATGCGATGCATGATGCGCGGGAGGCGACGATCGATGCGTACGGGGAGCATGTGATCCCGGCGCTGGGCCAGCGCCCCGTAGGCGGGCGCCCCTGACGGGGCGCTACGGCACGCGCGCGGTCCACTCCTCCGTCGAGAACTTCGTCGCGGCCAGCTCCTCGGCCCGCGCCAGCTCCTCGGAGGTGACCGCGCCGTCCGTCAGCCCGTAGCGCCCGCGGAACGTGCCGATCATCCGCTCGATGACCTCGGCACGGGGCAACCCGGTCTGCCGGCGCAGCGGGTCGACGCGCTTCTTGGCGCTCTTGGTGCCCTTGTCGGAGAGCTTCTCCCGGCCGATGCGGAGGACGTCCGTCATCTTGTCGGCGTCGATGTCGTAGGCCATGGTCACGTGGTGCAGCACGGCGCCGTTGCCGGCGACCAGCCGCTTCTGCGCCGCGCCCGCGATCTTCCCGGCCTCGGTGGCGATGTCGTTCAGCGGCTGGTACCAGGCCTTGACGCCCATGCCGTCCAGGGCGCCGAGCACCCAGTCGTCCAGGTAGGCGTAGCTGTCGGCGAACGACAGCCCCTGCACGAGGGCCTCCGGCACGCTGAGCGAGTACGTGATGGTGTTCCCCGGCTCGATGAACATCGCCCCGCCCCCGGAGATCCGCCGCACCACCGTCATCCCGTGCCGGGCGGCGCCCTCCGGGTCGACCTCGTTGCGCAGCGACTGGAAGCTGCCGATGACCACGGCCGGGGAACCCCACTCCCACACCCGCAGCGTCGGCGCCCGCCGCCCGGCGGCCACCTCCGCCGTCAGGACTTCGTCCAGCGCCATGTGCAGGGCGGGGGACTGGGGGCCGGTGTGGACGAGCTGCCAGTCGTAGTGATGCCAGTCGGTGGCGTTCGCCAGTGCGCGCCGCACCGCGATGCCCACGGCCTCGGACGAGAACCCGAACATCACCGTGCCCGCGGGCAGCGCCGCGTCGATCCGGGCCGCGAGCTGCGGGGCGGTCAGCCCGGCGTCGGCGCCCTCCAGGGCGCGGTCGATGTCGAGGAGCGCGTCGTCGGGTTCGAGGAAGAAGTCCCCGGCCACACGGACGTTGCGCAGTGCCCCTTCGTCGACATCCAGGTCCACGACGACGAGCTTGCCGCCGGGGACCTTGTACTCGCCGTGCACGGTATGTCTCCTTCTGCGTGAATGCTGCCGGGGTGCCACCGTAACCCCCGGCGCATGCACCCTTGCGCACGGGCGGCCAACATGCCTTCCTAAGGCACATGTTCACCACCCGCCCCACCCTCCAGGGCACCTTCGGCATGGTCTCCTCCACCCACTGGCTCGCCTCCCAGTCCGCCATGGCCGTGCTGGAGACGGGCGGCAACGCCTTCGACGCCGCCGTGGCGGCCGGGTTCGTGCTGCACGTCGTGGAGCCGCATCTCAACGGGCCCGCCGGGGACATGCCCGTCGTGCTCGCGCCGGCCGGCGGGCCGGTGCAGGTGCTGTGCGGGCAGGGGCCGGCGCCCGCCGGGGCGAGCATCGCCCACTACACCTCGCTCGGCCTCACCCTCGTCCCCGGCACCGGCCCCCTCGCGGCCGCCGTGCCGGGGTCGTTCGACGCCTGGATGCTGCTGCTGCGCGACCACGGCACCAAGTCGCTCGCCGAGGTCCTCGACCACGCCATCGGGTACGCGGAGGGCGGGCACGCCCCCGTCGGAAGCGTCGGACGGTCCGTGGCGGCCGTGGAGCGGCTGTTCCGGAGCGGGCCCGAGTGGGCGGCCTCCGCCGAGCTGTACCTGCCCGGCGGGAAGCCCCCCGCCATGGGCCGGCTGTTCCGCAACCCCGCGCTCGCCGCCACCTGGCGCCGTCTCCTCGCCGAGGCCGATGCGGCGGGCGGCAGCCGCGAGCGGCGGATCGACGCCGCGCGCCGGACCTGGCGCGAGGGCTTCATCGCCGAGGCGCTCCTGCGCACCGCCGCCCGCCCCACCCTCGACACCAGCGGCGAACGGCACACAGGAACCCTCACCGGCGACGACCTCGCCGGCTTCCGGGCCACATACGAGGACCCGGTGACATACGACTGGAACGGGTGGACGGTGTGCAAGCCCGGACCCTGGTCCCAGGGCCCGGTCCTGCTCCAGCAGCTCGCCCTGCTGCCGGACGCGCTGCCGGAGTACGGCACCGCGGACTACGTGCACACCCTGGTCGAGGGCGGCAAGCTCGCCATGGCCGACCGCGAGGCCTGGTACGGAGACGCCTCCGGCGGCGCCGACGTGCCGCTGCGCACCCTGCTCTCCGGCGAGTACAACGCGGCCCGCCGCGCCCTGATCGGCGCCACGGCCTCGTACGAGCTGCGCCCCGGCAGCCCCGACGGCCGCACCCCGCGCCTGGCCACGGTCGCGGCGGGAGAGGTCCGGCGGACCGTCGACATCGGCGAGGGCGAGCCGACGGTCGCCATGAACGGTGCGGTCCACGGCGACACCTGCCACGTCGACGTCGTCGACCGCTGGGGGAACATGATCTCGGCGACGCCCAGCGGCGGCTGGCTGCAGTCCAACCCCGTCGCACCGGAGCTCGGCTTCCCGCTCGGCACCCGGCTGCAGATGACCTGGCTGGAACCGGGGCTGCCCAGCTCCCTCACCCCCGGCCGCCGCCCGCGCACCACCCTGTCGCCGTCCCTCGCCCTGCGCGGCGGCGAGCCGGTGCTGGCCTTCGGCACCCCGGGCGCCGACCAACAGGACCAGTGGCAGATGCACTTCCTCCTCGCCGTCGCCCTGCGCGCCGAGTGGCGCGGCGGCCCCGACCTCCAGGGCGCCGTCGACGCGCCCAACTGGCACCAGTCGGGCTTCCCCGGCTCCTTCCACCCGCGCCGTGCGCAGCCCGGCAGCGTCACCGTCGAGTCCCGCATCGGCGAGGAGATCGTCGCGGAACTGCGCCGCCGGGGGCACGACGTGACCGTGGGAGGGCCGTGGTCGGAGGGGCGGCTGTGCGCCGTGGCCCGCGACCCGGAGACCGGGGTGCTGTCGGCGGCCGCCAACCCGCGCGGGATGCAGGGGTACGCGGTGGGGCGCTGAGCCGCCGGACCCGGCCCGGCCGGGCACCTGTTCACCTCCGATATGTGCTGCATACACCCGGGCCTCACCGATTGTCGGTGGGGCATGGTTCGATGGATGCATGATCGATGAGTTTCTCGCGGGTGATCCGAACGGTGTCGAGGAAGCGGTCCGCAAGGCCGCGGCCGCCGAGATCATGCCGCGTTTCCGGCAGCTCGCCGCGGACGAGATCGTCGAGAAGAACGGCCCGCACGACCTGGTGACCGTCGCCGACCGGCTCGCGGAGGAGCGCCTCACGGCGGATCTCACGGCGCTGCTGCCCGGCTCCGTGGTCGTCGGCGAGGAGGCCGTGCACGCCGACCCGGCCGTTCTGCACGCGCTCGGCGGCGACGCCCCGGTGTGGATCGTCGACCCGGTCGACGGCACCCGGCAGTTCGTCCACGGCGACCCGGGCTTCGCCACCCTCGTCTGCCTCGCCCACCACGGCGAGCTGCTCGCCTCCTGGACGTACGCCCCCGCCCTGGACCTGATGGCCGTCGCCCGCCGCGGCGGGGGAGCGGTGCTCAACGGCGAGCGGATACGCAGCGGTTCGCCCGAGCCCGGCAAGCACCTCGAAGTGGCCATATCCCACTACGACTTCACCACGCCCGAGGAGAAGCGCGTCCTCGGCACGCTGCTGACCGACGCCGTCACCCCGCGCCCCTGCGGCTCGGCGGGCCTGGAATACCTGCACGTCGCCCAGGGATCGCTCGACGGCCTGGCCTTCTCCTGGGAGAACGCCTGGGACCACGCCGCGGGACTGCTGCTGGTCGCCGAGGCGGGCGGCGCGAGCGGCACCGTCGCCGGCGAGCCCTTCCGCATCGCCGGGGGCAACGCCCTGCCGTTCGCCGCCGCCCGGGACGAGGCGACCCTGCGGCATATGCTGGGCCTGCTGGCGTCCGCCGGCTGACCGGCTGCTGATCCACTGCTGATCTGCCGCTGATCCACTGCACAGGGGACGAGGGGAGTCCGACCGGTGGCCACCATGCTCGACGCGGTCGTTGTAGGAGCCGGGCCCAACGGGCTCACCGCCGCCGTCGAACTGGCCCGCCGCGGCCTGGCGGTCGAGGTGTACGAGGCCGCCGAGGGCATCGGCGGCGGCGCCCGCACCGAGGAGCTGACCCTCCCCGGCTTCCGCCACGACCCCTGTTCCGCCGTGCACCCGCTCGGCGTCCGCTCGCCGGCCTTCACCGCCATGCCGCTCTCCCGGTACGGGCTGGAGTGGGTCCACCCCGAGCTGCCGATGGCGCACCCCTTCCCCGACGGCACGGCCGCCGTGCTCTCCCGCCTGGTCGGCGAGACGGCCGGCTCGCTCGGGCCGCGCGACGCGGGTGCGTACCGCAGGCTCGTCGCGCCGTTCCAGGGCAAGTGGCCCACGCTCGCCGCGGACTTCCTGCGCACCCAGTGGGACGGGCTGCCGCGCGACCCCGTCACCTACGCCCGGTTCGGCATGGTCGCCGCCCAGCCCGCCGCACTGCTCACCCGCCGCTTCCACGACGAGAAGGCCCGCGCCCTGTTCGCCGGGCTCGCCGCCCACGGCATCGCGCCGCTCACCGGCTTCGGCACCGGCGGCATGGCCCTGCTCTTCGCGATCGCCGCCCACGAGGGCGGCTGGCCCGTACCGCGCGGCGGTTCGCAGTCCATCGCGGACGCCCTCGCCGGATATCTGCGCGCCCTGGGCGGCACGATCCACACCGGCTTCGAGGTCAAGCGCCTGGACGACCTGCCGCCCGCCCGCGCCTACGTCTTCGACACCTCGCCCACGGCCATGGCCCGCATCGCCGGACTCGGCAAGATGTTCGCGAACTACCGGTACGGTCCCGCCGTCTTCAAGATCGACTACGCGCTGGACGGCCCCGTCCCATGGACCGCGGAGCCGGCCCGCAAGGCCGGTACGGTCCATATCGGCCCCACCTACGGCGAGATCAAGGACGCTCTGGGCGCCGCCCTCCACGGCGACGACCCCTCCGTCCCCTTCCTCATCACGTCCCAGCCGACCCTGATGGACCGGACGCGCGCGCCCGGGGGCAAGCACACGTTCTGGGTGTACGGCCATGTGCCCAACGGCTGGGAGGGCGACGCGACCGAGGTGATCGAGCGCCAACTGGAGCGCTTCGCACCGGGGTTCCGCGACCTCGTCCTCGCCCGCGCCACCGCCGGGCCGCCGCAGCTCGCGGTGCGCAACGCCAACTACGTGGGCGGCGACATCGCGATCGGATCGGTCGCGGCCCTGCGGCTGGTCGTCCGGCCCAGGCTGGCCCGCGTGCCCTACGCGACGGCGCACCCCGCCGTCTTCCTCTGCTCCTCGGCGACGCCGCCCGGCCCCGGGGTGCACGGCATGTCCGGCCACCACGCGGCCAAGGCGGTGTGGCGCAGCCTGCGGCGCGTGCGCTAGGGCTCCGCGGGAAGTGCGGTGCGTCGGCTGCGGGTTCGTTGTGGCTGGTCGCGCAGTTCCTCGCGCCCCTTACGGGGTGCGGTACTTGCTCAGGCGGCCTGTTCCAACTCCGCCAGCAGGCCCGCCCGTACGGCCTCCATGTCCGTGCCCAGCCTGGCCAGCAGCGCGGCGGTCGGATGATCCGCAGGGTCGAGGATCCCGAGCAGCACGTGCTGGGTGCCGATGAAGTTGTCCTTGCGGGCCAGCGCTTCCCGCAGCGAGCGCTCCAGCACCTTCTTCGCCCGGGGCGTGAAGGGGATGTGCCCCTTCGGCGCGCCCTTCGCCGCCTTGCGCCAACGCCCCCGTGACTGCTCGGGTGTTGCGGCGTGGTCCAGCGCGCCGGGGCCGAACACCTCCTCGGCCCGGTCCCGTACGGCGTCGAGGTCGATGCCGATCGCGCTGAGCGCGGCCGCGTCCTGCTCGTCGAGCTCGCCCGCCGAGGCCGGCACCATTGCGGCTCGGCATGCCGCGGGCGTCACGCCGAGCCGCTCCAGCGTGGCCGCGCCGGGCGCCCCGGCGCGGGAGGCGATGCCGAGCAGCAGGTGCTCGCTGCCGATCCACGAGTGGTTCAGCATCCGCGCCTCCTCCTGCGCGAGGACGACGACGGTGCGGGCTTCCTTGGTGAACCGTTCGAACATGCCTACCTCCTGGCGTGTTTCTTGTGCACTGCCTGCCTGCTGACTCCGAGGGCGGCCCCGATCTCCTCCCAGGACCAGCCTTGTGAGCGCGCGTTGCCGACCTGCAAGGTCTCCAGCCGCTCGACGAGCCGCCGCAGCGCGGCGACGGCGCGCAGCCCCACGCGGGGGTCGGCGTTCATGGCGGCCTCGGTGGTGCCGAGTGCGTCCTTCGCGTCTGTTCCGGCCATGGTGTCAATGTAGGTTGACGGGCGGAGTGTGTCAACGTTCGTTGACGGGGTGGGGTTGGTTTTGCAGATGTGTCGACTTGGTGGTCGAGCCGCCGCAGCCCCAAGGGTGGAAGGGGTGATATGTCGCCACCCGTCCGCCGCCGGTCAGACGGGAGAACCGCCGGACCCGCCCTGTGCCCCGTACCGCGCGAGCACCTCCGGCAGCGCGCTCCCGATCGGCTCCCGTACCAGTTCGTCGGCGCGTTCGTCGTAGGGCGTGGGCTCCGCGTTCACGATGATCAGTCGTGCCCCGTGGTCGGCCGCCAGGCCGGCGAGTGCGGCCGCCGGGTGGACGGTCAGGCTCGTACCGACCGCGATGAAGACGTCGCACGCCTTGGTCACGGCCACCGCCTCGCCCAGCACCGCCGGGTCCAGGCCTTCGCCGAACATCACCGTCGCCGACTTCAGGATGCCGCCGCACGCCGTGCAGACCGGGTCCGGGTCGCCCGCCGCCACCCGGGCCAGCGCCTCCGCCATGTCCGAGCGGGACTTGCAGCCCGTGCACACCACCGCCCGTGCGGTGCCGTGCAGTTCGAGCACCTTGCGCTCCGGCATGCCCGCCGACTGGTGCAGTCCGTCGACGTTCTGCGTGATGACGCGCACCGGCGTGCCGGACCGTTCCAGCCGGACGACGGCCTCATGGGCGGCGTTCGGACGCGCGTGCCGTGCCGGGGACGAGAGCCGCATCTGCCAGGAACGCCGCCGCACGGCCGGGTCGGACATGTAATACGCGTACGTGACCAGCTTCTCGGCCTCGGGGTCGCGGCGCCACAGCCCCTGGGGGCCGCGGTAGTCGGGGATGCCGGAGTCGGTGGAGATCCCGGCCCCGCTGAGGATGGCCACCAGGGGGCGGGGGCCGGGGCCGGGGCGGGTGTCCTGAGGTGTGCTCTCGCCGCTGCTCATGGTTGCGAGGGTAGGCGTGCCGCGGGGCGTCCGGCTGTCGCGGATCTATGGATCTGTCGACTTTTCCGGCGTGCCGCGCCGGTCACCTGCGTGGAGTCGTTCTGTATGTCCGTAGGTCCCTCGCGTGGGTGATGAGAGAGCGGCATCCGGACCAGGAATCGGAGCCGTCTCGCAGCTGTATTACGACAAATATGTTCCTGTGCCACTTCAGAGTCTCTGTGAGTGGAAGGGGCGACATGTCGCTTTTTAAGACACGGTCCGCGTTCTTTACGACCAGGCGCGGAGCCACCGCCATGGGGGTGACGCTCGCCCTGTGTGCCACGGCGGGCGGGGCCGCGTTCGCCATCGCGGCGGACGGGCACAACAGCCGGGTGCCCGGCATGGTGGTCTCCCGGACGGGCCAGTACGTGCGCAACGGGTCCACGACCACCTCGAAGGTCATCGACACCCGCGGACCGGGGGACGGGGTCCTCATCGCCTGCAAGCTCCAGGGCGAGAGCGTGCAGGGCAACCGCTACTGGTACCGGCTCGCCGAGAGCCAGAACGGCTGGATGAGCGCGCACTACGTGAAGAGCTACGGGGCGGTGCCCCTCTGCCGCCCGGCCGGCACCGTGGGAGGGGTCTACAAGGGGACCGCCGGCCAGGGGCACAAGGGCCAGGGACACGGAAAACCCGTCGCTCCCGCAAAGCCTGCCGCCCCCGTGAAACCCGCGGGGCCCATGAAGCCCGGCGGCCCTCCCCGGCCCCTCGCCCCCAAGGGGAACGGCGCCGTCGCCCCCTCGCGGCCGCCCAAGGCGAATCCCTCGGTGCCGGTGAAACCCGCCGCACCCCCGCGGCCGAGCGCCCCCGTGGCCCCCGCCGCCCCCAAGACCGACCAGAGCCGGCCCCCGGGCACCGTCCCGGCGGCGCCCTCCCGGCCCCCCAAACGATGAGCGGCATTCCGTAGACCCGCACCGAACCCGCACCGGACCCACCCCCTGAGGAACTGCCGGTGGCCCGCCAGCGATGGCCGGGCCACCGGCCTTTTCGATGAGGGAACCCACCGTTCTCCCCTGGAAATTCATTCGAGCCGACGACCCGTCACACGTATCGTTCGGGGGTCGAACGTCCCACGTACGAGAAGGCAGTGGCCAGGTGAAGCACAACGGATGGGCCGACGAGGGGTTCGGTCCCGTCGCGGACGAGTTCTCCCGCAACTTCGACGAATTCGGTGAACTCGGCGCGGCCGTCTCCCTGTTCGTGGACGGCCGCCAGGTCGTGAACCTGTGGGGCGGCATCGCGGACGAGCGGGACGGCAGGGCATGGGAGGCGGACACGGCCGCCCCGGTGTTCTCCACCGCAAAGGGCATCGTGACCATCTGCGCCCTGCACCTCGCCCAGGAGGGCCGCCTCGACCTCGATGCGCCGATGGCCGGCTACTGGCCGGAGTTCGGGCAGCGCGGCAAGGAGGGGATCACGCTGCGCATGGTCCTCGCGCACCGCGCGGGGCTGCCCGTCCTCGACCTGACGCCGGGCTTCGACGAGATCATGCAGTGGGACCCGGTCGTCCGGGCCCTGGAGGTGCAGGAGCCCTACTGGGAGCCGGGCACCGCGCACGAGTACCACGGCCACACCTTCGGCTGGCTCGTCGGCGAGGCGATCCGGCGGATCACCGGGCTCACCCCGGGCGCCTACTTCCGCAAGGCGATAGCGGACGAGCTCGGCCTGCGCACCTGGATCGGCGTGCCGCAGGAGGAGGTGCCGCGCCTGGCCCGGCTCACCGAGGCCGAGGGCCGGCCCGGGCTGCCGGGCCCGGAGTCGATCTTCTACCGGATCCTCACGATGAACGGGGAGTTCGTCTTTCCCGGCATCGACGACCCGCGCGGCTGGAACTCTCCCGCGATGCTGACCGCCGAGGTCCCCGCGACGGGCGCGGTCTCGTCGGCAGGCGGCCTGGCCGCGCTGTACGCGGTGGCGGCGACCGGTGTGGACGGCCGACCGCGTCTGCTGTCGCACGAGACGATCACCGATGCGGTGCGGGAGCAGACTGCCGGTGCGTCGTGGGGCGGCATACCGGACATGGGCGCCCGCTGGGGCACCGGCTTCACGATCGACTCGCCGGGCGTGCTCCCGCTGCTCGGCGCGCGCAGCTTCGGTCACGAGGGCTCGGGCGGCTCGGTGGCCTTCGGCGACGACGAGTTCGGCGTCGGCTTCGCATACGTGCCCAACCGCATGGTGGGCCACGGGGACCCGCGTGCGCGACGGCTGATGGCGGCGGTCCAGGGGTGCGTAAAGGGCTGAGCGGCTTCCGCCGTTCACCGGGCGCCGCCCGGGTGCGTGACGCGCCCGGGCGCCCGCCTGTGCGCCGCAACCCACGGGGAGACGGAAGCGGTACCTCCGCCCACACTCGTACCGCCAACCCGAAGGAGGCGCATGATGCACGCCATACGCATGCACATCACCCGTCGGCTCGACGGCCGTGTCAGGAGACTGTGGGCGTGGGCCGGTTCCGTCGCCCTGATCGCGGCAGCGGTCGTCGCCGGGCCGGCCGCCGTCCCGGCCCGCGCGGCGCAGGGGGACCTGGCCTGTGCCGCGCAGTTCACCATGGCCATGAGTCCCGCGCTCAAGCCCAACGGAAGCGCGTCGGTCAACGTCACGGCGTCGCTGAGCAGTTGCACGTCGGCCAACGGCAACTACGCCCGGCTGCAGTCCGCCACGGCCACGGCGAGCGGCACGGCGACCGCCGACGGCGCCGGCAAGGGCCCGTGCGGCGTGCTGTTCACCGCACAGGGCACCGGCACGATCACCTGGTCCGACAAGTCGACGAGCACCATCCAGTTCACGGTGAACACCGACCCCACCAACGGGACCGTCACCTTCCACTGCGTCATCACCGGCGGCACGCTGAGCAACGACGGGGACACGGTGGTGCCCGTCATCTCGGGCGCCCAATGCACCTCGGGCGGGCTGCAGTCGATGAGCGCCCACATGGCGGTGGACTTCGCCTGAGCAGCGGAGGGGGCAGGGCGGTCAGCCCTTGCCCCCCTCCGTGTCGTCCCCCCGCTCCCGCGCGCTCCGCGCGACGCGCCGCAGCCTCGGGTGCCGCACCGGGCCCGTCTCCGTGACGGCCTCGCCGATCATCGTGCGCATGGCGTCGCCCAGGCCGTGCAGGGCGTGGTGCCGGGCCGGGCCCGCGCCCGGGTCCTCGCGGAGTTCGCTCAGCAGGGCCCAGCACAGGGCCAGCATCACCACGACGAACGGCAACGCCACGAGGATCGTGGCCGATTGGAGCGAGCCCAGCCCGCCGGCCACCAGAAGAACCGCCGCCACCGCGGCCATCAGCACGCCCCACGTCACCACCAGCCACGTCCGCGGGTGCAGCGCGCCCCGGCTGGACAGCGAACCCATCACCAGGGATGCGGAGTCCGCGCTCGTGATGAAGTACGTCATCACCAACAGCATCGCCAGCCACGACACCACCGCCGACAGCGGCAGCGTGTCCAGCAGCGCGAACAGCGAGGCCTCCGCGCCCTGTTTGACCGTTCCCGCCATGTCGGCCGCGCCGGTCATGTCCAGCCGCAGGGCGCTGCCGCCCATCACGCAGAACCACACCACCGTCGCGCCGCTGGGCACCAGCAGGACGCCGATCAGGAACTCGCGGATCGTACGGCCGCGGGAGATACGGGCGATGAAGGTGCCGACGAACGGGGCCCACGACAGCCACCACGCCCAGTAGAAGACCGTCCACGCGCCGAGCCACTTCGAGTCCGTGAAGGCGCCGGTGCGTGTGGCCAGCGTCAGCAGGTCCTGGAGGTAGCCGCCCACCGCGGCGGGAACGGTGTTGAGGACGAAGACCGTCGGGCCGACCACGAAGACGAACAGCATCAGGCAGGCCGCGAGCACGATGTTGAGCGTGCTGAGCCACTTCACGCCCTTGTGCAGGCCCGAGAAGGCGGAGAGCACGAAGGCCGCCGACAGGCCGGCGATGATGATCAGTTCCAGCGACCGGGAGTCCTGGACGCCCGTGGTGATGTTGAGGCCCTTGGAGACCTGGAGGGCGCCCAGCCCCAGGCTCGTCGCCGTGCCGAAGACCGTGGCGAAGACGGCCAGCAGATCGATCACCCGGCCCGGCCAGCCTGCCGCCCGCTCCTCCCCGAGCAGCGGGGCGAACGCGGCGCTGAGCCGGTTGCTGCGGCCCTTGCGGAAACCGGCGTAGGCCAGGGCCAGGCCGGACATCCCGTAGATGGCCCAGGGATGCAGGGTCCAGTGGAAGAACGAGTACTCCAGCGCCGTCCGGGCCGCCGCGGGGGAACCGGCGGTCACCCCGCTGCCCGGCGGCGGGGAGACGAAGTGCTGGAGCGGCTCCCCGACCCCGTAGAACATCAGGCCGATGCCCATGCCCGCGCTGAACATCATCGCGATCCAGGCGAGGTTGCCGAACTCCGGCCGGTCGTCGTCCTTCCCGAGCCGGATGCGGCCGAACCGGCTGAAGGCGATGACCACGCACAGCGCGAGGAAGACGTCGGCGGCGATCACGAACAGCCAGGCGAAGTTGTTCAGCACCCAGCCCAGGGCCGACCCCGACACCCGGTCGAAGGAGCGCTTGCCGAGGGCCGCCCAGGCGACCACGGCCACGACGGCGAGACCGCCGATGGCGACGAGCGGCAGGTCCGGAGGGCCCGCCTGGGGATCGTGCGCGTCGGTGCTCATGACGCCCCACTATGGCCGGGAAGAGGCCGATTGCCCGGGCTGGCACGCCGCCGTACCTCTGGGCTCCGCCCGTTCCCGTGGATAAGGTCGCTGCGGCGCGACGGAGGAGGGTGGCAGAAGCGATGCGTGTGCTGATCGCCTCGGACAAGTTCAAGGGCTCGCTGACGGCCGTCGAGGTCGCCGAGCACGTCGGCGCCGGGCTGCGGAGGGCCGCGGCGGGGACGGAGGTTGTCGCGCTGCCCGTCGCGGACGGGGGCGACGGGACGGTCGACGCGGCCGTCGCGGCCGGGTACGAGCGGCGCGAGGTGCCGGTCACCGGCCCGGCGGGGCAGCGGGTCCGCGCGGCCTACGCCTTCCGCCGGGCGGACGGCACCGCCGTGGTGGAGATGGCCGAGGCGTCCGGGCTGCGGTACGGGGCCGGGGCGCCGTTGACGGCCACGACGTACGGCACGGGCGAGCTGGTGCGGGCCGCGCTCGACGCGGGGGCGCGGACGATCGTGCTCGGCGTGGGCGGCAGCGCCACGACGGACGGCGGCGCCGGGATGCTCGCCGCGCTCGGGGCGCGGTTCCTGGACGGGGCGGGGCGGCCCGTCGGACCCGGGGGAGCGGGGGTCGCCGCGCTGGCCACGGCCGACCTGTCCGGGCTCGACCCGCGGCTGCGCGGGACGGCTGTCGTGCTCGCGAGCGATGTCGACAATCCGCTGACCGGGCCACGGGGGGCGGCCGCGGTGTACGGGCCGCAGAAGGGGGCCTCGCCGGACGATGTGGCGGTGCTGGACGCGGCCCTTGCGCACTTTGCGCGGGTGCTGGAACCGGCCCTCGCCGATGCGCCCGGCGCCGGGGCCGCGGGAGGCGTCGGGTACGGGGCGCTGGTGGGGCTCGGTGCGACGTTCCGTCCCGGGATCGAGGTGATGCTCGACGTGCTGGGCTTCGAGCGGGCTGTTGCCGGGTGCCGGCTGGTGATCACGGGGGAGGGGTCGCTGGACGAGCAGACGTTGCACGGCAAGGCGCCGGTGGGCGTCGCCGCGGCGGCCCGGCTGCGGGGCGCGGAAGTGGTTGCCGTCTGCGGGCGGCTGGCCGTGGTGCCTGCGGCGCTGGCTGCGGTGGGTATCTCGCGCGCTTACGCGCTGACGGATCTGGAGCCGGACCCCGAGCGGTGCATGGCCCACGCGGGGCCGTTGCTGGAGCGTGCGGCCGAGTCCATCGCGCGGGACTTCCTGGGCTGAGTTCAGAGCTCTTCCCGCCCACCCGCCCCAGCTCCGAACGTCATGACGTTCGGGGTAATCGGGCGGGTGGGCGGGCGAAAAGACCGGAGCGATCACCGGGCCGCACCGGAAAACGCAACGGGGCCCGAGCAGACGCTCGGGCCCCGTCAAGCACGCGGCACGCGTTACGGCAGCTGCGCTGCCCTCGCCTCGCGGCGGTTGTCACGGAACGTGTTCACCCGGCGTGCCGTCGCGAACAGCGGAATGACCGCGCCCAGCACGACCTGCAGCGCGCACCCCGTCTGCAGCAGCAGCTCGCCGCCCGGGGCCTCGAAGGCCCAGGCCGCCAGGAGGCCCATGCTGAGGACGATCCAGCTGAGCATCGCCACGGCCAGCCGGCCCCGCGGCTTCGGGTATTCGACCCGGCTCACCATCAGCCACGCCACACCCACGATGGCGAGCAGCGTCGGCACGAAGGGGAGCTCCAGCAGCACGATGGATACCACCGTCAGCGCCCCGAAGGGGCTCGGCATGCCCTGGAAGATGCCGTCCCGCATCGGCACGCACGAGAAGCGGGCGAGTCTCAGCACCACGGCCAGCAGCACCACGATCGCCGCCACGGCCGAGACGCGCTGCATCGCGTCGTCGGCGACCATGCCCCAGACGACCACGAAGTACGCGGGCGCCAGGCCGAAGCTGATCAGGTCGGAGAGGTTGTCCAGCTCCGCCCCCATCGCCGAGGCGCGCAGCTTGCGTGCCACGAGCCCGTCGAAGAGGTCGAAGACCGACGCGAGCAGCATCAGCATCACCGCGGTCGCCGCGCTGTGCCGGGCCATGCCGCCGTCCTCGTTGCCCGTCAGGTGCGGGATGAGGACGCCGGTGGTGGTGAAGTACACCGCCATGAACCCGCAGATCGCATTGCCGAGGGTGAGGGTGTCCGCTATCGACAGCCGGGTCGACAGCGGCATGTCGTCCGTGCCGTCCGGGTCCAGGGGGTCCGCCTCCGGGACCCAGGCGGCCTGTGCGTCGGGATCAATCACGGTCAAGGCGGGTCACTCCTGCCGTGGTGGCCTGACCGACCTCGACCGCCACCTCGACACCCTCGGGGAGGTAGATGTCGACGCGCGAGCCGAAGCGGATCAGGCCGATGCGGTCGCCCTGCTCCACCTTGGTGTCCGCGGTGACGTAGGGCACGATGCGACGGGCGACCGCGCCGGCGATCTGCACCATCTCGATGTCGCCGAGCTCGGTGTCGAAGTGCCAGACGACGCGCTCGTTGTTCTCGCTCTCCTTGTTGAACGCCGGAACGAAGCCGCCGGGGATGTGCTCGACGGACGTCACCGTGCCGGACAGCGGCGCGCGGTTGACGTGGACGTTCAGCGGGCTCATGAAGATGGCGACGCGGGTGCGTCCGTCCTTCCACGGCATGATGCTCTGCACCACGCCGTCGGCGGGCGAGATGACCCGGCCCCGGGCGATCTCGCGTTCCGGGTCGCGGAAGAACCACAGCATGCCCGCCGCGAGCGCGGTGGCGGGCACGGCCAGCGCCGCCCAGCGCCCGGAGCGGCGGGCCCGCGTGAGGCTGACCGCGGCCGTGGCGACGGTCGGGAGGAGCCACGGCGATGCTCCGCGCGCGAGGCGTACGCCGGCGAGGCTGTCGCGTTGTGCAGAGGAAGAGCTGTGGGGCATGGGTGACCTTCGTAGCGGAGGGTGCCGCGTTAATGATCGGGGGACGGCGGCTTTCCGGGGATGCTATCGGTTGCGGGCGGCAACTGGCCAAGCGCCAGAGCCAGTCACTGGCCGAAGAGCGATGACGGGGTGTGATCTTCTTCTCTGCTATATCGCCTCTAACCGGACATTCAACCCTGGATCCGGTACTCCTCGAGGAGCCGGCGTCCAATGATCATTTTCTGGATCTCGGCCGTACCTTCACCGATGAGCAGCATCGGTGCCTCGCGGTAGAGGCGCTCGATCTCGTACTCCTTGGAGAAGCCGTAGCCGCCGTGGATGCGGAAGGCGTCCTCGACGACCTCCTTGCAGTACTCGGAGGCCAGGTATTTGGCCATCCCGGCCTCCAGGTCGTTGCGCTGCCCCGAGTCCTTCTTCCGCGCCGCATTCACCATCATTGCATGGGCGGCTTCGACCTTTGTAGCCATTTCGGCCAGTTTGAACTGGATCGCCTGGTGTTGCGCGATGGGTTTTCCGAACGTGTGGCGCTGCTGGGCGTAGGAGACGCCGAGTTCGAAGGCACGCTGTGCGACACCGCAGCCACGCGCCGCCACATTGACGCGGCCCACCTCGACGCCGTCCATCATGTGGTAGAAGCCACGTCCGGTGACCCCGCCGAGCACGCGGGCGGCCGGAACACGCAGGCCGTCCATGATCAGTTCGGTGGTGTCGACGCCCTTGTACCCCATCTTGTCGATCTTGCCGGGAATGGTCAGGCCCGGCTTGACCTGTCCGAATCCCGGTTCCTTCTCGATGAGGAAGGTCGTCATCGACTTGTGCGGCGCCGTCCCCTCGGGGTGGCCCTCGTCGGTGCGGCACAGCACCGCGACGAGGGTCGACGAGCCGCCGTTCGTCAGCCACATCTTCTGGCCGCTGAGGACGAACTCGTCGCCGTCGCGCACCCCCTTGGATGTGATTGCCGACACATCGGAGCCCAGTCCCGGCTCCGACATGGAGAAGGCGCCCCGCACCTCGCCCGTTGCCATGCGCGGCAGGAAATGGTCCTTCTGCTCCTGCGTGCCGTGCTGCTTGAGCATGTAGGCGACGATGAAGTGCGTGTTGACGATGCCCGACACACTCATCCAGCCGCGGGAGAGTTCCTCCACGCACAGCGCGTATGTGAGAAGGGACTCACCGAGCCCGCCGTACTCCTCCGGGATCATCAGCCCGAACAGGCCGAGTTCCTTGAGGCCCTCCACGATCCGCGTCGGGTACTCGTCGCGGTGCTCCAGGCCGGTGGCGACCGGGAGGATCTCCTTGTCGACGAAATCGCGGACGGTGGCGAGTATTTCCCGCTGGATGTCCGTCAGGCCGTCGGTCTGCGCGAGGCGCCCCATCTCACTTCTCCCGGACGATCGGCTCGGGGCGGCCGGGCTGTTCCCCGCCGCGCTTGTCGGTGTATTCGGCGGTGGGGACCATCACCTTGCGCCGGAAGACGCAGACGATGGTGCCGTCCTGCTTGTAGCCGCGGGTCTCCACGTACACGATGCCGCGGTCGCTCTTCGACTTCGACGGCGTCTTCTCCAGCACGGTCGTCTCGCCGTAGATCGTGTCGCCGTGGAAGGTCGGCGCAATGTGCTTGAGCGATTCCACCTCGAGGTTGGCGATCGCCTTGCCCGAGACGTCCGGTACGGACATGCCCAGCAGAAGTGAGTAGATGTAGTTCCCTACCACCACGTTCTTGCCGAAATCGGTGGTCTTCTCGGCATAGTTGCTGTCCATGTGCAACGGATGGTGATTCATCGTGAGCAGACAGAACAGGTGGTCGTCGTATTCGGTGACCGTCTTTCCCGGCCAGTGCTTGTAGACGTCCCCGACGGTGAACTCTTCGTAGGTACGGCCGAACTGCATCGCCCTCACGCCTCCGGGATCTCGAACTTGGACGTGCGGGTCATACCGGCCGCCCGGCCCTTGCCGGCGACGACCAGGGCCATCTTGCGGCTCGCCTCGTCGATCATCTCGTCGCCGAGCATCGCCGAGCCCTTCTTGCCGCCCGCCTCGGAGGTGCAGTAGTCGTAGGCGTCCAGGATCAGCTCGGCGTGGTCGTAGTCCTCCTGCGAGGGCGAGAAGACCTCGTTGGCCGCCTCCACCTGGCCGGGGTGCAGCACCCACTTGCCGTCGAAGCCCAGCGCCGCGGCGCGGCGGGCGACCTCCTTGTAGCCCTCGACGTTGCGGATCTGCAGGTACGGGCCGTCGATGGCCTGCAGGTCGTGTGCGCGGGCCGCCATCAGGATCCGCATGAGGATGTAGTGGTAGGCGTCCGCAGGGTAGCCGGGCGGCTGTTCGCCGACCACGAGGGACTTCATGTTGATCGAGGCCATGAAGTCCGCCGGGCCGAAGACGATCGTCTCCAGGCGCGGCGAGGAGGCGGCGATGTCGTCGACGTTCACCAGACCCTTGGCGTTCTCGATCTGCGCCTCGATGCCGATGCGGCCGACCTCGAAGCCCATCGTCTTCTCGATCTGCGTCAGCAGCACGTCCAGGGCGACGACCTGCTGGGCGTCCTGCACCTTGGGCAGCATGATGCAGTCCAGGTTCGGGCCCGCGCCCTCGACGACCGTGATGACGTCGCGGTACGTCCACTGCGTGGTCCAGTCGTTGACCCGGACGACGCGCGTCTTGCCCGTCCAGTCACCGGTGTTGAGCGCCTCGACGACGGTGTGCCGGGCACCCTCCTTGGCCAGCGGTGCGCAGGCGTCCTCCAGGTCGAGGAACACCATGTCCGCGGGGAGGCCCTGGGCCTTCTCCAGGAAGCGCGGGTTGCTGCCCGGGACGGCGAGGCAGGAGCGGCGCGGGCGCAGCCGGTTGACGGGGGCAGGCGTGGAAGACGCGGTCATGCGGAGACCTCCAGAGGGTCGAGCTGGTTCGCTGTGCGGATCTCGTCGACGATACGGCCGATGATCTCCGTTATCCCGAAATCCTTCGGGGTGAAGACCGCTGCGACGCCGGCCGCCCGCAGGGCGGTGGCATCGGCGGACGGGATGATGCCACCGACGATGACGGGCATGTCCTGTGCCCCCGCGCGCCGCAGCCGCGCCAGGACGTCCGGTACGAGCTCGGTGTGCGAGCCCGAGAGGATCGACAGGCCCACACAGTGGACGTCCTCGGCGACGGCCGCCGAGACGATCTGTTCCGGGGTGAGCCGGATGCCCTGGTAGACCACCTCGAACCCGGCGTCGCGGGCCCGTACGGCGATCTGCTCGGCGCCGTTGGAGTGGCCGTCCAGGCCGGGCTTGCCGACCAGCAGGCGCAGTTTGCCGCAGCCCAGGTCGGCGGCCGTGCGGGCCACCTTCTCGCGGACCGCGGCCAGTGGCGTGCCGGCCTCGGCGGTCACGGCCAGGGGGGCGCCGCCGACGCCCGTGGGCGCCCGGTACTCGCCGAACACGTCCCGCAGGGCCCAGGACCACTCGCCGGTCGTCACGCCCGCGCGGACGCACTCCAGGGTGGCCGCCATCAGGTTGCCGTCCCCGGCCGCGGTCTTCTTCAGCGCCGACAGGGCCTCCTGGGCGCGTACTTCGTCGCGCTCGTCGCGCCAGGAGTGCAGGGCGGCGACGACCCGGGCCTCGTTCGCCGGGTCGACGGTCATGATCGCGGTGTCGAGATCGGCGGTGAGCGGGTTGGGCTCGGTCGTCTCGAAGCAGTTGACGCCGACGATCTTCTCCTCGCCCGCCTCGATCCGGGCGCGCCGCTCGGCGTGCGAGGAGACCAGCTGGGACTTGAGATAGCCGGACTCCACGGCCGCCAGCGCGCCGCCCATCTCCTGGATGCGCGCGATCTCGGCCGTGCACTGCTCGACGAGCGCGCCGACCTCGGCCTCGATCACATGCGATCCGGCGAAGATGTCGTCGTACTCCAGCAGGTCGCTCTCGTGCGCCAGCACCTGCTGGATGCGCAGCGACCACTGCTGGTCCCAGGGGCGCGGCAGGCCCAAGGCCTCGTTCCAGGCGGGCAGTTGGACGGCGCGGGCGCGGGCGTCCTTGGAGAGGGTGACGGCCAGCATCTCCAGGACGATGCGCTGGACGTTGTTCTCCGGCTGCGCCTCGGTCAGGCCGAGGGAGTTGACCTGCACGCCGTAGCGGAAGCGGCGGTGCTTGGGGTTCTCGATGCCGTAGCGCTCACGGGTGATCGTGTCCCAGATGCGGCCGAACGCCCGCATCTTGCACATCTCCTCGATGAACCGGACGCCCGCGTTGACGAAGAACGAGATGCGGGCGACGACATCGCCCCTGCGCTCCTCGGGGACCTGGCCGGAGGCGAACACGGCGTCCAGCACGGCGATCGCCGTGGACATCGCGTACGCGATCTCCTGCACCGGCGTGGCCCCCGCCTCCTGCAGGTGGTAGCTGCAGATGTTGATCGGGTTCCACTTCGGTATGTGGTTGACCGTGTAGGTGATCAGGTCCGTCGTCAGGCGCAGGGACGGCCCCGGCGGGAAGACGTGCGTCCCGCGCGAGAGGTACTCCTTGACGATGTCGTTCTGCGTCGTCCCCTGCAACTTCGCGATGTCGGCGCCCTGTTCCTCCGCGACCACCTGGTACATCGCCAGCAGCCACATGGCGGTGGCGTTGATGGTCATGGAGGTGTTCATCTGCTCCAGGGGGATGTCCCTGAACAGCCGCCGCATGTCCCCGAGATGGGCGACCGGGACGCCGACCCGGCCCACCTCGCCGCGGGCGAGCACGTGGTCGGCGTCGTAGCCGGTCTGCGTCGGGAGGTCGAACGCGACCGAGAGGCCGGTCTGGCCCTTGGCGAGGTTGCGCCGGTAGAGCTCGTTGGACGCCTCGGCGGTGGAGTGGCCGGCGTACGTCCGCATCAGCCACGGACGATCCTTCTGACGCTCAGTCATGTCTCGGCGCTCACACGTTCCGGAAGCGGTTGATGGCGTCGATGTGCTGCGCCCGCATCTCCTCGTCGCGCACGCCCATGCCCTCCTCGGGCGCCAGGCACAGTACGCCGACCTTGCCCTGGTGCAGGTTGCGGTGCACGTCGTACGCCGCCTGTCCGGTCTCGGCCAGGGTGTAGGTCTTCGAGAGCGTCGGGTGGATCTTCCCCTTGGCGATCAGGCGGTTGGCCTCCCATGCCTCGCGGTAGTTGGCGAAGTGGGAGCCGATGATGCGCTTCAGCGACATCCACAGGTAGCGGTTGTCGTACTGGTGGTTGTAGCCCGAGGTCGACGCGCAGGTGACGATCGTGCCGCCCTTGCGGGTGACGTACACGGACGCGCCGAAGGTCTCGCGGCCCGGGTGCTCGAAGACGATGTCCACGTCCTCGCCGCCGGTGAGTTCGCGGATGCGCTTGCCGAACCGCTTCCACTCCCGCGGGTCCTGCTGGTGCTCGTCCTTCCAGAACCGGTAGCCCTCCGCGCTGCGGTCGATGATCGCCTCGGCGCCCATCCGGCGGCAGATCTCCGCCTTCCGGTCGCTGGAGACCACACAGATGGGGTTGGCGCCGCCGGCGAGCGCGAACTGCGTTGCGTACGAGCCGAGTCCGCCGCTCGCGCCCCAGATCAGCACGTTGTCGCCCTGCTTCATCCCGGCGCCGTTGCGGGAGACCAGCTGCCGGTACGCGGTGGAGTTGACCAGGCCGGGGGCGGCGGCCTCCTCCCAGCTGAGGTGGCGCGGCTTGGGCATCAGCTGGTTGGACTTCACCAGCGCGATCTCCGCGAGCCCGCCGAAGTTGGTCTCGAAGCCCCAGATGCGCTGCTCGGGGTCGAGCATGGTGTCGTTGTGCCCGTCGGCGGACTCCAGTTCGACGGAGAGGCAGTGGGCGACGACCTCGTCGCCGGGCTTCCAGGCGTTGACGCCGGGGCCGGTGCGCAGCACCACGCCGGCCAGGTCGGAGCCGATGACGTGGTACGGCAGGTCGTGCCGCCTGCCGAGCGGGGAGAGCTTCCCGTAGCGCTCCAGGAAGGCGAAGGTGGAGACGGGCTCGAAGATCGAGGTCCACACGGAGTTGTAGTTCACCGAGCTGGCCATGACGGCCACGAGCGCCTCGCCGGGCCCGAGTTCGGGCACCGGCACCTCCTCGACGTGGAGCGACTTGCGCGGGTCCTTCTCCCGGGAGGGGAGTCCGGCGAACATCTCCGCCTCGTCCTTGTGCACGGTGACCGCGCGGTACGAGTCGGGGACGGGCAGCGAGGCGAAGTCCTCGCCGGTCGTGTCGGACGCGAGGATCGCGTCGAGTATCTGGTTCACGGTGGGCCTCCGGCGAAGCGCGTCTTCGAACGGCTCTAGGGAACGTCGGGGGTGGTGCAGAGGCGGTGCCGTCGGTTCGGCGGGGTGGTGCGGGGCGGGCGCGGGTGGCGCCAACTGGTGCCTGTGACGCAGGCGTCCGGGCGCACAAGGTGGTTGTGGGGACAGCCGGACACCGACAAGGTATGGCACCGCGTGCCACCAGACAAGACACTGCGTGCCAACAATTTCTCTCAGATGTCATCCGGGCGTCACGAATGAGCAAAGCGGCCGCCCCGGAGGGGGACGGCCGCTGTTGCGCCCCGTAAGGGGCGCTGGGGGTACCCCCAGCGGTAGCCGGGGGAGGAACTGCGCGACCAGCCACAGCCGGCCCGCAGTCGCTAAACCTCCTTGAGTGCCCTCTCGATCGTGCGCATGACCTCGCCGAGCGGCGCATCGGTACGCGCCACCGTGACCAGCACCGAACCCTCGGCCCGCGCCGAAGCGGCAGGCGTCTCGGCACGGCCGGCACCGATCCCGGTGCCGAACGTCTCGCGCACGATCGCGAACGCGTGGTCGAGCTGCGCCTCCAGATCGCCCTCGCCGCCACCGCGCAGCCAGCGCCGCAGCACATGGTTGTGCGCGGTCACCACCGCAGAGGCGGCGACCTCGGCGAGCAGCGGGTCGTCGCCCGTGTGATGGGCGCTCTCGTCGAAGTGGCCCAGCAGATAACGGGTGAACAGCCGCTCGTAGCGGGCCACCGAGGCGATCTCGCGCTCGCGCAGGGCCGGCACCTCGCGCGTCAGCCGGTAGCGCTCGACGGAGACGGCCGGGGAGGCCGCGTACATCCGCATGACCTCCTTGATGCCCCGGCACACGGTGTCCAGCGGGTTCTCGTGTGCCGGTGCGGCCTCCAGCACGTCGGCGGCCCGCACCAGGGTGTCGTCGTGGTCGGGGAAGATGGCCTCTTCCTTGGAGCGGAAGTGGCGGAAGAAGGTGCGGCGGGCGACCCCGGCCGCGGCCGCGATCTCGTCGACCGTCGTCGCCTCGTAGCCCTTGGTCGCGAACAACTCCATGGCGGACGCCGCGAGTCGGCGGCGCATGGTGAGCCGCTGGGCGGCGGCACGGCGGGAGCCGGCGCCCGCGGAGCTCGCGCCCCTCGGCGCCCGGGCGCTTCCGGGCGCGGCGGGTTCGGGTGCGGCGGCGCTCCGGGAGGTGCGGGTGCCGTGGGCGGACTTGGCGGGCTGGGACATGTGGGGAACGTAACACGCGTCCGAGTGGCTGTGCCGGGGCGGACCGTCCGCGGGCTCCAGCAGCCCGCCCCAGCCGGCGTCGTGGTCAGGCCTTCGCATACTCGCGGAAGCCGCGGCCGGTCTTGCGTCCCAGGCGCCCCGCCGCCACCAGGTGTTCCAGGAGGGACGCGGGGGCGAGCCCCGGGTCGCGGAACTCGCGGTGCAGGACCTTCTCGATGGCCAGCGAGACGTCCAGGCCCACCACGTCGAGGAGTTCGAACGGTCCCATGGGGTAGCCGCCGCCCAGTTTCATCGCCGCGTCGATCTGGTCCAGGGTCGCGTAGTTCTCCTGCACCATCTTCACCGCGTTGTTGAGGTACGGGAACAGCAGCGCGTTGACGATGAACCCGGCCCGGTCCCCGCAGTCCACCGCGTGCTTGCCGACCCCGGCGCACACCGCGCGCACGGTGGCGTGCACCTCGTCGGACGTGAGCACCGTCCGCACCACCTCGACCAGCTTCATCGCGGGCGCGGGATTGAAGAAGTGCATGCCGATCACGTCCTGCGGGCGCGAGGTCGCGCGGGCGCAGGCCACCACGGGCAGCGAGGACGTGGTCGTGGCCAGCACCGCACCCGGCTTGCAGACCTTGTCGAGCGCAGCGAACAGCTGCTGCTTGACCTCCAGGTCCTCCGCCACCGCCTCGACTGCCAGGTCGACGTCCGCGAGCGCGTCGAGCGAGCCCGCCGTGGCGACCGCCGCCAGTGCCGCCTCCCGCTGCTCCTCGGTGATCCGGCCCTTCTCCACCGACCGGGCCAGGGACTTGGCGATGCGCGCCTTGGCCGCCTCCGCCTTCTCCGGGGTGCGGGCCACGAGCACCACCGGGTGGCCCCGCTTGGCGAACACCTCGGCGATCCCGCTCGCCATCGTGCCCGAGCCCGCGACGCCGACGCTGCGCACGCTGCGCCCGGCCGCCGCGTCGTGCGTCCCGCCGGGGCTCTCCGCATCCGCGACGACCACGGCCGAGCCGGGGGCCTCGTAGGTGTAGAAGCCGCGGCCCGCCTTGCGCCCGGTGAGCCCCGCCTCCGACAGCTGTCCCAGGATCGGGGCGGGCGCGTGCAGGCGGTCGTGCGAGGCGGCGTACATGGCCTCCAGAACGGTACGGGCGGTGTCGATGCCGATCAGGTCGAGCAGGGCGAGCGGGCCCATGGGCAGTCCGCAGCCCAGCCGCATCGCCGCGTCGATGTCCTCGCGGCCGGCGTAGCGCGCCTCGTACATCGCCGCAGCCTGGTTGAGGTAGCCGAACAGCAGCCCGTCGGCGACGAATCCGGGGCGGTCGCCGATCGCGACCGGCTCCTTGCCCAGTTCACGGGCGAGCGCGGTGACGGCGGCGACCGCACCGGGCGAGGTGAGCACCGAGGAGACGACCTCGACGAGCTTCATGGCCGGCGCGGGGTTGAAGAAGTGCAGGCCCAGGACGCGTTCGGGGCGGGCGGAGTCGGCGGCCAGCCGGGTCACCGACAGTGCGTTGGTGCCGGTCGCCAGGATGGTGTCCGGGCGCACCACGGCGTCCAGGGCGGTGAACACCTCGTGCTTCAGGGCGTAGTTCTCGGGCACGACCTCGATCACCAGGTCCGCCCCGGCTGCGTCCCGCAGGTCGCAGGAGGTGCGGAAGCGGGCCAGGGCGGCCCGGCGCTCGTCCTCGGTGATCCGCCCGCGCTCCACCGCACGGGCGGTCGCGGCCTCCAGCGCGGCTGCGGCACGGGCGGCGGCCGCCTCGGTGACGTCGATGCCGACGACGGTGCGGCCGGCACAGGTGAGCACCTCGGCGATGCCGGTGCCCATGGTGCCCAGGCCGACCACGGCGACGGTCGTGAGCGGGGGGAGGGGGGACGGATCGGGACGGGACAGTCGGTCCATCGCGGACTCCAAGGGAAGCCCCCGTCTGCGGACACGGGGGAGACGGCGGCCGGCGGGCCCCTGAACGGGGCACGGCGACTGAGGAAAACCGCGGACGGGTAACGGGTAAGAGGGGTCCGCGGAACGGGAGTTGCTGCGGCAGGCCCTGTCCCGGGGCCTGCCGTGTGCCGAACCGACGTCACTGCACGGGCGGCTGCGTCACCAGGCCGCCGAGCGGGGGGATGCCCCCCGCTTGCCGGGAGATTAACTCACGGGTAACCAAGAGCACCAGGGGCTGTGCGCGCGACTTACGATGTGGTCCAGGCCACTCGGGGAGGAGAGCGGGAAATGGAAGAGGAATTCCGCGCGCTGCTGAAGCGGGTACGGACCGAACTGGTCTCCCCGGCCGAGTTCGTGGCATACGAACAGCTCCTCGCGCTCGTCCGCACCGACGGCCGCGCCGCGCGCGACGAGCTGGCGCACGTCCTCGTCGCCCCCGAACGGCCGCTGTGGGCACGGGAGATCGCCGCCTTCGCCCTCGGCTCCCAGGGCGACCGCCGGGCCTTCGAGACGCTGATCCTCCTCCTCAACTACCGCGAGCCGGTGCGCTGTGCGACGGCCGCGCGCGTCCTGGCCCGGCTGCGCGACCCGCGCACCGCGAAGGCGGCGGCCGCCCTCGCCACGAATCCGCTGCGCACCGCGTACGCCGTGCACCCCGTGCGCCTCCTCACCGAGCTGCGGGCCCCCGAGTCGGTGCCCGCACTCCTCTCCACCCTGGAGCGGCTGCTCGCGGCGCGGGACCACTGCTGGCCGGTCGCCCGCGCGTGCGTGGAGGGGCTGGGGGTGCTGGGGGACCGGCGCGCGGAGGCCGCGCTTGTCGCTGCGCGGGAGCACGAGAGGCTGCGGCCCGCGGCCGTGGTGGCGCTGGCGCGGTTGGGGGGCAGGGCGCCGCGGTAGGGGGTCGCGCCGGCGAACGTGTGGTGCCCCGCACCTGGATTTGGGCGGCTGCCCGCAAGGGTGGTTGGCTGACCCCACACCAAGTACGGAACGTCCGGAGGACAATGCCATGGGCCAGGTCGAGGCGACCACGGAGCGGATCATCGCGGCGAGTGCGGAGGACGTGTTCGACGCGCTGGCGGACTACAGCGGCGTCCGCCCCAAGCTGCTCCCCGAGCACTTCAGCGAGTACGAGGTGCGCGAGGGCGGCGACGGCGAGGGCACCCTGGTGCACTGGAAGCTCCAGGCCACCAGCAAGCGGGTCCGCGACTGCCTGCTGGAGGTCTCCGAGCCGTCCACCGGCCAACTGGTGGAGAAGGACCGCAACTCCTCGATGGTGACGACCTGGACGGTCACCCCGGCCGGCGAGGGCCGCGCCAAGGCCGTCGTCCACACCGTCTGGAACGGCGCCGGCGGCATCGGCGGCTTCTTCGAGCGGACCTTCGCGCCGAAGGGCCTCTGCCGCATCTACGACGCCGTGCTCGCCCGTCTCGCGGCCGAGACCGAGGGCGGCCAGAGCGCGGGCTGAGCGCCCGCCGCACCCCCGGCACCCGGGGCCCGGAGCGGAACAGCCCGTTCCGGGCTCACCGGTTCGAGTGGTTTTCCCGGCCGGGCTTCCCCCTTCCGGCCACCCCTGTCCCCCCTCCGACCGGCGGAAAGTCCGCCTGAACGGTCATCCGGGACGAATCGTCGCGCTTGCCCGTGCTTGCCCCTCTTGCAGCGAAATGCGAGAAAAGGGCGCCAACGCAGGCGCGACTAAGGGGAGAAGCTACGTGGGCGGGTCCATCGTCGAGACCACCGTGGTGAAGGGCGACAGCACACTCCCCCCGCCCCCGGCCGCAGCCGTCCCCACTGCGGGGGAGCCCCCGCCGGGCCCCGCGAGGGTACGTCTGGTCTTCGCCGGGCTGATGCTCACGCTCCTCCTCGCCGCCCTCGACCAGACCATCGTCGCGACCGCCCTGCCCAAGATCGTCGGCGAACTGCACGGTCTCGGCAGGATGTCCTGGGCCGTCACGGCCTACCTCCTCACCTCCACCGTCGTCCTGCCGCTCTACGGCAAGCTCGGCGACATCTCCGGCCGCAAGACCGTCTTCGTCTTCGCCATCGTCGTCTTCGTCGCGGGCTCCGGCCTGGCCGGCTGGTCCCGCACGATGGAACAGCTCATCGCCTTCCGGGCGTTGCAGGGCGTCGGCGCCGGCGGGCTGCTGATCGGCGTGCAGGCCATCATCGCCGACATCGTCCCGGCCCGGGAACGCGGCCGGTACATGGGCGTCATCAGCGCCGCGTACGGACTGGCCTCCGTCGCGGGCCCGTTGCTCGGCGGCTTCTTCACCGACCACGCCTCCTGGCGCTGGTGCTTCTACGTCAACGTCCCCTTCGGGCTCGTCACGCTCGCCGTCGTCGGCGCCGCCCTCAAGCTGCCCCGGCCGCCGCGCCGGGCCCGCTTCGACGTCCTCGGCGCCCTGCTGCTGACGACGGCCTCCGTCTGCCTGGTGCTGCTGACCACCTGGGGCGGCACCGAGTACGCCTGGACCTCCCGCACGATCCTCGGGCTCGGCGCGGGGGCGCTGGGCACGACGCTGCTGTTCGCCGTCGTCGAGCAGTTCGCGGCGGAACCGATCATGCCGCCGCACCTGTTCCGCGACCCCGTGTTCACCGTCACCGCGCTCGTCGGGGCCGTCGTCGGCGTCGCGATGTTCGGCGCCGCCAGCTATCTGCCCAGCTTCCTGCAGATGGTCGACGGCGTCGGCGCGACCGCATCGGGCCTGCTGATGCTGCCCATGATGGGCGGCATCGTCGTCTCCTCGCTCCTCGCCGGCCACCTCATCAGCCGCACCGGCCACTACAAGCTGCTGCCCATCCTCGGCCTCGCGCTCTCCGCCGAGGGCATGTATCTGCTGTCCCATCTCGACACGGGAACCGGCCGGATCGTCTACAGCCTCTGGATGGCCATCCTCGGCGTCGGCATCGGCCTGTCCCTGCCCGTTCTCGTCCTCGCGGTGCAGAACTCCGTGCAGCCGCAGGACCTCGGCACCGCCACCAGCGCCAACAACTACTTCCGGCAGATCGGCGGTTCGCTGGGCGCGGCCGTCTTCGGCACGCTCTTCGCCCACCGCCTCTCCGCCCGGCTCGCCGGCGAACTCCCGCACCGCGCAGACCTCCCGGCCCCCGACTCCATCACCCCGCAGCTGGTGCACGCCCTGCCCGCAGCACTGCGCGACGGCTACGTCCGGGCCTACGCCGAGGCCATGCCGCGGATCTTCCTCTACCTCGTACCGGTGCTCATCGTGGGCTTCGTGCTCGCCTTCCTGCTGAAAGAGAAACCACTGGTGTCCCACCCCAACGCCCCCGAGGCCGCCATCCCGTCCGCGCGCACCGCATCCTTCATGGACCCGGTGACCCCGGCCCCGGCACCGCCGCCGCTCGTCGCGGGCATCCCGGTGACGGGCGCCGTCCAGCACCTCGACGGCAGCACCGTGCCGCGCGCCGCGCTCACCCTCATCGACGTCCACGGACGCCAGATCGGCCGCGGCGCGAGCGGCGACGACGGTCGGTACGCCCTGAGCACCCCCGGCACCGGCTCGTACGTCCTCATCGCCGCGGCCGGCGGACACCAGCCGCAGGCCGTCACCGTGACGGTCGGCGAACGCCCCGTCGAACTGGACGTGGTGCTCGGCGGCGCCGGCCGCCTGGCCGGGACGGTCCGCACCGCCGACGGCTCGCCGGTGCGGGAGGCGCTCGTGACGCTGACGAACGTGCACGGCGAGGTCGTCGCCTCGACCCGGACCGGCCCCGAAGGGGGCTATGTCATCGCGGAGTTGATCGCCGGCGAGTACACGCTGGCGTCGAGCGCCCCCGCCTTCCGCCCGGCGGCGCTTCCCGTGACCGTCCAGTCGGCACGCGAGACCCGCCAGGACATCGAGCTGGCGGGCGGCGCGGTCCTGCGCGGCACCGTCCGCGCGGGCGCGGGCCGCCTGGTGGAGGACGCGCGCGTGACGCTGCTGGACGCGGCGGGCAACGTGGTCGACTCGACGGTGACGGGCCCGGACGGCACGTTCCGCTTCGTGGACCTGTCGGCGGGCGAGTACACGGTCATCGCGGCCGGGTACCCGCCGGTGGCCACGGTGCTCCAGATCGCCGGGGGCGGGCGCACGGAACGGGACTTGATGCTGGGGCACGCGGACTGAGGGCGGGCGGGGGCGGGGCGCCCACGCGTTCCGCTGCCCCGCCACCCCTTCCTGCGGTAGAACGGGGGCATGGTAAAGATCCTGATCTCTGCCGACATGGAAGGCGCCACCGGGGTCACCTGGCCCGGCGACGTGCTGCCCGGGGCGCCGCAGTGGGAGCGGTGCCGTCATCTCTTCACGTCCGACGTCAACGCCGCCATCGCGGGCTTCTTCGACGGCGGCGCCGACGCCGTCCTCGTCAACGAGGCGCACTGGAGCATGCGCAACCTGCTGCTGGAGAAGCTCGACGAACGGGCCGAGATGCTCACCGGCAAGCACAAGGCCCTGAGCATGGTCGAGGGCGTGCAGCACGGCGACGTCGACGGGATCGCGTTCGTCGGGTACCACGCGGCGGCCGGTGCCGAGGGGGTGCTGGCGCACACCTACCTGGCCAACTCGCTGACCGGCGTCCGGGTGGGCGGCACGCGCGCCAGCGAAGGGTTCCTCAATTCCCTCGTCGTGGCCGAATACGGTGTGCCCGTGGTGCTGGTGACCGGCGACGACCGGACGTGCGAGGACGCCAAGGGGTATGCGCCCCGGGCCCGTTCGGTCGCGGTCAAGGACTATGTGTCGCGGTACGCGGCCGTGTGCCGCCCGCCGGCCCGTACGGCGGCCGACATCCGGGCCGCGGCGAAGGACGCCGCCGCGCTGGCCGTGCGGCACGAGCCGGTGCGGGGCGGCCCGTTCGTCTGGGAGCTGGATTTCGACGCCGAGCACCTCGCCGGCCAGGCGACCTGCGTACCCGGCGTCGAACAGTGCGGCGAGCGCCGGATCACCTTCACCACGCCGACCATGTACGACGGAATCCGCTGCTTCAAGGCGGTCACGACCGTCGTGTCGGCGGCGGTGGAGGAAGAGTATGGATGACGGCACGGCGGACCGGGTGGACGGGCAGGCGCTCGACGAAGTGGTGCGCTTCACCTCCGACCTGATCCGGATCGACACCAGCAATCACGGTGGCGGGGACGGCCGGGAGCGCCCGGCCGCCGAGTACGTGGCGGAACGGCTCGCCGAGGCCGGCCTGGAGCCGGTGCTGCTGGAGAAGGAGCCGGGGCGGACCAATGTCGTGGCCCGCCTTGCCGGTTCGGACCCGGGCGCCGCGGCGACGCTGCTCCACGGGCACCTGGACGTGGTGCCGGCCGAGCCCGCCGAGTGGAGCGTCCACCCCTTCTCGGGCGAGGTCCGCGACGGGGTGGTCTGGGGCCGCGGCGCGGTCGACATGAAGAACGCGGACGCGATGATGCTGGCCCTGGTGCGCTCCTGGGCCCGGGCGGGGGTGCGGCCGCGCGGCGACGTCGTCCTCGCCTTCACCGCCGACGAGGAGGACCGCGCCCTCACGGGTGCCGACTTCCTGGCCCGGGAGCACGCCGTGCTGTTCGAGGGCTGCACGGTCGGCATCGGCGAGTCCGGCGCGTACACCTTCCACGGCGACGGCGGTCTGCAGATCTACCCGGTGGGCGCGGGGGAGCGCGGCACGGCCTGGCTGAAACTGACCGCGCACGGCACGGCGGGGCACGGTTCCAAGGTCAACCCCGACAACGCGATCGTCCACCTCGCCGCCGCCGTCCAGCGGATCGCCGCGTACGAGTGGCCGGTCCGGCTCTCCCCGCTCGTCCGGGCCGCGCTGCGCGAACTCGCCGCGGTGCACGGTATCGACGCCGACCCGGACGCGCCGGACTTCGACGTCGAGGGCCTGCTGGACAAGCTGGGCGCGGCCGCCAAGCTGGTGCGGGCGACCCTGCGCAACAGCACCAACCCGACCATGCTGAACGCCGGATACAAGGTCAATGTCATCCCCGCCGCCGCCACCGCCCACGTGGACGGGCGGGTCGTGCCCGGCGCCGCGGAGGAGTTCCGGGACACCCTCGACCGGCTCACCGGGCCGCACGTGGAGTGGGAGTACTACCAGAGGGGCGAGGGGCTCCAAGCACCCCTCGACACCCCGGTGTTCGCCCGCATGAAGGCGGCGATCGGGCACTTCGCACCGGAGGGTCATGTCGTCCCGTTCTGCATGTCCGGCGGGACGGACGCCAACCAGTTCTCCCGCCTGGGCATCGTGGGCTACGGCTTCAACCCGCTCCGGCTGCCCGCCGGCTTCGACCACCAGGCGATGTTCCACGGCGTCGACGAGCGGGTGCCGGTCGACGCCCTGCACTTCGGAGTCCGGGTTCTCGACCACTACTTCATGGATGAGCAGAATGGACGGGCACGACGTGAGGAAGACCGCTCGGTGAACTGAGCGGACACCGTCCCGAGGAGGAGTGGCCCATGGTGTCCACGGCGCCCTACGGAGCCTGGCAGTCCCCGATCGATGCCGCGCTCGTCGCGTCGCGCAGCGGCCGGCCCGCGTGCGTGGGCGCGGTCGGCGACGAGGTGTGGTGGGTCGCCCCCCGCCCGGCCGAGGCGGGCCGGGCCACTCTGGTGCGGCGGCGGGCCGACGGGGCCGAGGAGTCCGCGCTGCCCGCTCCGTGGAACGTCCGCAACCGGGTCTTCGAGTACAGCGGCTTCCCGTGGGCGGGAGTGCCGCGGCCGGCGGGCGGCCCGCTGCTGGTCTTCACCCACTTCGGGGACCAGCGCCTGTACGCCTTCGAGCCGGACGCGCCCGGGGGCGCCGTACCCCGGCCGCTGACCCCGGTCTCGGCGGTCGGCGGGGGACTGCGCTGGGCGGACCCGGTGCTCCTGCCCGAGCGGGGCGAAGTGTGGTGCATGGCCGAGGAGTTCACGGGCGAGGGCCCGTCGGACGTGCGCCGCTTCCTCGCGGCCGTCCCGCTGGACGGCTCGGCGGCCGCGGACCGGTCCGCCGTGCGGGAGTTGTCGGACGACGCCCATCGCTTCGTCACCGGCCCGCGGCTCTCCCCGGACGGGCGGCAGGCGGTGTGGCTCGCCTGGGACCACCCGCGCATGCCGTGGGAGGGCACGGAGCTGAAGACGGCCCGGGTGACGGAGGACGGCCGGTTCGCGGACACCCGCACGCTGCTGGGCGGGCCGGAGGAGGCCATCGCCCAGGCGGAGTGGGCGCCAGACGGCTCGCTGATCGTCGCGACCGACCGTACGGGCTGGTGGAACCTCCACCGCGTCGACCCCGCCACGGGCGCGGCCACCCAACTGTGCCGGCGCGAGGAGGAGTTCGCGGGGCCGCTGTGGACGCCGGGCATGAGGTGGTTCGCGCCGCTGGCCAACGGGCTGATCGCGGTGGTGCACGGCAAGGGCGCGGCCGTCCTCGGCATACTCGACCCCGAGTCCGGGGAACTGGTCGACGCGGCCGGGCCGTGGACGGAGTGGGCGGCGACGCTCACGGTGAGCGGCACCCGGGCCGTGGGCGTCGCGGCGAGCCCGCGCACCGCGTACGAGGTGGTCGAGCTGGACACGGTCACGGGACGCGCCCGCACGATCGGTGCCCGGCACACGGATCCCGTGGACCCCGCCTATTACCCCGAGCCGCAGATCCGTACCTTCACGGCCCCCGACGGCCGTGAGATCCACGCCCACATCTACCCGCCGCACAGCCCCGACTTCACCGGGCCGGCCGACGAACTCCCGCCGTACGTGGTGATGGCCCACGGCGGCCCCACGTCCCGCGTGCCCGCCGTCCTCGACCTGGACGTCGCCTACTTCACCTCCCGGGGCATCGGCGTCGCCGACGTGAACTACGGCGGTTCGACGGGCTACGGGCGCGCCTACCGCGAACGCCTGCGCGGCCGTTGGGGCGTCGTCGACGTCGAGGACTGCGCGGCCGTGGCCACTGCGCTGGCGGAGGAGGGCACGGCGGACCGGGCCCGGCTGGCCGTGCGCGGCGGCAGCGCGGGCGGCTGGACCGCGGCCTCGTCGCTCGTCTCGACGGACGTGTACGCGTGCGGCACCGTCCTCTATCCGGTGCTGGACCTGCTGGGCTGGGCGGACGGCGGCACGCACGACTTCGAGTCGCGCTACCTCGACTTCCTGATCGGCTCGTTCGAGGAGTTCCCCGAGCGCTACCGGGACCGGGCCCCGCTGACGCGGGCGGACCGCGTGCGCGTTCCCTTCCTGCTCCTGCAGGGCCTGGAGGACCCGGTGTGCCCGCCGGAGCAGTGCGACCGCTTCCTGGAAGCAGTCGCGGGATGCGGGGTGCCGCACGCGTACCTGTCGTTCGAGGGGGAGGGGCACGGCTTCCGGAGGAAGGAGACGATGGTGCGGGCGCTGGAGGCGGAACTGTCGCTGTACGCGCAGGTGTTCGGGGTGGAGGTGGCGGGGGTGCCGTTGCTGAAACTGGGGGAGTAGTTCCGGCTGCGGGTTCCCCGCGCCCCTTGAGGGGCGCGGCCCCGGTAGGGTGATCCACATGGTGATACGGCCCCGCATCCTCGGCAACGATCCGTTGCCGCAACAGTGGACCCGCGGCGACCGGCCGCACGTCTGGCTGCTCCGTATCACCGACCCGCCCTCCGCGGAGGAGTACGAGCCGATCCTCGACCCCGAGGAGCGGGCCCGCGTCAAGGCCTTCGTCCACGACATCCACCGCACCCGGTACGCCGCCTCCCACCTCGCCCTCCGCCGCCTCCTGGGCGCCTACCTCGGCAAGGCCCCCGGAGAAGTCCGGCTCACCCGTGAGCCGTGCCCCGGCTGCGGCGGTCCCCACGGCCGTCCGGCCGTCGCCTGTGCGCCGTTCCACTTCAACCTCTCCCACTCCGCCGACCTCGCCCTCCTCGCCTTCGCCGACACCCCTGTCGGCGCCGACGTCGAGGCCGAGCAGCCGCTGTCCGTCGTGACAGAGGTGTCCCGCATGCTCCACCCCCGCGAGATCGCGGAACTCGGCGCCCTCCCGGATGCCGCCCGCCCGCCGGCCTTCGCCCGCTGCTGGACGCGCAAGGAGGCCTATCTCAAGGGGACGGGCACGGGCCTCTCGGAGAGTCCGGCCGTCACCTACGTAGGCTCCGGAGAGGTCCCGGCCTCGCCGCCCGGCTGGGCGCTCACGGACGTCGACGCAGGTCAGGGCCATGCGGCGGCGATCGCGGTGGCGTCACCCGGAGGACGCTGGGATCGTTGAGGCATGAGCCTGGCAAGTCGCGTCCGTGACGCGCTGACGCCCTCCAGGGTCGTGGTGCTGGCCGTCCTGGTCCTGCTGCTCGTCTTCGTGCTGGAGAACACCGGCCGCATCACGATCCGCCTCATCGTCCCCGAGGTGTCCGCGCCGCTGTGGCTGACACTGGTCGCGATGCTGGTGATCGGCTGGTTCCTGGGCCGCTTCGTGCATGTACGGCGGCGGTCGTAGGCGGTGGACGGCGATGGCGCTCCTGGAGAAGAAGGTCGCCCTCGTCTACGGCGCGGGCGGCCCCGTCGGCGGTGCGGTGGCGCGCGCGTTCGCCCGTGAGGGGGCGAAGGTGTTCCTGTCGGGCCGGTCCTTCGAGTCGCTCGACCCGGTGGCCGACAGGATCCGCGCGGCGGGCGGCACGGCCGAGACCGACCGGGTGGACGCCCTGGACGAGCAGGCGGTGGACCTCTA
The DNA here is from genome assembly GCF_013030945.1 of Streptomyces morookaense. Lineage (GTDB taxonomy): Bacteria > Actinomycetota > Actinomycetes > Streptomycetales > Streptomycetaceae > Streptomyces > Streptomyces morookaensis. The sequence goes on along the minus strand of NZ_JABBXF010000001.1, from coordinate 137,515 downwards.
CGTCGACGCGGTGGCGGAGCGGGCCGGGCGGATCGACATCTCGTTCAACCTGATCTCGTACGGCGACGTCCAGGCACCGCTGATGGAGATCTCGGCGGAGGACTTCCTCCGCCCGGTCGCCACCGCCACCCGCACCCACTTCCTCACCACCCGCGCCGCGGCCCGCCATATGATCCCGCGCGGCACGGGCGTGATCCTCGCCTTCGGCGGCTCGGGCCCGCACACGCTGCCCGAACTCGGCGGCTTCAAGGTCGCGTTGGACGCCCTCGAAGGACAGCGCCGCCAGTGGGCCAGCGAACTGGGGCGGCACGGCATCCGGTTCGTCACGCTCAAGACGGGCGGGGTCCCGGAGACCATCCCGGAGGGGTTTCCCGGCCGTACCGAGATGGTCGCCGGCCTGGAACGGGCGAGCCTGCTCAAGTGGACGGCGACCCTGGCGGACGTCGGCCACGTGGCGGCCTTCGTCGCCTCCGACCGCGCCCGCACGATGACGGCGGCCACGGTGAACATCTCGTGCGGGGCGATCATGGATTACTAGGCCCGACAGCGTCCAGCGCCGGGGCGATTGCGGCGAAGGCGCGGTCGGTCAGTTCGGCGGGGTCGTCCGCACCGTCGCTGCCGCTCCACCGCCGCAGCACGGCGTCGAAGGCGGTGAGCGCCATCCCGGCGGCCAGCTGCGGGTACAGATCGGTGTCGGGATCGAGCCCCAGGCGCTGCGCCAGCTCCGCTGCCAGGTCGTCGCGCCACCGGTCCTGGTGCTCCAGGAAGCGTGCGCGCAGCGCGGCGGTGCGCAGGATCAGCTGAACCACGCGCAGTGCTCTCTCGGAATGATCGGCGCAGGCGGCCATGGGGTCCCGGACGGTGTGCCGCAGGGCCACGGAAGGCTGCTCCCCGAGGGGACGGGACGCCAGGGCTGCACGCATGCCGGCGCCCATGTCGGCCAGGAACTGGACGACCACGTCCTCCTTGGAGGCGAAGTAGCGGAAGAACGTCCGCTTGGACACGCCTGCGGTGGCCGCGATCTCGTCGATGGTGACCGCGTCGAACCCCTTCAGCGCCAGGAGTTGCAGCGCCGCTTCGCTCAGCTCGTTCGAGACGAGCCGGCGTTTGCGTTGGGCCATGGTGACGTCGGGGCGGGAGCTCACCGGGCCATGCTACTCCGCCGTGCCATCCATGGCACTTGGTTACCTCTTGACACCGAGTGCCATGCACGGCAGCGTGTGCCGCATGACGAAGAAGCAGCGCTGGACCGCCGATCGGATACCGGACCAGGCCGACCGGGTGTTCGTCGTCACCGGAGCCAACAGCGGCCTCGGCCTGGCGACCACCCGGGCACTCGCCCGCAAGGGCGGGCACGTGATCCTCGCCGTACGCGACGAGGCGAAAGGCCGCCGGGCCGCCGCAGGGATCGCCGCCGAGCAGCCCGGCGCCGACCTCGAGGTGCGCCGTCTCGACCTGGCCGATCTCGATTCGGTCCGGGCGTTCGCCGATCGGTTGCACGCCGATCACCCGCGGCTGGACGTGCTCGTCAACAACGCCGGCGTGATGGCGCCGCCGCGCTCACTCAGCGCGCAGGGCCACGAGTTGCAGTTCGCCTGCAACCACCTCGGCCACTTCGCGCTCACCGGTCTGCTGCTCGACCTGCTGGCCGCCGGCAACAACGCCCGCGTCGTCACGGTGAGTTCGACCAACCACCGGCAGGGGCGCCTCTGCTTCGACGACCTTTCCGGCGAGCGCACGTACTCGCCCATGGGGTTCTACAACCAGTCGAAACTCGCCAACGCCGTCTTCGGACGGGAACTCCACCGGAGGCTGACCGCGGCAGGAAGCCCGGTGCGCAGCGTGCTCGCGCACCCCGGCTACACCTCCACCAGCCTCCAGACGAGCGCGCCCGTCGGCATGGTGAAACTGCTGTTCGGCCACATCCTCGCCCCGCTCGCCCAGTCCCCGGAGCAGGGTGCGCTGCCGCAGCTGTACGCGGCCACCGCCCCGGACGTGCAGGGCGGTGAGTTCATCGGGCCGGACGGTTTCGGTGAACTGCGCGGCGGCCCGACGCGAGTGCAGTTGTCCGCTACGGCAGCCGACCCTCGGACCGGCCGTCGGCTGTGGGAACTGTCGGAGCAACTCACCGATGTGCGGTGCGTGGTCGCGCCCTGAAGGGGCGCGGGGAACTGCGCGGCAAGCCACGACGAGCCCTTCGCGCTGCGCACCGCCCTGTCCCGTATACCTGTCTCGGCCTGAGCCGTGCCTGGAGCGACGACCAGGGGCACGCCCTAGTACAGTGCTTCGCCCATCGGGGAGTCGTCACCGACGATGTAGGCGCGGATCGCCGCCAGATACGCATCACGGGCGACCAGCCCGTCACCATCGGTGTCCAGCGCGGCGAACGCCGCCCCCGCATTGCCGGGCGGATTGTTGAGCGCGGTGCGCAGGGTGGTGAACTCGGCGCGGTCCAAGGCGCCGTCCCCGTCGGCGTCGACGAGGTCGAACAGCGAACCCAGGGCGTACTGGCAGATGTTGTCGAACTTGTCGCCGTCCACCCATGCGTCGTATTCGGCGAAGGTCAGCCGGCCGTCTCCGTCGGCGTCCATCGTCCCCCAGGCCTTGAGCCCTTCCGCACGGGCGGTGGCGACGAGCGGGTCGTCCTCCGGGCGCCCCGTCGCCTGCACGACCCGATCGATGCGGGAGAGGTAGTCGTGCGCCGAGATCACGCCGTCCCCGTCCCTGTCCATCATGGCGAAGACGCGCTGGGTGGGTGTGGTGGCGGGAGTGGTGGTGGCTGTGGTGCTCGTGCGGTCCACTCGGGATTCCTCCTGCTCGGGGATCGGCTCGACGACGACTCGTCCAGCGCTTCCTACCCGCCGCAGCAGGTGAACCCGACGACAGCAGTGGCGCGTGAGGCAGCGCGTCCGGGCAGGCGCGCGCGGAGGGTGCGCTTCGAGGCGCTGGGATGGCAGCTGCGAACGAGGGCAGTCAAAGGGCAATAAAGCCACGGGTGTTGGAGGGAATGTGTTCGGAATGCGCGGTACGGCGGTGACGCTGGGCTCCCTGGCGCTGGTGTTGTCGTCGTTGGTGTGGGCGCCGGACAGCCAGGCCCGGCCCCGCGAGCAGGGGGCCGTCACCTGCACGGGCAATTCCGTGAGCCGCTACGACCCACCGCTCACCCTGACGCCGCAGCCGACCCGCGTTCACGCGGAGGTGCGGTACGACTCGTGCACCGCGCATGCAGGCCACACGTTTGCGGCCACCAGCACCTTCGAGTCGCTCCGGACCGCGGCGTCCTGCGTGTCGGATTCCGACGCGCTCGGCGTGGAAACCGTCCGGTACGCCGACGGCGGTCGGTCGGTGATCGCCATCGAGAGCGCCACCACGGTCCGTGACATGGGCGTCCTGTTCACCCTGCAATCGGGCCGGGTCACCGAGGGCCGCGGCGCGGGACACCAGGTGCGGCGAACCGTCGCCGCTCCGCCCCGGCAACTGCCCACGGACTGCCTCACCTCCGGCATCGGGGGCAGCAACAGCGGCGTCCAGCTGGAGATTCTGCCCTAGCCCACCAGCCCGGCCGCCCGCGCCCGGGCGGTGGCCGTCACGCGGTTGTTGGCGCCCAGCTTCCGATAGACCTTCTCCAGGTGGCGGTTGACCGTGTGGGGCGAGATGGCCAGACGGCGGCCGATCGCCTCCGTGGTGAGCCCCTCGGCGAGCAGCCCCAGCACGGTGGCCTCGCGCGGCGTGAGGCCGATGTCGCCGACGGGTGAATCCGCGCCCACCGCGGCGCGCAGCCGCCGGAGTTCACGGAGGTGGTTGTCCACCGCCATCAGCAACGGCTGCACCCGGCACGCGAAGGCGAAGTCGCGCTCACCGAACTCGCCTTCGCGCCCGAAGACGATGGCCCGCAGCCCGCCCGGCTCCCCCGGCAGCGGCACGCCGAGCTGCTGCTTGGTGCCGTAGGTGCGCAACGCGTCGTTGTACCAGGCGGATTTCCGCCAGGTCTCGCAGAGATCGGTCATCCGGCGGGGGCTGTGCTCCCGCGCCTGCAGATACGGAATCAGCGGATGTCCCTGCTGCAGCCGACGCCGCAGCAACTCCCCGACTTCGCGCCCGAGCCACTCCGGCGCCCACGCCTCGGCCACCCCGGTGCGGCCACTGGGGCACATCCGGGCCATGATCACCGTGTTGGCCCGCATGACGGTGAACAGCTCGCGCGATATCAGGTGCCAGGAGGCGTCGGGATCGCCGTTCTGCAGCACGGCGGTGACGAGGTCGAGAATGTGCTCGTAATCCTTGATCTTGAGCTGCGCCATCCTCGGATCATGACAAACGGCATCGCTGATGCCCAAGCGCAAGAACCCGCCGGGCCGTCACGCAGTGACCTGTCATGTCCTCCAGCCCACGGCACTCTGCATGCGTATCAAGCGGCTTCTCGCCCACGGACGCCGAGGACCTCACGCTGTATCGGGAGAAGTTCCGGCGGCGTCTGCCGGAGTCGCTGGACGAGTTGCACGGCCCGACCCAGGGGGTCGTGGAGCTGCCGCTGCACCTGGCCTGGTCCGGGATGACCTCGTACGACATGAGCAAGCCTCGTCAGCGTATGGGCCTGTACCGCACGGTCCTGCACGAGGGCCTGCGCGACGACCTGCCCCGGTACCTCAACCGGGACCTGCTCCTCCAGCTATGGCCGGTGCTGCGCACCCTCGTCGGTCGCACCGCCTCGTGAACCGCCCCAGCCAGGACCTCGATGTCGCAACCGAGAACCCGGCGCCCATGGCCGACATCGCGGCCACGCTCCGCGCCGGCCTGGAAGCCCGCGGCTGGAAGGTGCACGCGCTGGAGACTGCCCCGCTGTCCGCCCGCTTCACCGTGACCGACCCGGTCACCGGCCAGGAGTGCGAGGTCGACGTCCTCAAGGAGATCTTCTGGCGGCCGGTCGCCCAGAGTCCGTACGGGCCCGTCCTCGCGGAGGAGGACGTGATCGGGACCAAAGTCGAACCTCACGGGCGCCGAGTGGACCGACGACGAAGCCTTTGCCGCCCATGGGCTCGATGCCGCCACGATCACCGCACTCCGTGCTTGGGCCGTGGAGTGGGCCGACGACCTCGCGGTCCGTCTCCTCGAAGAGGCCGGCGATCCGGATACGGACTGATCGCCTGACCCCGACCGTGGAGAATGCGACGCTCAGCGTCCATGCGTGCACGACTGTGCGTTGTCGCATGAAGAGGCCTCTTCGGCTTGACCTGAACCGCAGTTGAGGACCTAGCGTCCGGCGGGAAGTGGCCTCGGGGCGAGGGAAACGGAGACGTGACCATGATTCTGGTGACCGGCGCGACGGGGACCGTCGGCAGTCTTCTGCTGGAGGCGTTGCACCGCTCCGGCACTTCACCGGTGCGCGGACTGACGCGCGACCCGCAGCGGGCCGCCGCGTTCCCTGCGGGGGCCGAGGCCGTGGAGGGCGACTTCGCCCGGCCCGAGACGCTCAAGCGCGCCCTCGACGGCGTGCGTTCGCTCTTCCTCGTTCCCGGCTTCGGCGGCGAGGCGGACGTCCTGGCGGCCGCCCGTTCTGCCGGCGTAGAGCACGTCGTCCTCCTCGGCTCCCTCGGTTCCGGGACCCACCCGCACCTCGTCACGGCCCGGGAGCGACTGGCCGTCGAACAGGCCCTGAAGGACAGCGGCATGGCCTGGACGGTCCTCCGCCCGACCCAGTTCGACTCGAACGCCCTGTGGTGGGCCGCCTCCATCCGCCAACACGGCGCGGTGTTCGCGCCGTTCCCCGACACCGGCCTGCCCGCCGTCCACCCCGCCGACATCGCCGCCGTCGCCCACGCCGCCCTCACGGATCCGGCGCACCGGGGGCGTACGTACCCGCTCACCGGCCCCGAGACGGTCTCGCCGCGGCAGCAGACCGCCGCCATCGCCGAGGCCCTCGGCCGTGAGCTCTCCTGCGTCGAGGTCGCGCGTGCCGCCGCGCACCAGCAGTATGCCGTCGGCCTCGGCGACGAAGTCGCCAAGGAGGTGCTGGACCTCATGGGCGGCGACCCCCGGCCCGGCATGTTCGAGGTCCACGACACGGTGCAGCGGGTCACGGGCCTCCCGGCCCGGACTTTTGCGCAGTGGGCGCGGGAGAACGTGGCCGCGTTCCGCTGACGCGGTGACCATCAGCACCGCGCAGCGGGGCCGCTGCGCGGTGCTGAATCCCCCTTGCCGGCGCCGTTCGGCGGCAGCGGAATGGATCCTACGGGCACGGCTTCCGAGGCTGGCGCGTTTCCTGCTTGCGCAGTTGAACGGAAGCGTTCGGGGATTTCGATGTGCAGTGCACCGTACCCGGGGTAGCGCCGTGTGCCGCATCCTGCGGTGCAGTGGTCGACGCCGTCGTGGGTGGTCCACCCTTGCGGGTGGGCGCAGTTGTTCACCCGTGGTCCGCGCGCTGGTGGCGGCCCATGAGGACGACCCACTTCTCGGCCGCGACGCGATCGCCGGCGGCTGTCGCCTTGGCGTGCTCGTCCTTGATCCATGCACACCCCGCACAACGGGGTGCCCTGCGGACGGCTTCGGGTGTCGGTTCCGGGGTATGGGGCATCGGGGCAACCTTTGTTTGCCGGTCGCTCACTCACGCGAGCGATGTTCTGGGCGGTTCGCTTCCAGCGTGGTGCGGTGCCCGTACGGTGACCAGGGTTGGGACCACCCCAACGGCTTTGGGGTGAAGGGGGTTTGTGTGACATCTCCGGTCAGCGGGGCCGCCTACTTCGGCACCGAGGTGCGCGAGTGGCGTACGGCAAGGGGAATGAGCCAGCGCGAGCTCGGCGAACTGGCCCAGTACGGACAGCAGTACGTCGCCAAGGTGGAGGCGGGGGAGCGGCTTGCCAGCCTGGAGTTCGCCCAGGCGTGCGATGTTGTTTTCGGTACACCGGGGACGTTCGTCCGGTTGCGGAAGCGGGCCGCCAAGAGCGGTGGGTATCCCACGTGGTTCGAGCCGTACGTGATGTTGGAGCAGCGCGCAACGACGATCCTGAGCTTCTGCTCGGGGCTCGTGATGGGGATGCTGCAGACAGAGAGATATGCGGAGGCGGTCTTTCGCAAGGCCCACCCTCGCGACACGTCGGATGAGATCGCCGAGAAGGTCGCCAGGCGAATCAAACGCCGCCAGGTGATCGCGGGGGAGAGGCCTCCGCTGCTCTGGGTCATCCTGGACGAAGGCTGCCTGCGGCGCATGGTCGGCAGCGCCGACATCATGCGTGAGCAGATGGGTCACTTGGCGAGCGAAGCGGAGTCGCCGCACATCGCCCTTCAGGTACTCCCGTTCAGGTCCGGAGCTCCGGCGACATCCATGGGGTTCATCGTGCTGCGGTTCGATGAGCAAGAACCTGACGTCCTGTATGTGGAGAACCCCGTGCACGGCCAAGTGATCGACTCCGCCGGAACCGTGGCCAAGGCGCACGTGACCTACGATCGGCTTCGCGCTGACGCGCTGTCCCCGGGCGAATCGCTGGTCCTGATTCGCAAAGTGATGCAGGAGTGGAACTCGTGAGCATAGGTGGCATACCCGGTGTGGAGTGGGTCAAGTCCAGCTACAGCGGTGGCAACGAGGGGCAGTGCCTTGAGGTGGCCCGTTGCCTGAGCCCGTCCCGCGGCACTCCGAAGCGCGACGAGTGGATCAAGTCCAGCCACAGCGGCGGCAACGAGGGGGAGTGCGTAGAGATCTTCCGCCGCGGCGCAGCCACCGGCACCGTCCCCGTCCGGGACAGCAAACGCCCCCGCGGGGCGGCCCTCGCCATACCGGCTCCCGCCTGGACGGCCTTTGTGGCCGCCCTCCAAGAGGGAACGTTCATCCCGTAGCCGCCCGCAGGGCCCCCGCGTTGAGCGGGTATGAACCGTATTGCGAGGGCGCTCGCCATCGCCGTCACCCTGCTCGGCACCGCCACGGCCCCGGCGGCGAGCCGACCGGTGGCGAGCGGACCGGACTGTCACACCGCGATCCGCCGCATCCCCACCGCCGACCCCGTCGTCGCTCTCACCTTCAACGCCGCCTGGGACGAGGGCGGCCTCGCCGCCACCCTCGCCACCCTCCGCCAACGCGCCGCGCCGGCAACCTTCTTCCCCACCGGCCGGTTCGCCGAGCGGCACCCCGCCGCCGTACGCGCCATGGCCGCCGCAGGCCACGGGCTCGGCAGTCACTCCTACAGCCACCCGCACTTCAGCACCCTCGGCCGCCTCGCGATCGCCAAAGAGGTGTGGCGTGCCGACGCTGCCATCCGCCGGGCCGGGCGCACCGAGCCGTTGCCGCTCTTCCGGTTCCCGTACAGCGAGACCACCCCGCAGGCCATTGCGGAGGTGAACACCCTCGGGTTCACCGACGTCGAGTTCACCACCGACACCAAGGGCTACCTCGGCACCGCACGCGGCATGACCGTCGACAAGGTGATCGAGAGGGCCCTCGCAGCCCTCACCTCCGGCGAGATCGTGCAAATGCACGTCGGCAACACCGCGGGCGACGGAGGACACGTCCTCGACGCCGAGGCCCTGCCGCGGATCATCGACGCCGTCCGGGCCCGCGGCTACCGGATCGTGGATCTGCGAACCCTCGCCCAGCGCTGCACACAAGGGAGTTAGGGTGGGCTTACTCAAATCCGAAGGGGTGTCGTATGACCGAGTACCGCTCACGGATATTGCAACTGGCCTTCGGCCCGATGATCGGGCACCTGGTGAACACCGCACTGCGCCTCGGGGTGCTGGACCGGATCGGCGAGGGCGGGCGCAGCGCGGAGGAACTGGCCGCCGAAGGGAAGACCGACCTGCAGTCGACGACCCGGCTGCTCCGGGCGCTGACCGGGATCGGGCTGCTCACCGAGACCGTCCCCGGTGTCTTCGCCACCACCGAGACCGGTGCGTGCCTGCGCACCGATCACCCCGAATCCATGGCCTACGTGGCCAGGTTGCTGACCGAGCCGTCGATGCTCCGCTCCTGGGAGCACCTCGGGGAGAGCGTCCGGACCGGAGAGCCGTCCTTCCCGAAGGTCTTCGGCACGGACTACTTCAGCTTCCTCAAGGACAACCCGGAGCTGTCCGAGAACTTCAACATCGCCATGAGCCAGGGCACCCGCAACACCGCGGAACTCCTGCCCGTGGCCTGCGACTTCGGCCGCTTCGGCACCGTCGCCGACATCGGGGGCGGCGACGGCACGCTGCTCGCCGGGGTGCTCCGGGCCAACCCCGCGCTGCGCGGGATCCTCTACGACTCCGCCGAGGGGCTGTCGCAGGCCGCGGCGAAGCTGGAAGAGGCGGGGCTGGCAGGGCGCTGCGACCTCGTCACCGGTGACTTCTTCGCCTCCGCGCCCGCGGGTGCCGACGCGTATCTGCTCAAGAGCGTGCTGCACGACTGGTCGGACGACCGGGCCGCCACCATCCTCCGCCATGTGCGGTCCGTGCTGCCCCCGGAGGGCCGGGTGATCGTCGTCGAGGCGGTGCTGCCCGACATGGCGGACGGGCGGGAGGGCGGGATGAACTATCTGAGCGACCTCAACATGCTGGTGAATCTGGGCGGTCGGGAGCGGACGCGCGACGACTTCGCGGAGTTGTTCTCGCGGGCGGACCTTTCGCTGGTGTCCGTCGTTCCGGTCGGGCCGGAGGTGCCGTACTTCGTGATCGAGGCCGTTGCCGCTTGAGCGGTATGGCCCGGTTGCCGGGTGCGGGTTGTCCTGGGTTGCTCGCGCAGTTCCTCCCCCAGCGCCCCTGACGGGGCGCAGGATGCGGGCGGAGACGAGGCGTTCCGCCCGCTTCCCTCCGCCGGCACCCGGTGCCACACTGCGGGAATGATCAAGCACGCCTGGGCCCTCCTCGGCGGAGACCCCGCCCACACGGCCGCGATCGAGTACGGCGGCCCCGCCGCCGTACTCCCGGCACGCCTGCCCGTACGGGAGTTGGCGCGTTCGACCGTCGCCGTGTGCGCCCTGGCCGCCGCCGAACTGGCCGCCGCGCGGGCCGGCGGCAGCCCGCTGCCGACGGTGCGGGTCGACGACGGCGCCGTCGCCACCGCGTTCGTCAGCGAACGTCATCTGCTCGTCGACGGCCGTCCCCCGGTCACCTTCGCGCCCCTGTCCCGCTTCTGGGACACCGCCGACGGGCGGGTGCGCACGCACGCCAACTACCCGCACCACCGGGCCCGGCTGCTCGCCGCGCTCGGCGTCGCCGACTGCGGTGACGACGAGGCCCTCGTCCCGCGCGTGGCCGCCGAACTCGCCGGCCGCACCGCCGCGGACGTCGAGGACGTCGTGTACGCGGCGGGCGGGCTGGCCGTCGCCGTGCGCACTCCTGAGCAGTGGGCCGCCCACCCCCAGGGTGCGGCCGTGGCGGAACGTCCGCTGCTCACGCGGGAACGGTTCGCGGACGGGCCCGTACGAACCCTCGGCCCCGCCGGGCCCGTTGCCCCGGCTGCCGGGCTGCGCGTGCTGGACCTCACGCGCGTCATCGCCGGGCCCGTCGCCACGCGCACGCTCGCCCTGCTCGGCGCGGACGTCCTGCGCGTCGACTCCCCGCGCCTCCCCGAGAGCCAGGACGCCCACAGCGACACCGGCTTCGGCAAGCGCTCGACCGTGCTCGACCTCGCCCGGCGTGCGGACCGGGCCGTCTTCGAGGAGCTGCTCGCCTCCGCCGATGTGGTCGTCACCGGGTACCGGCCCGGCGCACTCGACGCCTACGGGCTGGCTCCCGAGGCGCTCGTGGAGCGCCGGCCGGGGCTGGTCGTCGGGCAGTTGAGCGCCTGGGGCGCGTACGGGCCGTGGGGCGGGCGGCGCGGGTTCGACTCGCTGGTCCAGGCCGCGTGCGGGATCGCCGCAGTCGAGGGGGACGGCGGCGAGCCGGGCGCTTTGCCCGCGCAGGCGCTCGATCACGGCACCGGGTACCTGCTGGCTGCCGCCGTACTGCGGTCCGTCACCGAGCAGTTGACGGGGGGCGGGAGTCATGTCGCCCGGTTTGCGCTTGCGCAGACCGCGGCTTGGCTGATGCGGAATGCGTACGAGCCCTCGGCATGGCTGGCCGAGGCGGACGGGCCGCTGGGGCGGGTCCGGTATGCCCTGCCGCCCGTGTCCTTCGACGGTGGGCCCCGCGACTGGTCCCGCCCGGCGGGGCGTTGGGGCGCCGATGCGCCGACCTGGCTGGGGTGAGCCCCGTCAGGGGCGCCGGGGGTACCCCCAGCGCCCCTGACAGGGCGCCGCCCTATGGCGCTGCACCGGCCGCGCGGTCCACGTATTCGAAGATCGAGCCGTCCGGATGGCGAGCCACCAGATTCCGGCCGATCGGGGTCGGGACCGGGCCCGCGATGATCTCCGCGCCCACCGCCCGGAGGTCGGCGACGGCCTCTTCGACGTCCGTCACCGCAATCGTCGCCGTGATCTTCCGCAGGATGGAGAGCTCCGCCTCCGGGCCGCTCATCAGAAAGAAGCAGCCGACCGCCGCCACCTTGACGCCCCCGCGCTGGAAACGCAGCGCCTCCGTTCCGGTCAGCCGTTCGTACACGGCGACCGCATGGTCCAGATCGCCGACGCACACCCTCAGCGAGGTCCCCAGAATGTTCATGGGATCAAGGCTAGTTGGCGAAGGGCGTGCCGCGGGAGCATGCCTTGGCCTCAACCTTCAGACCTGGCACAGCAGTTCACCGTTCAGGACTGCGAACCAGCCGTCCTCCTGCCGCCCCCACTCCCGCCACGCCCCGGCGACGGCCTCCAGACCGGCGCGGTCCGTGTGCCCGCCGGACACGGCGAGCGCGGCGTAGGAGGACGCCACCGTGCGCTCCGCCCACAGGCCGCTCCACCACGCCCGGTCCTCCGGCGTCGCGTAGCACCAGGTGCCGGCCGAGGCGGTGACGTCCGTGAACCCGGCCGCCCGCGCCCACGCCAGCAGCCGCCGCCCGGCGTCCGGTTCCCCGCCCGCGCCGCGGGCCACGCGTCGGTAGAGGTCCAGCCAGTCGTCCAGTCCCGGTATCGGCGGATACCAGGTCATGGCCGCGTAGTCCGCGTCGCGCACCGCGACCACACCGCCGGGCCGGCACACCCGCCGCATCTCGCGCAGCGCGCCCACCGGGTCGGGCACGTGCTGCAGCACCTGGTGCGCGTGGACGACGTCGAAGGAGCCGTCGGGGAAGTCCAGCGCATGGACGTCGCCCGTGGTGAACTCCACGTTCTCCAGGCCGCGTTCGCGCGCCACGGCGCGGGCCTTCTCCAGCACCTCCGCCGCCGCGTCCAGTCCCGTGACCCGGCCCTGCGGGACGAGTGCGGCCAGGTCGGCCGTGATGGTGCCGGGGCCGCAGCCCACGTCCAGGATCTCGTGGTGCGGCCGCAGCGCGGGCAGCAGATGGGCGGCGGAGTCGGCGGCCGTGCGCCTGCTGTGCGAGCGCAGGACGGACTCGTGATGGCCATGGGTGTACACGGGTTCCACGGGTTCCCCTTTCGGCGGTTCGTCGCTCCGACCGTACGCGCGCGTCCCGGATGGCGAGAAGTACGTATCACCATCCGGGACGACTTCGTCACCCGGCCGCCCGTGTCGGCCCGCCGCCCGCCACACGCGTCTGCAAAGGTGTAGCTACAGGTGAGCTACAGGGAGGTACGGATGCAGAAGGGCAAGGGCTCTCCGGCGGCCCCCGCCCTCCCTGCGGCCGAGCACGGCCTGCCCGTCCTGCCCGAGCTCGCCGCACGGCTGGCGGAGGCGGCCGGGCGCAGCGGGCCGGAACCGGTCGGCGGCGGCACGGAGCTGCGCGAGGCGGCCTGCCGCTACTGGGCGCGGCGCGGTCTGCCCGTGGGGCCCGAGCGCGTGGTCGCCGCCTCCGCCGCCCAGCCCCTGCTCATGGCGCTGCTCGCCGCGGCGGGCGGCGAGGTGCTCTTCACCCGCCCGTGCGCCGCCTGGTACGTACCGGTCTCCCGGCTCGCCGGGCGGTTCGCCTACCCCGTGCCCGTACCGGCCGAGTGCGGCGGCGTGCCCGACCCGTTCGCACTGCTGGAGACCGTCCGCCGGATCCGCGCCGAGGGCGGGCGGCCGCGGTTCCTGGTGCTGTCCGTCGCCGACGACACCACCGGCACCGTCGCCCCGCCCGAGATCCTGCACGAGGTCTGCGAGGCGGCCGCCGCCGAGGAACTGACCGTCATCAGCGACGAGACCTGGCGCGACACCCGGCACGACCCGCACGGCACCGTCTACGTCGGCCCCGCCGAGATGCGCCCCGACAACGTCGTCGTCCTCACCGACCTCGCGGGCACCCTGCTCCCGGCCGGCTGGCCCGCCGCCGTCGCCCGCTTCCCGGAGAACGGCCCCGGCGCCGTGCTGCGCACCCGCGTCCTGTCCGTCCTCACCGCCCTGCGGGCCGAACCGGCGCCCCCGCTCGCGGCCGTGACGGCCTGGGCGCTGACCGAGCCCAAGCCCGTCCGCAACCGCATCACGGCCGCCGGGCGGCTGTACGGGATCCTGGCCGGCGCCGCGCGCGAGCGGCTCTCCGCGGCCGGGGTGCTCTGCCGCCCGCCGCAGACCGGCCCGCACCTCTACGCCGACCTGGGCGAGTTGCGCGAACCCCTCGCCGCCCGCGGCATCACCGACTCCGTCGAACTGGAGGCCCACCTCACCGAGGCGCTCGGCCGGCCGGTGCCCGGCAGCCACCACTTCGGCGACGAACCCGACGCCCTGCGCGTCCGCCTGGCCACTCCACCGCTCCTCGGCCCCACCGACGAGCAGCGGCAACGCGCCCTGGACGCCCGCGATCCGCTGGCCCTGCCGGACGTCGCGGAGGCGTTGTCCACTTTTGGATCCGCGTTCAGTGAACTCGCCGGTGGCTGACCTACCGTCATGAGCGTGCCTCCGCTCCCCACGAATGGAGCCCGTAGATGACCGAGCAGACCGAGCGCCCCCTGGCGGGCCCACGCCCCTTCGGCGAGCGCCGCACCTGGCCCCGGTCGTTCGCCGACCGCCTCACCGCACCGCTGCCCGGCGTCCGTGCCCTGGCCCGCCTCGCCCGCGAGGGCCGGCTGCGCCCGGGACCCGAAGTCCTGGGGGAGATCCCCGAACTGCCCGTCGAACCCGGCCCCGTCCCGGCCGTCGAAGCCGCCTCCGTCGCCGCCACCTGGGCCGGGCACGCCAGTTGGGTGCTCTCCGTCGGCGGGCTGACCGTGCTCACCGACCCGGTCTGGTCCCGCCGCATCCTCGGGACGCCGCCGCGGGTGACCCCGGTCGGGGTGCGCTGGAAGGACCTGCCGAGAGTCGACGCGGTCGTCATCAGCCACAACCACTACGACCACCTCGACGCCCCCACCCTCAAACGACTGCCCCGCGACACCCCGCTGCTGCTCCCCGCGGGCCTGGGCGGCTGGGCGCGCCGCAGGCGGTTCACCCGGGTCACCGAGCTCGACTGGTGGGAGGCCGTCGAACTGCCCGGCCCCGCGGGCATGGTGCGCTTCGACTTCGTCCCCGCGCACCACTGGAGCAAGCGCACCCTGTTCGACACCTGCCGCTCGCTGTGGGGCGGCTGGGTGGTCACTGCGCCGGGCGGGCGGCGTGTGTACTTCGCGGGGGACACGGGCTACGGCCACTGGTTCGAGCGGATCGGGCAGCGCTACCCGGGCATCGACCTCGCCCTGCTGCCCATCGGCGCCTACGAGCCGCGCTGGATGCTCGGCACCGTCCACACCGACCCCGAAGAGGCCGTCCGCGCCTGCCAGGACGTGGGCGCGCGGCTGATGGCCCCCATGCACTGGGCGACGTTCCTGCTCTCCGCCGAGCCGCCGCTGGAGCCGCTGCTCCGGGTCCGGGCCGCGTGGGCGGCCACGGGCCGGCCCCGGCAGGACCTGTGGGACCTGCCGGTCGGCGGGTCGCGGGTGATGGATGCGGCGGGTGTGACGGTCACTCCCGCCCCGTCGCCGTCGCCGTCGCCGTCCACGTGAAGGTGAAGCGGTTGGCGCCGTGCCCGGTGCACAGGAGACCGGACGGCGGCCGGCTGGCGCGGGTGTCGACGCCGACGACCCCGGTGATCTCGTCGTAGGTGAAGCACATCGAGCCGTCGCCCAGCACCTCGTCCCGGCCGGCCGCCATCCGCCGCACGACCAGCTGGACGGGCACGCCTTCCCGGATGCCGAAGTCGCGGGCGGGCTGCCCGGAGACCAGGGTCGTGTCGATGCCGTCGGCCGCGCGCAGGAACTGCAGCGACAGGCGCTCGCGGCCACCGGCCGCATCGGTGAAGTCCGCCCGGACCGCCCGGCCCCTGGGCCCGTCCGGCGCGACCACCGCGAGGCTGTGCGCGCCGCCCGCCGCGACGGCGAGGACCGTCCGGCCCGCCACGGCCGCCGCGATCTCCGACACCTGGCCGTCCCGGTCCCGGCCGGCCGCCAGCAGCCGGCCGTCCTGCGTCACGGCCAGCCCGTGCAGGCTGCCGACCGAGGCCGCGCGGATCCGCTTGCCCTGCGCGGCCCGCAGCAGCCCGGAGACCTGGTGGTGGTCGTCGCGGCCGGACCCCAGCAGCTCGCCGTCCTCGGTCACGGCCAGGCTGTGCATGCCCATGGCGGCCACCGACACGATCCTCCTGCCCTGCGCGGCCTGCAGGATCCCGGACACCTGGCCGAGATCGTCCAGGCCGGCGGCGAGCAGCCGGCCGTCCTCGGTCACCGCCAGGCTGTGCAGCTCGCCCGCGGCGACCGCGGCCACCTTCGCGCCCCCGGCCGCCGCCAGGATCCCCGACACGCTGCCGTGCCGGTCCTGGCCCGCGGCGAGGAGCCGGCCGTCGGCGGTGACCGCCAGCGCGTGGAAACCCCCGCAGGCGGCGGTGACGACATGCAGGCCGTGCGCCGCCTCGACGATGCCCGCCACCTGCCGGAAGTCGTCCAGGCCGGTGCCCAGGAGCCGGCCGTCCCCGGTCACGGCGAGGCTGAACAGCGGCCCGGCGGCGACCGCGGAGATCCGCCTGCCCTGCGCCGCCTTCCACATGCCGTGGGCCTGGCCGTCGCTGTCGTACCCGGCGGCGAGCATCTGCCCGCCGGCCGTGACGGCCAGGCTGTGGTGCGCCCCGGCCGCGATCGCGGTGACCTCCTGGCCCTCCGCCGCCTGGAGGATGTCCCGCACCTGCCCGTAGCCGTCCTGGCCTGCGGCGCACAGCTGCCCGGGGGTCCGTGTCCTGCCGTCCGCTACGTGCTCTCCCGGGGCGGTGGACGTGGACATGGACCCTCCAGGTGGCAGCGGTGCGCGGTGGTCTGCCGCACGCCTCCACGCTGGGCGCTGTGCCGTACCGCGGCATCCGCGGACCGGCGAACGGGTGATGCGCCCGTCGGGGGCGCGGGGCTGTTGCTCCCCCCAACTACCGCTGGGGGTGCCCCCAGGAGGGACCCCCAGCGGCTCCGCCGCGTGGGCGCGCTCAGCCACGATGCGCCTGCTGCTGCCGAGGGGACAGGCACGACACGATTAAGTCTACAGCTGTAGACTTAATCGTTCGGACACCTCGCACCACCACACAGCGCGGGCCACGAAGCGGGCCCTGGGAGGGAACACGGGATGAACCTCGATCTCATCGGCAAGCGCGCACTCGTCACCGGCTCGAGCGCAGGGCTGGGCGAGGCCACCGCGAAATTCCTGGCGGCCGAGGGCGCCGCGGTCGTGGTGCACGGCCGGGACGCGCGCCGTACGGAGCGGGTCGCCCGGGAAATCCGGGAGGCCGGCGGGACGGCCGACGTGGTCGTCGGCGACCTCGCCGACGACCACGCCGCAGCCGGCGTCGCCCACGCCGCCACCGCGGGCGGTCCGGTCGACATCCTCGTCAACAACGCCGGTTCCTACCGGCACTTGACCTGGGCCGAGGCCACCCCCGACGAATGGCGCGACGCCTACGACGCCAACGTCGTCTCAGGTGTCCGGATGCTCCGGCACCTGGTCCCCGCCATGCGCGAACGCGGCTGGGGCCGTGTCGTCACCATCGGTGGCGGGCTCGCCTCCCAGCCGATGGACGCCCACCCCCAGTACAACGCCACCCTGGCCGCCCGGCACAACCTCGCCGTCTCTCTCGCCCGCGAACTCAAGGGAACCGGCGTCACGTCCAACGTCGTCTCCCCCGGAGCGATCCTCGTCGAGGCCACCAAGGACCTCTTCACGGGGATCGGGCCCGCCCGCGGCTGGGGCCGGACCTGGGACGAGGTCGAGCCCAACGCCGTCCAGGCCCTCGTCCCCAACGACCAGGAACGTTTCGGCAAGCCCGAGGAGGTCGCCGCGGCCGTCGCCTACCTCTGCGGCGACCACGCGCAGTACATCAGCGGAGCCACCATCCGCGTCGACGGCGGGCTCGTCCGCTCCGCCTTCTGAGCACCGACGGCGGGCGGCTAGCCTCCGGTGCCGTCAGGACCGGTTCCCGTCGCCGCGGACGTGCCACCCACCTCGTGGACGACCGGTTCGAGCATGTCGGTGAGCAGGGCGATGAGGCGGGCGTCGTCGGCCGTGGCGAGCGCGGTGGTGCCGACGACGCCGCGCAGCAGCCACGTCCCGGCGACCAGCGCGAGGGCGAGCTGCGCACGCACGTCGGCGTCCGGTCCGTCGAGCAGCCCGGCCAGGCGAGCACCGACATTGGCTTCCACGCCCTGCCGGACGATGTCCGCCGCCTCGGGATCCGGTGCCGAGCGCAGCAACAGGAGGAACGGGTCGAGCCGCTCGGCGTCGGACGCCGTGCGCTCGGTGAGCGTATGGGCGATGGCCCCCGCCAAGTCGGCGCGTTCGTCGCCGACGATGGTCGGCGGCGCGAAGGAACGCGCGACGGCCTGCGTGAACAGGCCCTGCTTGGAGCCGAAGTAACGGTTGACCATCATCGCCGTCACCCCCGCCCGCTCGGCGATCCGACGCACTCCGGCACCCGCGTACCCGTGCTCGGTGAACTCCACGACCGCGGCGGCGAGGATCGCCTCGCGCGTAGCGGCGGCGTCGCGCTTACGGGCGGGTTGCGCAGTGCTCATGCCCGGGAGCATACGGGCCGCATCGGGACACGGAGCAACAAGTCCGCGCGGCGCAGGGCCGTGGAGTCGACGTCCAGGTCCCACGTCATCGCACCCTTCGCGTCGGCCAGGGGCTGGAGCCGGGTGAGGACGACGAGCCGCCGCCGAGACCGGACAGCACGGCCTACGTCTCCAGGACGTGCACGCGCACCCGCCTCCCCGAGAGGGGATGCACCGTCTCGCGCTCCATGCGCATGCCGAGCTTGCGCATGACCCGCTCGGATGCCTCGTTGCCGACCGTGTGGATGCTCACGATCCGGGCCAGGCCGCGCTCGCGCAGTGCGAAGTCCAATGCCGCGCGGGCCGCCTCGGTGGCCAGACCGCGGCCCCAGAACGGCCGCCCCAGCCGCCAGCCGATCTCCACGGCGGGTAGCACCTCCGGCAGGAACAGCGGCACCGACAGCCCGGTGAATCCCGCCAGTCGACCGGTGTCCCGGCACTCCACCGCGAACAGCCCGACCCCGAGCTCCTCCCACGCGCGCTCCCACACCGCGATCCGGGCCGCCGTCTGCTCCCGGTCCTGCACCGAGCCGTCCCCGATCCAACGCATCACCTCCGGATCGGAGTTGATCGCCGCCATCGCATCGAGATCGTCCTCGCGCCAGCGGCGCAGCGTCAGCCGGGGCGTGCACAGGCAGGTCGTCATGAGGGGATCCTGCCCGCTCAGCCCGAGGGCACCCACGTCGCCGCCGAGGAGGCGGAGGGGAGTGGGCCCGGGTCGGCCGGGTACGGCTTCTGCATGGCCTTTTCCTGCGCCTTTGCGCTACGCCGCTGCGGCCGGCCCGTTACTGCAACACAGTTTCCGGAGCGTGGACGAATCACGGCCTCCGACCTTGATCACCACACCTTTTACGGTTCCCATGCGGCCCTCGCGGGACAAAAATCGCTGATTTTGCGCGGTGCGATGCGAGGGTGAACATGTGCAGTCGCACAGCCCTGTGCTGTCGCCCGGAACCGGCGACCTGCCACGCCAGACGAGAGGCGCACCACACCCATGCACGACACCGACGACGGCACGCAGTCACGCCGCTTCGGCCTCCCCACGGCCACCGCGCTGGTCATGGGGAACATCATCGGAGGCGGCATCTTCCTGCTGCCCGCCTCCGTCGCCCCCTTCGGCACCGTCAGCCTGCTCGCCTTCGGCGTGCTGACGATCGGCGCCATCGCGCTGGCGCTGGTCTTCGGCCGGCTCGCCGAGCGCGACCCGCGCACCGGCGGCCCCTATGTCTACGCGCGTGAGGCTTTCGGCGACTTCGCCGGGTTCCTGTCGGCCTGGTCGTACTGGACCATGACGTGGGTCAGCAACGCCGCCCTCGCCGTGGCGGGCGTCGGCTACTTCCACTTCCTGACCGGCGTGAAGCCCTCCACGGGCGCCGACCTCACCGTGGCCCTGGCCTTCCTGTGGCTGCCGGCGCTGGCGAACCTCGCCGGCACGCGCTGGGTGGGCGCGGTGCAGATGGTCTCCACGGTGCTGAAGTTCCTGCCGCTGCTGTTCGTCGCCATCGTCGGCATCTTCTTCTTCGACCCGAAGAACCTCGGCCCCTTCACCGAGGGCGGCGGCAACTGGACCGGCGGTCTGACCGCGTCCGCCGCGATCCTGCTCTACAGTTACGTGGGCGTGGAGTCCGCCTCCGTCAGCGCCGGCGCGGTGCGCAACCCCGAGCGCAACGTGGGCCGCGCGACGGTTCTCGGCACCATCGGCTCCGCCGTGGTCTACCTGCTGGGCACCCTGGCGGTCTTCGGCTCCATCCCGCACGACAAGCTGGTCAAGTCCACCGCGCCGTTCTCCGACGCCGTCGACACGATGTTCGGCGGCCACTGGGGCGGCACGCTCATCGCGGCCGCCGCGGCGATCTCCATCTTCGGTGCCCTCAACGGCTGGACGCTGATGAGCGCCCACTCGCCGTACGCGGCCGCCAAGGACGGCCTGTTCCCGGCCGCGTTCGCCAAGGAGAAGCGCGGCGTGCCGACCTTCGGCGTGCTGGCCGCGGCCGTGCTGGCCACCGGGCTGACCGTCATCAACTACACGTCCGGCTCGGGCGGGGTGTTCAACATCCTCGTCCTGGTGACGACGTTCTCCGCGACCGTCCCGTACCTGCTCGCCGCGGCGGCGCAGGTGTACTTCCTGCTGACGGGCCAGGGCCACAAGGTCAACGCCGGCCGGATGACGCGCGACATGGTGCTGGCGGTGGGCGCGTTCGCCTTCTCCTTCTGGCTGGTGGCCGGTGCCGGTTACGCGGCTGTGTACCAGGGCGTGCTGTTCCTGTTCGCGGGCATCCTCGTCTACGTATGGATGGCGGGACGGCGCAAGGCGGCCGAGGCCGCCGATGCGGCTCCCGCTGCGGCCGCCGAGCCGGTGAAGGAGTCCGTCTCCGGCTGAGGCCCCGTCCCACGGCACATCGACGGCCACGGCCCTCCGGACCCCGCGCACTCGGGTCCGGAGGGCCGTGGCCTTTTGCTTCAGCGTCCTTTCCCCGTCGACGGTCAGACGGTGATCGTCTTGTACTCGACGTAGCCGGCCAGTCCGGCGGCGCCGTACTCGCGGCCGATGCCGCTGGACTTGAAGCCTCCGAAGGGGCCGTCGTAGCCGACCGGGGCGCCGTTGACGGTGACCGTGCCGGTCCGTATGCGGCGCGCGACGGCCATCGCGTGCTGCTCGTCGGCGGACCAGACGCCGCCGGAGAGGCCGTACTCCGAGTCGTTGGCGATGCGGACCGCGTCGTCCTCGTCGTCGTAGGCGATGACCACCAGCACCGGACCGAAGATCTCCTCCTGCGCGATCCGCATCCGGTTGTCGACGTCGGCGAAGAGCGTGGGGGTGACGTAGTTGCCGGCCTCCAGACCCGGTGGTACCTGCGGGCCGCCGGTGACCAGGCGGGCGCCCTCCTCGATGCCGAGCCGGATGTAGTCGCGGACCCGCTGCTGCTGGTCGGGGCGGATCATCGGGCCGATGAAGGTGTCCTCGTCGGCGGGGTCGCCCACCTTCAGGGACTCGATCAGGTCCTTGAGGGCGGCGACGACCTCCTCGTAACGCGAGCGCGGGGCGAGGATCCGGGTCTGCGCGATGCAGGCCTCGCCGTTGTTGAGCAGCGAGCCGAACTTCAGCCCGGCGATGGTTCGTTCGAGGTCGGCGTCCTCCAGGACGATCGCGGCCGACTTGCCGCCGAGCTCCAGGCCGACCCGCTTGAGCTGCCGGCCGGCGATGGAGGCGATCTGCCGGCCGGCGCGGGTGGAACCGGTGAAGGCGATCTTGTCGACGCCGGGGTGGGAGACGAGGTATTCGCTGGTCTCGCGGTCCGCGTGGAGCACGCTGACCGTGCCCTCGGGCAGGCCGGCCGCGTCCAGGAGTTCGGCGAGCAGGTTCATGCTGAGCGAGTTCTCCGGGGAGGTCTTCAACACCACGGTGTTGCCTGCCAGCAGCGCCGGAACGATCTTGGCCAGGGCGGCCGAGAACGGGGAGTTCCACGGAATCACCGCGGCGACCACGCCGATCGCCTCGCGGCGCACCACGCTGCGGAACGGCAGTGCGGGGTCGGACGGTCGGAGCGTCTCCTCCCAGCCGAATTCCTCGGCCGCCTCGAGGTAGGCGGCGGCCTGCCGGGTCAGCCCGGCCTGGCCCGCCCTGGTGAACCAGCCCGCCGAGCCGTTCTCGGCGGAGATCAGTGCTGCGATCTCCTCCGCGCGGTCCTCGCGCAGTGCGTTCAGGCGGCGGACGACCTCGATGCGCTCCGCGGGGGCGGTGTGCGGCCACGGCCCGTGGTCGAAGGCATTCCGGGCGGCCGCCACCGCGCGGTCCACGTCCGCGGGGGAGGCCTGGGCGGCGCGGCCGATGACGGACCGGTCGTGCGGGGAGCGGATCTCCCGTGTGTGCGCCGGGGCGCTGGGCCGGGTCCAGACGCCGCCGATGTAGAGCCTGTCGTTGATGATCACGTTCTTCCCGCCCCTGGTGGTCAGTTGGTCAGCCCGTCTCGGCTAACTGTCACTTGAATGTAGCAGTTAGCCGAGTAGGTGCACGCCTATGTGGCGGGAGTCTCTGTATGTGCCGCGTCGATGGCTACACTGTGGCGATGAGAGCCGATGCCGCGCGCAACCTGGAAACCGTCCTGTCCGCAGGCGCCCGCCTGCTCGCCACCGACCCCTCCGCGAGCATCGCCGCCATTGCCGCCGCCGCCGGAGTCGACCGGCGTACCGTCTACCGGCGGTTCGCCTCCCGCGAGGAGCTGCTGGCCGCCGTCTACAAGGCCCGCCTCGACGCGATCGAGCAGGCCATCGACGCCGCCCGCCTCGACCGCGCCCCGGTCGCGGTGGCGCTCCACCGCTACGCCGAGGGCATCGTCACCGTCAACCGCACCTGGCCTGTGGAACTCGGCCGCATGCGCGCCGACGAGACGATCCGCGCGCGCCGCGACGGATTCATCGAGCAGGTGGACGCATTCCTCCGACGCGCCACCGAGGAAGGCCTGTTGCGCGCCGACCTGCCGGCCGGATGGGCCGGCGCGCTCCTGCGGCAGCTCCTGCACCTGGCCACCGACGAGCTGCCGGACCTCGACGCGGGGCAGGCGGCCGACGTCCTGGTGGAGACGTATCTGCGGGGCGTGGGGCGGGACCGCACCTGATTCAGCCGAGGTCGAACACGTTGCGCAGCCCCAGCCCGTAGCGGATCTCGTCCTGTTGCTTGAGGAATTCGAATTCCGGGGCACGGTACAGGGGTGTGACGGTGCACCGTTCGGCGGGTGAATCCACCGTGTCCAGCAGGGCGTTGACGGCCGCGCGGGCGGCCGCGTTCGCGCCTTCCATCGTCGCCAGGTCGATGTCCGTGGCCACGTAGTCCCCGGCGAGGAAGAGGTTGGGGATTGCGGTGCCGGCGGAGGGGCGGTTGTACCAGGTGCCCGTCGGGTGGATGAGGAGCTGCTCGTCGTTCGCCGGGTGCGGGCCGCCGAGCTGGACGGCCGGATCCAGGAACCATGAATGCAGCTTCGCGTCGCTGAGTACCGTGTTTCCTGTGTCGTTGAGCCCGGCTTTCATCTGGGCCCACACCTCGCGGGCGACTTCCTCGCGGGTGCACTGCTTGGCCGTCTTGCCGTAGAGGATTCCTGGCCTGTCCCATTCGGAGGCGATGCACGACAGGCAGTCCGCGACGGTCCCGTCCCCGTAATCCCTGCGGAAATCCCTCCCCTTCCAGAACTGGGCCTGTCCCACGGAGGTGACCGACCAGGGCGTGTCGAGGTGGTCGACGTGCCCGTGGACGATGGGCGTCGGTTCGGTGAGATAGAACTGTATTCCCGTCATCCAGTCCGTCATCAGCCGGTCGCACCGCGCGAGTTGCGGATCGGCCGCCCGCACCTGCGCGTTCCACGTCGTACGGGCGTGCTCCACCGGCATGGCCGAGACGAAGTGGTCGGCGGTGACGGACTGCCCGGCGCCGCCCGCGTCCTGCAGCACGGCCTCGGCGATCCGGCCGCCGCTCATGCGCAGGTCCTTCACCGCCAGGCCGGTACGGAACTCCACGCCGAGGGAGCGCAGATAGGCGACCCACGGGTCGATCCAGGCCTCGTCGGTGGGAGCATTGAGCACCCGGTCCGGCTCTCCGTCGGCGCCCCGGTCGAGGATGTTGTAGAAGAAGGCCTCCACATAGGTGGAGACCGTCTTGGTGCTGGCGACTTCGGCCTTGGTGGCCACGATGTTGCGCGTGATGCCGACGCACAGAAGTTTCCGGTAGTCCGACGACATCCGGTCGGCCCCGGTGAATTGCCACCACGGTATGCGCTCCCATTCCTGGGTGCGCCGCCGGTCGCAGCTGGTGAACCAGACGAGCAACCGGTCGGCCATGTAGGCCAGTTCGTGAGCGGGCAGCTGGAGCTCGAAGAAGGCCGTCACCGCGCGCCGGAATGCGTCCGGTGTGAGGACGGGGGGCACATTGCCGAGCCGGCTGAACGGCAACCGGAGGTCCTCGCGTCCGATGCGGGCCATCAGGGCCTCGGTGGAGGGGACGAGGTTGTCGTGGCAGCCGCCCGCGTTTCCGGGGAAGGGAATGCGGCGCATAGTGTCGGGCAGATTGCGGTAGAATCCCGGGAAGAAGCGGAAGCCGTGTTCGCCGGGGAGCGGTCTGCGGGTGCCCCGGGCGCTGCCGGGGACGTCCATGCTGCGGGCCTTGCCGCCGAGGGCGTCCTTGCGCTCGTAGACGGTGACGCGGAAGCCGCGTTCGGCGAGTTCATGGGCGGCGGTCAGTCCGGCGACGCCACCGCCGAGGACGGCGACCGTCCGGGCCGCGGTGCTGCGGCGGTTCCGGCGGGGCGTGGTGGCGGCGGCCGGTGCGGGGCGGGCGAGTGCGGCCGCGGCGGTGAGGGCCGCCGCGCCGCCGATGAAGCCTCTGCGTGTGCCGGTGCCTGTCGTGCCTGCCATGACCCACCCGCCCCTGCCGTCGGACCTTCTTGTCATGCTCGGCGCAGGAGCATAGAAGTGGGCCGTGTGCCCCGGAAGGCCGAAGCGGGTACGTGAGGGGCGTGGGTACACATTGGCGCGAAAGCGCCCCTGTCCCATGGGACGCTCGCACCACAGAGGCTCGCGACGAAGGGATGGGCGATGGCTGTCGAACCGCTCTCGCAGAAGGACGTCGAGGTGCGCCTTCAGGAACTGCCCGGCTGGTCCGCCGACGGTGACCGGATCACCCGGACGTATTCCTTCGGCGGGCACTTCCCGGCTGCCGCCATGGTGATCCACATCGCGCAGATCCAGGAGGAGCTCGACCACCATGCGGAGGTGGTACTGGGGTACAACACGGTGTCACTTGCCGTGAACACGCACAGCGTCGGGGGCAAGGTCACGGACCTGGACCTGCAACTGGCCCGCCGCGTGGAGGCGATTGCGGCGGGACACGGGGCGCGGTGACCCGGCACGCCGGACGGGCCGGTTTCCCCGGCCCGTCCGGCGGTTCAGTTCAGCGGCTCAGTTCCAGTCGAACTCGTCCGGATCCGGCCCCAGTCGCTTCCCGCTGTCGAGCGCGGCGAGCGCCTTCATGTCGTCCTCGTCGAGGGTGAAGTCGAAGACGTCGATGTTCTCGCGGATGCGGGCCGGCGTCACCGACTTCGGGATCGCCACGTTGCCCAGCTGCAGGTGCCAGCGCAGCACCACCTGGGCCGCCGACTTCCCGTGCTTGGCGGCGATGCCGGCCAGCACCGGGGCCTTGAGCAGCTCGCCGCCCTGGCCCAGCGGCGACCACGCCTCCGTCGCGATGCCGTGCTCGGCGTGGAACGCGCGCAGCTCGGCCTGCGCGAAGTTCGGGTGCAGCTCGATCTGGTTGACGGCCGGGACGAGCGACGTCTCGGCGAGCAGCCGCTCCAGCTGCGGAACATGGAAGTTGGAGACACCCACCGCCTTCGCCCGGCCGCTCTCGGCGATCTCGGCGAAGGTGCGCCAGATGGTGAGGTAGTCGTCGCGCATGGCGCGCGGCCAGTGGATGAGGTACAGATCCACGTAGTCCAGGCCCAGCTTGGCCAGGGACGCGTCGAACTCGCGCAGGACGCTGTCGCGCGTCCAGGTCTCGGACGCGCTGTTCCACAGCTTGGTGGTGACGAACAACTCGTCACGCGGGATGTCCGAGGAGGTCAGCGCCTTGCCGGTACCCGCTTCGTTCTCGTACACCGCGGCCGTGTCGATGCTGCGGTAACCCGCCTCGAGGGCGTGCGACACCGCGGCGGTCGCCTCGGCGTCCGGAACCTGCCAGACGCCGAAGCCGAGCTGCGGCATCTCGACGCCGTTGTTGAGGGTGATGGACGGGACCTTGCTCACGAGCAATCGATCCTTACTGGTTCGGTTCGGAAGCGCTTACTCCAAGCGTCAACCGGAACCACTCGCATCGCATTCCCGCACACCCGGCTCATTTGCCGTAGAGCGCCTCGACCTCCACGGCATAGGCCTTCTCTATCGCCCGGCGCCGGAGTTTCAGTGTGGCCGTCAGCAGGCCCTGTTCCTCGGTGAACTGCGCGCCCAGGATGCGGAAGGTCCGGATGGACTCGGCCTGTGAGACAAGGGTGTTGGCGGCCACCACGCCCCGCCGGATCTCGGCCTCCAGGTCCGGGTCGCGCACCAGCTCCGCCGGCTCCATCGGCGGCTTGTCGCGCATCTGCAGCCAGTGGGCCACGGCCTCCGGGTCGAGGGTGACCAGTGCGGCGACGTACGGGCGGTCGTTGCCGACCACGATGCACTGCGAGATCAGCGGGTGCGCCCGCACCCGCTCCTCCAGCACCAGCGGCGAGACGCTCTTGCCGCCGGACGTCACCAGGATCTCCTTCTTGCGGCCGGTGATCGTCAGATAGCCGTCCTCGTCCAGCGAGCCCAGGTCGCCCGTGGCCAGCCAGCCCGACCGCAGCACCGCCTCCGTCGTCCGCGGATCGCCGAGGTAGCCGCTGAAGACCTGGCCGCCGCGCACCCACACCTCGCCGTCGTCGGCGATGTGCACCGTGGTGCCGGGCACGGGCACCCCGACGGTGCCGAAACGCGTGCGCTCGGGCGGGTTGGCGGTGGCGGCGCCGGTGGTCTCCGTCAGCCCGTAGCCCTCGAAGACGGTGATGCCTGCGCCCGCGAAGAACAGCCCCAGGCGCCGCTCCATCGCCGAACCGCCGGACATCGCATGGCGCACCCGCCCGCCCAGCACATCACGGAAGCGCGCGTAGACCAGCCGGTCGAACACCTGGTGCTGCAGCCGCAGGGCGGCGCCGGGACCGGACCCCGTGCCGAAGGCGCGGGCCTCCTGCGCCTCCGCGTAGCGCACGGCCACCTCGACGGCCCGCTCGAACGGGCCCTCCCGCCCCGCGCGCTCGGCCTCGCGGCGGGCCGTGGCGAAGACCTTCTCGAAGACGTACGGCACCGCCAGGACGAACGTCGGCCGGAACGCCTGCAGGTCCGGCAGCAACTCCTCGGCCGACAACTGCGGCTGGTGGCCCAGTTTGACCCCGCCGCGCACCGCCGCGACCTGCACCATCCGCCCGAAGACATGGGCCAGGGGGAGGAAGAGCAGAGTGGACGGCTCGTCGCCGGGCCGGGACCGGAAGACCGGTTCGTAGCGGCGGACGAGATTGTCGGTCTCCGTCATGAAGTTGGCGTGGGTCAGGACGCAGCCGCGGGGGCGGCCCGTGGTGCCGGAGGTGTAGATGACGGTGGCCGGCGAGTCGGGGGTGACGGCCATGCGGTGCCGGTGCACGACGTCGTCGTCGATGCGGGTCCCGGCCTCGCGCAGCTCCTCCACGGCCCCCGCGTCGAGCTGCCACAGCCGGGCCAGATGCGGGAGCCGGCCGATGACCGAGCCGATGGTCATGGCATGGTCCTCGTGCTCGACGACGCAGGCGGTCACGCCGGCGTCGTGCAGCATCCAGAACACCTGCTCGGTGGAGGACGTGGGATACAGCGGCACGGGCTGCGCGCCGATGCACCACAGCGCGAAGTCGAACAGCGTCCACTCGTAGCGCGTACGGGACATGAGGGCCACCCGGTCGCCGAACCGGACGCCCTGCGCGAGCAGGCCCTTGGCGAGGGCGAGGACCTCGTCCCGGAAGGCGGCCGCCGTCACGTCCTGCCATTCGCCGGCCGCGCGGCGGCCGAGCGCGACGCGCCCGGGGTCCGCCTCCGCATGGTCGAAGACGGCGTCCGCCAGGCCTCCGGCCTGGGGCGCCGTCACCAGCGACGGCTCGGTGACTTCGCGCAACGGCTCCTCGCTCCTTGCGGTGTCCGGGCGTGCAGCGGCACGGCCGGCGCGGCACGGCAGGGTGCCCGCACAGCGCCGTGACCGTACCCGGCTCCTCGGCGGAGCGAACCCCTCCGGCGCGCCGCGCGGCGCGGCCTCGACGGGATCCGCACCGAACCTCCGCGTGATCCGCCGGTGATCCGCACAGGAGCGTCACGGTCCGGCGTCGGTCCGGCGGCGCCGGGTCCACTCGGGTGCCACGGGCATCAGGCGTCACCAGTCGTCACATGAACCGGGGCGGCACGCGGGTCACGGGCCCGTCGTCGCCGTGGCCGCCGGGGCCTGGAGGCGGTCGCCGCCCGCGAGGATCGCCTCCGCCAGCGCCTCCGCGGCACCGCGGGCCGCACTGCCCCGCGCGGCGCCGTGGAGCAGCACCACGTCGATACCGCCGAGCTCCGGCAGCCCGGCCCGGGCCGGGAGCCGCACCAGGCCCGGCGGGATCATGCCGCTCGTGTGCGCCATGACGCCCAGGCCCGCACGGGCCGCCGCCACCAGTCCGTTGAGGCTGCCGCTGGTGCAGGTCACCCGCCAGGCGCGGCCGTGCTGTTCCAGCACTTCCAGGGCGCGGGCCCGGGTCACCGCGGGCGGCGGGAAGACGACCAGCGGCAGCGGCCGGTGGGGGTCCAGGCGCAGCCGCTCGCTGCCGATCCACACCAGCTGGTCCCGCCAGACCAGGCGGCCCGCCGGCTCCTGCGGGCCGTGGGGGTCGTCCGGGTGGCCGGGGTGGTCCGGGCGGCGTTTGGCGAGCACCAGGTCCAGCCGCCCGGCCGCCAGCCGGCGCTGCAGGGTGCCGGAGAGCTCGACGGTCAGCTCCAGGTCGACCTCGGGGTGGTCGCGGCGGAAGGCCTCCAGAATCTCCGGCAGCCGGGTCAGCACGAAGTCCTCGGAGGCGCCGAACCGGAGCCGCCCGCGCAGCCGGGTGCCCGCGAACCAGCCCGCCGCCCGCTCGTTGGCCTCCAGGATCGTGCGGGCGAAACCGAGCATGGCCTCCCCGTCCTCCGTCAGCGTCACGCTGTGCGTGTCCCGGGCGAACAGCTGCCGCCCGGCGGCCTCCTCCAGGCGTCGCACCTGCTGGCTCACCGTCGACTGCCGTACCCCGAGGCGCCGTGCGGCCTGGGTGAAGCTGAGCGTCTGGGCCACGGTGAGGAACGTGCGCAGCTGCGTCGGATCGAACACGCGACCAGAGTAGCTCTGGTTATCGGATTCCGTGATGGCAGTGAGCACGGTGAACGGGGTTCCCGATGAGGCTGCCGGCGGGCAGGCTGGACGGCATGCGCCGCCTCCTCTCCCGCCTTCCCCTGGACCCCTATATAGCCGCCCTGCTCGGCACCGTGCTCCTCGCCGCCCTCCTGCCGGCCCGCGGCACGGCCGCGACCACCGTGGACGGCGCCTCCACCGGCGCGGTCGCCCTGCTCTTCTTCCTGTACGGTGCACGGCTCTCCACCCGCGAGGCCATGGACGGCCTGCGCCACTGGCGCCTCCATCTGACCGTCCTGGCCTGCACGTTCGCCGTCTTCCCACTGCTCGGGCTGGCCTCCCGCGGCCTCGTCCCCTACGTCCTGACCCCGCAGCTGCAGACCGGCCTGCTCTTCCTGTGTCTGGTTCCGTCCACCATCCAGTCCTCGATCGCCTTCACCTCCATCGCCCGCGGCAACGTGGCGGCCGCGATCTGTGCCGGATCGTTCTCCAGCATCGTGGGCATCGTGCTGACCCCGCTCCTCGCGGCGGCACTGCTGGGCAACAACGCCGTCGGCTTCTCCCTCGACTCCCTCCTGTCCGTCGTGCTGCGGCTCCTGGTGCCCTTCGTCGCCGGACAGCTCCTGCGCCGCTGGATCGGCGGCTTCATCACCCGCCACAAGAAGGTCCTCGGCTATGTCGACCGGGGCTCGATCCTCCTCGTCGTCTACGCCGCGTTCAGCGAGGGCGTGGTCCGGGGCATCTGGCACCAGGTCACGCCGCTGCGGCTGGTGGCGCTCCTGGGCGTCGAGGCCGTGCTGCTGGCGGTCATGCTCACCTTCACCGGCCTCGGCACCCGGTGGCTCGGGTTCGGGCGCGAGGACCGCATCGCCATCACCTTCGCCGGCTCGAAGAAGAGCCTGGCGGCCGGACTGCCGATGGCGACCGTACTGTTCGGCGCGCAGGCCGGACTGATGGTGCTGCCGCTGATGCTGTTCCATCAGCTGCAGTTGATGGTGTGTGCCGTGCTCGCCAAGCGGTACGGACGGCAGTCCGAGGTGACTGCGCCCGCGGGTCTGGCGGCGGGGGCCCCGGCTGCCGCCGGCTGAATGTCGCGCACGGGTCGGCTGTGGCTGGTCGCGCAGTTCCCCGCGCCCCTTGCGGGGCCGGTGTGTCGACTGTGTCCAAGGGCAGCCACAGCACCGTCTTGTCCCGGGACGTCACCCGGATCTCGTCCAGCTCGCCCGTCAAGTACTCACGGGCGTCCGGCTTCTGGCCCACGTGCACCCCGAACGTCGTTGTCCGGCTCACCGATCCGGGTACGTCCGGCACCGTCGTCGAGGTGCCGTCGACGGTGAGCGTGAGCCGGCCCGCCGCCCGGCGCAGCGTCATGTGGTGCCACTCGCCGTCGTTGTACGCCCCGGCCGAGTACACCGTCGACGTCCGGGCCGGAGCCGCCCCGGCGACGGCCGTGACCTGTGCCGCCACCCGCCCCGCCGCAGGCTCGCCCCGCAACGACACCTGAGGGGCCCCGCCGACCCCGCCCATCCACAGGAACGGCTGCTCCCCGTTCTCCGCGCTGTAGCGGAACCACAGGGAAGCGGTGAACTCGCGTTGGCCGAGGGGGAGTCCGGCCCGATAGGGCAGCCGCACCGCGCCGTCCTCGCCGTCGAAGGCGAGCGCCCCGCCGACCCGGCCCTCCACCGGCCGCGCCCCGCCCAGGACCGCGGCCCCCGCCGCACCGGGTGCGCGGTCGGGCGTCGTGGCGTCCGGCCCGCGCCGTGGGCCGAGCCAGTCCTCGGTGAAGCGGGCGAAGCGGATCTCGTCGCGGGCGTCGTGCTTTCCGGCCTCGTAGAGCAGGCCGGCCGTGCCCGGGCCGGTCACGGTCATGTCGGAGTACCCCGACCAGTCGGCCGTGACCCGCCGGCCGCGGTCGGTGCTCTCCCAGGTGCGCCCCTGGTCGTAGGAGGAACGGATGGTCATGGCGCGGCGCCGGTCGGGGTCGGCGGGCGCCGAGAACAGCCAGCGGCCGGGGCGCAGGGGAATCACGGCTCCTTGCACCATGGGCGTGTAGAGGTCCGGCAGTGCCCGGAACGGCGAGGCGAAGCTCGCGCCGCCGTCCCGGCTCACGGCCTCGTCACGGTTGCCGAGGTCCGTGCCGCCCTGCTCGCGGCCGTTCACATAGATGTCTGCGTCATCGCGCTCCGCAAGGGTGAGTTCGGAAGGCTGCTGGCGGTAGGTGTCGTCGCGGGCGATGGGGTGGGTGTCGGTGGCGCCGAGGCGCCAGTGGGCTCCGCCGTCGTCGCTCAGGGCGAGGGCGGCGTGGTTGGCGGATGTGTGGACGCCGTCGTGGCTCTCGGCGTTGACGCCGATCACCAGGCGGCCGCGGTGCGGGCCGTGCGCGAGCTGGATGCCGTGGCCGGGACCGGTGGCGTACCAGGAGTTCCAGCCGGACGGCCGCAGCGCGGTGGTCAGTTCGCGCGGCTCCGACCAGTTGGCGCCGTCGTCGTCGCTGTATTGCAGATGCGGGGTGCGGTTGCAGGGCACGTCGCAGTTCGCGGCGTCGTCGCGCCCTTCGTTGTAGGTGCTGGCCAGCACGATCCGACCGGTGCGCCGGTCCACGACGGGCGCGGGGTTGCCGTGGGTGTCGCCGTCGCCGGGGTCGACGACCTGGAGCGGCCCCCAGGTGCGGCCACCGTCGGTGGAGCGCTTGAGGACGATGTCGATGTCGGTGGCGTCACCGCAGTTGTGCTTGCGGCCCTCGGCGAACGCGAGCACGGTGCCGCGGGTCGTGGTGACGATGGCGGGGATGCGGTAGCAGGCGTATCCGGGATCCTGCGCCGCCTTGAACAGCGCACGCTCCTCGAAACCGCCGCGCGCGGCACCGGTGTTCGCGGCTGCGTCCTCGGCCCCGGCCGGGGCCGCGTGGGGGAGCAGGGCGATCAGGGCGAGCAACGCACCGCCGAGACCGGTGAACGCCAGGTGAAGGCTCGTGGAACGATACGCCGCCGCCATGGCCCGTCCCTTTCGCGTACGGGCCTGCGAGGCCCCACGTGTCCGGTGGGTCAACGTACGGGGCGGTCTCCGCTCCCACAAGGAACCCTCGGCAACCGTCAGTCGAAGGAAGCACAAAGGGTTACGCGGGCCGCAGTAGCACCTTCCCCTGGTTGGTGCGGGACTCGATGATCTCGTGCGCCTTCGCCGCATCCTCCAGCGGCAGTTCGGCGTGGACGTGCGGCCGTAGCCGGCCGGACGCGAACAGCTCCCACAGTTCCTGCCGCCACTGCTCCATCAGTGCAGGCCGGTTGCGCGCTATGAGCGCCATCTGGAAACCGATGGCGGATTTCGCGCCCACCAGCAGGTCGTACGCCTGCAGGGTGCCGCCGCCCGAGCTGTAGGTCACCAGCCGGCCGCCCGGCGCGAGCGCGGCCAGGCAGGGGGAGAGCAGCTCGCCGCCGACCGCGTCCAGGACGATGTCGACCGGCTCGCCCCAGGAGGCGTCCTCGTACGTGACGACCTCGTCCGCGCCCAGGGACCGTACGAACTCCGCCTTGGCGGGCGAGCCCACCGCCGCCACGACCCGCCCCGCGCCGCGCGCCTTGGCGAGCTGCACCGCCAAGTGCCCCACGCCGCTGGCCGCGCCCGTCACCAGCACCGACTCGCCCTCGGCCGGCCTCGCGGCCTCGTACGCCCCGAGGGCGACCAGACCGCAGCGGACCAGCGCGACCGCGTCGGCCGGGGTGGCCCCCTCGGGGATGCGCGAGGCCATCGCGGTGTGCAGCAGGGCGAAGTCCGCGTATCCGTCGCCGAAGCACAGGCCCGTCACGCGCTCGCCCACCGCGAACTCCGTGACATCCGGGCCGACGGCGACGATCTCCCCGGCGACCTCGCCGCCCAGGCTCGCCGGCAGCGCCAATCCGCCCTCGCGC
Organism: Streptomyces morookaense; assembly: GCF_013030945.1. Classification (GTDB taxonomy): domain Bacteria; phylum Actinomycetota; class Actinomycetes; order Streptomycetales; family Streptomycetaceae; genus Streptomyces; species Streptomyces morookaensis. The sequence goes on along the minus strand of NZ_JABBXF010000001.1, from coordinate 104,687 downwards.
ACCTTGCGGACGACGGGCAGCGTCACCCCGATCGCCTCGGTGCGCACGAGCAGTTCACCCGCACCGGGCGGGGGGACCTCGGTCTCCTCTACGCGCAGCACCTCGGGGCCGCCGTTCTCGTGATACCGGACGCGACGCATGGCAAGCACCTCCACAAATTCGTTGGGAGCTCCAATGAATGACTCCACCGTACACGACTTCGTTGGGAACTCCAATGGTTTCCGGATAGGCTCACCCCATGGCAGACACCAAGACGCCGCGCCCGGGGCGGACCGCGGCCCGGCCGGCGGCCCAGGCCCCGGCCCGGAACGAGGCCCGGGCGGCGGCCCGGACCGCGGCGGCGGACCCCACGCCCGCGCTCGACCGGATCCAGGCCCTCCCCAGCTGGCTGCTCAACCGCGCCTCGGCGCGCGGCCGCCGCCTCGTGGCCGAGGCGCTCGCGCGCGACGGGATGCGGATGCCGCACCACGCGGTGCTCTCCGCCGTCGCCGACCTCGAACCCGTCGCCCAGGCCGAACTCGGGCGCACCACCGGCTTCGACCCCAAGGACATGGTCGGCATCCTCAACGACCTCCAGGGCCGGGACCTCGTCTCCCGTGCGCCCGACCCCAACGACCGCCGCAAGAACGCCATCACCCTCACCCCCGAGGGGCGCAAGCGCCTCACGCGCCTCGCCAAGCTCGGCGACGAGGCCAACGAGGCCCTGCTGTCCGCCCTTTCGCCCGCCGAGCGAGAGCTGTTCCTCGCCCTTCTCCAGCGGGTCGTCGAAGGCGAAGGCGACGTTGTGCCGGGTTCTTGACGATCTTTCTCGGAAAACCTCCGCGGCGGCGCCCCCGATCTGGTGAGATGGCACCTTGCACGCGACTCGCATGCGATGTGCACCTGGTGTGCATGTGATGTGCATGGGATGAGACGTGCAGGGTCGGGACACGGCGGAGGCACGGGGGCAAGTGCGGATGGCGGCACGGGAATTCGGGGATCTCCTCGGGCTGCCCCAGGCGCTTCCCGACATGCCGGTCTCGCCCCTCGTTCCGGCTTATGCGGACCTTCGCGCCCAGCAAGCCGCGCTCGGCCTGCGCCACGCCGCCGACGGACTGTTCCCGCCCGCTCCGGGGCGGCCCGCACCCACCGTGCGCTTCCTCGTCCTCGACGGCCTGCGCATCCCCGGCCGGGGCGGCCGCCCGCAGCACGTCGACCGTGCTCTCCTCGCCCGGCTCGGTGCCGAGTTGTCCCGGACCGGGGCGTCGTCCGACACAGCTTCCCGGGCCGGGCTCCTGGCCCGCTACGACGCCGTCCTCGCCCACGATCCGATGGGGCTGCGCCGCATCGTCCTGTACGAACTCCTGCGCCTGTTGCACGAGGAACCGCGCGGCCCCCGCCCCGAAGCAGCCGTCGACCTCGGGGTCGACCCCGCCGAGGCCTCGGCCCTCGCCCTCGCCGCCCGCCGGGCGCCCCGCCTCGACGCCGCCCGGCGCGCTGCGGCCGAGACGCTCCCGGACGCCTGGCGCGAGCGCCGCATCCGGCATGCCCGGTCCCTCGCCGCACAGCTGCCGACTCCCTTGCACGATCAGCGTGTTGCCCGCCTCGTCGCCCGCATCGACGCCCGCGCACGGCACGTCGACGACCTGTTGCGCGAAGCGGACGCCCTGGCACGGGCCGGCGACCCGGCCGCCGCCGAGCGCTACTTGAGCGCGGCACAGGCCGCCGAGGACGACCCGCACGCCCTGCGCGGCCTTGTCCGCACCGGTCGCCGGGGCGGTCTCCAGGCGGAGCCGGGCCGGGCCGGCGTCCGCCTCGTCTGGCGGCACGACACCGCCGGGACCGACACGCGGCACCGCACCACCGGGCCCGACATCCGGCACGACACCACCGGCCCGGACATCCGGAACCGGAAATGGCGGATCCTGCGCCACACGGCCGGGCACGCCCCCGTGCCCGCAGGGGAGGCCGAGGCCCCGCCCCCCGGCGACGGCACGAACAGCGCCGCCGTCCTCACCTTCACCGACACCGCCGCACCCCTCGGCGAGCGCGTCCGCTACGCCGTCCTGCCGCTCGACGGCGGTCGGATCGCAGGCCTGCCCCTCGTCTGTGCGGACGTGCTCGTCGCACCCGAGGCCGATGACATCGCCCTGACCGACGCCCGTGCCCGCGTCGACGCCACGTGGCGCACACCACCGGGAGCCCGGAGCGTCGAAGTCGTCCGCACCGGCCCCCGGCCGGGGACGACGGCCGCCGGAGTATCCGCCGGCCCGCACGGCTTCCGGGACGACGGGCTGACGCCCGGCACGTACACGTACCGCATCAGCTGCGTCTACCGCACGGCCGCCGGCCGCGACGTCCGGTCGCCCGGTGTGCGCGTACGCCGGACGGTGCACCCCTGGCCCGACGCCGTCACGGCCCTGACCGTGCGGCCCGGTGACACACCCGGCACCCTCGCCGTGACCTGGACCGGCGGCACCGAGGGGGAGGTCCGCCTGGTGGAGTGGCCCGGGCCGCCGCCACCGCCCGGGCAGGATCTTCCCGTCGGCGGACCCCTGCCGCCCCGACTGCCCTGGCCGGGCTGCGGAACGGGCGGGTTCCGGCCGCCGAGCGGCACCACCGCGAACGTCACCGCCCTCACGGTCCTCGGCGAGCGGGCCGTCACCGGTGCGAGCGTCCGGATCCATGTTCCCGAAGCCGTCGGGGCGTTGACGGCCCGCCGGACCGCACCCGGCCGGGTGCGGCTGACCTTCGACTGGCCGCGGGCTGCGGACCGCGTCCTCGTCCGCTGGTGGCAGGACGGTACGGCACAGGAGCGCAGCATCGCCCGCAGCACCTACCTCCGCGAAGGGCTGCACCTCGACGTCACCGCTTCGGTGGCACGCTTCCAGGCCGAACCGCTCGGCGTCGCGGACGTCGACGTGCTGCTCCCGCCCGCCCCCGCGGAGGCGGACATACCGGCCGACGTCGCCGTCGCGTACACGGTCGAACGCGCGGGACGGTTCTCCGGCCGGCGCCGCGTGAGCATCCGCGCCGGCATCCTCGGCGGAGCCGGCCGCGCGCTCCCCGACCTCCCGGAGTTCCTGCTCGTCGCCCGCACCGCGGCCGAGCCCCTGCCCCGCACACCCGACGACGGAACACCCGTACTGCGCGTGAGCGGGCGGGAATTGAGTGACGGCCCGGTGCGCCGCGACGTCGGAGCCGCGGTGGCCGCCGCCGGCATCCGCCGGCCCTACACACTGCGTGCCTTCCTGCTCGGTCCGCACGCCCGCGCCGTACGCCTCGAAGACCCCCCGTACAACGACCTGGTGGTGCGCTGACATGACGACCGTCATCTGCCCCTACTGCTTCGCCCGGGACCGGGCCGCCCGGCTCGGCTACCGCTGCCTGATGTCCGCCACCGGGATCCGCGGAGGAGCCAAGTGCGATCCCGAACGCGACGACGTCTGGGCCGACTTCAAGGGCCCCGCGGTGCCTCCGCAGGCCCGGATGCGCGGCCCGGTCTTCGACGCCCCGCGCACCCTGCGCGGCAGCGGCGGGCGCGCGGCCTGCCCCGGCTGCGGCGTCCCCACGCCCGTACGCGTCTGCCGCCGCTGCCACAGCGACCTGCCCAGCGACTACTGCGACCAGGACAGCCGCATCATCGCCCTGGTGGGTGCCAAGGCCACCGGCAAGAGCACCTACGTCACCGTGCTCGTCAACGAACTGCGGCACCGTGTCGGAGGCGCGTACCGGGCGTCGCTGGCCGCCATGGGGGCCGACACGCAGCGCCGCGACCGGGAGACGGCCGCAGAGCTCTACGAAAGGCTCCAGCTGCCCGGAGCCACCAGACCCGCGGCACTCGGCTTCAACGACCCGTTGCTGTACCGGCTGAGCGTTCCCGCCCGCAGCCGGCTCGGCGCGGGCAGCAGGCACACCGCACTGGTCTTCTTCGACGCGGCCGGCGAGGATCTGCGCAACGCCGAGGCCATGGACCGCTACACCGCCTACCTCGCCGCCGCCGACGGCATCATCCTGCTCGTCGACCCCTTGCAACTGCCCTCCGTCCGCGACGAACTCGCAGGCACCGGCGGACCGCCCCTGCCGCCCGTGGAGACCTCGCCGCAGCAGATCGCCGCCGACGTCGCGGGTCAGCTGCGCAGTCACCGCCGGGCGGGTTCGCGCGGCAGGCTGTCGACCCCCGTCGCCGTGGCGCTCACCAAGACCGACATGCTGCGTCCCCTGCTCTCCCCGCAGTCGCCCCTGCACGGCAACGCGTCCCACCACGGCGGCGCCCTGGACGACGCCGACCGCACGGCGGTCCACGAGGAGGTGCGCTCGCTGCTGGGGAGTTGGGACGGCGGGGCGCTGCACCGGCAGTTGGAGAGCGATTTCTCCGACGTCGGGCTCTTCGGCCTGTCCGCCCTCGGGGCGCCGCCTCCGCCCGATGCTCCGGCCGATGCACCCAAGTCGGGCCCGCAGCCGGTCCGGGTGGAGGATCCGCTGCTGTGGCTGCTGGCCCGGCGGAACCTGCTGCCGGTGCGCAAGCAGGGCAGGGCCGCTCGTGCGGAAGGGGCGGGCATCGCATGACCGTGCAGCAGCTGCACTACACGTCGGCCGCCCCGGGCCCGGACGGTTCGGGCTTCCGCTTCACCGCGGTCAGCGACGACCTGCCCGCCGCCCTGCTGGGAGAGGTGGAGCAGTTGGTGGGATACGAGCCCCCGCGCGACGCCCCCGCCCGCCCGAGCACCGCCGAACTCGCCTCGTTCCCCGTGGCGTTCAGCCACCACCGGCTCTCCGACGGCAGCCGGCTGCTCTGCCGCGCGGTCTACACCGGCACCGACTACAGCGGACGCTACGGCAACTTCCACGCCCACGCCGTCCGGCTGCCCGGCGGCGGCGGACTGCCCGGCAGCATGCTGCCCATCCAGGCGTGGGAGTCACCGTTCTGGGCCGACCGCACGCCCGAGGACGGTGTGCCCGACCGGTCGGCCGAGTTCACACCGGGCCGTCACATCGACAGGACCGGTCTGCTGGAGTTCGTCCGCGCCCGGGCCGAGCGGCTCGAACCCTTTCTGACGGATGTGCGCACGCTCTTCCGCTCGCCCGACGCCCCCCAGCTCCTCGTCGTGGAGCGCGACAGCGTGCACATCGCGCACTGGATCGCCGTCGCAAGCTCCGTCCTTCCGCCCGAACTCGCCGACCGGCTCACATTCACCACCTACACCCGTCGCCCTCTGCTGGCCCGGCAGCAGATCGTCGGCACCCTGCCGGACGCGGATGCCGGCGGGTTCGCGTCCGACCACCGCTACCGCGTCCACGACTGCACCGGCGGGCATTCCAGCCCAGACCGCGAAGAGGCCGACCCCTGGGCGGCCGTCGCCGCGCGCCTGTGGCTGGCCGGGCGCCCCGAACTCGTCGCAGCGGCGGTACGCAGCCGGACGGGCACCGACCACGGTGCGGCGGACGACGTCGGGCAGCTGGCCGCCCTGGCCGCTGCCGAGGGCATCGCGCTCGACGCGGCCGGGCGCACGGCAGCGGCACGCCGGGCCCGCACACACTCCGCCGGGTCGCCCGGAACCGCGCTGCTTCTCGGCCTCGCCGCCGGTGGGACGGAGCGCACTGCCGGGGAATGGACGGCACTCGCCGGTCTCGCGGACGAGTTCGCACCGCTGGCCGCACAGCCGGCCATGGACCCGCTCAAGCGCGACCTGCTCCAGGAGCTGGAGCGAGCGGCCGCAGCGCCGCTCGACGCGCTGCTGCCCCTGTTCCGCCTCGCCGACGCGCTCGACGCCGGCCGGACCGCCGCCCTGCCCGCCCTCACGGAACGGCTCGGCACAGCCCTTCTCGACGGGCCGGAAAGGGACAGGAGTTCCGCACGCGCGGCCCTGGACGGCCGGCCCGAACTGGCCGCCGCCGTCCTCGGCATCCTCGACCGGGCTGCCGCAACGGGCGACCCGCGGGCCGTCTCCCGCGTCCTGACGGCCGAACTCCCCGGCGCCGACCTCGCGTTCCACCCCCACCTGCGCATGGCCGCCGCCGCGGCCACCGCGGGCGACCTCGCGCGGGCCGACCGCCCCGGACTCTTCACCGCACTCCTGAACACCGCGGGCACCGAGCACCGGAGCACACCGTCCGTCCTCCGCACGGCCTTCCGGCTCGTCTGGGGCGACACCCCGCCCCGACCGGTGGAGGCCGGCACCCTGCTCGCCGAACTCCCGGCAGCGTGGCACCGCGCAGCAGGCCTCGACGAGGTCTTCGTGCGGGCCGCCCTCGACAGCACGCCCGACGACCCGGAGGCACCCGAGCTCGCCAAGTCCCTGCTCCTGCACTGCAGCGAGACCCTGGAGCCCCGGCACCGGGCGGCTCTGCTGCTGCTCGAACTGGCCGGTGACATCGCGGGGGGCGAGGCCCGGGCCGGCTGCGCGGGGCAGGCGGTCGCCCTGCGCGCCCAGGCCCTCCCGCTGGAGGCCGGCATCGAGCAGCGGGTGAGCGCCGCACTCGCCGGGCGGCTGCTGGGCGCGGACCCGCCGCTGGGCGAGCTGTTGGCCCTCGTCCGCTCCGGCGACGAGCACTTCCTGCGCGCGTACGCCGAGGCCGCCCGCCACGAGAGTGTTGCCGACCGGATGCGCCGCGAACCCGCCTACGCCGCGGACTGCTTCACCGCATGGCAGACCGCACCGGGCGACGGCGGCCCCTGGGACGAGATCCGCACCGGACTGCTCACCTCGGTCCTGCGGCCCGTGGTACGTCGCATGCCCGCCGAGGACGTCGAAGCGCTGCTCGCGCGTCTGCGCCGCCGGGGCGGGCCCTGGGCCGGGCAGTTCGAGGACTGGAACCGCCCCGGTGTGCTGGGCCGCGTCGCCGGCCGCTGGCGCGCCCGGAGCGTCAGCCGCAACGGCGGCGCGGCGGGCCGTGGTCCGGGTGACATCGAACCGACCGGAGAGGAGCGCCACCGGTGACCGACGTCCTGCTGTGGGTGCTGAAACCCTTCGCCGCCGTCAACTTCCTGGTCGCCGTCGGCATCTTCCTCCGCACCGCCCCCGAGTTCCTGTGGCGGGCCCTGTACGCGACAGGCCGCTGCCTGGGTCCCTGGCACGCCGGTGCACCGGACCCCCGGATCGAGCCCCCTGGCGCAGCGGGGGAGCCCGCCCATCCGGCGTACTGGTACCGCCAGGTGTGGAAGGACGTCGGGGCCGCCGCACTCAGCGGCGTCCGCATCGTCCAATACCTGCTCGTCCGCGAGTGGTTGGGACGTGTCACCCGCAACCTGCTGCGGGGCTGCACCCCTGCAGGGCCGAGGGGCGACAGCCCGTTCACCCGGACCGTCATGCGTGTCATCGGGATCGGCGTGGCTGCGGGAGCGGGTGCGGCCGCCGTCCTCGCCGGGCTCCTCCTCGCGGAGGCCGTGGCACTGCTCGTGCTGGGCGTCGCCCTGGTGTGCGCGGCTCTGGCCCTCGCGGTGCTGGCCGTACGGGCCGTGGAGGGCGCGGGCAGGATCGTCCGCGGCGTCCGGATGACCTGTCCGCACCCCGGCTGCTACCGGCGGATCGCCCTGCCCGTCCATCAGTGCCCGGCATGTACGGCGCGCCATGAGCGGCTGCGGCCGGGCCGGTTCGGAGTGCTGCGGCGGGTCTGTGCGTGCGGCAACGGGCTGCGCACCGGTCTGCCGGGCGGGCGCGCCAAGCTGGCTGCGCTGTGCCCGCACTGCGACCAGCGGCTGCCCAGGGCACTGGGCACCACGCGGACCGTGCACCTGCCCATCGTCGGCGGCACGTCGTCCGGCAAGACCATGCTGCTGGCGGCCATCGTCGCCGGACTGGCCTCGTGGGACCGGCGCGGCCTGCTGAGCATGGAGTGCGCCACCCGGTACGACGCGGACGAACTCGCCGCACTGACACGGCAGCTGGACGGACAGGGCTGGGCCCGTGCCACCACGGGCCGGCAGCCCCGTGCCGTCATGCTCCTCGTCTCGCGGGGCCGCCGCCGGAGGCTGCTGTACCTGTACGACCCGATGGGCGAGAGCCTGCGCGACGCCGGAGCGGTGCGCGAGCAGCAGTACCTCGCGCATGCCGACGGGGTGGTTCTGGTCGTCGACGCGCTGGCCGAACCCGGCGTGCGCTCCCTGCTCGGCGGCGAGGACGGGCACCGGGCCGTGGCCGCCCGGCCCTCTCCCGAGGGCCCTGTGGCCACGTACGAGCGGCTGGCGGGCGAGATGCAGGCGCTGACCGGCCGGCGCAGCCGCACCCCCGTCGCCACCGTGGTCACCAAGCGGGACGTCCTGGACACCCTGGTCTCGCTGCCCGTGCCCGGCCCGCGCATCGACGCATGGCTGGAGAGCATCGGCCTCGGCAACCTCGTCCGTGGCCTGGCCCACAGCTTCGGCCGCACGCGCTACTGGGCCGTCAGCGCCCACGCCGCCACGGGGACGGGCGCACTGGACGGCGAACAGCGGCGTGCAGCCGAGCCGGTGCTGTGGCTGCTGGCCCAAACCGGACTGCCGGTGGGGAAGTTGCTCACCGACGAGGTGCGCGCGTCGGCCGGGCCGGTGAGGGCGTGACGTGACGTGCTGCTGCGGATAGGGTCTGAACACTCGGACGGTGAGGGAGAGAAGACGGCGCACGGTGACATCCGTATCCACCCACAAGCCCATCCCGGTACCCGCCCATGTGGCGCGGCAACGCCGCATCGTGCTGGGCCTGTTCATCTCGGCATGCGTCGTCCTCATGGGTGCGACGGTGCTGTCTCTTCTGCTGTTGTTGAACGGAACGTTGGAGTGATGCCTGCGTGAGCGATATTCCCGGTGGCCCGATGGAGAGCCGCCCGGTGCACTTCATCTGGATCCTCGACTGCTCGTACTCGATGCTCGGGGAGAAGATCGGCACACTCAACTACGCCATCCGGGAGGCGATCCCGGAGATGCAGTCGGTGGCGCACGACAACGCTTCCGCCCAGCTCCTCATCCGGGTCCTGACCTTCTCCAGCACCGCGCAGTGGCACCAGGCGGCGCCCGTCCCCGTCGACGACTTCACCTGGCAGGACATCCAGGTCGACGGCGGCACCAACCTCGGGGCGGCCCTGTCCCTCGTGGCCCGCGAGCTCGAGACGCCGCCCATGCCGCAGCGGGCGCTCAAGCCGGTGCTGTGCCTGGTCTCGGACGGCCAGCCGCTGGACGAGTGGCGCGACGGTCTGAAGGCCATCGACGCGACGCCGTGGGGCAAGAAGGCCGTGCGGGTCGCCATCGCCATCGGGGCCGACGCCGACCGCGGCGTCCTCCAGGAGTTCCTCGGCAACCCCGAGCTCCCCGTGCTGGACGCCAACAGCCCCAAGCAGCTGGCGGCGGCCATCCGCTGGGCCTCCACGGCGGCGGTCAAGGCGGCCTCGCAGCCCGTCGCGGGCGGCGCGGCCACCAAACAGCTCGGCCCCGCCTTCGCGCCGCCCAAGCTCCAGGATCACGATGACGACGACGTGTGGTGAGCGTGCCGCACTGGAGGATCTTCCGGGAGTCGGTCCAGGGCCCGGGCAAAGCGGGTAACCAGGACTGGTACGACGCAGAAGGCACGGCGGAGGGCAACCTCGTACTTGCCGTCGCCGACGGACACGGCTCGGCGGTCCACTCGCGCAGCGGACTCGGTGCACGCTTCGCGGTCGACATCTTCATGCGCTGCGCGCGCGAGTTCGCCGCACGCGCCGGGGAAACGCCGGGAAACCTGCGGCAGTTGCGTCACGACGCCTGCCGTCGGGTGCCCCGCGAGGTCGTACGCGACTGGCAGGACGAGGTGCACCGGCACCTCAAGGACCATCCGCTGGCCGGTGTGACCCGGGGCGACGAGCTGCTGCCGTACGGCACCACACTCCTCGGCGCGGTCTGCGTGCCCGGCCTGGTGGTCGCCTGGCAGCTCGGCGACGGCGACCTGATGCTCGTCGAGGCCGACGGCACGATCAGTGCGCCGCTCGCCCCGTCCGAACCGGAACTCGGTGACGAGACGGAGTCCCTGTGCAGCCGTCAGGCGTGGGACCTGATGCGTGTGCACTGGGCGCCGGTGTCCGATCCGGGGCGGCTGCCGAGGCTGCTGATGCTGTCGACCGACGGGCTGTCCAAGAGCTTCGCGGCACAGGACGGGTTCGTCCGGTTCGTCCGGGAGGTGAGCGAACGCCTGGCGGCCGAGGGCCCCGAGGCGATCGGTGCTGCGCTTCCCGGATGGCTGGCCCGGGCGAGCACGTACTCGGGCGACGACACCACCGTGGCCGCCGTGTGGCGGCGGCCGGACGACCCGGACCCGTCCGAGGACGGGTCGCAGGACCGAGAAACGGAGAACGACTGATGTCCGGCATGCTCGACAACGGCGACCGCCTCACGACCGACACGGGCGACGAGATCGTGGTCGCCGGGATGCTGGGAGCGGGCGGCCAGGGCGAGGTCCACCGCGTCACCACGCCGTCCGGCGAGAAGGCGCTCAAGTGGTACTACCCGAGCTGCGCCACTCCCGAGCAGCGCAAGATCGTGGAGGAGCTGGTCAGCCGGGACTTCGACGACGACCGCTTCCTGTGGCCCCATGCGTTCGTCACCGACGGAGCCGGCGGATTCGGCTACCTCATGGACATCCGCCCCGACCGGTTCAAGGGCCTCCCGGCGCTCTTCCGGCGCCAGTTGCGCACCACGCCCGTCGCCCTGGTGACCGCGGGCCTGAACATGGTCGAGGCCTACCAGGCCCTGCACTCCCGCGGCATCGCCTACCGCGACATCTCCTGGGGCAACATCTTCTTCGACCCCGCCAACGGCGACGTCCTCGTCTGCGACAACGACAACGCCGTGGTCGAGGGAGAGGCCAGCGGGATCTCGGGAACCATGGAGTTCATGGCACCGGAGCTGGTGCGGGGCGAACCGGGCGCCATACCCGGCACCCAGACGGACCTGCACTCGCTCTCCGTCCTGTTGTTCATGCTGCTCATGAACCACCACCCGCTCAAGGGCAAGGCGGAGCTGGCCATCCGCTGCCTGGACGAGGCCGCCGAGAAGCGGCTGTACGGCAAGAACCCGGTCTTCGTCTTCGACCCCGTCGACAAGAGCAACGAGCCGGATCCGGACGAGCAGACCACTGTTCTGGCCACCTGGAAGGTGGTGCCTCCGGTCCTGAGCGAGCTGTTCGTGAAGAACTTCACCGAGGGGCTGCGCGACGCGTCCCGCCGGGTGCGCGAGTCGCAGTGGCGCGACGCCCTGCGCCAGGTCCGCGACACCATCGTCGACTGCGCCGACTGCGGCCGGCAGAACATGACCGAGCCCCGTTCCACCAACGCCCGCGCCTGCTGGTCGTGCCGCAGCACGCTGATCCTGCCGCCCCGGCTCGTGATCACCACGGCCGTGCTGCACGCCGAGCGGCACCTGCGACTGCGCCGTGCGGCACGGGTGCACGCGCACCACCTGCTGGACGAACCCGCGCGGCACGACTACGGCGACGGCACGCTCGTCGCCGAACTCGTCGAACACCCCGCGAAACCCGGCCGCTTCGGCCTGGCCAACCGTTCCACGACCACCTGGAGGGCCCGCCGCTCCGACGGCACCGTCCAGGACGTGGCACCCGGACAGACCGTCCCGCTGCGGTCCGGGCTGGAGGTCGACCTGGGCGGCGCCCGGGCCGTGGTGCACGCCGAGTGAGCCCGCGGGCCGCGCTCACATCCCCAGAGCGCGGCCCAGGTCCTGGACCAGGGCGAGCGAACCGCTTCCCGCCGCCGCCCCCGTGGTGATCAGTTCCAGCCACTTGCGGACCCGCCCCCGGTCGACGGGCCGCCGCTCCTCGTCCGCGCGCACCAGCTCGCCCTGCACCAGACCGGCGGGTCCGGCGAGTTCGGGGTGTTCCACGCGCAGCAGGCGTACGAGCTCACCGGCCAGCCGGAGCGTCTCGGCCGGGGACTGGCCGTGGTGGATCTCTATCCTGCCGTTGTCGCCGAAGTTGCCCGGCCCTGTGATGTCGCCGTGGAAGTTGTAGGTGCTCATGGAACTCCTTCTCGCTTGCCCGGCTGCCCGGTTGCTCAGTTTCCGCCCTGCGCCGCACCCGGCTGGCCGTAGGTGTTGATCTGCCCGTTGGAACCGATGTTGGCGTTGCCGGTGATGTCACCGGAGATGTTGTACGTCTGAGTGGCGATCACCTGCTGCGCACGGTCGAAGTCGCCGGTGTCGATGTTGTGGTCCTGCAGGAAGCGCTCCGTGGCGATCAGCACGCCCTGTTGAAGACGCAGGAAGGTGTCCCGGGAGTCCGTCCGTTCCGTGTGTCCCATGGCGCCCCAGTCGGAGCAGTGGTTGCGCAGGCTGTCGGTGGCACCGTAGTCGTAGGCCAGATGCTGCTTGGTGATGCTCCTGCGCGTCTTCTCCAGCTCGCGGGCGTACCGGGCCTGGTCGCCGCGCCGGCGGGCGGCCCGGCCGGGGGCGCCCCACACGCCGCGCCAGGTGTGCGCCATGCCGAACCGCAGCAGGCTCCACCAGTACTCGAAGCCCCCCAGGGGGAGGAACCCGACGGTGCCGAACCGGTGTTGCAAGGGAGGCAGCACATAGGCGGCCACTTCCCAGGACAGCCGGGGGTGCAGCAGGCGGGCCCGCAGATGCATGGACACCACGATTCTGCCGCCCTCGCCCACCATCTCCAGGCTCAGATAGGTGCGCATGCCCGCGCCCGACTGCACCACGGCGGACTGCACGTACTGCCGCGGGACGCGCACGGCGGGCCGTTGCAGCCGGTCGGGCAGCAGATCGGGCAGATGCAGAGCACTCAGACCGTTCACATACAGCCGGTTCTGTGCCCTCAGTCCCTCCAGACCGACGATGTCCGCCATCTCCTCGGCCACATAGGTGTGGAGGTCGACGGCGTCGAAGGGCTTGGCGGTCAGCTTGCCGCCTGTCGGCGAGTCCGCGGCACGGCTGATGTCGATGGACTCCCAGACGACTTCCTTGATTTTCCGGCCGCTGCCGACGAAGGGGTTCGTCGACTCGAAGGACGCGTCGTACGGCAGGACGTTCGCACGCCGCAACTCACGCAGCCGGTCCTCCACTTCGGCCGCCACGGGCGGTGCCAGGTCGGCGGACTTGCGCGACCCCCGGTACACCTCCAGTGCGGCCTGCCGTGCCTGATGCTCGGCCCGGCAGACGAGCACGGCCCCGCAGCAGAAGAGGGCGACGAGCAGGAGCAGGAAGCCCAGGACACCGGCGGACGACCCCTGGCCGAGGCTCGCCACGGCTCCGAGCAGCGCGCCGGCCACACCGCACAGGACGAACGAGAGATGCCTGTCCCGCAACTCCAGCCGCCGCCAGGCCGCTTCGGCGTGACGCACCAGCGCGACGAGGTTCACACCGAGCGGCAGACCGTTCGCCTTGAGCCGGTCGGCCGTGAACTCCCGCCGCACGTCGCGTGCGAAGCTCTCGTCGAGATGCGTCGTCGCGCACAGCCGCCGTGTGACGGCGTCGCGCCGGTACTGCGGCAACGGCGGCAACTGTCTCGGCGCCATGCTGCTCCCTCCCCCTTGCGCCGGCTCGGAGCCGGGCCCGAACTCACCCTAGGGCAATGCGTCCTTCACCGGCGTACACGTTCATCGACGCCCCCCGCAGAAAGCCCACCAGCGTCATCCCCGCCTCCGCAGCCAGGTCGACGGCCAGCGAGGACGGTGCCGACACCGCGGCGAGCACCGGGATGCCCGCCATGACCGCCTTCTGCGCCAGCTCGAACGAGGCGCGGCCGGAGACGACAAGTACGGTGCCGGACAGGGGCAGCAGGCCCTGCTGGAGGGCGCGGCCGACGAGCTTGTCGACCGCGTTGTGCCGGCCCACGTCCTCGCGCACGTCCAGCAGTTCGCCCTCCGGCGAGAACAGTGCGGCGGCGTGCAGGCCGCCCGTGCGGTCGAAGACGCGTTGCGCCTCGCGCAGCCGATCGGGCAGTTCGGCCAGCAGACCGGGCGTCAGACGCATCGGCGCCGGGCCGTCGGCCACGGGCCAGCGGGCGGTGGTGCGGACGGCGTCCAGACTCGCCTTGCCGCACAGGCCGCAGGAGGACGTGGTGTAGACGTTGCGCTCGAGCGTGATGTCGGGGACGGGGACGCCGGGGGCGAGGCGGACGTCGACGACGTTGTACGTGTTGCTGCCGTCCTCCGTCGCACCGGCGCAGTAGACGATGTTCGCCAGGTCCCCGGCGCTGCCCAGGACGCCCTCGCTGACGAGGAAACCGGCGGCGAGCGCGAAGTCGTCGCCCGGTGTGCGCATGGTGATGGCGAGGGGCTTGCCGTTCAGCCGGATCTCCAGGGGCTCCTCGGCGACGAGAGTGTCGGGCCGGACGGTCGCGGCCCCGTCCCGGATGCGGATGACGCGGCGTCGTTCGGTGACCCGTCCCATGTGTCGATCAGTCCTGGTGCGCGTTGGAAGGCAGTGTCGTGGAGAACCGTCTCACGTGACCTGGGCCTCATTGGCAGCGGGCACCCTTCCTGCCGGCCGCACCAGGGCTACCGTTCGGTAGCAAGTGGTGACAGCAGTGGACACCGCAGCGCCGCCTTCCCTGCCCGAACGCTCCGAACGCTCCGAACGCCCCGATACCGCCCTGGATATCGCCCCGATCGTGCACCGAGAGCGGAGATCCGTGATGGCATCCACCCTTCCGCGCGTTCTGAAACCCGGCACCGAATGGGACACCGCCTGGCAGCGATGCCGGGCCGTCGCCCCGGAGGCCTTCCGGGAGGACCGCGTCCTCAACCTCTGGAACGGCGCCTGGCAGCTGGACGGCCGTCCGCTGCCCGCCGCGACCCCCGTCGACGGCACCCCGATCCCGGGCCCGCCCCGCCTCGACCGGGGCACCGCCCGGCACGCCGTACGGGCCTCCCTGGACCAGCACCGCGCCTGGCGCGACCTGCCGCTCGCCGAGCGCCGGGCACGGGTGGGCGCCGCCCTCGACGCCCTCGCCGCGCACCGCGACCTCCTCGCCCTGCTGCTCGTCTGGGAGATCGGCAAGCCGTGGCGGCTCGCCCGGGCCGACGTCGACCGGGCCGTGGACGGCGTGCGCTGGTACGCCGACGGGATCGACCGCATGCTCACCGGGCGCACCCCGCTGCCCGGCCCCGTCAGCAACATCGCCAGCTGGAACTACCCGATGAGCGTGCTCGTCCACGCCGTGCTCGTCCAGATGCTGGCCGGCAATGCGGCCATCGCCAAGACGCCCACCGACGGCGGTCTGTCGTGTCTGACGCTGGCGGCCGCCCTCATCGCCAGGGAGGGCCTGCCGCTGACCCTGGTGAGCGGGAGCGGCGGAGAGCTCTCCGAGGCGCTCGTGCGGGCCCCGGAGATCGGCTGTGTGTCGTTCGTCGGCGGACGCGACACGGGCGCCCGCGTGGCGACCGCCGTCGCCGACCTCGGCAAGCGGCACATCCTGGAACAGGAGGGCCTCAATGCCTGGGGCATCTGGGAGTTCTCCGCCTGGGACTCCCTCGCCCCACAGATCCGCAAGACGTTCGACTACGCGAAGCAGCGCTGCACGGCCTACCCGCGGTTCGTCGTGCAGCGCAGCGCGTTCGCGGAGTTCCTGGCGGTGTACCTGCCTGCCGTGCGGTCGGTGCGCCTCGGTCATCCGCTGGCGGTCGCCGACCCGGCGGACGCGCTGCCCGAGCTGGACTTCGGGCCGCTCATCAACGCGGCCAAGGCGGAGGAACTGAGGGCCCAGGTCGACGAGGCGGTGGACCGCGGTGCCGTTCCGCTGCACCGAGGCACGCTCGACGCGAGCTGCTTCCTGCCCGGTCAGGACACCCGGGCCTACGTCGCACCGGTCACTCTCCTCAACCCGCCTCCGGCGTCGCCGCTCCATCACGCGGAACCGTTCGGGCCCGTCGACACGATCGTCCTCGTCGACACCGAGGCCGAGCTGCTCGCTGCGATGAACGCGAGCAACGGTGCGCTGGTGGCGACGTTGTCGTGTGACGACCCTGCGGTGCACGAGCGCCTCGCCCCGCAGATCCGCGCCTTCAAGGTGGGCCGCGGCGTGCCGCGTTCGCGCGGCGACCGCGAGGAGCTCTTCGGCGGCTTCGGGGCGTCGTGGCGGGGCGCGTTCGTAGGAGGGGAGCTGCTGGTACGGGCGGTGACGGAGGGGCCGGGGGAGGAGCGGGTGCCGGGGAACTTCCCGGAGTACCACTTGATGCCGTGAGGTCGATGCCGTGAGGCAACTCGCCGGCTCAGCCGATCCCCTGTCGGTCCGGCAGCACCGCGAAATCACGTTCGGCGGCCGCAGGCACCGCCCGCTCCACTGCCTGCGTGAGCAGCGCGCGGTGCCGTTCGAGCGGCGGGCGGCGCTCCTCGGGCGCCAGGTGCAGCAGGTCGTCCAGCCCGGCGATCAGGCGGCGCGTCACCTGCGGTTGCCCGGTGGCGCAGCCGCGGATCTCGGTGAAGCCGAGGTCGACCAGGTCCGTCCAGCCGGGCAGGTCCTGTACGAGCCGGATGGCGCCCTTGCGGTCGTGGTGGTGCAGCATGCCGAGCGGCCGGTCCGCGATGGCCGCCAGGAACTGGACGATGCGGTCCAGGCACTGGACGGCCGTCGTGGGGTCGTTGACGGCGGGGGAGAGAGCCCGCTGGGCGATGTCGGACAGCTGCCGCAGCCCGAAGCCGAGGTCCTGGTGGAAGGTCCGTTCCACGCCGACCGAGACGGTGTACCGGAGCGCCCGCGGCGGTGGCACCGTCCCGCCGTGCACGGCGAGCACCGGGGTGCCCGGCACCACGTAGTCGCCGACCCTCGGGATCAGCCGCAGCACGGTGCTGTGCCGGCGGGCCACCCGCACCAGACGGGCGATGTGGACATCGCGCAGCACCCCGGCCCGCCCCCGGTGCAGGATCTCCGCCTCGGCGGGCGGGAGACCGGGGGCGCCCGGGACGACGGTCCGGATGTGCCGGTCGAGCATGCGGAAGGACTCGCGGATGATGCGGTCGATGACGTGGGCGACCCGCATCAGCCGGATCGTGGAGTTCACGTACGCGACGAACAGCCCGAGGCTGACCAGCACCATCAGCACACAGAGGACGGCGGAGACGAACGGCACGGTCGACACCGTGCGCGGGTCGGTGTTCCCCTCGTACGAGGCCTGCACGAGCAGGGTGAACAGGAACGTCGCCAGGAACACCGCGAACGTGCACTTGGTGATCCGGCTGCGGACGTACAGCCGCACGACGCGCGGCGTCATCTGCCCGGCCGCCATCTGCACGGCGACGAGCGAGATCGAGAAGACGACACCGACGAAGGTCAGCATGGCCGAGCCGACGGTGCTGATGATCGTCTTGGCATCGTTCGCGATCTTGATCAGCGCGTCGACCTCGGCGTAGTCCCCGTCGTCCTGCAGCGTCCGGATCAGCAGGCGATCCAGCTCCAGCACCCCCGAGGCCAGCACCACGGCCCCGGCGAGCCCGACGGTCGGCGCGAACCAGAACGTGTCCCGCAGATGCTCCCGCAACGGTGACAGGGGACGCGGCACGCGCCGCGGCGCGGAGGAGTGTCCGTCATTGCCCATAAACAGACCTTATGTCTGCGGTGAAGCGCCTGGTCAACGGCACTCCGAAACCTTGATAGAGTTATCCATGTCGCCGCGGGGAGCGCCCCGCAGAGACAAACACCTGAGTCCGGGTGGCGGAATGGCAGACGCGCTAGCTTGAGGTGCTAGTGCCCTTTATCGGGCGTGGGGGTTCAAGTCCCCCCTCGGACACCAGCAGAGACCCCAGTTGATCTGGGGTTTTTCTGTTTCCCGGGCAGTGGCGTGACCAACCGTGTGACCAACGGCCCAGCGGTGACGATGTACACCCTGATCACCACTCCGCCTCGTACGCCCGCAGCGCCGCCTCCACGCGGTTCGTCACCCCCAACTTCCCGAAGATCCGCGTCAGGTGGAACTCCACCGTGCGCCGGCTGACATGCAGGGACGCGGCCATGTCGGCGTTGCTGAGCCCCGCGCACAGCAGGGCGAGCACCTGGCGTTCGCGTCTGCTCAGGCCGTGGGAGCGGGCAGCGGGACTGCGGCGGCAGTGGCGGTCGATGACCAGGAGGCCCGAGGACGCCACGGTGAGGGCCGTCGTGAGGCGGTCGGCGCTGATGCCCTCGGCCAGGTAGACGTCGCAGCCGCGGCGCATCCAGCGTTCGGTGCGGGCCTCGTCGCCCGGCGGGCCCAGTACGGCGATCCGGCAGGCGGGGACGGCCGAGCAGGCGGAGTCCGCCACCGCGACGGCCTGGCCGTCCGTCAGGCCGGTGCCCAGCAGCAGCCAGGGGTCGGTCTGGGCGCCGGTGAGCCGGGCGAAGGACTCCGGGTGCCCGGCCAAGTGGTCCGCGTCGACCTCGGCGAGGCAGGCGCGCAGGGCGTCCTCCACCGCTGCGCGGAGCTCGTGCGGCCAGTGGCCGGTTCCGACGACCGTGCGTTCCTGCGGGGTCCCCCGTCGAATTCGGTTCACGGCACGTGGGGCAGCACCTTGTCGATGAACGTGCGAAGACTGCGCTGCATGACCGTTCCGTCCTGGCCCCCGAAGTCCACGTTCCACAGGCATACATCCGCGTTCAGGCTCTCGCGCAGCCAGTGGATGCGCTCGACCGCTGCCTTGGGCGAGCCCACGACGTGAGTGCCGCCGTATTCCAACTCGGCGTCCGTCACCAGGTCGAAGGACCGGCGCAGGTTGGCGTAACCGGGATAGTCCTGCGAGGAGGTGTTGGACCAGGAGCCGGCCGCCTCCGCCATCACGTCGATGTACTCGCGCAACAGCGGCAGCGCCGTGTCCATGGCCTCCTGGTCGCTGTCGGCGACCAGCAGCGGCACGGAGATCGCAACGCGCGGCTTCATGCCCGTTCCCTCGTGCGTGTCCTCGAACGTCTCCAGGTACAGCCTCACCAGGTCCTGGGTGGTCTCCAGATCCTTGGCCAGCGGTGAGGGGGTGACCAGCAGCCCGAAACCCTGCTCCGCCAGCCAGGCGAAGCTCTCCCGGGAGCGTACGGCTGCGCCCCACACCGGCGGGTGCGGGCGCTGGACGACCGGCGGCAGGGACGTCGCGTCGTGGAAGGAGAAGAACGGCGACTCCGCGCTCGCCTTCTCCTGCGTCCACAGCTGGATGACGGCTCGGATCGTGTCCACGTAGCGGTCGCGGCTGGTGTCCATCGGCACGCCGAACGCCTCGAACTCGTACGGCAGCCAGGCCCGGGCGAAGCCGATGTCCACGCGGCCGTGGCTGATCGCGTCCACCATGGCGGCGTGCGCGGCCAGTTGGACGGGGTGGTGGAAGACCGGCAGCACGCAGCCGGTCATCAGGCGGATGCGGGACGTCTGGGCCGCGACCGCCGCCAGGAACGTCAGCGGGCTGGGGCAGTAGCCGCCGTAGTCGCCCAGGTAGTGCTCGGTCATCTTGACATAGGACAGGCCCGCGGCGTCCGCGGTGCGGGCGGCCGCCAGGACGTCGTCGTAGTACTGGGGTGCGCTGCGCCTGGCGGGCCGGCAGTCCGGCAGCAGCGAGATTCCGTGTTCCATCTTCCTTCTCCTCCGCTCTTGTCCGCTCTTGTCCGCGGGTCAGGGGTACGGGTGCGGGCCGCGGTCGGCGAACCCGCCGTAGTCCGCGAAACGGCGGTGCGCGGCGGGCGGGGCGCCGGGGAAGCAGAGGCTGAGGGTGTCCGGCGACCACACGCGGTGGGCGGCGAAGCCGAGTTGGCGGATGTCGACCGTGGTGAGGTCCGCGTGGTAGAGCCGTTTGCCGGTGTTGCGGAATGCCGTGACGATGTCCTTCAGCCGTTCGCGGTCGGGGCGTTCGTCGTCCGGCGGGAGACTGCCGGCCGGTGCGGCCGTCGACTGGGCGAAGCGTTTCTCGACCGTATCCGCCCCCTGCGGCGCGGCGTAGCGGGCCACGTTGCCTTCGAGGTCGTAGATGTCCTTGTCCCCGTCCCTGCCCTCTTCCCGGCCTTCGCTGACGTACGTCCATGCCGCGAACGACTGCACGCCCACTGCTTCCAGCAGCGCCTGGTACATCACCCGCTGGAGCCGCCCCCCGCTGCCGAGCCCGACCGCCACGGCCGGGACCGCGCCGGGTGTGGCGCGCAGGATGCAGGCGACGCACAGGCCCGGCAGGTCGGCGGAGGGCAGCAGGTGGAACTCCGGCCGGGGCCGGCCCGCGCAGCGCCGGGCGATGATGGCGTCGAGCTGCCGGGTCCGGGCGTCGGGCAGGATCCTTACGCCCGTGCCCGTGCCGTACCAGTGGCCGAGCGCGGCGTCGACCTGGACGAGCTCCTCCAGCGCGCTGCGCAGGGCGTTCGGCCCGCTGGTGTGCGCGCCGGTGCCGGTGGTGACCGCCGACTGCAGCCATGGCTCGTCCTGGCGGGGGACGTAGCCGAGGAGGAAGAACTGGGCGGGGATCCAGGCGCGTTCATCGTCTCCGCCGCTCAGAGAGGGCAGCAGCAGCCAGCCCAGCGGCCGGTCCGGGTCGAAGGGTTCGAAGGGGAAGCCGGGGCGCTCGTACTGGCCGGGCAGGAAGACGCCGAACGCCTCCGGCGGCAGGACGGGCTCGCCGGCGGCGGCGAGTTCGGTGTACGAGGCGTGCCGGACGGTGAACGTGCCGCCGAAGGCGGCGGCGTGGCCCGCGTAGCGTTCGATCGCCTCGCCCAGCACGCGGATGCGGCTTTCGAAGGGCTGGATGCCGAATCCGCCGATGTGATAGGCGTTCGGCTTCGGGGCGGGCAGGCCCTCCAGGACGTGGACGCCGGTCAGTTCGGCGCCTTCGAGGAAGAAGCCGGGGGCCCGGCGCGTGCGCAGGAGGCCGCCGACGGAGGTCAGCAGGCCGCACAGCGGGCTGTACATCCGGCGTTGCAGTGCGGCGGTCCGCTCGTCGGGGTGCCGGTGGACAACGGTCTCAGTCGTCGGTGTCATCGAGCCACGCCCTCGCGTCGAAGTGCACGGTGGTGTCGTCGCGTCCGGCGACGGAGCCGCAGCCCGGGCAGCCGGGCAGCCGGAGCACTTCGTGGTAGGCGATCTCCATGGTGGGCACGTGGATGCCGAGCACCTTCTCGATGGTGAACGTGGCCCCGGTGGCCAGGTAGTTGGTGGCCTCCAGGGCCGTGTGGCAGGCCAGCAGGCCCTTGAGGGGGCCGAGGACGGCGGGTGTGCCGTGCCGTACCGCTCCCTCGGCGAGCGCCTCCTTGTAGCGCAGATAACTGGCGTTCTCACGGAGGTTCATGGTCACCCGGGTCTCGAAGCACTCGTAGCAGGCCGAGCGGCCGGGCACGAAGGTCGGGCCGACGAGGACGAACGGGCCGTCGACGGCCGCGTGCAGCCAGGGGAAGCCCAGCCGCCCCGAGAGCCGGCTCAGCAGCGTCAGGCGCACCGGGTGGATCACCGTGTCGGCCACGATCACCAGGTGTTCGCGCCACGGTTCGAAGGCCTCCGCGAACTCGGCGAGCGCCAGCTCGTCCCCGAGGACGTCCGGGCCGGCCGACGCCAGCGCGGCGACCGCCGGTTCGTCGTCGCGCCCGACGAGCACCCGGCCGCCCGCAATCCCGTCGAGATGCGCCGCGAGGGTTGCGGTGATTCCGGGGTCGCCCAGGAGCAGCACGCTCTGCGGCAGTTTGGTGCCGGGGCCGGTGGCCAGGCGCAGGGCGCCGATGGTGTCCACGTAGGCGTCGAGCGCGCTCTGTGGTGCGCTCTCGACGGCGCCCAGTGAGAGCAGGTGGTCGACGAGCGACTCCACCTCGGCCCGGGACACGCCCTCACGCTTGGCGAGTTCGCGCGAGGTGACCGAGCCGTCGAGGCTGCGGACGAGGGTGAGGAGCTTGCCCGAGCCGGAGTCGTCGGTGAGCGTGTACGAGCGTTTGTTCCACACGCCGCTGCGCAGCTCCACCACGTCGGGACTGTGGCCGACGACCGTCAGCGACCGCTTGATCCGCACTGTCCCGTTGCCCATGGTCTGGCTCCCCTCGCCGGCCCCGCCGGTCACTGGTCCTCGGCCGCGTCGCCCGCGACGACGACGTGCGTCAGGGTGCGGTAGACGCCGTCGAGTCCCAGGGCCTCGTGGGCCTCGTCGTCGTAGAAGCTGGAGAAGTCGGTGGTGCCGATCCCGAGGGCGGCCGCCGTCAGGTGCACGGCGTGGGCCATCGCCCCGGTCTCGTGGAAGACGTGCCGCATGCCCCGCGGGCCGTACTTGCGCATGGAGCGCCAGGGCTGGGCGACGAAGAGCAGCAGGGCGGCCGCCCGGTCGAGCGCGACGGTGGCGGCTCCCGTGTCCGCTGCTGCGAGCAGACCCTCCACTCCTGTCGGCAGGTCCTGGCGGGCCAGGGCGTCCTCGGCAGGCAGGAAGCGATAGAGCGCTCGTTCCAGGCCTCTCACGCGCAGGGCGGCCAGCCAGAGTTCCACCGGGTACAGACCACCTGCGCTGGCCACGCTGCGGAAGGACAGGCGCGCCGTCTCCCCGTGCGCGAGGCGGGCCTCGCCGTGTCCGGTGACCGCGCCCGCATGGCGCAGCAGGGTGGCCAGACCGGTGAGCGCGAGGGGCTCGCCGGTGTATTCGCGGACGCTGCGCCGCCGCGCCACCGCGTCGTGCAGCGGGGTGTCCACGGGCCGTTCCGGGGAGGGCAGAGGGATTGCGCCGATGCGGTCCTCGGGTTCGTGGTCGGCACAGGAGACCGCGAGGACCATGGGGTCGTCGAAGTAGTGGGAGATCGACAGCTGGCTTTCGCGGTCCCAGCGGCGATTGCGGCCGGCGACGAGGAACTCCTCGGCGATGCGCGGGAATTCGCCGCTCGTCAGGCCGGTGAACCGGTCGCTGTGGGTCCGCAGGCCGGCCGCCGAGGGCTGCGGGCCGAGGGTGCGTGACTCGCTGTGGTAGACGGCGCTGTTGCGCAGTCCGGTACCGGCGTTGCCTGGGTCCACGGTGGGCATCCTCATCCGGTCGGCGTAGAGGCAGTGCGGGGCCGGGCGGGCCGCGGCCCGCCCGGCCCCGCACGTCCAGCTCTCTTGGTCAGCGCGCGCGAACCGCGGCCGCAGTGGAACCGGCACCCGGTACGACGACGTCCGGCGCCGACTCGGTGCTCTGGCCCTTGCGGTCCTCGATCCTGATCTCGGTGGAGATATTCACGGTTACCCTCCCTCCCGTGTGAGTGGTCCAGGGAAACTGTGCGGTCCGGAGAATTGAATGAACAGGGCCATTCGCCTTCGCCGTACCACGGGGATGGACCGTAGTGAGACGTTCGGTGCATCGTCAAGATGTCCCGTGGAACTGGAAGTCCGCCGTTCTGGATGCGCTTTTCAGAAATGCAGGAATGCGGGAATGGCGATGCGGGAGAGATGATCGCGCCGGCGGTTCACCGTATCGGCAGCCCAAGAGGATCTCGAAGGTTTCTGCATGGCAAGAACCAGCTATTGCAGGGCCCGCGGCCCCCGGGCAGCCTTGACGGGCAGCGAGGCCGTGAGGGGGGAGGGCCAATGACAGCCGACCAGTTGGCAGTCGTCACGGGCGGATCCCGCGGCATCGGCCGGGCGATCGTGCTGCGGCTGGCCGGCGAAGGGGTGCCGGTGGCCTTCTGCTACCGGTCGGACACCGCTGCCGCCGAGCGGACCGCCGAAGCCGTGCGCGAGCTCGGGGTGCAGTGCGTGCACGCGCCCTGCGACGTGGGGAATCCCGCGGAGGTGAGCGCGTTCCTGGAAAAGGCGAAGGCGGAGCTGGGAAAGCCCGGCCTGCTGGTCAACTGCGCCGGAATCGTACGGGACAACCCCATCGTCCTCATGCCGCACGCGGACTGGGTGAATGTGCTGGAGACCAACCTCACCGGCACCTACAACTTCTGCCGGTCCCTCGCATTCGAGTTCATGAAGCGCAGAAGCGGAGTGATCGTCAACGTCTCCTCGGTGGTCGGTGTGCGCGGCCATGCCACACAGGCCAACTATGCGGCGGCCAAAGCCGGAATCATCGGGTTGAGCGCCACCCTGGCGAAGGAACTCGCACCCTACGGCGTGCGGGTCAATGTCGTGGCGCCCGGCCTCGTCGAGACCGACATGACGGCACCCCTGCCCGAGAAGGCCCGCCGCCAGGCGCTGGAGAGCATCGGGCTGGGACGCTTCGGCAGCGCGCAGGAGGTCGCCGAGGCGGTCGCCTTCCTCGCTTCCGACCGGGCCGGCTACATCACCGGACAGGTGCTCCAGGTCGACGGCGGCATGGTCCTGTGAGAACAGCCCCCTCGTGACTGCCCCACCTCACCGGAGGAAGAGATGACCCAGGCAACACGGCCGCACTGGGAAGAGCTTCGCGAGATGGCCGCCGAAGTCCTCGAGGTCGAGCCCGAGGAGATCAGCGACACGGGTCTGTTCACCGAGGAACACGACTCCGACTCGCTGCGCGCCATCGAGCTGCTCTCCCGCGTCGAGAAGAAGTACCGGATCGAACTGCCGCAGTCGGAGCTGCCGAACATGGCGAGTCTGAGCGCGCTGTACGACGTGGTGGCGAAGTACGCCCACTGGCACGACTGACGCATGGACCGCCGCGTCGTGATCACCGGTTTGGGCCCGGTGTCCAGCATCGGCACGGGCATCGCCGCGTTCGGCGCGTCCCTGCGCGTGGGGCGCAGCGGGATCTCCCCGGTCACCAGCTTCGACACCACGGGCTTTCCCTACGTCATGGCCGGGGAGGTGCGCGACTTCGTCCCGGGCGCGGTGCTGCGCGTCCTGGACCCCCGGGAGTGGGGCCGCACCAGCCTGTTCGCCGCCGTGGCCGCCCGCCTCGCGGTCGAGGACGCGGGACTGGATCCCGCAACCGTGCCCCCGGAGCGTGCCGGCTGCGTCATCGGGACCACCAGCGGCGAGTCGCGCGTACTGCAAGGGCTGACGGAGCAGTGGGTGGCCGAGGGGATGCCGGCCCTGTCGCCGGAGGACGTGCGGCAGTGTCCCCCGTCCCGGATCGCCGCGGCGGTCAGCTGCGAACTGGGCTTCACCGGCGAGGCGATGACGCTGTCGGCCGCGTGCGCCGCGAGCAACTACGCGATCGGCTACGCCTACGACCTCATCGCCTCGGGCGAGACGGACTACATGGTGGCCGGCGGCGCCGACTCCACCGTGCGCTGGGCCCATGCGGGCTTCTACCGGGTCGGTGCCCTGGCGGAGCACGCCTGCGCCCCCTTCGACCGCAACCGTTCCGGCACGCTGACCGGCGAGGGCGGCAGCGCACTGCTCCTGGAGACCCCGGAGACCGCCCGGGCCCGGGGCGCCCGCATCCACGCCGAGGTGCTGGGCTACGGCCTCAGCTGCGACGCCGGCCACCCGGTGGCCCCCGACCCCGCGGGCATCGCCGACTGCATGCGCCGCGCGCACCGCAACGCCGGCATCACGCCCGCCGATGTCGGCTACATCTGCGCGCACGGCACCGGGACGCCGGCCAACGACCTCGCCGAAGTCACCGCGGTGCGCGAGGTGTTCGGCGCAAGTCCGCCGCCGATGAGCTCCATCAAGTCGATGCTCGGCCACACCATGGGAGCCGCCAGCGGCTTCGGCGCGATCGCGGCCGTCCTGGTCCTCACGCAGGGCTTTCTGCCGCCCACCATCAACGTCACCGAACCCGACCCCGCCCTCGTGCCCGTCGACCCGGTGCCCGGCCGGGCGCGCCCCGCGGACGTACGCGTGGTGCAGAACAACGGCTTCGCCTTCGGCGGCAACAACGCCATCACCCTCTTCGGGCGGGCGACATGACGCCGGACCGGGGCGCGCCGCCGGTCGTCACGGGGTGGAGCGCGCTGTCCTCCCTGGGGACCGGCGCCGACGCCTTCGCCGCGGCCGTCCGTGCGGGCCGCAGCGGACTCGTCGACGTCCGCGGCATGTTCGACGGCGGGGAGCTGCCGCGGCACACCGCGTGCGCCATGCCCGGCTTCCGCGCCCGCGACCACCTGGGCCGCAAGGGAACCGGCTACCTCGACCGCAGCACCGCCCTGGCGGTCGTCGCGGCCCGGCTCGCCCTGGCCGACACCGACCTGGAGCTCGGCGACGACAACCGCCGCACCACGGGCGTCGTCCTCGGCACCACGGCCGGCAGCATCCGGGCCACCAGCGCGTACGACCGGGACACCCTCACCCAGGACCGGCCCTACCTGGTCGACCCGATGCTCTTCCCGACGGCCGTGATGAACTCCGCGGCGAGCCGCTGCGCGGTCTGGCACCGGCTCCACGGGGTCAACGCCACCGTCGCCGGCGGCCAGCTCGCCGGGATCGACGCGCTGCGGTACGGCCGGACGCTCATGGCCCGCGGCCATGCCGACGCCCTGCTCGTCGGTGCAGTGGAGGAGTTCAGCCCCCACATGGCCTGGGGCGACGAGCGCCTGTACGGCTCCGAGCCCGGCCGGGCGCCGCTGGGCGAGGGCGCGGTGGTCCTGGTGGCCGAGGACGCCGAGCGGGTGCGCGCATCCGGCCGGAGCGCCGATGCCGAGCTGCCGGCGGTCGCGTTCGGCCGGTTCGCCCCTCCCGGCGGGTCCCCGGACCCGGGCAAGGGGCTGGCGGACTGCATCGACCGTGCGCTGCGGCAGGCCGGCGTGCACGCCGACGAGGTACGGTTCGTGGCCACCGGCGAGCGCGGGATCCCGCACCTGGACGCGGCCGAGCAGGCCGGCGTCGACGCCGTGCTGGGGCCGGGGACGCACCGGCTGCGGATCAAGGAACTGGTCGGTGAGTGCCACGCCGCCGCGGGCATGTTCCAGCTCGCCGCCCTGCTCGCGCTGCACCGCAACGACCCCGCCCTGGACGGCCGTACGAGCGTGGTGACCTCCGTGTCGTCCGGCGGTGCGGTCGGTGCAGCCGTCCTGCGCGGCTTCAGCCGGACCCGGCGCGGCCATGCCGGGTGAGCCGCCGGCCCCCGTCGCCGGTCACCTGCTCCCGGGCAGCGGACCCGTGCTGGTCGCCGTGCACGGGGCGGAGGGCAGCTGGCAGGAATGGCGGCCGCTGGCCCGGAAGTTGCGGGAGCACCACCGCGTGCTCGCGCTCGACCTGCCCTGGCGGGCCGGCAACGACTACGCCTGGGTGCGCCACGGCTCCGCCGGTGCGTGGCTGCAGCGCACCCTGGCCGCTCTCGACGAGCAGCCGGCCGCGCTGCTGGGCCACTCGCTGGGCGCCAATGCCGTTCTGGAGTGCATCGGTGCGCATCGAGGCACCGTGCCCGCCGTGCTGTTCGCCCCCTTCTTCCGCGCGTCGGCCGGGCCCGTGGACCGGCGGCTGTACGAGGAGTTCTGCGCCGCGTTCCGCTACGCGGTCGGCGACGGCATGCGTGTCGCCCTCGGCGAGCGGGCCGCACGGCTCGATCCGGCACTGTTCGCGTCGATGGTGGACATCGCCCTCGAACGGGTGGGGCAGCACGGACTGCGCACGCTCTTCGGCCACTTCACCCGCACCGCCGAACTCGACCTGGCGGGCGACGCCCCGCCGGCCCTCGTGCTCGCCGGGGAGCGGGATCCGGCGCTCGCCGGAGCCCGTGCCCTCGCCCTGGCCTCGGCCATGCCACGGGCGACCGTCGCGCACCGGGCGGGCTACGGGCACTGCTTCCACGTGGAGCGGGCCGGTCCCGTGGCGGAGGACGTCGTCGAATTCCTGAGGAAGGCCGCCGGATGAAAGGCCGTTGAATGCCCCGCCGGATGACCCGTCGCCCCCGACAACCCCGTCTCTACTTCAACTTCCGGAGCCCCTACAGCTGGATGGCCCTCCGGCAGCTCGACGCGCTCCTCCCGCCCGGCGCGGAGCCCGTCGACCGCCACCCGTATTGGGATCCGGACGCGGAGATCCGCGCCGCCCTGGCCCGGCGCGGCGCCGAGGTGCTCTACACCCCGATGACCAAGGCCAAGCACCTGTACGTCCTCGCCGACACCAAGCGCCTCGCCCGCCACTTCGGCTACGTCATGGCCTGGCCCGTCGACGTCGACCCGTGCTGGGAAGTGCCGCACCTGGCCTGGCTGCACGCCCGCCGCGGGGGCACGGAGGAGGTGCTCTACCGGGCCCTGGTGGCGGCGCGCTGGGAGCGCGGGGAGGACATCTGCGACCCGCACGTGCTGCACCGCGTTGCGCAGGAGGCCGGGCTGGACGGGCCCGCACTGGCCGCGGCGCACCGCGACCCCGGCATCCGCGAGGAGGCGGTGGAGGCGCTGGAGGCCGCGTACCACGACGATGTGTTCGGGGTCCCGTACTTCATGGCGGGCAGACAGCGCTTCTGGGGCCTGGACCGCCTCGGCCTCTTCCTCCGGGCTCTGACGGCGGAGTCCGGGCCGGAGCCGCTGGAGGGCGTGCCGCACGAGGTCCGGCATGCGGTCGGCAGCTACGACCGGGACACGGCGGGCGGTTGCGGCTGACGGGGCAGGGCCCGCTCCGGAGGAGCGCAGGCACCGCGCTGGGCGACCCAACTGGCCACCTCCACCCGGGAGGAGACCTCCAGCTTCTTCAGCACCTGCCGGACGTGGTTGACGGCCGTCCACTCGGAGATGCCCAGCCGCCGCGCGATCGCCCGGTTGGTCAGCCCCAGCGCCACCAGTTCGGCCACCTGCCGCTGCCGCCGGGTCAGCAGGCACGGCGGTTCGTGGCCGGCCTCGCGCAGGAACGTACGCGTCGTGCGCAGCAGGGAGAACCGCCGCTGTCCGTCGCCCTCTTCGTGTGCCTGGACGAACTGCTGGTCGACGAGAGTCTCCAGCAGCCGACGGGCCTCGGCCGGCCGGCTGCCGGCTGCTTCCGCGTCGTGCAGGGTGAAGTCCGTCTCCAGCCTGGCCAATCGTTTCAGCAGGGCCGTGGCGTCGGGCGACAGCGTGTGCAGATGCTCGGCCAGGGCCGTGCGCAGGCTCGTGTGCCGCCACGGCGGTATGCGCCGGCCGCCGGTGAGCTCCTCCAGTCCCGAGCGGACCGCGGCGGCCAGCGTGGCCGGTTCGTGGATCCTGAACCGGGCCGCGGCGTATTCGAGGGCCAGCGGGAGTCCGTCCAGCTCGTGGCAAAGGTCGGCGATCGCCGACCGGTTGCCCTCGGTCACCGTGAAGTCCGGGCGGATCGCCGCCACGGCGTGCAGGAGCAGGGCCACCGAGGGGATACGGACGAGCCGGCCCGCCGGAAGCACCTCGCCAGGGCGGGGCGTCGGCAGCGGCCGTACCGGGAAGAGCCGTTCGCAGTGGACGCCCAGGGGCGAGCGTCTGGTGGCCAGCACGTCGACCGTGTCGTCGGACATCAGCAGATCGACGACGGCGAAGGCGAGTTCGGGCGCCGCGAACTCGCAGTTGTCCATGATCAGCAGCTGCCGGCCGCCGCTGCCGGGCAGCGGGTCCACCGTGCCGGGCCCGGGGGCGCCGTGGCCCGCCGCGCCCGGCGAGGGGGCGAAGTCCACCGTGTGGACCCGGTGCCGGTGGCAGGCGCGCAGCTGTTCCCCCACCGCGGCCGCCAGTCGGCTCTTGCCCACGCCGACCGGGCCGGTGAGGGTGGTGAGGCGGTGCCCGGCGGTGATCCGGCGGCAGAGCTGCTCGATGTCGGCGGCTCTGCCGAAGAGCGGCGACAGGGCCGATCCGGCCGTACCGTCCGGGTCGCCGTCGTGCGCAGCCCGGTGAACATGTCGCGGACCCCCGACCATTCGCCAACCGCCCCCCGCTCGCGACCGGTGTGTGGTCAAGTGCCCACCCGTCGCGATGAACTGACGCTCTCTCAGGCTCCATCAGGAGGATAGGGGAGCTCCTTGCCGAAAAGCGAGCAGAATGCACCGGTCCGGCTGCCGGCCCGGGGCGGTCCGTCCTATGCTTCGCATGGACTACTCCAACTGGAATAGATGGAGGCCCGATTCGATGGCCGCGCCGAAATCACCGAAATCACCGAAGCTCAACCTGATCTCACTGGCTCTGCTGGAGCTGCTGGACGAGGAGGACATGCACCCCTACGAGATGCAGCAGCGGCTGCGGGACCGCGGCAGGGACCGCCTGGTCAAGCTGACCGCCGGCTCGCTCTACCACTCCGTGGAACGCCTGGAGAAACTGGGTCTGATCACGGCCGTCGAGACCAATCGGCAGGGCCGGCTGCCCGAACGCACGGTGTACGCCATCACCGCCGACGGCCGCGCCGCCTTCACCGACCGGCTCCGCGAGATGGTGGCCACCCCCGACCGCGAATACCCCGCCTTCCCCCTCGCGCTGGCCTTCCTGCACTCGCTGGAGCGCGACGAGGCCATCGAGCGCCTGACATGGCGCTCGACGATGCTGGAGGCCGAGATCGCCGCCGAGGAGGCCGTGGCCGGGCGGCTGACCGAACAGGGCACGGAGCCCCTGTACTTCCTCGACCTCACCTGGCAGATCGCCGCCCACCGCAGCCAGTTGGAATGGATCCAAAAGACGATCCAGCAGCTGAGCACGAACTCCCTGACCTGGCCCGCGCCCGCCTCCGCACGCCGTGCCGCCGCTCCGGGCGAGGACGGAGATGACCGATGACGCGGTTATCCACGCGCAGCCCGTGGCTGGGGCTCGGCGCGCTGTGCCTGGGCCTGTTCATGATCCTGCTCGACACCACGATCGTGAACATCGCCGTGCCGAACATGCTGACCAGCCTGCACGCAGGACTCGACCAGATCCTGTGGATCGTCAACATCTACATCCTCGCCTACGCGGTCCCGCTCATCGTCGCCAGCCGCCTGGGAGACCGCTTCGGCCGCAAGCGGCTCTACGTGACCGGTCTGGTCGTCTTCACCGTCGCCTCGGCACTGTGCGGGCTCGCCGACACCGGCGGCTCCCTCATCGCCGCCCGCGCCCTCCAGGGCGTCGGGGCGGCCCTGATGAACCCGCAGACCCTCGCCTTCATCAGCGTGCTGTTCCCGGCCGAGAAACGTGGCGCCGCGTTCGGCATGTGGAGCGCCGTGGCCGGTGTCTCGACCATCGCCGGCCCGCTGCTCGGCGGGCTCATCGTCGAGAAGCTCGACTGGCACTGGATCTTCTTCGTCAACGTGCCGGTGGGAGCGGTCGGTCTGCTCCTCGTCCTGCTATGGGTCCCCGAGTCCCGCACCGCCACCGCCCACCGCTTCGACCCGCTCGGGGTCGTACTGCTCACCGGCGCGCTGGCCGCCGTCACCTTCGGCCTGCTGGAGGGCAGCCGCTACCACTGGGGGACGATCGCGGGCCCGCTGTCCATCCCGCTGCTCCTGGGCGGCGGTTGCGTGCTGCTGGCCGCCTTCGTGCTCGTCCAGCTGCGCTCCACCGACCCGCTGGTCCCCTTGGGGCTCTTCGCCCACCGCAACTTCGCGCTGGCCAACGTCGTGGCCACGGCCGTGGGCTTCGCCATGGTGAGCCTGCTGCCGCTGATGATCTTCCTTCAGGGGGTCCTGGGCCTGACACCGCTCCAGGCCGGGCTGCTCACGGCACCGGCATCCGTGATCGCCTCGGCCATCGCCCCGTTCGCCGGATTCCGCGCCGACCGGACCGGCGGCAAGTACTTGCTGATGGCCGGGCTCCTCTCCTTCGCCGCCGGCATCGGTGCCGCGGCCCTGGTCGCCAAGCCCGACATCAGCAGCTGGTGGGTGCTGCCCGCGGTGGCGGTGCTCGGTGTGGGCATCGGCCTGCTCTTCACGTCCATGACCACCGTCGCCGTGGGGGACGTGACCCCGGAGCTGTCCGGAGCCGCCTCCGGCGTCTTCAACACGACCCGGCAGCTGGGCCAGGCGCTCGGCACCGCCGCCGTAGGTGCCCTGCTGCAGAGCACGCTCCACCACTCGCTCGGCGACGAGGCCACCCGCTTGAGCGCCCAACTGCCCGATGCCTACCGCGCGGGCTTCGTCAAGGCCATCACGGCCACCGGCGACAACCCCCTCTACGTCCAGGCGCCGAAGCACATCGGAGTGCCGGGGCCCGTGGGGGAGCAGCTGCGGCAGCTGGGGACCGAGGCGTTCGGCAACGCCTTCGTCGAGGCCATGCGCTGGACGCTGTTGCTGCCCCTGGGCTTCACCCTCCTCGCGGCGGTTTTCTGCTTCGGGCTCAAGCCACGACGGCGTACGGCCGGGTAGCGCGCGGGTGTTGCGGGGTTCCGCAGTTGTCCCGGGACGCCGGACGGGCCGACACTCGGGCCGTCCGGCGGTCGTCGACAGGAGACGGAGGAGGGGGATTGGCGAGAGACCACCCTGCACGGCGCGCGGGCCTGCGGGCCACATCCGGGGCCGCGCACACCGCCGTCCTGGGGCTCGCCGGAGCCCGGCCCGCCCGTGTGGTGGAGAACGAGGAGTTCACCGCGGTCCTCGACACCACCGACCACTGGATCCGCAGCAGGGTCGGCATCGTCCGCCGCCGCTTCGCCGCCCCCGACGAGTCCGTGGCGGACCTCGCGGTCCGGGCGGGGGAGAAGGCCGTTGCGGACGCCGACCTGACGCCCTCGGCGATCGACACGGTGATCGTGGCCACCTGCACGATGCCCAGTCCCATCCCCAACGCCGCCGCCCAGGTGGCCGACCGGATCGGCATCGAGGCCGCCGCCGCCTTCGACCTCAACGCGGCCTGCGCGGGCTTCTGTTACGCGCTCGGCACGGCGTCGGACATGGTCCGGGCCGGCTCGGCCGGGCGGGTGCTGGTCATCGGCGCGGAGAAGCTCACGGACTGGGTGAACCCGGCCGACCGCAGCACCGCCATCATCTTCGCCGACGGCGCCGGGGCCGTCGTCGTCGGACCGGCCGCCCGGCAGGCCATCGGCCCGGCCGTGTGGGGCAGCGCGGGCGACCGGGTGGCGACGGTGGGGATCTGGGACCGCACCCACCTCACGCAGGAGGGGCTGTCGGTCTACCTGTGGGCCACCAACGAGATCGCGCCCGTCGCCGAACGGGCCGTCGAACGCGCCGGACTGACCCTGGCCGACATCGACGCGCTCGTCCCGCACCAGGCCAACCTGCGCATCGTGCAGGCGATCGGCCGGCAGCTCAAGGAGCGCGGCGCCCGCGCGGACCTGGTCGTCGCCGACGACATCGTGGAGTCGGGCAACACCTCCTCCGCCTCCATCCCCCTCGCGCTGGACCACATGCGGGCAGCGGGCAGCATCTCCACCGGGGACGTGCTGCTCCTCGTCGGCTTCGGCGCCGGACTGTCCTACGCGGCCCAGGTGATCGAGTGCCCGTGACCCGCCCGGGCCCTCACGCGATCTCGACGACCGCCGCGGCGAAGGTGAGCCCCACCCCCACGGCCAGCAGCAGGAGCCGGTCCCCGGAGGCGACCCGCCCGCTGCCCACCAGGAATTCGAGGGCGAGCGCCTGGTCGGCCAGACCGGTGTGCCCGATGTGGCGCCCGTGATCGGTCCACGTCGTCCGGCTGTCGTCGATGCCCAGAGGCTCGCACAGCGCCCAAGTACGCCACTGCAGACCCATGTTGGGCACGAGGAACCAGCGGATCTCCTCGTGGGCGACACCGGCCTGGCGCAGCGCGTCCCGGGCCGTGTCCCGCACCGCGTTCTGGAACTGCGTGCGGAAGGCCAGCGGCCCGATCTTCTTGTAGAGGGCCTGCTTCCGCTTGCGCAGCTTCAGCGGCAGCTCTCCGCGCGTGGCACCGGCCAGCAGAGAGCCGCGAGCGACCTCCTCCATCGCGGGCAGGGCGGAGAAGGAGGTGGCGAGCAGCCGCGCGAAGCCGCCGCCGTCGTCGTCCGACAGCACCACGGCGCTGGCCGCGTCGCCCCAGATGTAGCCCTCCTCGGAGCGGTATCGGTCCCAGCCCGGCAGGCAGAAGCGGTCGGCGGTGGCCACCAGCGCGGTGTGGGTGTCGGTGGAGCCGTGGAGATAGCGGGCGGCGACGTCCAGCATCGTGATCCCGCCGCTGCACCCCTGGCGCACCTCCATATTCAGGGCGGTCGCGCGGATGCCGAGGTGCCGGTGCAGATAGGAGGCGGGGGTGGTGTGCTGGGGGTCCCACTGGCACCCGTAGATGACCAGGTCGACGTCCGCGGCGGGTGTGCCGGCCTCGGCGAGCGCCTTGCGGGCGGCCGTCGTCGCCATCTCCGGCGGGGTCTCGTCCTCGGGGGCGACGGGCACGCCCAGGATCCCGTTCTTCGCATGCTCCTCGGGCGAGTAACTGCCCGCGGTCACCGCGCTGTCGGCGGAACAGATCTGGGGCAGCGCGGTGCCCAGCCCCTTGATGTGGATCCCGTCATACCGCATGCCGCTCTTCCTCTCGCAGGGTGATCGCGCCCCGAAGGGGCGCGGGGCGGTGACATATGCGGCTCCGCCGCGCGGGCGCGACCGGCCACGACGAGCCCGCAGTCGACTCACTGCACTTCCCGCGGAGCGCTTGGGCGTACGACGCAAACGGCCAGTCCGCAGTCGGCGTCCGCCGCCAGGACGACGGCGACCGCCGGGCCCGGCCGGGGATCCGCCTCCTGCCGGGCGAGGACCTCGGCCAGCTGGACCGTCGCCATGGCGCCGAAGCAGTCGCCGAAGTACGGTTCCGGGTCCAGCCACCGGGTGCCGGGCCGGCCGAAGCGCCGACGGGCCGCCGTGCGCCAGAGCGCGTCGGACGCGGCCCCGGTCCCGGTCGCGGAGACGGCCGTGACGGCCTCGGCGGACACCGCCGCCCTGGCCAGGGCGGCGTCGATGACGTCGGCGTACGCGCCTTCTGTCACCGGGCCGCCCGGGCAGGCCACTTCGGTGGCGAGCAGCTCGGCCCGCGGCACCCGCCCCGCCCGGCGTGCCGTCCCCGCGTCCTCGACCACGAAGAACACCGCCGCCTCGCCCTGGAACCGGCGGCCGTCCGGATCCCGTCCGGCCCGGGCGACCCAGGCGTTGGGGGGCGTGAACTCCTCCACCGCCCCGGCCAGTACGGTGCGCGCGTACCCGCCGCGCAGGGCGGCCACGGCGTGCCGCAGCGCGACCAGGCCGCTGGTCCGCCCCGCGGACACGGTGACGTTCGCGCCGCGGGCCCCGAGCCGGATCGCGGTCTCCGCCGCGGAGCCGTTGAGCGCGCCGTTCGGGAAGAGCGCGGGGTTGACCATGTGCGGGCGCGCGGCGAGGAAGGTCTCGCGGCCGAACCAGTAGCCCCGGGAGACGCTGCCGGCGCTGGTGCCGACGGCCACCCCGACGCAGTCGCGGTTGCCGTCGCCGATCTCCAGTCCGCTGTCGGCGACGGCGGACTCGCAGGCGACCAGGGCCAGTTCGGAGCTGCGGTCGGTGAACCGGGTGGCCTTGGCGCCCAGCAGCCCCGGACCGTCGAAGTCCACGGCGGCGAACGCCTCCTGCACGGGCAGCACTTCGGCGAAGCAGCCGTCCGTGCCGCCGGGGCGCCCCGGCGGCACGGCCAGGGTCCGATGGAAGGCGGCGCGGCCGACGCCCGCCGGCGTCACACTGCCCCAGCCGGTCAGCACCGGCGGCTCGCCGTTCACCGCTCCACCCGCCCCAGGACGACGATGGCGTTGTTGCCGCCGAAGGCGAAGCCGTTGTTCTGCGCCACCCCGATCAGGCCCGGCCGGGCCCGGCCCGGGACCGCGTCCAGCCACGCGAAGGCGGGGTCGGGGCGGGAGAAGTGCGCCGTCGGCGGCAGGAATCCGTGCCGGATGCCCAGGACGGTGGCGATCGAGGCGAACGCCCCGGCCGCGCCCATCGTGTGGCCCAGCAGCGACTTGAGCGCGCCGATCGGCGGCACCGTGTCCCCGAAGACGGTGCGCAGCGCCTCGGCCTCGATGCGGTCGTTGATGCCGGTGCCCGTTCCGTGCGCGGAGACGTAGTCGATGTCGGCGGGCCGCACCCCTGCCCGGTCGTGCGCCATCCGGATGCAGCGCACGATCCCTTCGGGGTCCGGCCGCACCGGGTACTTGGCGTCGCAGGTCAGCCCGTAGCCGAGCACCTCGGCGTAGACGGCGGCGCCGCGTTCGAGGGCCGCCGCGTACGGTTCGAGGACCAGCGCGGCACCGCCCTCGGCGGCGGTCATGCCCTCCCGGTCGCGGTCGAAGGGCGCGCACGGCCGGGCGGCCAGGGCGCCGATGCGGTGGAAGCCCGCGTGCGTGAACCGGTTGACCGCGTCGGCCCCGCCGGTGACCGCGAGGTCGGCCTCGCCGGTGCGCACCAGGTCGTAGCCGTAGCCCAGGGCGTAGTTCGACGCCGAGCAGGCGGTGCCCACGGTGACGGCCTCGCCGCGCAGCCCCAGTTCGTGGTTGACGGCAGCGGCGATCCGGCCCGCGGGCAGCTTGCGGGCCAGTTCCCCGGGGGTCGCCGGGAGGCCGTCGGCCACCCAGCCCTCGGCGAGCTCCACCAGGGTGGTGGACTCGCCCGAGGCGGTTCCCATCACCACGGCCGTGCGCGCGCTGCGCAGCCGGTCGTCCGTGAGCCCGGCGTCGTGCACGGCCAGACGCGCCGCGGCGGCCGCGAACTGCCCGCTGCGGCCCCAGGACTTGGGGTCGGTCCTGCGCAGCAGCGTCTCCGGCCGGAAGTCCGGCACCTCGCCGGTCAGCGTGATCGGGAAGCCCGTCGCGTCGAAGGTCCGGGCCGGTGCGATCCCGCACCGGCCGTCCTGCACCGCGCGGCAGAACGCACGGGCGCCGATGCCGATGCCCGACACCGGCCCGACACCGGTGATCACCACCCGGCGTCCGGGCGCATCACCAGCCGGCACGGCTCGCGACGACCTCGTAGGCGGAACGGAGCGTGATGAGCCGGGGCAGCTCGTCCTCCGGGATCTCGACGCCGAACCGCTTCTCCAGCCGGACGAGCAGCTCGATGAGGATCAGCGAGTCGGCGCCGAACTCCTCGGTGAACGACTCGGCAGCGGCGACCTGTTCGGGGTCGGCCTGGACCAGTTCCGCGATCAGGTCGCGCACCTCGTGCAGCCGGTCCGTGTCGATCCGGCCCGGGTCGCGTGCTGTGGGCACCGCGGTCTCCCCTCGTCTCCCGCTCTCCGGCAGCAGGCTTGCACCGGGACGGGGGCCGGGCAACTGTGGAATGCCGCAGTTGACGGTGCCGTATCGGGCTGAAGAGTATGGCGGCACTCAACGCTCAACTTCTCCTGTTCGGCAGCGAATTGGGTCGCCCTGCGGAAGGGATCGCCATGCGGTTCGGGCTGTTCTACGAACTCCAGTTGCCCCGCCCGTGGCAGCCGGACTCCGAGCTACGGTCCGTGCACGAGACCCTGGAGCAGATCGAGCTGGCGGACCGGCTCGGCTACGACTTCGCCTGGATGGTGGAGCACCACTTCCTGGAGGAGTACAGCCACTGCTCGGCCCCCGAGGTGCTGCTCGGCGCGGCGAGCCAGCGCACCCGGCGGATCCGGCTCGGGCACGGGATCATGGTGCTGCCGCAGCGCTTCAACCACACCGCGCGGGTGGCGGAGCGGATCGCCACCCTCGACCTGCTCTCGCACGGCAGGGTGGAGTTCGGCTCCGGCGAGTCCACGACCGAGGCCGAGCTCGGCGGCTTCGGCGTGGCGCGCGGGACCAAGCGCGAAGAGTGGCTGGAGGCGCTGGGCGCGGCGGCGCGCATGTTCGTCGAGGAGCCGTTCGCCGGGCACGACGGGACGTTTCTGTCGATGCCTCCGCGCAATGTGATTCCCAAGCCCCTGCAGAAACCGCACCCTCCGCTGTGGACCGCCTGTATAAAACGGGAATCCCTGGCCGCCGCGGCGGAAAAGGGACTGGGCGCGCTGACTTTCTCCTTCGTGGAACCGGAGGATGCGCGCAAATGGGTCGGTGAATACTATGCGGCGCTGGAGTCGCAGGCCTGCGTCCCGGTGGGTTTCTCGGTCAACCCGCAGGTGGCGATGACGATGTATGTGATGTGCGACGCCGACGACGCACGGGCCAGGATGCGCGGCCTGGACGGCCACCGGTTCTTCGCCCGTTCCCTGGCCTATTACTTCGGGGTCGGCTCGCCCGCGCCGGGCCGCACGGACCTCGCCACGGAGCTGGGCCTCGACCTGTCCCGCCCGCGGGGCGCGGAGAGCGCACCGGAGCGGCTGGACGGGGCCTTCGGCGCGGTGGGCAGCCCGGACAAGGTGCGTGAGGTGCTGCGGCGGTACGAGGCAGCCGGCGTGGACCAGATCCTGCTCATCGCGCAGTCCGGGCGGATCCGGCACGAGCACATCTGCGAGTCGATGGAGCTGTTCGCCCGGGAGGTGATGCCCGAGTTCCACGAGCGCCACGAGCGGCTGGAGCGCGAGAAGATGCAGCGGCTGCGCCCCGCGATCGAACAGGCCCTCGCCCGCCGGGAGTCCCCCCGCCGGGCCGCTCCCGGCTACCGCATCCCGCCCACGGCGGGCCCCAAGCCGCCTGTTCCGCCAGGCCGGTGAACCGGGGCCGGCAGGGGTTTTCCGTTGTTCCGGTCGGGCTCGGCCTACAAAGTCAAAAGAGACTCGAGGGAGCGCAGCTGCCGGCGGATCTCGTCCAAGGGCAGGGTCTGGGCGCGGTCCAGGACGAGGTAGATGAAGACGCCGCCCTCGCGCAGTCGCGGCAGCGGCCGGATCATGTGCAGCTCTCTGTCCAGCGTGATCAGGATGTCTTCCACGCTGTCCGGGGCATACCCGAGGAGCTCCAGCGTGTACAGCTTGGCGCGCATGACATCGCTGTCCCCGTAGGCGACTTTGTCCATGTCCAGACCGCTGCCGCGGTCCAGGCAGCCCAAGACCCTGCGCTGCTGGAAATCGACTATCGCGACACCGGTGGCCCCGTCGATCGCCAATGCCTGTTCCAGGACTGTTCCCACGGTGTCCATGCGTCCACGACCTCCTCCGAGCAGGATCCCGAGAGGGCGCGGCTGCGCCCGGGGTCACCGGCTCCTCAGGGCATGCACGCTAGCGGAGATGACGCACATCACGCATGTCCGGAGCTGCATGGGGTCGGCGAGGTGTTCGTCCTGTGCCTGCCGGAGCAGGCCAGGGCGTCCTCGGCGGCGTGGTGCGCGGTCCCGCGTCGTCGTGCTCCTGGGGGCGCGGAGCCTGCTGGTCCACCTGCGGCGGCAGCAGGAGCGCGTGCCGCGCCTCGTGCCCGGTGCCCGTGTCGAGACCGTCTCCAGCACCGGGCACGGACCGCAGATCGACCACGCAATCGTGGTCAATTCGCGCATGGTGGAGTTCCTCGACTCCATCGACGCCCTCGACCGACGCGCGGGGCCTCGGCTGACACGGCGTCGGGCCCGCCGCGCCCGGACCTGCGGTTTGGATCAACAGCCCTGTTCCTTATATCGTTTGGCGCTGGAACCGTGGAGGGAAGCGCCTGATGGCAACCAAATTTGAGCAGGTTGACGAAGCCGAAAAGGATGCGCCGGGAGTCGAGCCGGTCGCCGTTCCGGTCGGCGGTCAGGAAATCACAACGTACTGGCGGAAGATTCATCACGATGATCTCAACCCGGCAGTGACGGAAGACGTGTTCACCGTCGAAATTCTCGTTCCGGTCGTCGGCACCGAGGAGTACGAGACCGGCGAGACGAACGAGGACGGCAGCCTCGTGCTCGCCACCCGGCCGTGCGTGACCCACGAGCGGCGCGAGGTGGACCTGGGCAAGGAGTCCATGGACAAGTTCCTGGAGGCCCTCAAGCCGTTCCTCGCGGTCTCCCGCGAGCCCCAGCCGATTCCTGCGCAGGGGCGGAAGCGGAAGTCCAAGGCGTCCGCCTAGGGGTTGCCGCCGGGCGCGGCTGGGCCTGATTGCCGGCTCAGCCGCGTGCCGCGGTGCGGACGAATCGCACCCATTCCGCTCGTGCGACGGTGAGATGTCGTCTCGTCGCGTCCTTGGAATCCCTTATGCGGACGGAATCGTCCGTGACGGCCACTTCGACGCACGCTCCGCCCTCATTGGTGCTGTGGCTGCTTTTGAACCAGACTGCTCTCATGTTTCTCCCAGCAACTTCTCGATTGCCGTCAGGGAGTCACGGGGCGTGAGGGCCTGGGCCCGGATGCTGCCGTAACGTGCGGCAAGCATACGGACCTCTTCCTGATCCGAGATCAGTTTGCTGGCGTTCTGCACTTCCAGATAGGCGACCTGCGGTTGTCCTTTCGGGGTGATCAGGATGAATGCCCCGCCCAGTCCTGCGTGTTCGGTGCGGTCCGTCGGCATCACCTGGAGCTGCAGGCTCCGCATCTCCCCGAGCCGCAGCAGATGTTGCAGCTGTCTGCGGTGAACCTCGCGGCCGCCGAGCGGGCGGTGCAGTACCGACTCCTCGATGACGCTTGTCACGAGCGGTGCGGGCCACCGCGTGAGGAGCTCCTGCCGGGCCAGTCGGGCGGCGACCCGCTGTTCGATCGTCGGCTCGTCGAGGAGCGGCATGCGCATACCGAACAACGCGCGGGCGTGTTCCTCGGTCTGCAACAGGCCGGGAAACACCTGGTTCCCGTACTCGTGGAACTCGACCGCCTCCGCTTCCAGCCGCGCGTAATCCCTGAACCACACCGGATGCCGGATCCGCATGGCCTGCTTCGCCCGCTCCACCGCATCCGACGCCGCCGTCAGAACCCCACCCGCGTCGAGCAGTTCGTCCACCGC
Organism: Streptomyces morookaense; assembly: GCF_013030945.1. Taxonomy (GTDB): domain Bacteria; phylum Actinomycetota; class Actinomycetes; order Streptomycetales; family Streptomycetaceae; genus Streptomyces; species Streptomyces morookaensis. Next base: position 64,325 of record NZ_JABBXF010000001.1, on the reverse strand, counting down.
CGTCAGCAGCGCCGGCTGCGGCACCCGCCGCCCCTGTTCGACCGAGGCGATCGTCTCCTCGCCGTATCCCAGCCGCCGCCCCAGCTCCCGCTGCGTCAGCCCGGCGCGCTCGCGCAGCGCCTTCACCTGACGTCCCAGCACGCGGAACAGGTCCGCCGCGCCCTGGTCGGCATCCTCGTCCGTGGGGTGCGCCAACCTCACCACCCTCCCCTTGCCGTACACAAGTACAGCTACCACTCCAGCCATCTCGCGGCCACCTTAGAGTCGCGCGGACACGCTCGGTGACGCGAACCGAGGTATTCACACGCCCGGGGTGCGGCACCCCCGAAGAAGTGGTCGATGGCCGGATTTTTTCCGCCAAGTCCTGACGATCTACCGCCCCGCCGGGGCACAGTGGGAGCACCATGCACTCCGCAGGGGGAGGAGATCGCGGTGAACGCAGCGGACGATGTCCGGGACGTGGTGGTCATCGGAGCCGGGCCCACGGGCCTGGCACTGGCCGTGGGGTTGCGGCAGTACGGGGTGGACGTGGCCCTCGTGGAGAAGGAGGCGCGGGAGAAGCGGGAGGCGCGGGCCGGGGTCATCTGGCAGCGGGAGCTGGAGGTGCTGGACGACCTCGGGTGTGCCGAAAGGTTTCTGAAGGCCGGGCTTCCCCTGCGGCGCGTCGAGGTGCACGCCGAAGGGCGCAAGGTCGGCGGGATCGATCTGACCGCCTCCCGCACGCCGTTCCCGCGGCCGCTCGCCATCGAACAGGACGCTGTGGAGCGGCTGCTGGGCGAGCGGCTCGCCGAAGTGGGCGGCGAGGTGGAGTGGTCCACCGAGGCCGTGGCCGTGCGGACGCACGAGGGCGGCGCCGAGGTCGATCTGCGCGGTGCCGACGGGACGCAGCGGACCGTGCGGTGCGCATGGGTCGTGGGGTGCGAAGGCTCCCGCAGCATTGTGCGCACATCGCTCGGCATCCCCTTCGAAGGGGACCGGCGGCCGGACCTGCAGTGCGTGCAGCTCAACGCCGAAGTCGAGTGGAAGCATCCGTACCGGCCGGACCAGAGCTTCTTCTTCCTGGAGCGCGGAGCCTCGATGGGCGTCTCGCCCCGGCCCGGCGGCGGGTACCGGTTCTTCTGCTTCCGTACCGACCCCGACCCCTCGCAGGTCGAGCCGCCGGGTGTCGAGGAGATGCGCGCGCTCCTCGCCGATACCGTCCACGACCCCGACGTGCGACTCGTGCCGACCGATCCGCCGTGGGCCAACCGGGCCCGCTTCCAGGACCGGTTCGCCGCGACCCTGCGTGAGGGGCGTGCCCTGCTCGCCGGGGACAGTGCGCACCTGTGGGCCCCCATCGGGGGGCACGGGCTCAACACCGGGCTGCGCGGGGCGCACAATCTCGCCTGGAAGCTCGCCGCCGTGCAGCGCGGCTGGGCCGACGAGACGCTCGTCGACACGTACGCCTCCGAGCAACGGCTCACGGCGCAGAAGGTGATGCGGGAGATGCAGCACGATGTGCTCGAGCTGCCGCCCACGGCTGTGACCCTTCTGGGCATGCGGACGCTCGGGCCCCGGCTGCTCGGCAGTACGTGGTTCCCGGCGCGCATCCGCACCATACTGAGCGACCTCACGATGCATCATCGCGAGGGGGTGCTGGCCGAACACCGCGCTGCACGCGGGGCGTTGCGGGCCGGCGACCGGCTGCCGGATCTTCCCGTCACGGTGGCGGGGGAGCCGCGGCGGCTGCACGACCTGCTCGCGTACGAGCGGTGGACGCTGCTCGTCGCACCCGGTGCGGACGTCGACGGAGACGAGTTGGGCGATGCCCTCGCCCGATGTGCCGTGCCCGTCGAGGTGTTCCGGCCGCGGCTCGAGCGCGGTGCGCCGGGGCGCATGCCGCGGGCTCCGCTGGTTCTGGTGCGGCCCGATCGGCATGTGGGGCTGATTACCGATCGGGCCGCGGACCTGGACGCCTATCTGCAGCGGTGGTTCGGCGCCAAGGCGGGGTGCTAGGGCGTGTCCGATGGGTCGGCGAAGCGCGTGATGTACCTCAGAAGGTGATGAGGACCTTGCCGAGGAGGCCTCCGGCTTCGAAGCTCTCGTGGGCGGTGCGGATGTCGTCGAGCGGGAAGCGGTGGGCGATCCGCAGCCGCAGCTCATCGGTGTCGACGAGCTCGGCGAGGTGGGCGAGGTCGGTGGCGTTCTCCTGGACGTAGCTCGTGCGGGCGCCCGGCACGTCGGGCAGGGGGTGGTCGGCGACGGAGACGAAGCGCCCTCCGGGGGCGAGGGCCGCAGCCACGTCCGTGCCGACGGTGTCGAGGACGGCCTCGTACCGGCCGCGGGGAAGGTCCTGCGGGCGGTGCCAGACCTGCTCCGCGCCGAGCTCCGTCGCTGCCTGCTCATGGCCGGGCCGGGAGACCAGGGCATCGACGTGGGCGCCGGTCAGGCGGGCGAGTTGGACGGCCAGACCGCCGACCGCCCCGGCGGCACCGACGACCAGAATGCGTTCGCCGGCGCTCAACTCCGTGGCCCGCAGCGCCTGCAAGGCGGTCGTCCCGGCCAGCGGAAGGGCCGCCGCGTCCGCCAACGGCACAGTGGCCGGTGCGGGTGCGAGCAGGTGACCGGGCAGGGCGACCAGCTCTGCCCAGGTGCCACGTCCGGTGGCGATCTGCGCGGACATGGCGATCACTTGGGCGCCCACCTCGTGGGCGGGGTCGTTGCTCGCGACGACGCGGCCGGAGATGTCCCAGCCGAGCGTCGCCGGCAGCGGCGGGCCGACCTCCCAGGCGCGCGTCTTCCAGTCCACCGGGTTGAGGCTGCTGGCTTCGGTGCGGATGAGGACTTCACCGGCGGCGGGTTCGGGTATGGCAACCTCGCGGAGGGTCAGGACGTCGGGACCGCCGTGACGGTCGATCTGGACAGCGCGCATGGTCGGAAGGGACCTTTCGGGAAGGGACGGGTTCGGGGATCGAACAGCGGTGCCCACCGGGGCGTTGCCGGTGGGCTGCGCGGTCCCGCTCCGGGGCAGGACCAGGCAGGTCAGGGCCAGGCCGGTCCGGCGGCCGCGTTCTTGCCCATGCCTGGGAAGCTAGAGCCTCACATCGGTGTGAGAGTCAAGGAGAACCTGCTCCGGCCAAATCGCGCAGTTCCCCGCGCCCCTTACGGGGCGCCTCCCCTACGGCGCGCCCCCGGCCGCACCATCAGCCTCTCCGGCCCATGGAACACCAAATCCTCCGCGTACCGCACCGGTTCGTCCCCCAGCATCAAGTGGGGCAGGCCCCGTAGCAGTTCCCCCAGCCCCAACTCCGCCTCCGCGCGCGCCAGTGGCGCGCCCACGCAGTAGTGGATGCCCATCCCGAAGCCCGCGTGGCGCCGTGCGTCGCGGCGGATGTCCAGGTGGTCCGGGTCCGGGAAGTGGGCCGGGTCGCGGTTGGCCGAGCCCAGGACCATGGTGACCTTTTCGCCCTCCTTGATCGTCCGGCCTCCGATCCCGTCGTCCCGGTGCGCCCAGCGGCTGATCATCTGCACCGGGGAGTCGTAGCGCACCAGTTCCTCCACCGCCGCCGGGAGCAGTTCCGGCCGTTCCCGCAGCAGTGCCAGCTGGTCCGGGTGGGCCATCAGGGCCAGCAGGCCCTTGCCCAGCAGGTTCGTCGTCGTCTCGTGGCCGGCCGTCAGGAGGTGGATGCACGTGCCCACGAGCGTGTCGTCGTCAGCCGGTTCCGCGGCCGCGAGCATGGCCGCGATCAAGTCATCGCGCCTTTCCGTACTGCGCCGCCTCCCCAGCTCCTCGCGGAAGTAGGCGTCCAGCTCCCGCGCGGCGTCGTCCGCGACCCGGAAGGCGTCCGGCCTGCGGGCCACCCGCGAGCTGGTGGCCTGCTGCAGGTCCACCGCGCGGGCGCGGAACCAGGGCCGGTCCGACCGCGGCACGCCCAGCAGCTCGCTGATGACGAGGATGGGGAGCGGGGCCGCGAAGCGGTCGACCAGGTCGGCCTCCCGCTCCGCGCCCAGTTCCGCGACCAGCCCCGCCGCCAGTTCGCGGATGCGTGGGCGCAGGCCCTCCACGATGCGCGGGGTGAAGGCCTTCGCCACCAGTGCCCGTACCCGGGTGTGTTCCGGCGGGTCCATGAAGACCATCCAGTGCGAAGCGGTCCGCTTCAAGTGCGGGCAGGTGCCGGGGATTCGGGAGGGGAGCGCCCCGCGCCCGTATCCGCGCCCGGTCAGCACATGGGCCACGTCGTCGTGGCGGAACAGGTACCAGGTGTCGTCCGCCCGGTGCACCGGGTCGTGTTCGCGGTAGTGCCGGTAAAGCGGGTACGGGTCCGCAAGGGGGACGTCCGCCGTGCGGAACGGCCCGGGGGTCTGCACCGTCATCGCGCACCTCGCACCGTGTCGACGAGCCGGCCCGGGTCCGCAGGGAGTCGAGTACCGCGCCAGGCCACATGTCCGTCCGGGCGGACGACGACATGCGGCTTCTTGTAGAGCGCGGCGACCGCCTCGTCGTCGCAGCGCGTCGTCTCCAGCGGAACCCGCCGGTCCGCGAAGGCCGCCGCCAGCGGATCGACCGGGTCGTCCGTGAACGACAGCAGGCGGAAGCCCTGCCCGAACAGGTCCAGCGTCGACCTCCTCTCGTCCAGCCACGCATGCGGGGCCCTGCCCCCCGGCACGGCATCCGTGCGCCAGTCGCCGGGGCCCTCGTCGACGACGAGGTCCGACGTGTAGCGGAAGCCGAAGTGCACGTCCGGCGCCTCGAACTCGCGCCGCACCCCGCCCCGTTCGAGCTCCTCCGCCAGCGCGGACCGGGCCCGGGCGCCGTCCTCCGAGTTGAGGAGGATCTCCTTCGGCAGCTCGCGGGCCATCGTCCGCATCAGGTTCGCATTGGCCTCCTCCAGGCTGCGCTCGGCCACCGGGCGCCGCTCGGTGTCGTAGGAGTCGAGCAGTCCGGCCCCCGCCCAGCCCGCCAGTTCGGCGGCCAGCTTCCAGCCCAGGTCCGCGGCGTCGCAGATGCCCGTGTTCATACCGAAGCCGCCGGAGGGCGACAGCGTGTGCGCCGCGTCGCCCGCCAGCAGCAGCCGGCCGCTGCGGAAGCGCCGGGCGACGCGGTGGGTGAGATACCAGACGTTCTCGGAGACGATCTCCAGCGGGGTGTCGAAGGCGATGGCCGACCGGACCATGGCCAGGGCGTCCTCGTCGAGATCGCGGGACCGGGTGCTCCCGCCGGCCGCCACCGTCAGCCGGTACAGCTCGCGCCCGTCCATCGAGCGCAGCGGGAAGCGCAGGGCGGGCGGCTGGGTGAGGAAGTGCACCAACGCGCCCCGCGCGCCCAGCTGGTGACGCAACTGCGGTGCCCGGAAGAGGATGTTGCGGAAGACCCTCGTCGCGTGCCGGGACGGTGCCGGGATCCCCGCGGCCTTGCGCAGGGAGGAGGAGGCCCCGTCGCAGGCGACCAGATAGCGGGCCCGGACGGTCAGCCGCTTGCGGGTGCGCAGGTCGGTGGCCCATGCGGTGACGCCCTCGGGGTCCTGGCGGAAGCCGTCCACCCGGCACTCGCGGCGCAGCGGCCCCTCCGGGTCGACGCCCACCTCGCGTGCCAGCAAGGGGGAGAGCCAGTGCTGCGGGCACACCTGCTCCGGCTCGGGCGTGTACGGCAGGGGCGGGCGGGTGCCGGCGGTGCCGAAGGGGATGCGGTGGATCTCGTGGCCGCCGACCGCCGTCACCCAGGCGATGTCCAGCGGGTGGTCGGCGGGCCAGCCCGCGTCTCGGATCCGCCCGGCGACTCCCCAGCGGCGGAAGAGTTCCATGGACCGCGGGCCCACCGTGCCCACCTTCGGGTGGACGACCGTGCCGTCCGAGGCGTCCAGTATCAGGAACCGTATGCCGCGGTACCGCAGGTCCAGGGCCAGCGCCATGCCGACCGGGCCCGCCCCCACGACGAGGACGTCGGTGTGGAGCATCGTCGGTGTCGTCTGCTGAGCCATGCCCTCAGGTCCCCTCACGGCGGAAGAAGTCGGCGAAAAAGGCACTCAGTTCGGCGACCTGCGCGGGCACCGGAGCGCACTTGCGCGCCGCCGCCGACAGGTGCTCGAAGCGCAGCGCCAGCGAGCGGCGCGCCACGTCCGGGCGGGGGATGCAGGCCGGTACGGCTTCGAGTTCGAAGGTCGGGCCCGCGGTGCGGCCGGGCCGTCCCGACTCCATGGTGACCAGCAGTTCCGCGAGCGGGCGCATCATGCCGGTCATCACGTCGATGGAGGCGTTCATCAGCTTCGACCGCCGCAGGCTCCCGTCCGGGCTCTCGCCGAAGTGCTGCACCATCAGCTGCAGCATCATGTGGTACGAGCGGTTGAACAGCCGCCCGACCGCCCGTGCTTCGGGGTCGGTGACCGGTTCCATGGCCGCGACGCCCGCCCCCAGGGTGGGGTTGCGCAGCACGGGGTAGGCGGGGTTCCAGGGCAGCAGCCTGCCGTGCGGGCCGGGCACGCGCTCGCTCGTCAGCACCTCTCCCATCCGCAGGAACGTGTGGAAGTGCGACGCCTCCGCGGGCCCGGCGCCCCCTGCGGGCGCCGCCCCGCCCTCGCCCTGCTCGGTGATCAGGTCGACGGCGAACAGGGCGCTGGTGAGGTCGTCCACCTCCAACTGGTAGTCCGGGTGACGGGCGTTGACGGACTCGCGCAGGAACAGGTGGTGTTCGCCCCCGCCGCGCCCCTTCTCCACCAGGAACAGGTCCGGGATGCGCTGCAGGCCCTCCCTGATGCCCGCGTACAGCTCGCTCACCGAAGTCCACGTGAAGCCCAGCGGCACCACGCGGCTGCGGCCGTCGCCGTTCTCCCGGCGCACGTCCGGGGCGAGGCCCGCCGGCTGCTCGATCGCGATGTAGCGCTGCACACTGCCGATGCTCAGCCCCTCCAGCGCGAGGTCCAGCGGCAGCGGCACCTGGGCGTTGAGCGTGCCGAAATCGATCGCCGGCACGTGGAACGGCTCGCCCAGGGCGGTGATGATGTTGTTCACCAGCAGGAAGTGGATCATCTCCTCGCGGGCCACGTTCAGCAGGCTGCCGCGGATCCCGTCGTCCAGCGTCGCCCCGCCCTGCCCGCAGGCGATCTCCAGTTGTTCCGGCGTCCACAGGCCGCGCCGCACGTACTCCTGCCCGGCGCCGTAGGCCGGTACGGAGAATGCCGCGTACAAGTACTCCAGCGTCACGGCCAGTTCGAGCGCGGCCGCCTGCTTCAGTGCGGTCCACAGCTCGCCGCGGGTGCTGATCGCCGGGCCGGTGCCCGTCTGCGCCGGGACGGTGAGCGGCGGGCGTATGCGCGCCTGCTGATTGCGCAGATAGGCCAGCAGCAGGCGCGCCTTGGGGTCGGACAGGTCGCGGGTGGGCGGCATGTAGTACGTCTTCGGTTTGTTGCGCGGGTCGCACATCTGCCAGGCGAGCTCCGCGTACGTCTCCACCTTGCACTGGTCGGCCAGGCTGAAGACCTCCGAGCGCATGAAGGTGGAGATCTGCTCGTAGTAGGCGAAGATCTCCTCGTGCAGCAGGGCGAAGTCGACGTCCCGGCGCGGGATGTCGTCCAGGTGCCAGTCGTCCGGCAGGACGCGTACGGCCAGCCAGCCGGCGCCCGCCCAGAAGCCGAGCGCGTCCGCGTCGTCGTACGCCTCCCACGCCGAGCCCGGGCCGGGCGCCACTTGCGGCGTGTCGTCCGGATCGGCGGAGAGCAGGACACGGCAGGTGCCCGCCCGCTCGCCGCGGAGCACGAGCGTTCCGTCGCCGTGCTCGTCGGTCCGTACGACGCACTCCTCCGCATAACCGCCGTCCCCGGCGCCCACGCCCAGGATCACCGCGTCACCGGTACGGGCCTGCGGGGAGCCCGCCGTCTTGTCGGCGGGCAGGCCACGGGGGTTGAAGTACTGGCGGACGTGCACCCGCTCCACGCCCGCGGGACGCCCGCGGACGTAGGAGCGCAGCGGTACGCGCACGGCGTGGTCGTCCTCGCGCACGCGGTCGCGGTGGTGCAGGACCAGGAGCGCGTCGTCGGTGTGGACGGTGGTCTCCTTCTCCGTCAGCAGCGTCACCCGCCGGCCGCCCGGGGTGGCGGCCGTCAGGCACAGGGCCTGGTGCTCCGCCTCCTCCCAGCCCGGCTCGGCGGGCACCGTGACGATGCCCGAAGTGCCGTCGCCGGCGCGGTAGACGGCCGCGGGCAGCCGGGCGACCAGGCGCCCGGACACCGCGGTCCGCAGCTCCAGGTCCCCGGCGTCCAGCGGCGGGCCGAGCCGGTGCAGCGGGCCGGGGCCCGGCTCCGTGGCGCGGGTGGTGACCGGCACCGCGGAGACCATGTTGAACTGCGCCCGCCCGGAGGCGACTTCGACGGTGAGATGGTGCAGCACGCGCTCGTGCCGGGGCACCATGAGCCGCCCGGCCGGGTGGGTGCGCAGCTCGTGCGCGTGCCAGGGGGCGATGGTGCCGCGGACGCGCCAGTGGCTCGGCGCGTCCGGGACCAGCGGGGTGGACATGCCGTCCAGCGCGAACTGCACGACGAGCCCGTCCGCCCCGCGTTCGACGGACTCCCGCAACGCCCGCACCACGGGCGAGGTTTCCGCGTCGGGCAGCCACTCCGGCCCGCCGCCGGCGCCGTCCGCGGTGACCACGAACTGGTGCACCGCGCAGTAGCGCAGCTGCGACGCCCACGGATGCCCGGCGGCCCCGCCCAGATCCCGGATCCGGGCGAAGTCCACCCAGCGCGGCGGCAGGAAGCCGCCGACCGGGCCGCTGAGCATGTAGCCGCTGCCCTCGTCGTGCGAACGCCCCACCCGCCCGAAGCCGAACCGGCCCACCATCAGGGCCGTGGTCCAGCGGGACGCCGGGTCGAGGTCGAAGATCCGGGCGCGGTTGACGGTGGTGCGCAGATACTCGTTGTAGTGGCCCCAGACGTCCACCGTCCGGCCCACCACCGGGTCGCCGACGTCTGCGCGCCCGTCCTGTCCTTCTACGCTCACGATGCGCGCATCGAGCCAGAAGTGTCCGTTGCCGTCGAAGTTCCAGCCCTTGGCGGCGCTGAACTCCCCGTCCGGATCCGGCCGTCCGTCCGGGCCGAAGCGGGGACCGCGGCGCTGCAGGTGCGCGTGGTACTCGGCGGCGGGCCGGTCCGCGAGGACCGGCACGCCGTCCGCCAGCGCACGCTGGGCGGCCAGGTCGACCAGCCCGCTGCGCGGGCCGGTCGGCAACTTGGTCGTCGCGGTGCCGGTGAAGTGCAGCCGCGGCAGGTCGAAGACGCTCATCACAACGCTCCGGCAGGGTCGTGGTGGCCGGATACCGCCGGGGCCCGGCCGCCGCCGGGCGCGAAGGACTCGACCTCCTCGACGACGCGCAGCGCCGACTCGATCGCCCCCTCGATCCACGCCGGGGCCGTCGAGCAGTGCTCGCCCGCGAAGAACAGCCGGTTCACGGGACGGCAGGCGCGCGCGAGCTCCTCCTCGCACTCCTGCGCGCTCTTGCCCCACCGGGTGGTGCAACCCCCGCCCGTCCAGGGCGAGTCGGCCCAGGCCGCGCTCACCGCGTCCAGGACCATGCCCGGCGAGAGCAGCTCGGGATGGACCTCGCTCAGCTCCTGCAGCACCAGCCGGTGCCGCCGCCGGGCCGGCATCCTGCCCAGCCGCCCGGCCTCGTCACCGATGGTGTAACTGGCCAGCAGCGCGGCCCCGCGGCCCGGGTCGCCGTCGACGGGCGGGTAGTAGGTCTGCCGGATCCGCCCGCCCGTGAACGAGGCGCCCCCGCGTATCCCGCCCTCGCGCCAGAACGGCTCGCGGCAGTGGAACGCCACCTTGGTGGCCGGGCAGTAGACGACGTCGTCCAGCACCGCCAGCTTGTCGGCGTCCAGCCCCGTCAGCCGCATCCGCCGCAGCGCCGGGAACGGAACCGTGCACACGACGAAGTCGCTGCGCCGGACGATGATGCGCGAACCCGAGCGGATCCGCAGCACCACGTCGTCGCCGCGCACGTCGATGCCCACGACCCGGTGCCCGAAGGACACCGGCGCGCGCAACCGGCCCGCCAGCCGCCGCGGCAGCTGGTCCATCCCGCCGTCCAGCCGCAGCAGCGCGGGACTGGTCTCGGTCAGGATGTCGTCGAGGAAGCTGTCCAGCCGCCCGCTGCAGCCCGCCCGGATGCCCGGGTGCGCCGTGAACAGCGAGTGCAGGTCGACCCGGTCGCGGGCGGGACCGCGCAGGTGCCGGGCCAGGTCCACATGGGCCACCAGGTCCAGCAGTTGACGGCGCAGGTCCTCGCGGAGCGCCTCGCGCAGGTCCGGCGGGGCGGTCGCGTCGACGATGGCCGTCAGCCAGGCGCCGAAGGTGACGACGTCGTCGGCGTACCGGCGGCCGGGGCAGTGCCGGGCCAGGTCGGCCCGGAACGCCTCGCGCAGCGGACCGGGCGCGTCCTTGATGCGGACGAAACCGTCCGCGGTCTGCAGAAATGCATTTTCCTCCGACAGCAGTGTCGTGAACACGCGCAGCCGGCCGCCCAGTCGCAGCCGCCGAATGTATTCGAGAGTGCGCCGGTGGTGCGTCGGAATACGCATGGCGCCCAGTTCCACGGACGGCGCGCCCGGGCCGGATCCGAAACGGTGGGTGTGGATGCGACCGCCGATACGCGTGTTGCCTTCCAGCACCTCCACCCGGTACCCGAGCCGCTCCAGCTCGTAGGCGGCCACCAGGCCGGCTATTCCGGCCCCTATGACCGTGACGTGACCGCCCCCGCCGGCCGGCCCGCCGAAGTCGCGGGCATGCCAAATCCGCGTGGTGTCGGACATGGAATTTTCCCCCCGTAAACGTGCATCAATTCCCCGTTTGAGCCCTCATAGAGTTTTCATAGACGCCTGACGAGTGCAATAAAGTTTCAGGACAGCCCGCAAACCCGTACCGGATTCTTCGGCGGTGTCGACGAATGCTTAGACGGCATACGCCAGTTGTGGTCGCGGGACGGAACCGGCGGCCCGGAACCCCGACGCCGTATCGGGCCCGTACTCCTCAGGGAGTACGAAAAGATCCGTCCTCAGGGACGACGACGGGAGCCTCCGGCGCGAGGCATCGTGGAGACATGGACGACTTCGGGACGGCTCGCAGAGGAGAGCAGTGAGCGCGCTGGTGGCCTCCGTTCTGCTCTGCCTGGTCTCCGCCGGCTGCTACGCGGCCGCGGCCATCGCCCAGGAGCGGGTCGCCGCCACCGGGGAGGCCGGCGGCGGGGCGCTTCTGCCGCTGCGCCGCGCGGGCTGGTGGGGCGCGGTCGCACTGACGTGCGCCGGCGCAGGGCTGCACGTGGTGGCGCTCGCCTTCGGGCCGCTCAGCCTGGTGCAGCCGCTCGGCGCGCTGACGATCGTCTTCGCACTGCCCATGGCGGCACTCTTCGACCGCCGGCCCGTCGGCGGCGCCGGATGGCGCGGCGCGCTCCTGGCCACCGCCGGCCTCGCCGGGCTGCTGAGCCTGACCGGCCCGCCGCGCGCCGAAACCCTGGGCAGCGCCCAACGTCCGGTCCTCACCGGCGTCGTGCTCGCCTGCGTGGCCGCGCTGGTGCTGCTCGCGCGCTGCATGCGCAGACCCGTCGTGCGCGGCGTGGTGCTGGCGGCGGCCGCGGGGACGGCCTTCGGAATGGCCTCGGTCTTCACCAAGGCCGCCGACGAGGACTTCGAGGCGCACCGCGTGGGTGCGCTGCTGCCCGCCCTCGTGGTGATCGCGGTGCTCGCCACCGCGGGGATGCTGCTGTCCCAGGCTTCGTACCGGGGCGCCGGGCTGGCGGCCCCGCTGTCGACGGTGACCATCGTCAACCCGGTGGTGGCCGCGGCCGTCGGTGTCGTGGTGCTGGGGGAGGGTTTCCGGTACGGCCTCGCCGGCGGCCTGCTGGCCGTCGCGGCCGGCGCCGTGGCGGCGGCCGGCGTGGTCGTGCTGACGTACCGGTCGGCGGCGGGTGAACCCGACGCCGTGGCGCGGGAGATCGTGGTGACGGCGCACCGGGTGCCTGCGGCGCGTGTGCCGGACCTGCGCCCCGTAGGGGCGCTGGGGGCACCCCCAGCGGTAGCTGGGGGAGGAACTGCGCGATCGGCCACGACGCGCCCGTAGTCGACGTTCTCGGGGCTGCGCCCCGGACCCCCAGGGTGGTGCGTTCGGCTGCGGGTCGGTGGGGGCTGGTCGCGCAGTTCCCCGCGCCCCTTACGGGGCGCCATGGCGCGCACCGGCGCTCCGCGCCACCATGAAGGCCGGCCGGCCCACCGCTACCGAGGAGCGCGCCCGTGGAGTTCGACGTCGTCGTGGAGATTCCGCAAGGCAGCCGCAACAAGTACGAGATGGACCATGAACGGGGGCGCATCCGGCTGGACCGGATGCTGTTCACCTCCACCCGCTACCCCGCCGACTACGGATACGTCGACGGCACGCTCGGCGCGGACGGGGAACCGCTGGACGCGCTCGTCCTCGCCGGCGACCCCACCTTCCCCGGCGTCTTCATCCGGTGCCGCACCATCGGCATGTTCCGCATGCGGGACGAACAGGGCGAGGACGACAAGGTGTTGTGCGTCCCCATCGGCGACCCCCGCTACGAGCACCTGCGCGACCTGCGGCACCTGCCGGAGTTCGACAAGCTGGAGATCCAGCACTTCTTCGAGGTCTACAAGGAGCTCGAACCCGGCAAGTCCGTCGACGGCGCCTGCTGGGCGGACCGGGCCGCCGCGGAGGCGGAGATCACCGCATCCCGCGAGCGGGCGAAAGGAACGCAGACGCAGTAGGCGCGGATGCGGTAGAAGGAACGCATGGCAACTACGGGGCGGCGGGCGCCCGATGGACGGCTGCTCGCCGTCGCGGTCGCATACGCGGTGGTCCAACTCTGCTATGCCGTCGCGCACATGGACCTCGGCTGGGACGAGACCGTGTACCTCTCCCAGGTCGATCCCCGCCACCCGGCCGCGTTCTTCAGCGCGCCCCGCTCGCGCGGTGTGAGCTTCCTCGTCGCCCCTGTCGTCGCCGTCACCCCGTCCGTGCCCGTGCTGCGGGTGGTGCTGGTGCTGCTGTCCTCGGCCGCGCTCTACGCCGCGTTCCGGGTGTGGGATCCGCTGGTCGGCCGGGCGCGCGTCGCACTCGCGGCGCTGCTCTTCGCCACGCTGTGGATCACGGTGCTCAGCGGGCCGGAGGTGATGCCGAACCTGTGGATCGCACTGTCGGCCGTCGCCGCGGTGGGGTGGTTCCTGCGCACCCGGGGCGACGGACGCCGCCGGGCCCTCGTCGGCCTCACCGCCACGCTCGCCGCGGCCGCGCTCTTCCGCGCGCCCGATGCCGTCTGGCTCGCCCTGCCCCTGCTCGCCGTGTGCGCCGCGGCACCGGAATGGCGCCGGCCCGGCACCGTGGCCGCCGTGCTGGGCGGGCTCGCGCTGGGCGGCGTGCAGTGGGCGGTGGAGGCGTACGTCCGCTTCGGCGGCATCGGGAACCGGCTGTCGCTCTCCAGCGACACGGAAGGCGGCATGGGCGCCCACCTCGGCGCGGGACTGCGGGCCGCCTACCGCAGCCTCAACGGGCCGCAGCTGTGCCGCCCTTGCCACATCGCCGGGCCGTCGCCGACGCACGCGCTGTGGTGGCTGCTGCTGCCGGTGCTGGTGGTGGCGGCGTGCGCGGTGGGGCGGAGGGAGGAGCGGGCGGTGACGCTGCTGCCCATCGCCTGCGCGGTGGCCCTGGCGGCGCCGTATGTGCTGTTGCTGGACTACTCGGCGCCGCGGTTCCTGCTGCCGGTGTACGCGCTGCTCTCCCTGCCGGTGGCGGGACTTGTGGTGCGCGTGGCCCGGGGGCGGCGCGCGGTGACGGGCGTGGTGTGCGTGGTGCTGGCTGCCCACGGTGCCGTGCAGCTGAAGGAGTTGCGGCTGAACACCGCCGATGCGCGGGACACGACTGTGCGGTACCGGCGCGCCGCACAGGAGTTGGGGCGGCTGGGGGTGAGGGCGCCGTGTCTGGTGACGGGGCCGCGGGCGCAGCCGATCGCGTACGAGGCGGGGTGCGCGTCCGCGGAGACGATGGGGAACAACCGGTCGACGACGGTGCGGGGCATCGTGGATGCGGCATCCACGATGCCGGTGGCGATTCTCTACGATCCGCGGGATCCGTATGTGCCCGCTTATGCGCGGGCGTGGCGGGTGCATGTGTTGCCGGGGACGGATTGGGCTGTGTACGTCAACGTTCGGTAGGGGGCGCGGCACGTCATCTGCGGGCGCGTCGTGGTTGCTCGCGCAGTTCCTCCCCCAGCTACCGCTGGGGGTACCCCCAGCGCCCCTTGCGGGGCGCCCCCAACTACGGGGCGAGGAGTGCCGCCAAATCGCCCTCCACGTCCAAGTGGACCCCCTCCGACCCCGCAGGGACCACCGCGTAGGAGCCCGCCAGGAAGCCGCGCAGCTCCGCCGTGTCGATCTGCACCATCGCCACACCCTCCGCCGCGTGCAGCTCCAGCACGGTGCGCTGCGGTCCGCACGGCCAGACGCGGACGTCCCCCGTGCCCGACGGCGTGAGCAGGCCCCGCGCGAGCAGTTCGCGGGCGAAGGTCCACGAGACCTCCGAGCCGTCGAGCGAGGCCGCGGGCGGGAAGACGATGTGGACGGCGAACGGGTCGGCGCTCGCGTACCGCAGACGGGCCCGGACCGTACGGGTCGGCGGAGTCGACGCGATGAGCCGTGCTTGGACAGCCTGGTCGATGACAGTGGACAACGCCTGCTCCCTTGCGGTTGATGTCCGGGTGGTGCGGTCCGTGCCTTCCTCGAAGGGTGAGACGTTGGAACCATTACGGCAGTGCGATGAATGGAGCGTGACCTGCGTCACGCTTGAACCGGCAGGACGGCCAGCACCTCCCACCCGCCCCCGGCCACCGGCCCCGCCGTCAGCGAGCCCCCGATCGCGTCCGCGCGCTCGGCGAGGCCCACCAGGCCCAGCCCGCCGCTCTCCTCGGGCGGCCGCAGAGGAGCACCGCGCCCGCCGTCGTCGCGGACGGACACGAAGAGCCGCTCCCCGGACCGCTGCAGCGTGACGTCCACGGCCGAGGCGCCGGGGCTGTGCTTGGCCACGTTGGCCAGCGCCTCGTCCATGATCCGGCGTACGGACGCGGCCAGTTCGGGGGCCAGCCCGGCACCGAAGGACGGGTCGACGTCGAAGGTGACGCGCGCACCGGGATGCGCGCGGCGGAAGGCCTCGACGGGTTCGGCGATCCGGTCCGGCCCCGGCAGCGGCTCCCGGCGCGGGTGGTCCTGCTGCAACACCCTCAGCAGCCGCTGGGCCGTCGTCATGGCCACGTCGCCGGCCTCCTGGATGTCGCGCAGCGAGGCGGCCACCCGCTCGTCCTGTGCCAGCGACCCGGTGGCCTTGGCCAGCAGGGTCATCGCCTGCACGTGGTGGGCGACGTAGTCGTGCAGCTCGCCCGCCAGCTCCCGCCGTTCGGCCTCGCGTGCGGCGGCCACCGCCTGCGCGCGTTCGGCGTCCCGGTAGCGCAGGCACAGTCCGAGCGCGGCGACGCCGGCCACGACGAGCGCGGAGGCGACGACGGTCGTGCCGCTCGCGTCCGCGTCCCGGACCGGCGCGGCCAGCACCCCGCCCGCCAGGGCGATCCCCAGCGGCACGGCCGGCCGCACCGGGGTGCGCCAGGCGACCAGGCACAGCAGCACCAGCAGGGCCGCGCTCTCGGTCAGGCCCCACGCGGGGACCGGCTGCCCGTCCGCCAGCAGCCGGCCGGTCACCGCCCAGGACACCCCGACGGCCGCCGTCGCCCGCGCGGTCAGCGGCGCCCACGGCAGCACGCACAGCGCCACCAGCAGCCCGGCGATCCACACCAGCAGATGCGCGTGGTGCGCGGCGGCGGAGTACGACGCGTAGGCGTGGGCCCTGCCGAGCAGACGGCCCTCGCACACCCACAGTCCGCACAGGGCGGCCGCCGGCCAGGCTCGTCCGCGGGCGGTCCGGGGGCGCGCACCGGCGACCGGCGGCGGTGGCATCTGCGTCATGC
Organism: Streptomyces morookaense; assembly: GCF_013030945.1. Classification (GTDB taxonomy): domain Bacteria; phylum Actinomycetota; class Actinomycetes; order Streptomycetales; family Streptomycetaceae; genus Streptomyces; species Streptomyces morookaensis. The sequence continues at coordinate 48,340 of NZ_JABBXF010000001.1, read as the reverse complement.
CCCCCGACGCTAGGCAGCCGCGCGCACGCATGGATCGACCGTCCAGCCACATGCGCCTGGCCGAAAGGATGAATGTTTGACGGCCTCGGGCCGTGGACGCCACCACCCGGCCTCCGCTAGCTTGCCGGTCCATGACAAGTCGGACGATGGGACGCGGCCTGGCCGCACTGGCCGCAGCCGTCTGCGGGCTCCTTCTCCAGGCACCGGCCCAGGCCGCCGCCCCGCACCCCTCCTGGTCCTGGGAGGCCCGGCCGGCCGGCACCGACGCGCGCTTCCGCGGGCTCGCGGCCGTGAGCCGGTCCACCGCGTGGGTCGCCGGCACCAAGGGCACCGTGCTGCTCACCCGTGACGGCGGCCGCCGCTGGCGCACCGTCTCCCCGCCCGGCGCGGGCGGACTGGAGTTCCGCGACGTCAAGGCCTTCGACGCCCGGCACGCCGTGGTCCTGGCCATCGGCGAGGGCGAGGCCTCCCGCATCCTGCGCACCGACGACGCCGGCCGCACCTGGACGGAGGCCTTCCGCAACACCGACCCCAAGGCCTTCTACGACTGCATGACCTTCTTCGACCACCGGCACGGCATCGCCCTCGGCGACCCCGTCGACGGACGCTTCCGCGTCCTGGGCACCGGCGACGGCGGCCGCAGCTGGCACGTCCTGCCCTCCGCCGGCATGCCGTCGGCCCTGCCCGGCGAGGCCGCCTTCGCGGCGAGCGGCCAGTGCGTGGCGAGTTCGGGCCGCCACGACGCGTGGATCGCCACGGGAGGCGGCGCCGTCTCCCGCGTCCTGCACTCCACCGACCGCGGCCGCACCTGGACGGCCTCCGCCACTCCCGTACCGGCGGGCGACCCCGCCCGGGGCGTCTTCGCCCTCGCCTTCCGCGACCGCACGCACGGGCTGGCCGTCGGCGGCGACTACCGCGCCGGGCAGCCGTCCCCGCACGCCGCCGCCGCGAGCGGCGACGGCGGGACCACCTGGGCCGCGGCCGCACTCCCGCCCGCCGCCTACCGCTCCGGCGCCGCCTGGCTGCCGCACAGCCGCACCACGGCCGTGGCCGTCGGCCCGACGGGCAGCGACCTCACCACGGACGGCGGCCGCAGCTGGCACGGCTTCGACACGGGCTCGTACGACACCGTCGCCTGCGCCCCGGACGGCGGCTGCTGGGCGGCGGGGGAGAAGGGCCGGATCGCCCGGCTGGGGCGATCCGGACGGTGACGGTCAGGACGGCAGCGTCTCGCGGTACTGCTCCAGCGGCTCGGCGGTCTTCGTCGCGAAGAACTTCGTGATCGTGTACTCGCACACCCCCGCCACGCTGAACGGGTCGCTCTTGGCGATCTCCTCGATCTTCGTCCGGTCGTCGCCGAGGGCGATGATGATGCCGCCGTCCCGCGGGTCCTTGCGCCCGGAGGCGATGAAGACCCCGGAGGCGTAGTGCGAATCCAGCCAGGCGACGTGCTCCGGCAGTGCGGCCTCGATGCGGTCGATGGGCGCGATGTACGTCAGCTCCATTACGAACATGATCGACAGGCTACGCCCGTGCCGTAGCGTGGGAACCACTATGACCAGTGCCATGACCGATACGTCCCGCGGTGTGCCGCCCGACTGGCCCACGACCGAGGCGGAAGCGACAGCCGTCCAGGACGAGTTGCGCAGCCGTGTGATCCTGGACGAGCCCGGCCCGGCGCCGGACGCGCCGCTGGTCGCGGTGGGCGTGGACGTCGCCTACGACGACGAGCGCGACGTCGTCGCCGCGGCCGCCGTGGCGCTGGACGCGGCCACGCTGGAGGTCGTGGGGCGGGCGACGGCCGTGGGCAGGGTCAGCTTCCCGTATGTGCCCGGCCTGCTGGCGTTCCGTGAGATCCCCACCGTGCTGGCCGCGCTGGACCGCCTCGCCGTGGAGCCGGGCCTGGTCGTCTGCGACGGCTACGGCCTGGCGCACCCGCGCCGCTTCGGCCTGGCGAGCCACCTGGGCGTGCTGACGGGCCTGCCGACCGTCGGGGTCGCGAAGAACCCGTTCACCTTCCGCTACGACCAGCCGGGGCCCCTGCGGGGCGATACGGCGCCGCTGCTCGACGGGGAGGAGGAGGTGGGGCGGGCGCTGCGCACCCGCGAGGGGGTGAAGCCGGTGTTCGTGTCCGTGGGCCACCGGGTGAGCCTGGACGGGGCGTGCGCGCAGGTGCTGCGACTGGCACGGGGGTTCCGGCTGCCGGAGACGACGCGGGCGGCGGATGCGTTGTGCCGTGCGGCGCTTCGGGGGGCGTAGGGGGCGCCGTTCACCGGGGGTTGCCGCCCCCGGAACCGTCGACCAGTCGGCTGCGGGCCCGCGGTGGCTGGTCGCGCAGTTCCTCCCCCAGCTACCGCTGGGGGGACCCCCAGCGCCCCTGACGGGGCACAACCCCGGCAACGTCGAGCAGCCACCCCGGGGTCCGGGGCACAGGCCCGGTTTCGCGAAGCCCCGAAACTCCAGAGTGATAGTTCTGGAGTGGTCGGCCCATGGTGGCGTCCTCGCAGGTCAAGCGGTCCCGGCAACCTCTGCTCTCCACGGAGGGCATGGAGAAGAGCGATGTAGCAGGGCTCACGGTCGGAGGCGTTGGGAATCTCTCCGTCCCTACGGCCCGCATGGAGAAGTGCGACGTAGCAGCGGGTGCCGGGAATTCACTGGTCCCTACCAGCGGCATGCAACAGGGACATGCGGCGACATCTGCGCAGGTCAATGCCTCCGGGCAACCGTTGCTCCCCACAAAGAGCATGGGGAGCAACACAACTGTAGGAACCGTGTTCGCCGAGACCCTGCGCGGGGTCCGGTGCGTCCGCCTGTCGGTTCGGACGGATGAGACGACCAGTCCCGAGCGGCAGCGCGAGGCCGACGACATAGCAGCGGCAGCACTCGGGATCGACTTCGGCGGAGGCGACGCGCTGCGCGAAGCGGTCGACCTGGACGTGTCCGCCTCCAAGATCGGACCGTTCGACCGTCCTCAGCTCGGCGGGTGGCTCGCACGTCCCGATGACTTTGACGCCCTGGTGTGGTGGCGCTTCGACCGTGCCATCCGGTCCATGGCGGACATGCACGATCTCGCGAAGTGGGCGCGGACCCATCGCAAGATGCTCGTGTTCGCCGAGGGCATCGGCGGGGGTCGGCTGGTGTTCGACTTCCGCAACCCGATGGACCCCACGTCCGAGCTCATGATGATGATGCTCGCGTTCGCAGCGCAGGTGGAGACGCAGAGCATCAGCGACCGCGTCACCGGGGCACAGGCAGCCATGCGCCGGATGGAACTGCGCTGGCGTGGCGGCGGCCGTCCCCCGTACGGCTACCTGCCTTCCCCCATGCCCAAGGAGCATGGCGGGAGCGGTTGGACGCTTGTCCCTGACCCAGATGCGGTCAACGTCATTGAGCGGATCATTGCCGAGCTGGTGTCCGGCAAGACCCTGCACGCCATCGCACAGGGACTCAACCGTGACGGCGTACTGCCCCCCTCCGAGCACTGGAAGGCGTACAAGGCGAGGAACAAGGGCACCACCGACGCAGATACCCGGGACGCCACCGAGAACGCCGAGCCGAAGAAGCGGCCCGCACAGTGGGTGTCGGAGACCATCCGGAACATGCTCAAGAACCCGACGCTCCTGGGCTGGAAGATGCATGCCCGCAAGCCTGTGCGGGACGACCAGGGCAACCCAGTCATGGCCACCACGCAACCGATCCTCACGCGGGAAGAGTTCGACCAGGTCGCCGTACTGATCACGCCGAAGCCGACAGCAGAGAAGGCGCCCCGCCGTAAGGACTCGCCGGCGCTGCTGCTGCGCGTCATCCACTGCGACGGGTGCGGCGGCCGCATGTACCTCAACAAGTCCTCGGGGAACTACGGGTGCTCGTCCTACAAGTACGGGACGCACTGCGATGCTCCGGCCACCGTCCGCGCCACGTGGGTGGACGAGTACGTGACCGCCGAGTTCCTGCGGACTGCCGGACCGGTGCAGATCGCCCGCGTCACCGAGATACCGGGGTACGACCCTCAGCCGGAGATCGACGCGACCGTTGCGGAGATGGAGGAGCACGACGAGCAGAAGGGCCGCCGCAAGTCCAAAGCCGGTATGGCTGCTTGGCAGCGCCGCGCGGATGCCCTTGAAGCGCGTTTGGCCGAGCTGGAGTCCCGGGAGAAGCGCGAGCCCCGGCGTGAGGTCGTTTCCACGGGCCGCACCTTCGCCGACGAGTGGCAGGCGGCGGACACTGAGGGCAAGCGAGCCATGCTCATTGACAGCGGTGCCCACCTGGCGGTCAAGCGCGGCACCAAGGGCGGGTGGCGCACACTCGACCTGCGACGCGTTGAGTTCACCATCACCGGGGACCTTGAGCCCGTTATTGAGGAACTCGCCGCCGTCGCTGCGGAAGTCGAACACGAGAACAACCCCGAGCACGCCCCCGCGCCTGGTGCCCGCGCGCGGCTCCAACAGGGCGCGATATCCGCAGCCGCATAGGGCCTCTGGGGGCTGCGGACGCCCCCGGACGATCACTTGGCCGTCCGGGGCCTTGTCGTGCCCGCAGGCAGGCGTACGGGGCTTCCCCCGGGCCCCGCCGGCTCAGGGCTCGCTCCGGACTGCTCTACAGCAGGCTGAGTGGTGTTGGAGTGACGGTTTACACCACTTTTTTAGAACACATAGAAAAAATACAAAGAAAGAGAGACCGGTACCTCAAACGGCACTGCGCCACCGGGGGACCGACCAGCGGGAATCCGTCCGTCCCTACTACTCCCGGAAGCGGAGCGCGACGAGACCGCACCAGGTGCACCGCAGCAACGGTGACGCCCCTAGGAACTCGTCCGTCCCTACTGATCGCACCGAGAGAGCGGGATTACCGCGCACCCACCCCGAGGGGGAACCTTGGCGGACTGAGTGCCCGACTCTCGGAACCAGCGTTGCCCGTGCACCACGCGCCCCCGCGTTACTCGGGGGTGGCCGCAGGGGTCGTGAGGCAACGTGCGGGGACCGCACCGCCCATGAGTAACCGCCTCTTGATCGGGGGCGCCGAAAGGGGCTGTAAGCGCGTGCGGTCCCCACCGTGTCCGGACTGGCCCCGAGCCGGCGAGGACATGCAAGCCCGCTGACCCAACGGCTAGAGGTGCGCGGTACCGGCCCCCTCGGGGAGATCCGTACGCATTCCGCAGAGTTCCCCGGTTCGAGTCCGGGGGCGGGCACACAACGACGACCACCACCAGGGGGACGCACATGCGCTGTATCGACTGCACCGAGCCCGCCACACACCGAGGACGCTGCAAGACGCACCACGGGGCGTACGAGGGTCGCCCGAGCGTCCGCACCCGACGAGCACGGGGCAGGCGACGGGCGAACCGCCGGGACGCTGCTGCGAGGCTTCGCCGGCGAGTGCAGGAACGGGGCTCGGCCTGGTGCGACTGGTGCTTGGGTGACTTCCCCCGCGGACGGGGTGGACGTGGACCACGTGCGCCCGCTGTCCCTCGGCGGTGAAGACGTGGACTCGAACGTCCAAGTGCTGTGCCACGAGTGCCACCAGCTCAAGACGCGTACCGAGTTCGGTGTTAGCGCGACGTGAGCCACGCTGCTAGCCCACTTCCGGTGGTTGTGGCGAGAGCTGCCACCAGCCATCTAGGGATGCGCTGAACGGTCAAGTTCAGTCCACCGCAACGGAGTTCGAGGTGTGGGGGTTCGGCTATGTCGCTCGTTCGCTTCATGGCGGTAGGACAGCACGGGATCGCTGTACGACCAAACACACACACCCCGCCTTACGCCGAATGGTGGGCTCCGCGCAGCGCCCCCTGACATGGCGGCGTGTGTCAGCGGGATGTGATCCATGCCGCGAGCCCGCTTCCCGTGGCAGTGGCGAGACCGCCCACCAACCATCTAGGGATGCGCTGAACAGTCAAGTGCAGACCACCGCAGCGAAGTTCGAACTTTGGAGTGTTAATCGAGCTGTTACCGCTCCCGGTCGTTGTTGTCATGCTCCAAGACCAACACAAGGGAACTCACTGACACCACCGATGTCGAGGAATTGACTGGTGAAAAATTCTTCGCCTGGTGAAGAAGACTGCGGGGGCGAAGAATGCTTCACCCCCTCCGTAGTTCGGAGGTACCCCCATGCCCCGTAAGCCCCGCCCCCCGTGCTCTGTCCCCGGGTGCCCCGAGCTGACCACGGGTGGCCGCTGTGCCAAGCACCAACGCGAGGCGGAACAGCAGCGCGGGACGAGTGCGGCCAACGGCTACGGGACACGGTGGCAGCGCACGCGTAAGGCGTACCTGTACCGGAACCGTTGGTGTCTGCTGTGCGGTCGCACGGCCACGGTTGCCGACCATTTCCCTTTGTCCCGGCGTGAGTTGGTGACTCAAGGGGTTGCCGATCCTGACGCGTTCAGCCGGCTCCGTCCGCTGTGCACGCGGTGTCACAACCGCGAGACCGCTAAGCGGCAACCGGGTGGTTGGGCTGCTGCGAATGCGAAGCCCATTCGGTCATAGTGTGCGGCTTCCCCAGGGGGGTGGCCCCCTCCCCTCGCCTTCCAGAGCGGCAGGGAGGCGAAAAACTCGCATGGCTTATTTGAGCGTTTCTGTGGGTCATGTCAGCCATCGGCAATTAGGCGGCGCTCGCGTGAGCGCCACATTTGCATGCCTTTAAAGGAGGAAACTCATGGCTCTCACCCTTGCTGAATCTGCAAAGCTCTCTACCGACATGTTGCAGCGTGGCGTCATTGAAATGTTTGTGCAGGAATCCCCGATCCTCGATCGGCTGCCGCTGATTCAGGTGACGGGCAACGCCTTCAAGTACAACGAGGAGTCCACGCTTCCCGGGGTGTCCTTCCGGGCGGTGAACGAGGCGTATCCGGAGAGCACGGGCACGCTGAACCAGCGGATCGAAACCCTGGCGATCCTCGGCGGCGATGCCGACGTGGACAAGTTCATTGTGCAGACGCGTGGTGACCTGAACGATCAGCGTGCCGTTCAGACCACGCTCAAGATCAAGGCTGCCTCGGTCCACTTCGCGGACCAGTTCTTCAACGGTGACGTGGAGGTCAACCCGAAGGGCTTCGACGGTCTGCGCAAGCGGCTGTTCGGCGCTCAGGTACTGGACGCAAAGGGAGCGGGCCCGGTCGCCAACGGCCATGACTTCTTTGACGCCCTGGATGCCCTGACAGCACAGGTACGCGGCATCAGCGGCTCCAACGGCGCGCTGTACATGAACGCCGCGCTCCGGGCCAAGATCGAGTCCGGGTTCCGCCGGCTCGGCGGTGGCGAACTCCTGCGCGAGGAGATCGCAGGCAAGCGCACCGTCACGTGGAAGGGCATCCCGCTCCTGGACGCCGGACAGAAGCTCGATGGGGCCGATGTCCTGCCGCTGACGACGGGCACCGGCGGGAAGCAGACCGGCGACATCTACGCCGTCCGCTTCGGCACGGGCGAAGCCGACGCCGGAGTCTCCGGACTGACCAACGGCGGAGTCCAGGCAACAGACCTGGGCGAGGCTCACGACAAGCCCGTCTACCGCACCCGCATCGACTTCTACTGCGGTCTCGCCCTGTTCGGCGGCAAGGCGGCCGCCCGCCTGAACAACGTGCTCGTCGGCTGACATGAACCCCGCACTTGCTACCCACCGGGTATGCAGGTGCGGGGTTTCGTCATGCTCAGATGTAGTTTCAAATGCCGTACTACTCCGTCCACTTGACGGTTCTCTGCCGTAGGGGCGAGGCTCGCCCGTGCACACTGGTGCAACCCTTCGACCGTGGGAGCGAGCATGGCCTTGAAGTTCCTCGGCATCATCCCGAATACCCCGGACACGGACTCTCCGACGATCTGGCTCGACGAGGAATCCGGTGACCTTCTGATCCAGTCCTACAAGGCCACCGAGGAGGAGGTGAAGAAGTGCCAGGAGATCGGTTCGATCCCTGGTCACTCCACGACTGTGCCGGACCACGAGACGATCATCCGACTCCCCAAGGTCATGCTCCAGTTCATCCCCAAGCCCGACAGCGAGTAAGGAAGAGATGACGACGCCCGTACATGAGGGCCTGGCCAAGGCCACGCAGTCAGCCGTTCACCTGGAGATGCGCGACACCTATCAGCCCAGCGATCCCGAGTTCATCGCTTGGCAGCAGGGCAAGCGCCTTGATCCCGCTGGCGACCGGTCGTCGTGGTGGCGCCCGTTCCTCGACGTGGTGGCCGAGACGACAGCGCGCGGGGTCGTGATGCAGCGCGCCCGGATCGTCTCCGAACCGGTGACCGACTACATCCGGTACGAGTACGACGTGACGTTCCCGAATATCGTGGCTGGTGAGCAGGTGCGGTGGCTGGCCCGGCGCAAGGCAGCAGACATCGCGCTGCCTGGTACCGATCTGTGGATGTTCGATGACAAGGCCGTACTGTTCACCTATTTCTCCGGCATCGGCGAAGTGGTCGACCGTGAATGGCGCACAGAACCGGCTGTCGTGGACCTCGTGAAGTCGGCGTTTGAAACGGTCTGGGAACGGGCCACCCCGCACGAGGAGTACCGGCCCCGCTGATCCTTTGGCCCCATGGTTGTCTCTCCGTCTTCAAGCGCTCAGCAGGCCCGGCAGGCTCTGGCGGACCGGCTCGCGGAGCTGTGCCGGGATGCTGGGCTGACCGGGCGTGATCTCGCCCGTCTGTGCGGCTGGCATGCGTCCAAGTCGTCACGGATCATGAACGCGCGGACTCCGCCTTCCGCCGATGACATCCGGGCGTGGTGCCGGGCGACCGGTGCGGAGGATCAGACGGCCGATCTGGTCGCCTCGCTGCGCACTGCCGAGGGGATGTGGATCGACTGGCGGCGCATGGAACGCACCGGGCTGAAGCAGGCGCAGGAAGCCCGGTTGCCCTTGTACGAGCGCACCCGCCGGTTCCGCTCGTACTCACCCGGACTCGTGCCCGGATTGATCCAGACCCGCGCCTACACCGAGACAGTGTTGCGGGCTGTGCAGCGGCGCAGGGTGACGGTTGACGACGTGGTCGAGGCGGTAACTGCGCGCATGGAACGGCAACGTGTGCTGCACGAGGGGAGCCGGCGGTTCGCCTTCCTCATGGAGGAGACGGCCTTGCGGAACAGCCTCGGCGACGACGACATGCTCACTGACCAGCTTGGCCACCTGGCCACGGTCGGCTCCCTCCCCAACGTCAGCTTGGGCATCGTGCCCGAACAGCGCCACCGCTCACGGATGCCGGTCGAAGGGTTCTGGATCTACGATGCGGCACAGGTCAACGTCGAGCTGGTATCCGGTTACCTCACCATCACACAGCCGAGCGAAGTCGCCATGTACGCAGACACGTTCGCCGAACTGGCCGACATGGCCGTCTACGGGACACAGGCACGAGCACTGATCACGGCAGCCATGGATGCACTCCGGTAACTGCCGTGCAATCTCGTAGAACCTCCTGGGAGTTGAGGCTGCTCGGTTCCTAGCGTGGTCGTCATTCAGACGTCACGAGGAGCGGGGATGCGTACTCGTAGGACCACCATGTCACCGGCGCCCCTCATGGGGGCGCCGTCCCTTGAGCCACCCAAGCCGGTACCCGGTTGTGTTGAGTGTCTGAGACTGGCAACAGCCCGCCTGAACGCCCGGACGAGAGGCGACTTCACAACCGCCACGGATTGCGACATCAAGATCCGGAAGCACGGTCAGGGGCACCAGTGACCACGCGCGCTGTCTACCGGTACGTGCCGCACACGATCACGCACGTGCCCGAAGGAGGGGTCGTCTTCGAAGCGTTCTGCACTGCGGACGCCTGCTGCGAAGGCTCCGGCCCACAGGACGAACAGGAAGCGGCGCAGGACTGGGCTCTACACCATGCTGGGCGCACCGGTCACGACTTGTTCCGGCGCGTGGTGACCGACCATGCGAGGGTCACCCGTGCCGATTAGTCCCCGGCCCGCGAAGCCACGTCGACCATGACGGCTCCGCGGGCCGGACGGCAACGCTCCCGACCGGACAAGCCTTGAGTACGGGCAGACGTGCCCGAACTGGGCGGACGCGCTCAAGCTCTCGCCCCGGTCCGCCCCTTCGCTGGGGTGCCGCTCCGGCGGTGAGGGCGTAGCCACTGGCCCCGTTCGTACGCTGGCGTGCGAACGGGGTTACTTGCCGTCTTGGGGGCTGCCTCCTGCGATTCGGTCTCGGACGTACGTCCCGCGCTGAGGAACGGTGAATACGTAGCCTTCCTCACGCAGGAAGCGGACTGCGTTGCGCACGGTCTCGCGCGCCACTCCGAAACGCTGCACCAAGGTCGCCTCGGAGGGAATCCGGCGATTCACGGGCAGGGTGCCGTTCTCGATGTCACCGATGATCACAGCGGCGATCTGCCGATAGACCGGGGTCGGGGACTCGTGATCAATCTCAGGTGCAGCCATGAGGGGAACAGTAGACAACAAGCCATGTTGGCATCCGATGGCATACGTCTATGGACTGAGGTAGACGGAGGTAGACCAGTTGTCTTACCGTCGGACACGAAAACGCCCCGACAGACCGCTTAGGACCGGTCTATCGGGGCTTAGCCGACCAGCTTTCGAGGAGCTGAACGACTCATGCGCGATGCTATCGCCCGCGCCCTCTTATGGGTGCTCCGCCTGCTGCTGCCCGCCCACGGCAGGCACGACGGAAGACGCTGCACCCCTGCGATGGTCCCGGTGTCGACCGCCCCCGCCCCGGTGCCAACCCCGCCGACCCAATCGCCTTACGTGATCTGCGGCGGCCACAAGCCGATCCCGCCGCATCACCTCGCCCGGTACATCCTCCCGCCCGATACCCGCCCGCTCGTTCCGCGCTACCTGGTCGCTTGGGAACGGGAACTCGAACGTCGGCAGCAGCGCGAACGACGCCGCGCGATCGAAGCAATGTGGGAGGGACGGGACTACCCGTACAGCTACCCCGGAGCGCTGTTCACCGCCATGGCGGTGACCGCATGAGCGCCACGCGGTGCTGCCGATGCGGCAGGCCTACGGAAGCCCGTGTGGCTGTCGGGTGGCGCGACACCGGCAGCAACTCCGGGACCACGGTCTACGCCTGCCCCGACTGCGCCCTGAAGATTGACCCCGGACCGTCCCCCGAGGACACGCAGAGCGCCACGGACCCGCGCTGACCGGCAGCAGTGCCCCGCCCCGCCTGGTCAGACGCTGGGCGGGGCCTCCCCCGTAGAACACCCCGTTACGAGTTTCGGGAAGGGGCGGCCCGGGGGAAGAACCACCGAGTGACCCCCATCCTCACCGGCGTCGTCCCGCCCCTCTGCACCCCGCTCACCCCGGCCGGCGAGGTCGACACCCGGTCCCTCGGCGCCCTCGTCGAGCGCGTCCTCTCCGCCGGCGCGGCAGCGGTCTTCGCGCTCGGGTCCAGCGGTGAGGCCGCCCTGCTCGACGACGCGCAGCGGCGCACCGTCCTGGCGACGGTCGTCGAGGTCGTCGCGGGGCGGGTGCCCGTCCTCGCCGGGGCCGTCGACATGAGCCCCGCCCGCGTCCTCGCCCACGCCCGCACCGCCGCCGCGCTCGGGGCGGACGCCGTCGTCGTCACCGCGCCCTTCTACGTCGTCCCGCACCCGGACGAGACCGCCGCCCACTTCCGGCGCGTGCGCGAGGGGGGCGGGCTGCCCGTCGTCGGGTACGACATCCCCTCCTCCGTCGGCACCAAGCTCGACGCCCGCACCGTGCTCGCCCTCGCCGAGGACGGCACCCTGGCCGGGCTCAAGGACAGCAGCGGCGACCTCAACGCCCTGCGGCGCCTGCTCGGTGCGCTGCGCGAGCGCGGCCTGCACCGCACCTTCTCCGTGCTGACCGGCTCCGAACTCGCCGCCGACGCCGCCCTGCTGGCCGGTGCGCACGGCATCGTGCCGGGGCTCGGCAACGTCGACCCGGACGGGTACGTACGCCTCTACGAGCACGCCCGTGCGGGCCGCTGGGCGGAGGCCGCCGCCGAACAGGACCGGCTGGCCGCCCTGTTCGCCCTCACCGGCACCGGCGACCCCGCCGCCATGGGGGCCGCATCCTCCGCGCTCGGCGGTTTCAAGGCCGCCCTGCACCTGCTCGGCGTCATCGACTGCCCGGCCACCGCGCCCCCGCTGACGCCCCTGCCGGACGGCGCCGGGGCGGCCGTGCGGCGCATCCTGCAGGAGGCCGGCCTGCTGTGAGCCGGTTCCGCTGCGTTGTCAGTGGTGCGGGATAGCGTGAGCACATGGCAGGCAGAGCAACCACCCCCGCTCCCCTCAAGGCCCGCGCCGCCGTGCGCGCGTTCGCGCTCGGACTCCCCGGCGCGGTCGAGGAGTTCCCCTGGGAAGAGGATGCGGTCGTCAAGGTCAACAAGAAAATCTTCGTCTTCCTGGGGTCGGAGGGGAACACCGAGACCCCCGGCATCGGCGTCAAACTCAAGGACGAGGAGGCGCACGGCCACGCCCTCGCCGTCCCCGGTGCCGCGCCGAGCCGGTACGGGCTGGGGCGGCACGGCTGGGTGTCGATCCCGCTGACGGGCGGGAGCGCGCCCGTCGAGCTGCTCTGCGACTGGGTGGAGGAGAGCTACCGCACGATCGCCCCCAAACGGCTCGTCGCCGAGCTCGACGCGCGCTGACGGGCGTCAGCGGACGCGGATGGCGTCGAGTTTCTCTCTCAGGTAGCGGTGCGAATCGATACCGAGCACGTCCGTACCCGGGTTGCACTCGTAGAAGTAGACCAGTGACATCAGCTCCTCGGCCGGTTCGTCGACGGGTGGCGGCAGTACGCGATGCCGACCGGAACGCCAGCGGCCTCCGGTCCAGAACGCCATGAGATCACCGATGTTGACGGTGAGGGCATCCGGGTCGTACGGGGCGTTCTGCCAACCGTCCTCGTCGGTGAAGAGCTGCAGTCCTCCTCGGCCCTGCTGCCGGTCCAGGACGGTGACCGTGCCGAAGTCCGTGTGCGGCCCGATGCGGAACTGGCCGGGCCGCGGGGAGCCGGCCGTCCGGAGGTCCGGGTACCAGTTGATGTTGAATCCCCATGTGGGACGAGTGGTGTGCCGGGTGAAGAAGGTCTCACCCTCGCCGAGAGCAACACCCAGCAGTTCCAGAATGCCGTCCGAGAGACGGCGCATCCGGGCCAGGTATGCGGTCACCAGGGGCCGGAGCGAAGGGACCTCCGCGGGCCAGGTGTTGGGCGCGAACCACTCGGACCCCACGGACGGGTCCTCGCCCGGTCCCTCCGCCGCGAACGAAAGGGATTCCTTGAGGTCGGGTGGCGTCTCGGTGCCCTCAGCATACCCGTTGGCCTCGGCGCCCGGCCCGAGCCAGCCGCGCCCGCCGACCTCGACGGCGTACGGCCGTTTGTCCTCTTCCGGAAGCCGGAAGAACACACGGGCCTGCGCACGGACGGCGGCCCGCAGGTCCGGAGCGATGCCATGCCCGCTGACGAGCAGGAACCCTGCGGTGCGCAGCGCTCGGTCGACTACGGCAGGGCTGCCGTCGGTCCGCCAGGTGCGCAAGTCGACTGTGGGGACGGAGACCATGAAGCGACTCTTCTCGCATGCACGGGATGCCAAACCCGGGTGACCCTCGGCAGCGCTGAACCGCTGCCCTCGCAGCTCTTGATCACGCAAGGCCGAGAACCTGCAACTCCGCTGCCCGCCGGGGCTTGTGGAGAGTGGAACACGTTCTTAACATCGCGGGTGTTACAGCGAATATGTCACACGGGCGTGGGCGTTGGGGGCCGCATGGCAGGGACAGGGCACGGTCCGCACGGTCCGCTCACCGGTGTGCGGGTCGTCGAGCTCGCGGGCATCGGTCCCGCGCCGTTCGCCGCGATGCTGCTCGCCGATCTCGGCGCGGATGTCGTCCGCGTCGACCGGCCCGGCGGCCCCGGGCTCGGTGTCGAGCCCCGGTACGACATCACCAACCGCAACAAGCGCTCGGTCCTCGTCGACCTCAAGACGGAGGCCGGCCGGGAGGCCGTTCTCCAACTCGCCGCGCGGGCCGACGTGTTCGTCGAGGGCTACCGCCCCGGTGTCGCCGAGCGGCTCGGCGTCGGGCCCGAGGACGCCCTCGCCCGCAACCCCCGCCTGGTGTACGGGCGGATGACCGGCTGGGGCCAGGACGGGCCGCTCGCCGCCACCGCCGGGCACGACATCGGCTATATCGCCGTCACCGGCGCCCTCGGTCTGACCGGTCCGCCCGACGGGCCCCCGTACGCCCCCGCCAACCTGCTCGGCGACTACGCCGGCGGCTCCCTCTACCTGGTCGTCGGCGTCCTCGCCGCCCTCCACCACGCCCGCGCCGCCGGCACCGGCCAGGTCGTCGACGCCGCCATCGTCGACGGCACCGCGCATCTGACCGCCATGCTGCACGCCATGACCGCGGCCGGCGGCTGGCAGGACCGGCGCGGCGCCAACCTCCTCGACGGCGGCGCCCCGTTCTACGGCACGTACGAAACCGCCGACGGGGAATACATGGCCGTCGGCGCGCTGGAGACGCGTTTCCACGCCGAGTTCGCCCGGCTCCTCGGCATCGAGGATGTCGAGGGCGTCGCGGACGCCCGTAGCGACACGGCCCGTTGGGGCGAGCTGCGTGCGGCCATCGCGGCACGCTTCCGGCAGCGCACCCGCGCCGAGTGGACCGAGGTGTTCGCCGGCACGGACGCCTGCGTCGCGCCCGTCCTCTCGCTGCGCGAGGCACCCCGGCACCCGCACCTCGCCGCCCGCGGCACCTTCGCCGCGCCCGGCGGCATCACCCAGCCCGCCCCCGCCCCGCGCTTCTCCGCCACCCCCGGCACCCTGCGCCGCCCGCCCGCGCAGCCGGGGGCCGACGCGGCGGAGGTGGCCCGCGACTGGGGACTGCCCGGACTCCGACAGCTCCAGAAGGGCCCGCACGATGAAGCGTGAGATCTACGGTGCCGAGCACGAAGCCTTCCGCGCGACCGTCCGCGCCTTCCTCTCCAAGGAGGTCGAGCCGCACTACGAGCAGTGGGAGAAGGACGGCGTCGTCTCGCGCGAGGCCTGGCTGGCGGCCGGCCGGCAGGGGCTGCTCGGCCTCACCGTCCCCGAGGAGTACGGCGGCGGAGGCAGTACGGACCACCGCTTCGGGGCCGTCCTCACCGAGGAGTTCGCCCGCTCCGGCGCCGCCGGCTTCGGCGTCGAGCTGCACAACGACATCATCGGCCCGTACCTGACCGCGCTGGCCACCGAGGAGCAGAAGCGCCGCTGGCTGCCGGGCTTCTGCACGGGCGAGACGGTCACGGCGATCGCCATGACGGAGCCCGGCGCCGGCTCCGACCTCCAGGCCCTGCGCACCACCGCCGAGGACCGCGGCGACCACTGGCTGCTCAACGGCTCCAAGACGTTCATCTCCAACGGCATCCTGGCCGACCTGGTGATCGTCGTGGCCCGCACGAAGCCGGAGGGCGGTGCGAAGGGCATGAGCCTGCTGGTGGTCGAGCGCGGCATGGCGGGCTTCGAGCGCGGCCGCAACCTCGACAAGATCGGCCTCAAGGCCCAGGACACCGCCGAACTCTTCTTCCACGACGTCCGCGTGCCCAAGGAGAACCTGCTCGGCGAGCTCCACGGCGCCTTCGTGCACCTGATGCAGAACCTCCCGCAGGAGCGCCTCTGCATAGCGGTCGGCGCCATCGCCGCCGCCGAGCACCTGCTGGAGACCACCCTCGGGTACGTCAAGGAGCGCGAGGCCTTCGGGCGTCCGCTCGCCCGGCTGCAGCACGTCCGCTTCGAACTCGCCGAGATGGCCACGGAGTGCGCCGTCACCCGCACCTTCGTCGACCGGTGCATCGACGCCCACAACGGCGGCGAACTCGACGCCGTGCACGCGGCGATGGCCAAGTGGTGGGCCACCGAGCTGCAGAAACGCGTCGCCGACCGGTGCCTGCAACTGCACGGCGGCTACGGTTACATGACCGAGTACCGGGTCGCCAGGGCCTTCACCGACGGCCGTGTCACGACCATCTTCGGCGGGGCGACCGAGATCATGAAGGAGATCATCGGCCGTTCCCTGCTCGCGTGACCCCACCCACTTCTCCGGAAAGGCTTGCCGACCCTTGAGCACCGAAGCGTACGTCTACGAAGCGATCCGCACCCCGCGCGGCCGCGGCAAGGCCGACGGGGCCCTGCACGGCACCAAGCCGATCGACCTCGTCGTGGGCCTGATCCATGAACTCCGGCGCCGCCTGCCCGGTCTGGACCCGGCGGCGATCGACGACATCGTGCTCGGCGTCGTCAGCCCGATCGGCGACCAGGGCTCCGACATCGCCCGCATCGCCGCCATCGCCGCCGGGCTGCCGGACACGGTGGCCGGCGTGCAGGAGAACCGCTTCTGTGCCTCGGGCCTGGAGGCCGTCAACCTGGCGGCCGCCAAGGTGCGTTCGGGCTGGGAGGACCTCGTCCTGGCGGGCGGCGTCGAGTCGATGTCCCGGGTGCCGATCGGTTCCGACGGCGGGGCCTGGTTCGGCGACCCGATGACCAGCCACACGGTCGGCTTCGTCCCGCAGGGCATCGGCGCCGACCTCATCGCCACACTGGGCGGCTTCTCCCGCCGCGACGTCGACGCCTTCGCGGCCCGCTCGCAGGAGCTGGCCGCTGCGGCCTGGAAGGACGGCCGCTTCGAGCGCTCCGTGGTGCCGGTGCGCGACCGCAGCGGACTCGTCGTCCTCGACCGGGACGAGCACCTGCGGCCCGGCACGACCGTCGAGACGCTGGCGAAGCTCAGGCCGTCGTTCGCGGCGATGGGCGAGGCGGGCGGCTTCGACGCGGTGGCGCTGCAGAAGTACCACTGGGTCGAGAAGATCGACCACGTGCACCACGCGGGCAACTCCTCGGGCATCGTGGACGGGGCGTCCCTCGTCGCCATCGGCAGCCGCGAGGTGGGGGAGCGGTACGGGCTCGCGCCGCGGGCGCGCATCGTCTCGGCGGCCGTCTCCGGCTCGGAGCCGACCATCATGCTCACGGGCCCGGCCCCCGCCACCCGCAAGGCCCTGGCCAAGGCCGGGCTGACGATGGACGACATCGACCTCGTCGAGATCAACGAGGCGTTCGCGGCCGTGGTGCTGCGGTTCGTCGAGGAGACGGGCGTCGACCTGGAGAAGGTCAACGTCAACGGCGGCGCCATCGCCCTGGGGCACCCGCTGGGGGCCACCGGCGCCATGCTCGTCGGCACGGTCGTGGACGAACTGGAGCGGCGCGGCGGGCGGTACGGGCTCGTCACCCTGTGCGTGGGGGGTGGGATGGGGATCGCCACCGTCATCGAGCGCGTGTAGGGCGCGCACGGCGCCCCGTAAGGGGCGCGGGGAACTGCGCGACCAGCCACGACGCGCCCGCAGCCGAGGTCCCCGGGGCTTCGCCCCGGACCCCTGGGGCGGTGTGTCGACTGCGGGCCGTCGGTGGTTTCTCGCGCAGTTCCCCGCGCCCCTTACGGGGCGCACATCCTCCGCCCGCCCCGAACACCCCTCCAGGAGCCCCGACATGAGCAGCACCATCCGCTGGCAGCGCAGCGACGACGTCGTCACCCTCGTCCTCGACGACCCCGGTCAGTCCGCCAACACCATGAACGCCGCGTTCCAGCAGTCCCTCGCCGCCGTCGCCGACCGGCTGGAGGCCGAGAAGGACGGCATCCGCGGCATCATCGTCACCTCCGCCAAGAAGACCTTCTTCGCCGGCGGCGACCTGCGCGAGCTCATCGCCGTCACCCCCGAGCACGCGCAGCAGGTCTTCGACGCCGGCCTGCGCATCAAGCGCGACCTGCGCCGTATCGAGACCCTCGGCGTGCCCGTCGTGGCCGCCCTCAACGGGGCCGCGCTCGGCGGCGGTTACGAGATCGCCCTCGCCTGCCACCACCGCGTCGCCCTCGACGCGCCCGGCTCGAAGATCGGCCTGCCCGAGGTCACCCTCGGCCTGCTCCCCGGGAGCGGCGGCGTCGTCCGCACCGTACGCCTCCTCGGCATCACCGACGCGCTGCTCAAGGTGCTGCTGCAGGGCACGCAGTACAGCCCGCGGCGCGCCCTGGAGGCCGGGCTCGTCCACGAAGTGGCCGACACCGAGGAGGAGATGCTCGCGAAGGCCCGCGCCTTCATCGACGACCACCCGGACGCCCGCCAGCCCTGGGACACCGAGGGCTACCGGATCCCCGGCGGCACCCCGGCCGACCCCGCCTTCGCCGCGGCCCTGCCCGCCTTCCCGGCCACGCTGAGCAAGCAGACCGGCGGCGCGCCCTACCCCGCCCCGCGCAACATCCTGGCGGCCGCCGTCGAGGGCGCCCAGGTGGACTTCGAGACCGCGCAGGTCATCGAGACCCGGTACTTCACGGAGCTGGTCACCGGCCGGACCTCCAAGAACATGATCCAGGCCTTCTTCTTCGACCTCCAGGCCGTCAACGCGGGCCGCAGCCGCCCGCAGGGCACCGAGCCGCGCCCCGTGCGCAGGGCGGCCGTGCTCGGGGCGGGCATGATGGGGGCCGGCATCGCCTACGCGTGCGCCCGCGCCGGCATCGAGGTCGTCCTCAAGGACGTCACCCTGGAGAACGCCCGGCACGGGAAGGCCTACTCGGAAGGCCTGTTGGACAAGGCCGTCGCCAAGGGCCGCACCACCCAGGCCGAGCGCGACGCCGTGCTCGCCCGTATCACCCCCACCGCCGACGTGGCGGAACTGGCCGGCTGCGACGCCGTCATCGAGGCCGTGTTCGAGGACCCTGCGCTCAAGCACAAGGTGTTCCAGGAGGTCCAGCACGTCGTCGCCCCCGACGCCCTGCTGTGCTCCAACACCTCCACCCTCCCCATCACCCTGCTCGCCGAAGGCGTCGAGCGGCCCGTGGACTTCATCGGCCTGCACTTCTTCTCGCCCGTCGACAAGATGCCGCTGGTGGAGATCATCAAGGGCGAGCGCACCGGCGACGAGGCCCTGGCCCGCGCTTTCGACCTCGTCCGGCAGATCCGCAAGACGCCCGTCGTCGTCAACGACTCGCGCGGCTTCTTCACTTCGCGCGTCATCGGCCGCTTCATCAACGAGGGCGTGGCCATGGTCGGCGAGGGCGTCCCGGCCGCCTCCGTGGAACAGGCCGCCGCCCAGGCCGGCTACCCGGCCAAGGTGCTCTCCCTCATGGACGAGCTGACCCTCACCCTGCCGCGGAAGATCCGCGAGGAGACCCGCAAGGCGGCCGAGGAGAGCGGCGGCGGCTGGACCCCGCACCCCGCGGACGCCGTCATCGACCGCATGGTCGAGGAGTTCGACCGCCCGGGCCGCAGCGGCGGCGCGGGCTTCTACGACTACGTGGACGGCAAGCGGGCGGGGCTCTGGCCGGGCCTGGCCGAGCACTTCGGGCGGGAGGGTACGGACGTGCCCTTCGAGGACCTGAAGGAGCGGATGCTGTTCTCCGAGGCGCTGGACTCCGTCCGCTGCCTGGAGGAGGGCGTCCTCACCTCCGTGGCCGACGCCAACATCGGCTCCGTCCTGGGGATCGGCTTCCCCGGCTGGACCGGCGGCGTCCTGCAGTACATCAACGGCTACGAGGGCGGCCTGCCCGGCTTCGTGGCCCGCGCGCGGGAGCTCCAGGCCGCCTACGGCGAGCGCTTCGCCCCGCCGGCCCTGCTGCTGGAGAAGGCGGAGAAGGGGGAGACCTTCACCGACTGACCGCCCGCAGCTCTTCCTTGAGCGACCGCTGGAAGGCCGTCACCAGGGCCTGCACCACCATCGGCTGCATATGGGCGGACAGCGACTTCATGGCGTCGACCCGCTCGGGATCCCATACCTCGTCGTGGAAGAGGCGGGTGAGCTCCCGGGCGGTCGCCCGCGCGTGCTCCACCAGCACCGTACGGGCCTTGAGGAGGGTCTCCAGGGGGATCGGGACGTCCAGCAGCTGCACGCCCAGGCCCAGCAGCCCGCGGTCCACCCGGAACACGCCGTCCGTGTCCGCCCGTTCGAGGACGTCCATGGCGGCGAGCCGGTCGACGTCCTCCTCGGTCAGGGCCCGGCCCGCGCGGCGTTCGAGTTCCTCGCGCGTGGTCTCCTCCGCCGCGTCCGGCGTCCAGGAGGCCACCACCGCACGGTGGATGGCCAGATCGCGGGCGCTGAGGTCCGCGGGGAGGCCCTGCACATAGCGCTCGATGGCGGCGAGGGTGAGGCCCTGGCGCTGCAACTCCTCGATCAGGGCCAGCCGGGAGAGGTGTTCGGGCCCGTAGTGCCCGACCCGGCGGGGGCCGATCTCGGGCGGGGGCAGCAGCCCGCGGGTGCCGTAGAAGCGGACGGTGCGCACGGTCATCCCGGCGCGGGCGGCCAGTTCGTCGATGGTGAGCATCACCACGTCAGTATTGCTGTGACACCACCGGTGTGAAACCGGTGGTGTCACAGCAGAAGGTCAGCGGAAGGCGATGCCGATCAGTGTTCGTGGCCGAGCTGGGCCGACTGGATCTGCTTCCACGACTTCGGCTGCGCCGGCTTGCCGGCCGCCCGCAGGGACGCGCCTGCCGGGGCCTTGCCGATGCCGTACGAGGCAGCGTCCGCGGCGGAGGGCTTGGACGTGGTGAACAGCCAGGTGTCGAACAGCTTCTGCAGCTTCCTGCCCGAGACCTTCTCGGCGAACGCCTGGAAGTCCTGGACAGAACCGTTGCCGTACTTGTTCACGGTCGGCCACTTCTTGAGGATCTCGAAGAAGGCCTTGTCGCCCACGGTGTTGCGCAGGGCCTGGATCGCGATCGCGCCACGGTTGTAGACGGCGGCGTGGAACTGGTTCTCCGGGCCCGGGTCGCCCGGCTTGACCGTCCAGAAGGCGTTGTCCGCCGGGATGCTCGTGTAGATGTAGTCCGCGAGCTGCTGGGCGGTGCCCTCCTTCTCCTTCTCCGACCACAGCCACTGGGCGTAGGAGGCGAAGCCCTCGTTGACCCAGATGTCACGCCAGTTCTTCACCGACACGCTGTCGCCGTACCACTGGTGCGCCAGCTCGTGCACCACGACCGAGGGGTTGGCCCCGTCGGCGAACTGCGCGGGGCTGTAGAACGGCCGGGTCTGGGTCTCCAGAGCGTAGTGCGTGGGCACGTTGGGCACATAGCCGCCGGCCGCCGTGAAGGGGTACGGGCCGAAGATCGAGGACTCCCAGTCCAGGATCTCGTTCGTGCGCTCGACGCTCGCCTTGGCCGAGTCGAGGTTGTCGCCCAGGTCCTTGCTGTACGCGTTGACGATCGGCAGGCCGTTCGACGTGGTGCCGGTGGTGATGTCGAACTTGCCGACCGCCAGCGTGGCCAGGTAGGTGGCCTGCGGCTTGGTCGAGCGCCAGTTGTAGCGCGTCCAGCCCAGCTTGGAGTACTTCGAGGCCAGCACGCCGTTGCTGATCGCCTGCACGTCGTCCGGCACGGACACCGAGACGTCGAACGTCGCCTTGTCGCGCGGGTGGTCGTTGCTCGGGAACCACCAGGCCGCCGACTCCGGCTCGTTGGCGATCACGCCGCCGTCCGGGGTGCGCTGCCAGGAGCTGGAGCCGTCGACCTTCACCTGCGAGGGGATGCCGGTGTAGCGGACGACGACGCTGACCTGCTTGCCCTTCAGCAGGGGCGACGCCGGGGTGATCTCCAGCTCGTGGGTGCCGGTCCTGGTGAAGAAGGCCTTCTTCCCGTCGACCAGCACGTCCTTGACGTCCAGCAGGAAGTCCAGGTTGAAGCGCGAGAGGTCCTGGGTGGCGGTGGTGATCAGAGTTGCCGTGCCGTCCAGCCGGTCGGTCTTCGGCTGGTACGCCAGACGCAGGTCGTAGTGGGAGACGGTGTACCCGCCGTTCCCGGCTTCCGGGTAGTACGAGTCCCCGAGGCCCGGTGCGCCGGGCGTGGGCTCGGCGGCGGATGCCGGGACGGCCAGCATGAGGAACGCCGCGGCCGCACTGGGGACGATGAGTCTGTGACGCACGAGTCACTCCAACTCGTAGGGGACGAGGGGCTGATCGCAGCCTATGTACTCACCGGGGGGCAGGGTATGTCCATGGCGGATTGCGACATGTGATCGACATGCGCCTGACATCAACGCCCCCCGGACCACTTCCGGCCACCGTCACCCCCCTTATGTACCGGAGTTGACTGGCGCTACGGTCCGGCCGTGCCCATACATCAGCGGGTCACCCGCATCCCATGGACCACTCTGCTCGTGGCGGTTCTGGCCGCCCTGACCACCGTTCTCGGCGCCTGTCCCGGCACTGCGCGCGCCGCGACGGCACAGCATGGCGGAAAACCGCCGGGAGAAAGCAGACCGGTGTACTCGTACGACCGTGCCGTGCGCGAATCCGTGTGGGTGGACACGGGGATCGACGGTGACGGCGACGGCCGCACCGACCGGGTCGCCGTCGACATCATCCGCCCCCGGGAGGCGGCCGAGCAGGGCCGGCGCGTCCCCGTCGTCATGGACGCCAGCCCGTACTACGCCTGTTGCGGGCGCGGCAACGAGAGCCAGCTCAAGACGTACGACGCACAGGGCAACCCGGTGCAGTTCCCGCTCTACTACGACAACTACTTCGTCCCGCGCGGCTACGCCGTCGCCCTCGTCGACCTCACCGGAACCAACCGCTCCGACGGCTGCACGGACATCGGCGGCCGCTCCGACGTCCAGTCCGCCAGGGCCGTCGTCGACTGGCTCAACGGCCGTGCGCACGGCTGGTCCTCGCGCACCGGCGGCCACCCGGTCCGCGCCGGCTGGAGCACGGGGGCCGTCGGCATGATCGGCAAGAGCTACGACGGCACGATCGCCAACGCCGTTGCCGCGACGGGCGTCAGGGGGCTGCGGACCATCGTCCCGATCGGCGGCATCAGCTCCTGGTACGACTACTACTTCTCCCAGGGCGCCGCCCTCTACGACGGCGGACCCGAGCAACTGTCCGACACCGTCGAGAGTTCCGCCGCGCGCGGCCGCTGCGCGGCCGTCCGGCAGAGGCTCGTCGAGGGCGCACCGCGCAACGGCGACTGGACCGCGCTGTGGAGTGCGCGCGACTACGTGCGGGACGCGGGCAGGGTACGGGCCAGCGTCTTCGCCGTCCACGGCCTGCAGGACCTCAACGTCCGTACCAAGCACTTCGGTCAGTGGTGGGATGCGCTCGCCGCGCACGGTGTGGAGCGCAAGGTGTGGCTGTCGACCGCGGGTCACGTCGATCCGTTCGACTTCCGCCGCGCGGAGTGGGTGGACACGCTGCACCGGTGGTTCGACCACTACCTGCTGGGCTACGACAACGGCGTCCAGCGCGAGCCGATGGCCGACATCGAGCGCGCGCCCGGCCGGTGGACGACGGACCGGGTGTGGCCGCCGCGCGGTACGAGGACGGTGTCCCTGTACCCGGAACCCGGACAGGCGCTCGGTGTGCGGCCGGCACCGCGCGGTGCGACCGCGGAGTTCACGGACGACCCGAGGCGGAGCGAGACGGACTGGGCGGCGCAGATCGACCGGTCCACGCCGGACAAGGCCGGATTCGTCACGCAGCCGTTGCCGCACGACCTGCGGGTGTCCGGCTCGTCGGCGGTACGGCTGACGGTGACGCCGTCGACGGAATCGGCACACCTGTCGGCGGTGCTGGTGGACGTCGGCCCTGCCGTCATCCGCAACTACGCGGCACGCGGGGAAGGGATCGTCACCCTGGCCGACCGTGACTGCTGGGGCAGCGGCAACACCGGCGACACGGGGTGCTTCCTGCGGACGGCGCCCGACACGAAGCGGGTGGGCGCCACGGTGTTCAGCCGCGGCTGGGCAGACCTGGGCCGGGGCCGTGCATTGGAGCCGGGGCGGCCGTACACGATGACGCTGGCGCTGGCGGCCACCGACCATGTGGTGCCGGCGGGCCACCGGCTGGCACTGATCGTGGCCGGGACGGACGCGGGGCTGGTCGAACCGGCGTCGACGACACCGCGATTGACGGTGGACCTGAGGGGGTCGGGGGTGCGGGTGCCGGTGGCCCCGTAAGGCTTACGAGCCTCCCACCAACTCCGCCACCGCCTCCGCGCACCCCCACGACACCGTCACACCGGCACCCCCGTGCCCGTAGTTGTGCACCAACATCCCCCCGCCCGGCAGGGTTTCCGACTCCAGGCGTACCGCCGCCCGGGCCGGCCGCAGGCCGACCCGGTGGGCCAGGACGCGGGCCTGGCCCAGGCCCGGATGGACCCGTGCGCACCGCGCGATGATCGCCTGTGCCGTCGACGGCACAGGCGACCGGTCCCACACATGGCTGCGCGCCGTCCCGCCGAGCACCACCCCGTACGGCTGCGGGAAGACGTACACGGAGTCGGTCCCCCGCTCGTCGGCCTCCGCTTCCGCGAACCATTCGTGCACGCCCGGGTTCTCCACCACGACGAGCTGGCCCTGCACGGGATACACCCCGGGATCGGGCACCAGATGACGCGCCCCGAGCCCGGTGCAGTTGACCACGGCCGGTGCCCGGCGTGCCGCCTCGGCGAGCGAGGAGACCGGGCGGCCGGGCATGACCGCGCCGCCTGCAGCGGCCAACCGCCGCTGCAGGTAGGCGAGATGGGCGGGCATGTCCAGCAGCGGCACATGCACCCGCACGGCGCGCCCGTACCCCGGCGGCAGTTCGCCCCGCATCGCGGCCCGCAGCCCGGGCACCCCGGCTGCCCACGGTCCGAGCTCCGCGGGGCCGGCCCCCGCGTACGTACCGGCGACCATGCGCACCCCGGTCTCCGCCGGCCGCGCGGCGAGCGCGGCCAGGACCGTCAGCGAGCGCAACGACCAGGCGGCCACGGCCTCTTGGGGGTCGATCCGGTACGGCCACCACAGTGCGCCCGCCACCGCCGACGTGGTCTCCGCCGGGGCCTCCCGGCTCCACACCGCGACCCGGAGCCCGCGCTCCGCCAGCACGACCGCACTGGTCAGTCCGGCTATCCCGGCACCGACCACGATCACATCGCTCGCCATGGGCCGACGGTACCGGCGAATTCCCCGCCTCCGGGCTCGAAGTGGCAGACAGAGGGGAATACTCCGGGCATGGCAGCGTACGCGACCTTCGGGCTGGCCCCGGCGACGCGCGCCGGCGCGCTCCTCGCCGACGGGGCGTACGAAGTGCACCGGGAATTCCTGGACTTCGTCGTGGACGGCAGGCCGTTGCTGGCCCGGCTCGCCGACGTCGACGGCGTCTCGCCGCTCGCCGCCGACCTCGGGCCCACGGTCTTCACCTCGCAGGTGCGCGCCCTGCTGCTGGAGGGCCTGCCGCCGCTGCCCGGCGGACGGCACGTGCTCTACGCCTGCCCGGAGTGCGAGGGGCTGGAGTGCGGGGTGGTCACGGCCGTCATCGAGCGGGACGGCGCGGACGTGGTGTGGCGGGACTTCGTCTGGCAGACGGCTCCGGCGCCCGACCCGGTGCGCGACGGCTACCGCGGGGTGGGCCCGTTCCGCTTCCGCTCCGCCGAGTACCGGGCCGTCCTGGAGCGGCTGCTCGCGGACGGGGTGTGCGGGGCCCGCCGGGTCCTGCTGGTGGGGCCGCGCGTCGCCCTGTTCGCCCGGCTCGCGGCGGCCCTGCGGTCGATCGGCATAGGAGCCGAGATCACCCGGGACGCGGCGGGGGCGCACGCGGCGGAGATCCGCACATACGGGGCCGTCGCGTTCGAGCGGGACGTGGGGGAGGACGAACGGGCCGCGGTGCGGGCCGCCTTCGCGGCCGCCGGTTCGGACGCCGTCTTCATAGAGGCCCCCGCCCCGGCCGTCCCGCTGCTCGTCGCCCAGGTCGAACAGGCCCTCCAGCACGCGTCGCACACACTGCGCCGGCTCACGGGGCTGACCGCGGGCGCGGGGCGGGCGCACGTCGGGGTGGCCGCCGCCTGCCGGGTCCGGCTCACCGGCTACCGGCAGTGCCGTTTCCGCCGCATCCGCACCGTCGAGGTGTTCGAGGGCCGGCTGGAGCCGGGCGAGCACGCCGTGCCGCTGGACGCCCGGCTGCGTGCGGGCGCCTTCGTCGTCGCCCGCACCACGGGGGACGTCCTGGTCGCCCGGCTCACGGCCTGAGGCTCCTGCCTGCGGGTCCTGCGGGTCCTGCGGGTCCTGCAGGCGAACGTCCGGAGAAAACGCCGGGAAAAGTATGGGAAAACCATTACTGTGCGAATCCTGTGAGCGGATAGAGTTTCCGCTGCCATGACTGCAACGCTCGTCGCCAAGGACCTCGCCGCCGCACACGGCGACCGCACCCTCTTCTCGGGGCTCGACCTGGTCGTCGCCCCCGGCGACGTCATCGGCCTGGTCGGGGCCAACGGCGCGGGCAAGTCCACCCTGCTGCGCCTGCTCGCCGGGCTCGGCACCCCCGACGAGGGCACGGTGCACACGGGCCCCGCCTCGGCGACCGTGGGACATCTGCCGCAGGAGCCCGAACGGCGCGAGGGCGAGACGGTCGGCGCCTTCCTCGCCCGCCGCACCGGTGTCGCGGCCGCCCAGGCCGCACTCGACGCCGCCACGCAGGAGCTGGTCGACGGGGCGCCGGGCGCGGACGACGCCTATGCCGTCGCTCTGGAGCGCTGGCTCGGCCTCGGCGGCGCCGACCTGGAGGAACGCGCCGAGGAGGTCGTCGCCTCGCTCGGCCTCACCGTCGGGCTCGACCGGCCGATGACGGCCCTCTCCGGCGGCCAGGCCGCCCGGGCCGGCCTCGCCTCGCTGCTCCTCAGCCGGTACGACGTCTTCCTGCTCGACGAGCCGACCAACGACCTCGACCTGGACGGCCTGGCCCGCCTGGAGGAGTTCGTCACCGGGCTGCGCGCCGGGACGGTGCTCGTCAGCCACGACCGCGAGTTCCTCGCCCGCACCGTGGACCAGGTCCTCGAACTCGACCTCGCCCAGCAGCAGGTCAACCTCTACGGCGGCGGCTACGAGGCCTACCTGGAGGAGCGCGCGACCGCCCGCCGGCACGCCCGCGAGGCGTACGAGGAATATGCGGACACCCGCGCCGGCCTGGAGGCCCGGGCCCGTACCCAGCGCAACTGGATGGACAAGGGCGTCCGCAACGCCCGCCGCAAGGCCACCGACAACGACAAGATCGGCCGCAAGTTCCGCTCCGAGGCCACCGAGAAGCAGGCCGCCAAGGCCCGCCAGACCGAGCGGCTCATCGAGCGGCTGGACGTCGTCGAGGAGCCCCGCAAGGAGTGGGAGCTGCGCATGGAGATCGCCGCCGCGCCCCGTTCCGGCGCGGTGGTGGCCACCCTGCGCGGCGCGGCGGCCCGGCGCGGTGCCTTCGCCTTCGGCCCGGTGGACCTGCAGATCGACTGGGCCGACCGGGTCGCGATCACCGGCGCCAACGGCTCGGGGAAGTCCACGCTGCTCGCGGCCCTGCTCGGCCGGCTGCCTCTGGAGGCGGGCAGTGCCGCGCTCGGCCCGGGCGTGGTCGTGGGCGAGGTGGACCAGGCGCGGGCCCTGTTCTTCGGGGACGAGGCGCTGCTGGACGCCTTCGGGGCGGCGGTGCCCGACACGGCGCCCGCCGACGTCCGCACCCTGCTCGCCAAATTCGGCCTGAAGGCGGCGCACGTGCTGCGCCCCGCGGCCACGCTCTCGCCCGGCGAGCGCACCCGCGCCGCGCTGGCCCTGCTCCAGGCCCGCGGCGTCAACCTGCTCGTCCTGGACGAGCCCACCAACCACCTCGACCTGCCCGCGATCGAACAGCTGGAATCGGCGCTGGCCTCCTACCGGGGCACGCTGCTCCTGGTCACCCACGACCGGCGGATGCTCGACGCGGTGCACACCACCCGGCGGATCGAGGTCGCCGAGGGCCGGATCACCGAGCGCTGAGACTCCGGCCGGTCCGGACGGGTGATCCGGTGACCGAAAACAACGCCAGGTACAGGCCAAGTCTTCCCCAAGGCACGGTCACGCTGGGTGACGCGTTTGGTCGTGTTTCAGAGGTGTTACGACGCCTTGGAAACCGCGTCCTGAGGGCGATTTGAATCGTTGATGGGATGGTGCGGCACCCGTTCGATTTACGGAACGTTGGTCCCCGGTTTCCGAACCAGTGGCAACCTGCCTTCGTCTGTAGGGGGCGAACGCGTCCACCGGACGTGAGCACCACCTTTTGACGTCGAAAAAGAGGCACACACACATGCCGCCGACCCTTCCAGGCCACTTGCCCGCTCCACGAGGTCCGCTCGTGGGGACGGCGCGCTACGGCAGCGCACCGCCGCCGCCGGAGCGCACCCTCCTCGACGTGCTCGACTCGACCGCCGCCGCCCACCCCGACGCGCCGGCCATCGACACCGGCACCGAGGTGCTGACCTACCGCGCCCTGTGCGCCGAGGTCGCCTCGCGTGCCGAGATGCTCCGCAGCG
The DNA here is from genome assembly GCF_013030945.1 of Streptomyces morookaense. Taxonomy (GTDB): domain Bacteria; phylum Actinomycetota; class Actinomycetes; order Streptomycetales; family Streptomycetaceae; genus Streptomyces; species Streptomyces morookaensis. The sequence continues at coordinate 20,104 of NZ_JABBXF010000001.1, read as the reverse complement.
CAGGCGCCGGCCCGGGCGACCGCATCGGCATCCGGATCCCCTCCGGTACCGCGGACCTGTACCTCTCCGTGCTCGCCGTGCTGCGCTGTGGCGCCGCCTACGTGCCCGTCGACGCCGACGACCCGGACGAGCGTGCCACCACCGTCTTCCGCGAGGCGAACGTCGGCCTGGTGCTGGGCGCCGACGGCCGCATCACCCCGGGGCCCGCCCCCGCCACCGGCGCCGCTCTCGGCCGCCCCGCGACGCCGGACGACGACGCCTGGATCATCTTCACCTCCGGCTCCACCGGCGCCCCCAAGGGCGTCGCCGTCAGCCACCGCAGCGCGGCCGCCTTCGTCGACGCCGAGGCCCGGCTCTTCCTCCAGCAGCAGCCGCTGGCCCCCGGCGACCGGGTGCTGGCCGGGCTGTCCGTCGCCTTCGACGCCTCCTGCGAGGAGATGTGGCTGGCCTGGCGGCACGGCGCCTGCCTGGTCCCCGCCCCGCGCTCCCTGGTGCGGGCCGGCCACGAGCTCGGCCCCTGGCTCGTCCAGCGCGGCATCACCGTCGTCTCCACCGTGCCCACCCTCGCCGCGCTGTGGCCCCCGGAGTCCCTGGACCGGGTGCGGCTGCTGATCGTCGGCGGCGAGGCCTGCCCCGCCGAGCTCGTCGACCGCTTCGCCGTGCCCGGCCGCGAGATGTGGAACACCTACGGGCCCACCGAGACCACCGTCGTCGCCTGCGCCGCCCGGATGTTCCCCGGCCGCACCGTGCGCATCGGCCTGCCGCTCGACGGCTGGGAGCTCGCCGTCGTGGACGAGTCCGGCGAGCCGGTCCCCTTCGGCGCCGAGGGCGAACTCGTCATCTCCGGTGCCGGCGTGGCCCGATACCTCGACCCCGTCAAGGACGCCGACAAGTTCCGTCCTTCCGCGGCCCTCGACACCCACCGCGCCTACCGCACCGGCGACCTCGTGCGCGCCGACCCCGAGGGCCTGGTCTTCGCCGGCCGCGCCGACGACCAGATCAAGCTCGGCGGACGCCGCATCGAGCTCGGTGAGATCGACGCCGCCCTCAGCGCCCTGCCCGGTGTGCTCGGCGCCGCGGCGGCCGTGCGCACCACCCCGGCCGGCGGCCAGATCCTCGTCGGCTATGTGGTGACCGGGGCCGGCTACGACGGGCAGGACGCCCGCAAACGGCTCCAGGAGCGGCTGCCCGCCGCCCTCGTGCCCGTGCTGGCCGAGATCGAGGACCTGCCCACCCGCACCTCCGGCAAGGTCGACCGCAACGCCCTCCCGTGGCCGCTGACCACCGCCGACACCGGCGACGGCCCGGACGCCGACCGCGAGCTGTACGGCACCGCGGCCCGGCTCGCCGACCTGTGGGAGAAGCTCGTCGGCTTCCGCCCCACCGCCGACTCCGACTTCGTGGCCATGGGCGGCACCAGCCTGACCGCCGCCCGTATGGCCTCCACCCTGCGCGAGACCCACCCCGGCGTCTCCGTCGCCGGCCTCTACCAGCACACCGTGCTGCGCGACATGGCCGTGTACATCGACTCGCTCGCCCCGCAGGCACCGCAGAGCGACCTCCCGCCCCGCCGGGTCCGGCCCGTGCGCCGCCGCACCGGCGCCGCGCAGATCGCGGTGCAGTGCGCCCTCTTCGGCGTCCAGGGCCTGCGCGGCGTGGTCGGTCTCGCCCTCGCGGACAACGTGCTCGGCCTCCTCGCCCCCCGGGCCTGGGCGCCGCACACCGCCTGGTGGATGGTGATCGTCGGCTGGTTCGTCCTGTTCAGCGCCCCCGCCCGGCTCGCCATCGGCGCCGCCGCGGCCCGGCTGCTGACCCGCGGCATCACCCCCGGCGTCCACCCGCGCGGCGGCCGCGTCCACCTGAAGCTGTGGACCGCCGAGCGGATCGTCTCCTCCTTCGGCGTCCCCGCCCTCCTCGGCACCCCGTGGGCCGCCCGCTACGCCCGCGCCCTCGGCTGCTCGGCCGGCCGGCACGTCAACCTCCACGCCATGCCGCCCGTCACCGGCCTCGCCTCCTTCGGCGACCGGTGCAGCGTCGAACCCGAGGCCGACATCTCCGGCTGGTGGCTCGACGGCGAGGACCTGCACATCGGGACCGTCCGCATCGACGCCGACGCCCGCGTCGGCCACCGCACCATGCTGATGCCCGGCGCCTCCCTCGGCGCCGGCGCCGAACTCGCCGCGGGCGCCTGCCTGGACGGCCACGTCCCGGCGGGGGAGATCTGGGAAGGTTCCCCGGCCCGTCCCGCCCCCGGCGGTCACGGTGGACTCCGCTCCGCCGGCGCGCCCGGCGACCCGCTCGCCTGGCCCGCCCCGCGCCGCGGCCGCTCCCGCCGCTGGGACCTCGCCTACGCGCTGACCCTGCTCGGCCTGCCGCTGGTGTCGCTCGTCGCCTCCGCACCCGCCCTCGTGGGCACGTACTTCCTGGTCAAGGGCGCCACGACGCTGTCCTCGGCCGGACTGCTGCTGCTCGCCGCGGTGGCGCCCGCCACCCTCGTCACCACCGTGTGCGGCCTGCTGCTCGTCGCCGCCCTGGTCCGGATCCTGGGCCGGGGCATCGTCCCCGGCGTCCACCCGGCCTGCGGCGGGGTCGCCTGGCGCGCCTGGCTCGTCAACCGGCTGCTGACCGACGCCCGGGCCACCTTCTTCCCGCTCTACGCCAGCCTCGGCACCCCCGTGTGGCTGCGCCTGCTGGGCGCCCGCGTGGGCCGGCGCGCGGAGGTCTCCACCGTCCTGCCGTTGCCCTCGCTGCTCAGCGTCGACGACGGTGCCTTCCTCGCCGACGACACCCTCGTCGCCCCCTACGAACTGCGCGGCGGCTGGCTGAAGCTGGGCCGCGCCCACGTCGGGCGGCGCGCCTTCGTCGGCAACTCCGGCATCGTCGGCCCCGGCCGCACCGTGCCCGACAACGGCCTGGTCGGCGTCCTCTCCGACGCCCCCGAGCACAGCGAGCCCGGCAGTTCCTGGCTCGGCCGCCCCGCGATGCCGCTGCCGCGCGTGGCCACCCAGGGCGACGCGGGCCGCACCTTCGACCCGCCGCGCCGGCTCGTCCTGGCCCGCGCCGCCGTCGAGATCTGCCGCCTGCTGCCGCTGATGGTCGGCTTCGCGATCGGCCTGGGCGTGTTCCTCGTCGAGCAGGACGCCTTCGACAAGGGCGGCCCCGGACTCGCCGCCCTGCTCGGCGCTCCGCTGCTGCTGGCCGCCGGCCTCGCCGCCGCGCTCACCGCGACCGCGGCCAAGTGGCTGCTCATGGGCCGCTTCAAGGCCGGCGAGCAGCCGCTGTGGAGCTCCTTCGTCTGGCGCAACGAGCTGTACGACGTCTTCGTGGAGTCCCTCGCCGTGCCCTTCTTCGTGGGCCCCTTCACCGGCACCCCCGTGCTCAACTGGTGGCTGCGCAGCCTGGGCGTCCGCATCGGGCGGGGCGTCTGGTGCGACACGCACTGGCTGCCCGAGACCGACCTCATCACCCTCGAGGACGGGGTCAGCGTCAACCGGGGCTGCGTCCTGCAGACCCACCTCTTCCACGACCGGATCATGCGCATGGACGCCGTTCACCTCGCCGAGGGCTCCTCGCTGGGCCCGCACGGCATCGTGCTCCCCGGCAGCTCCGTCGGCGCGCACACCTCCGTCGGCCCGTCCTCGCTCGTGATGCGCGGCGAGAGCGTGCCCGCCGGGACGCGCTGGACCGGCAACCCCATCGCGGGCGAGCCGCAGGTGCCCGTCACGGCAGGTGCCGCCACCCCGGAGTACGCGGCATGACGGGCGGCACCCCGCGATGACGCTCAGGGAGCGGTTCCCGTGCAGCCGCCGCACCGTGCTCACGGCTGCGGCGGCCCTCCCGCTCACCGCCGCGGCGGCCGCCGACACCGGCGGCCCCGCGCGGTTCCCGAGCACGGAGCGCTACTTCCCGCGGCAGGGCTCCGACGGCCACCGCACCCTCGCCTACGACCTGCGGCTGGCCTACGACCCCGAGCGGGCCTGGCTCGACGGGCACGCCCGTATCGAGGCCGTCGCCGTCGAGCGCACCGGCCGGATCGCCCTCGACCTGGCGAAGCTGAAGGTCGGCTCCGTCGAACTGGACGGGGAGGCGGTGGCCTTCCACCGCCGCGACGGCAAGATCCTCATCACCGCGCCGCGGGAACTGGCGCCCGCCCAGCCGTTCGCCCTCGATGTGCGCTACAGCGGGCGGCCCGCCCCCGTGCACACCTCCTTCGGCCCCATCGGCTGGGACCGCACCGGCGACGACCACGACGGCACGCTCGTCGCCTCCCAGCCGGTCGGCGCGCCGTCGTGGTTCCCCTGCAACGACCGGCCCGACGACAAGGCCGCCTACACCTTCACGGTGACCGTGCCCCGGGGCCACCAGGTCCTGGCCAACGGCACGTTGCAGGACCACCGGGAACTGGACGACGGCACCGCACGCTGGACCTACCACCATCCCGGGCCCATGGCCCCCTACCTCGCCGCCGTCTACACGGGGCGCTTCCTCCACACCACCGTCCCCGACGGGCACGCACCGGTCCCGGTGCGCAACGCATACCCGGCCGACCTCGCCGAGGAGGCCCGGCACGACCTGGCGCGCCAGCCCGAGATGCTGCGGGCGTTCACCGAGCTGTTCGGGCCGTACCCCTTCGAGGCGTACGGCGCCGTCGTCGTCGACGCGGAGCTGGCCGAGCCGGTGGAGAACCAGACGCTGTCCGTCTTCGGCAGCAACCACATGGACGGGCAACGCGGTTCCGAGACGCTCGTGGCGCACGAGATCGCCCACCAGTGGTTCGGCAACAGCGTCGGCCTGTCCGACTGGCAGCACATCTGGCTCAACGAGGGCTTCGCCACGTACGCGGAGTGGCTGTGGTCGGAGCACATCGACGAGGACGACGCGGACACGCTCGCGCGTGAGGCCTGGGCCGATCTGGCGGGACGCCGCCAGACGCTGCGCATCGCGGACCCGGGGCACCGGCACCTCTTCGACGACCGCATCTACGTCCGGGGCGCGTGCACGCTGCACGCGCTGCGGCTGGCGGTCGGGGACGACCGCTTCTTCACGGTGCTGCGGTCATGGCACGAAGTGCACCGGGGCGGCAGCGCCGACACGGAGATGTTTCTCCGGCACGCGGAGCGGGTCGCAGGTCGCCCGTTGGGCGACCTGCTGCATCCGTGGCTGTACGAGAAGGCGTTGCCGGCGTTGCTGGCGACCCCGTAGCGGGGGCGCCCCGTCAGGGGCGCGGGGAACTGCGCGACAAGCCCCCACCGGCTCGCAGTTCGACGCACCGCCCCCGGAGGTCCGGGGCGCAGCCCCGGGATTGTCGACTGCGGGCGCGTCGTGGTTGCTCGCGCAGTTCCCCGCGCCCCTTACGGGGCGCGGGGGGCGGTCAGCCCTTGGGGCCCAGCAAGCCCGCGCGGCGCAGCGCATCCGCCATCGCGCCGTCCGCCGGCGCGGCAGCAGGCTTGCCGCCGCGCGGGGCACCGCCCTTGCGCTGGCGCGGCGCGGAGCGCCGTTCCCCGCCGCCGGCCGGTGCCGGCGCCGCCGAGTCCTCCAACCTGAGCGTCAGCGAAATCCGCTTGCGCGGAACATCCACCTCCAGCACCTTCACCCGCACGATGTCCCCCGGCTTCACCACGTCCCGCGGGTCCTTGACGAACGTCTTCGACATCGCCGACACGTGCACCAGACCGTCCTGGTGCACGCCGACATCCACGAACGCCCCGAACGCGGCCACGTTCGTGACGACGCCCTCCAGCACCATCCCCGGCTCCAGGTCGCCGATCTTCTCGACGCCCTCCTTGAACGTGGCCGTCTTGAACGCCGGCCGCGGGTCGCGGCCCGGCTTCTCCAGTTCGCGCAGGATGTCCGTGACCGTCGGCAGACCCACCGCGTCGCTGACGAAGTCCTGCGGCCGCAGCGAGCGCAGCACCGCGGTGTTGCCGATGAGCGAGGCGACCTCGCCGCCCGTCGTCTTCACCATCGCCCGCACCACGGGGTACGACTCGGGGTGCACGCTCGACGCGTCCAACGGGTCGTCGCCGCCGCGGATGCGGAGGAAGCCCGCGCACTGCTCGTACGCCTTGGGGCCGAGGCGCGCCACGTCCTTCAGCGCCTTGCGGCTGCGGAACGGCCCGTTCGCGTCCCGGTGCGCCACGATGTTCTCGGCGAGGCCCGCGCCGATGCCCGACACCCGTGAAAGCAGCGGCGCGGACGCGGTGTTGACGTCGACGCCGACACCGTTGACGCAGTCCTCGACGACCGCGTCGAGCGAGCGCGACAGCTTCACCTCGGACAGGTCGTGCTGGTACTGGCCGACACCGATCGACTTGGGGTCGATCTTGACGAGTTCGGCGAGCGGGTCCTGCAGACGGCGCGCGATCGAGACGGCGCCGCGCAGCGACACGTCGAGATCCGGCAGCTCCTGCGAGGCGAAGGCGGAGGCGGAGTACACGGAGGCGCCGGCCTCCGAGACCATCACCTTCGTGAGCTTCAACTCCGGGTGCCGCGCGAGGAGATCGGCGGCCAGCCGGTCCGTCTCGCGGGAGGCCGTGCCGTTGCCGATGGCGACGAGCTCGACGTCGTGCTCGCGGGCGAGCCGGGCCAGGGTGGCGAGGGAGGCGTCCCACTTGTTCTGCGGGACGTGCGGGTAGATCGTCTCGGTGGCGGCCACCTTGCCCGTCGCGTCCACGACGGCCACCTTCACGCCCGTGCGGAAACCGGGGTCGAGGCCCATCGTGGCGCGCGTGCCGGCGGGGGCGGCGAGCAGCAGATCCCGCAGGTTGGCGGCGAAGACGCGCACCGCCTCGTCCTCCGCCGCCTGGCGCAGCCGCAGCCGCAGGTCGATGCCGAGGTGGACGAGGATGCGCGTGCGCCAGGCCCAGCGCACGGTGTCGCCGAGCCACTTGTCGGCGGGGCGGCCGCGGTCGGCGATGCCGAAGCGCCGCGCGATCGCCTGCTCGTACGCCGTCGGTCCCGCCGCGGCGGACGGCTCCTCCGGCTCCAGCGTGAGGTCGAGGACCTCCTCCTTCTCGCCGCGCAGCATGGCCAGCACCCGGTGCGAGGGCAGGGCGGTGAAGGGCTCGGCGAAGGAGAAGTAGTCGGCGAACTTGGCGCCCGCCTCCTCCTTGCCGTCACGCACCTTCGCCGCCAGGCGGCCCCGCGTCCACATGCGCTCGCGCAGCTCGCCGATGAGGTCCGCGTCCTCGCCGAACCGCTCGGTCAGGATGGCCCGCGCGCCCTCCAGCGCGGCGGCCGCGTCCGCAACTCCCTTGTCCGGGTCGACGAAGGCCGCCGCGGCGGCCGCCGGCTCGGTGCCGGGGTCGCCCAGCAGCCCGTCGGCGAGCGGCTCCAGCCCGGCCTCGCGCGCGATCTGCGCCTTGGTGCGCCGCTTGGGCTTGAAGGGCAGGTAGATGTCCTCCAGCCGGGCCTTGGAGTCGGCCTCGCGGATCCGCGCCTCCAGCTCCGCGTCCAGCTTGCCCTGGGACCGCACGGACTCCAGGATCGCGGCCCGCCGGTCCTCCAGCTCCCGCAGGTAGCGCAGCCGCTCCTCGAGGGTGCGCAGCTGTGCATCGTCCAGCGCCCCGGTCGCCTCCTTGCGGTAACGGGCCACGAAGGGCACGGTCGCGCCGCCGTCGAGCAGTTCGACGGCGGCCTTGACCTGCCCTTCCCGCACGCCGAGTTCCTCGGCGATCCTGCCTTCGATCACGATCACGCTCTGCTTTCTCCCGGGAGCCGTGACCTGTCATTGTGGCAGGATCCGCGATGAGGAACCTCAGGCCCTGCCCCTCAGATCCGCCGGAAAGGCACCCCCCTTGACCAGGGCGGTGGTGAAGCCCGTCATCAGCTCGATCAGGCGCTCGATGCCGTCGGCGCCCAAGTGCACGTACGGGGCACGGTCCAGGCGGTCCGTCTCGCGTTCGATGTCCTCGCGCAGCGCGTCGCCCTCCGCCGTCAACCCGCCCTCGGCGTCCAGCAGTCCGCGCCCGTGCAGCCGGTCCTTGGCCGCGTCCAGCTCGTCCTCGGTCCAGCCGCGCATGGTGACCAGCCAGTTGCGCGCCATCCCCTTGCCGGTGGCGCTGTGGGTGACGAGCGCCTCGACGGGGTCGAGCCCGGAGTGGCCGAGGGCGATCAGGTGGCCGTCGCCGCGGTGTTCGCGCAGCAGGGTGGCGGCATGCCACAGGGCGAGGTGCGGCGCGTCGGGCACGGGCAGGTCGGCGTGGGCCGCGTACAGCGGGCGGACCGCTCGCTCGCACGCCTCCGCGGCCCGCAGCGCGAGCCCGGCCGCCTCGGTCATCCCGGCGGAGGAGACGGCCTCTTCGCCGAGCAGCCGCCGCAGGTGGCCGTCGACGGCCCGCAGCCGGGCGTCCAGCACCTGCTCGGGCGAGGCGATGTCCCAGACGTGCGGCACGTGCTGCGCGATCACGTCGTGCTTGAAGCTGTGGAACGTGGCCGTGACGACCCCCGCGCCGACACGGCCGAACGCTGCGCTGCGCCCGGCGAAGTAGACGGCACGGCCCTTCTCGATGCCGAGCGCCGTCAGTTCCCGGGTGATCTCCGGGGCGAAGTAGTGGGCGGCATGGAAGGGGTTGACGACGGTGTTGCAGCGCCTCGGGGCGTCCGCGGGCACATCCGATCCCGATGTAATGGTCATGTACCAGTACGTTACCGACTGGTTGGTACAGCGGGAAGGTTCCGGGTGGTTGTCTCAGGCGCCCGTCCAGCCGAATTGCGGAGTGCGGCGTTCCAGAAACGCCGCCACCCCCTCCGCCGTCTCCCCGCTCCTGCGGGCCTCCAGGGGCCACTCGGCGCCGTCCCCGTCCGTCGTCAGGGCCGTCTTCGCCGCCACCTGGGTCAGCAACGACCGCCCCGCCAGCACCTCCGCGAACTCCGTCACCCGGGGCCCCAACTCCTCCTCCGGCCATACCTCGTCCACCAGGCCCACCCGCAGCGCCCGTTCGGTGTCGATCAATTCCGCGGAGAACAGCAGGTACTTGGCCGCAGCCGGTCCGACGAGACTCGCCAGCCGCCGGGTGGAGACCGCCGGGTAGGCGATCCCCAGCCGGGCCGGGGTCACCCCGAACTTCGCCCCCTCCGCGGCGAACCGCAGGTCGCACGCGGCGGCGAGCTGGCAGCCGCCGCCCACGCAGTGGCCGCGGACCGCGGCGATCGTGGGTTTGGGGAAGGCGGCCAGTGCCTCCTCGGCCGCCACCGCCAGGCCCTGCGGGCCCGCACCGTGGTCGGCGGCGAGGGTGGAGATGTCCGCCCCGGCGCAGAACGTCCCGCCCTCGCCGGTCAGGACGAGCACGCGCACGGCCGGATCGGCGGCGCACTGCTTCAGCAGGTCCGGCAGCGCCTGCCACATCTCCGTGGTCATGGCGTTCCGCTTGGCCGGGTGGTCGATGCGGACGGTCGCGGTGGCACCGGTGACGTCCAGGTGCAGTGCTGCGGGCTCCATGCGCCGGATGCTATCCGGCACCGGCGCCCCTATGATCAAGATCAGGGGGCGCTGTGAGGAGGCGCTCATGCCCAAGGCACGATCGAGGCGGCTGAGCCGCGGTTTCGGGGTGCTGGCCCTGCTCGGCGGGATCCTGGTGCTCGCGGGGGTGGTGGGCCTCGCCTACGCCGCCTTCGCGACCCTCACCACGATGCTGCTCTTCGGCTGGCTGCTGCTGATCGGCGGCGTCGTGGGCCTGCTGCACGCCGTCCAGTCGCGGGCGAGCAACTACTTCTGGCTGGGCGTGGTGGTGGCCGCGCTGAACATCGCGGCCGGTGTCGTGGTCATCAAGATGCCCGTGAACGCGGCCGCGGCACTGACGATGTTCGCGGCGCTGCTGTTCCTCACCGGCGGTGTGTTCCGCCTGGTGGGCAGCCTGGTGGTGCGCGGCCCGCAAATGGCCTGGACGCTGCTGCAGGGCGCCTTCGATCTCCTGCTGGGCATCCTGGTGCTGGCCGACTGGCCGCACAGCAGCCTCTATGTGATCGGTACGTTCATCTCGCTGGCCCTGCTCTTCGACGGGCTCGGGCTGATCGCCCTCGGCGTCGGCGGCAGGCGGGCCGTGCGCTCTGTGAATAGTGAACTTGACAACCAGGAACGGTCGCGTGAGTGACCGCGGCATACGCACCCGGTCAAATCCCGTCGATACGTGCCGACTTCCGTTCAGGGGGCCGGTACGGACGGTTGAACTCCCAACACTCGACGTGTGCGGTCGAGCCACGGCGAGGGGTTGGTATCGGACATGGAGATCCTCGGGAGTGCCCCCAAGGGGCCCAGCCGGGCGGTGGCGCCCCCGCCCCGCAGACCGGGCGGCTACGAGGGCAGCTGGCGGCTGACCGTCCCGTCGCTCGACTGCTCCGTCCCGGGCGCCCGGCACGCCGTCCGCGACCTGATCGCCCGTCAGGGCGTGCCGATCCGCCCGGACCTGCTGCACGGCCTGCTGCTGATCGTCTCCGAGCTGGTCACCAACGCCGTCCAGCACGCGGCCCTGCTCTCGCCGGAGGTGGGCGTCGAGGTCTCCATCGGCCCGGCCTGGGTACGGGTGGCCGTCGAGGACAGCCACCCGTACCGGCCCCGGCCGATGGAGGTCGGCGACGAGTGCACCGGCGGCCGCGGCCTGCTGCTCGTGCAGGCCGTCGTCGAGGAGGCCGGCGGCTGCCACGACGTGGAGCACACTGCCGGGGGCGGCAAGGTGGTCTGGGCCGCCCTGCCGCTCACCAGCCCGCAGCGGGGCCGGTGAGCTCCCGGACCACCGGCCGGGCGGCGTCCAGCACCGTCATGAACCACGCGGAGAACTCGGCCTTCTCCCGCAGCGCGTCGAGCTCGGCGGGCGTCACGAACGCCGTCTCCCCGATCTCCGCCGGGTCCGGGCGCGGGGTGTCCCGCACGATCCCGGCGAAGAGGTGGTTGTACTCCTGCTCGACCAGGCCCGAGGCCGGGTCGGGGTGGTTGTAGCGGACCGTTCCCGCCTCGCGCAGCAGCGCGGGCGCGACGCCCAGCTCCTCCGCCGTGCGCCGGGCCGCCGCGACGAACGGCGGCTCCGCCGGGTACGGGTGCCCGCAGCAGGTGTTCGACCAGACGCCGGGGGAGTGGTACTTGCCCAGCGCCCGGCGCTGCAGCAGCAGCCGGCCGCTGTCGTCGAAGAGGAAGACCGAGAAGGCGCGGTGCAGCCTGCCGGGTGCGACATGGGCGGAGAGCTTCTCGGCGGTGCCGATCGTCCTGCCGCTCTCGTCGACGAGCTCCAGCATGATCGGTTCGGCGGTGCTGTCGTCTGACGTCATCGGCATGACCATTCCCTCGTTCTCGGTCTCGTCCCTGGAGTCTGCCTCAGAAACGGCGCCCGGTGCGCCCCGTCAGGGGCGCTGGGGGTACCCCCAGCGGTAGCTGGGGGAGGAACTGCGCGAGCAACCACCGACGGCCCGCAGCCGAAGTACCGCACTTCCGGCGGAGCCTAGTGGCACAGCCTCGCCTCGTGCTCCGCGTGCCCGCTGGGCTCCAGCTGGAAGGTGCAGTGCTCGACGTCGAAGTGCTCGCCCAGGCAGCCCTGCAGGTCGTGCAGCATCTTCTCGTGCCCGGCCGAGTCCAGCGCCTGCGGGTCCACGACCACGTGCGCGGAGAGCACCGGCATGCCCGAGGTGATCGTCCACACATGCAGGTCGTGCAGGTCCTCCACGCCCGGCAGGGCCATGATGTGCGCCCGTACCTCGCCCATGTCGACGTTCTTCGGCGCGGCCTCCAGGAGCACGTCCAGCGCCTCCCGCAGCAGCTTCACCGTGCGCGGCACGATCATCAGGCCGATCAGCAGCGAGGCGACCGGGTCCGCCTGCTTCCAGCCGGTGGCCATGATGACCAGCGCCGAGATCACCACGGCCAGCGAACCGAGGGCGTCCGAGAGGACCTCCAGGAACGCCCCGCGCACATTGAGGCTCTCCTTCTGGCCGCGCATCAGCAGCGCCAGCGAGACGAGGTTGGCGACGACGCCCACCAGGCCGAAGAGCACGGTCGTCCCGCCCGGCACCTCGGTGGGCTCCACCAGCCGCTGCACGGCCTCGAAGAGGATGAACCCGCCGACGCCGAGCAGCAGCAGGCAGTTCAGCAGTGCCGCCAGGATCTCCGCCCGCGCATAGCCGTAGGTGCGCCGGCCGCCGGCCGGCCGGTTCGCGAAGTGGATCGCCACCAGCGCCATGCTCACCCCCACCGCGTCCGTGGCCATGTGGCCCGCGTCCGCGATCAGTGCCAGCGAGCCGGTCAGCGCGCTGCCGACGATCTCCGCGACCAGCACCGTCAGGGTGATGCCCAGAGCGATACGCAGCCGGCCCTTGTAGGCGGCGGCCGCGGTGCCGCTCGTCGGCGGGGGTCCCCCGTGCGAGTGGCCGTGGTCGTGCCCTGCACCCATTGATACGCCGCCTCTCCCGAGCGCTCGCCCAAACGGCCGGCGGGGGCCGGCCGGGACCCCAGTGAACTACGGGTGGGGGGTATTGGCAACGCGGCACTGAACACCGTTGTCATTGCCTCTGACCTGCGGCGATGCGGCAGCGCCAGGGCGGCGCCGTGATCAGCGAAGACGTGCCTCCGGGTGGTGCAGGCACCATCCCTCCCAGGCCGAGGAGACCATGCTGCGGAGGTCGTGCCGGGCGGTCCAGCCGAGCTCGTCGGCGATCGTCGCGTTCGACGCCACGACCCGCGCCGGGTCGCCCGGACGGCGCGGCGCGACCTCGGGCGCCAGGTCCGTACGGCCGGTGATCTCCCCGATCAGATCCGCCATCTCGCGCACGGACACCCCGCGGCCGGTGCCGACGTTGAGCGTCAGGTCCCCGCCGCCGGTCCGCCCGGCGAGCCGGCGGGCGGCGGCCAGGTGGGCGGTGGCCAGGTCCTCGATGTGGATGTAGTCACGGACGCAGGTGCCGTCCGGCGTGTCGTAGTCGGCGCCGAAGATCTTCGGACGCTCCCCGCGGGTGATCCGGTCGAACATCATCGGGATGATGTTGAAGATCCCGGTGTCGGCCAGCTCCGGCCGGGCCGCGCCCGCGACGTTGAAGTAGCGCAGGCAGGCCGTGGAGATCCCATACGCGGCCCCCGTCGCCCGCACCAGCCACTCGCCCGCGAGCTTGGTCTCGCCGTAGGGGTTGATCGGCAGGCACGGGGTCCGCTCCGTGACGAGGTCCACATCCGGCATGCCGTAGACGGCCGCGGAGGACGAGAAGACGAAGCTGCCGATCCCGGCGGCCACCACCGCCTCCAGCAGCACGGTCAGGCCGTGCAGGTTCTCCCGGTAGTAGAGCAGGGGCTTCTCGACCGACTCCCCGACCTGCTTCTTCGCCGCGAGGTGCACCACACCCGCCACGTCCAGGTCGGCGAGGGCGCGGTCCAGCAGCTCCCGGTCCGCGACCGAGCCCTGCACCAGCGGGACGCCCTCGGGCAGCCGGACGGCCCGGCCCGAGGACAGGTCGTCCAGGACGGCCACCTTCTCCCCGGCCTCCACCATCGCCCGCGCTACGTGCGCCCCGATATATCCGGCTCCGCCTGTGATCAGCCACGTCATGCAGGGCACCCTATTCCAGCCGAGGAACCCGAAGGCCCGCCCACACGTCCTGTCAACCGGGGAAGACCGACCGGTGCACGTGCGGTGAACGGCGACTTCCGGTGATCCGATAGCCTCTGCCGACGTGCCGTGCGCCGCCCCGCAGCCGGGCCCTGCGCGCCGTCAGCTTCCAAGGAGTGAGTTCGTCTGTCGACCGCCATCCTCACCGGTCCGCCGCCCGCGGGCTCGTCCCTCGAGGACGACCTGCGAGAGCTCGGCTTCGACGTGCGCGTGGCGGCGGACGCGGCCACGTTGCGTGACGGGCTCGCGGCCGTGCCCGCGACGGAGCGGGTCGCCCTGGTGGACCCCGGCTTCGTCGGCCACGTCCACGCCCTGCGACTGGCCCTCACCGACCCGCGCTTCCCGGCGGCGGCGGTGGAGGGCGCGTTGTCGGTGCAGTCCGAGGCGCGTGGCGCACTGACGCGCGCCGTCACGGAGGGCGAGGCCGTGGGCGCCGTCACCGCCCGCCTCGAAGCCGAAGGCGTCCCCGTGCACCGTCCCGAGCTCGGGGTGCTCGTCGCCGCCGTTCCCGCCGACGACGACACCCGGACCAAGGCCCTCGCCGAGGTGGCCTCCGTCGACGACGAGGCCGTCCGGCTGCGCAGTGCCGTGAAGTCCCGCGACGGCTTCTTCACCACCTTCTGCATCAGCCCGTACTCCCGCTACATCGCCCGCTGGTGCGCCCGGCGCGGTCTCACCCCCAACCAGGTGACCACCGCCTCGCTGCTCACCGCCCTGATCGCGGCCGGCTGTGCCGCGACCGGCACCCGGGGCGGGTTCGTCGCGGCGGGCGTGCTGCTGATCGCCTCGTTCGTCCTGGACTGCACCGACGGGCAGCTCGCCCGTTACTCCCTGCAGTACTCCACGCTCGGCGCCTGGCTCGACGCGACCTTCGACCGCGCCAAGGAGTACGCGTACTACGCGGGCCTGGCGATCGGCGCCGCCCACGGCGGCGGCCACGACGACGTGTGGGCGCTCGCGCTGGGCGCCATGGTCCTGCAGACCTGCCGCCACGTGGTCGACTTCTCCTTCACCGAGGCCAACCACGACGCCACGGCCAACACCAGCCCCACCGCCGCCCTCTCCGACCGGCTCGACAGCGTCGGCTGGACCGTCTGGGCCCGCCGCATGATCGTCCTGCCGATCGGCGAGCGCTGGGCGCTGATCGCGGTCCTGACCGCGCTCACCACGCCGCGCATCGTCTTCACCGTGCTGCTGATCGGCTGCGCCGTGGCCGCCTGCTACACCACCGCCGGCCGCGTCCTGCGCTCGCTGACGCGGAAGGCCCGCCGCACCGACCGCGCCGCGCAGGCGCTGGCGGACCTGGCCGACTCCGGGCCGCTCGCCGAGCTGTCCGCGCGGGTCACCGCGCGACGCCCCGGCGGTGGCGCCACGGCACCGGTCCTCGCCTTCGCGGGCACGGGCGTGCTGCTGCTCCTGCTGTGGTGGCACGCGGCCCCGGGCTGGTGGCCGGTCCTCGGCGCGGGGCTGTACGCGGTCTTCGCGGGCGCGGCGGTCGCCCGCCCCCTCAAGGGCCCGCTCGACTGGCTCGTCCCGCCCGCCTTCCGTGCGGCCGAGTATGTGACGGTCCTGATCCTGGCGGCCCGCTCCGGCGCCCCCGGCGCCCTCCCGGCGGCATTCGGCCTGGTGGCCGCGGTCGCCTACCATCACTACGACACGGTGTACCGCATCCGCGGCGGCACCGGGGCGCCCCCGCACCGGCTGGTGCGGGCGGTCGGCGGGCACGAGGGGCGGGTCCTGGCGGTCACGACCGCCGCCGCCCTCTGGCAGCACGGCCAGGGATTCGCCATCGCGCTGACGGTCCTCGCCGTCGCCATCGCGCTTGTGGTGCTCGGCGAGAGCATCCGGTTCTGGGTGTCCTCCGGGGCACCCGCAGTTCACGACGAAACAGGAGAACCCGCATGATCGGCCTCGTGCTGGCCGCCGGCGCCGGACGGCGTCTGCGCCCCTACACCGACACCCTCCCGAAGGCCCTGGTGCCGGTGGACGGCGAGACGACCGTCCTCGACCTCACGCTGGCCAACTTCGCCGAGGTCGGCCTGACCGAGGTCGCGATCGTCGTCGGCTACCGCAAGGAGGCCGTGTACGAGCGCAAGGAGGCGCTGGAGGCGAAGTACGGCCTGAAGCTGACCCTGATCGACAACGACAAGGCCGAGGAGTGGAACAACGCCTACTCCCTGTGGTGCGCCCGTGACGTCCTCGGCCGCGGTGTGATCCTCGCCAACGGCGACACCGTCCACCCGGTCTCCGTCGAGAAGACGCTGCTCGCCGCCCGCGGCGACGGCCAGAAGATCATCCTCGCCCTCGACATGGTGAAGCACCTCGCCGAAGAGGAGATGAAGGTCGTCGCGGACGCCGAGAAGGGCGTCCAGAAGATCACCAAGCTGATGGACCCGGCCCGCGCGACCGGCGAGTACATCGGCGTCACCCTCATCGAGCCCGAGGCCGCCGCCGAGCTGGCCGACGCCCTGAAGACCACCTTCGAGCGCGACCCCGACCTCTACTACGAGGACGGCTACCAGGAGCTCGTCAACCGCGGCTTCAAGGTCGACACGGCCCCCATCGGCGACGTGAAGTGGGTCGAGATCGACAACCACGACGACCTCGCCAAGGGCCGGGAGATCGCGTGCCAGTACTGACGAGGCTCATCCCCTCGCCGGTCGTCGTCGACATCCGCGCCGGAGCGCTGAACGACCTGGCCGACGTCCTCGCCGACCAGCGCATCTCCAGCTCCGGCAAGCTGGCCGTCGCCATCAGCGGCGGCTCGGGGGCGGCGCTGCGCGAGCGGCTCGCCCCCGCGCTGCCCGGCGCCTCCTGGTACGAGGTCGGCGGCGGCACGCTGGACGACGCGATCCGGCTCGGCGACGCGATGAAGTCCGGCCGCTACGACGCGGTCGTCGGCCTCGGCGGCGGCAAGATCATCGACTGCGCCAAGTACGCCGCGGCGCGGATCGGCCTGCCGCTGGTGGCCGTCGCCACCAACCTCTCGCACGACGGCCTGTGTTCGCCCGTCGCGACCCTGGACAACGACGCGGGCCGCGGCTCCTACGGCGTGCCCAACCCGATCGCCGTCGTGATCGACCTGGACATCGTCCGCCAGGCGCCGGTGCGCTACGTCCGCTCCGGCATCGGCGACGCGATCTCCAACATCTCCTCCGTCGCGGACTGGGAGCTCTCCCACCGCGAGACCGGCGAGGCGATCGACGGACTGGCCGCCGCCATGGCCCGCCAGGCCGGCGAGGCCGTGCTCCGGCACCCCGGCGACGTGGGCGACGACGGTTTCCTGCAGGTGCTGGCCGAGGGGCTGGTGCTCACCGGCATCTCGATGTCCGTGGCCGGCGACAGCCGCCCGGCCTCCGGCGCCTGCCACGAGATCAACCACGCCTTCGACCTCCTCTACCCCAAGCGCGCCGCCAGCCACGGCGAGCAGTGCGGCCTCGGTGCCGCCTTCGCGATGCACCTGCGCGGTGCCCGCGAGGAATCCGCGCTGATGGTCGAGGTGCTGCGGCGGCACGAACTGCCCGTGCTGCCGGGCGACATCGGCTTCACCGACGACGAGTTCGTCAGAGCGGTGGAGTACGCGCCCCAGACCCGCCCCGGGCGGTACACCATCCTGGAGCACCTCGACCTCTCCACCGATCAGATCAGGGACGCATTCGCCGACTATGCAGAAACCGTCAGTCGCTGAACTGCGTCCGGTCGTCCACCCCGCGGGTGTGAAGGACCGGCGCAGCGGTGAGCACTGGGCCGGCCGCCTCTACATGCGGGAGATCTCGCTGCGGGTGGACCGGTACCTGGTGAACACCAGGGTCACGCCCAACCAGCTCACCTACCTGATGACCGTCGCGGGCGTCCTCGCGGCCCCGGCCCTGCTGGTGCCGGGGATCGCGGGCGCCGTGCTCGGCGTGGTCGCCGTCCAGCTCTACCTGCTGCTGGACTGCGTCGACGGCGAGATCGCCCGCTGGAAGAAGCAGTACTCGATCTCCGGGGTCTACCTGGACCGGGTCGCCGCCTACCTGTGCGACGCCGCGGTCCTCGTCGGCCTGGGCCTGCGCGCCGCCGACCTGTGGGGCGGCGGCCGGATCGACTGGCTGTGGGCCTTCCTCGGCACGCTCGCCGCGCTCGGCGCCGTCCTGATCAAGTCCGAGACGGACCTCGTCGGCGTCGCCCGCCACCAGGCCGGCCTGCCGCCGGTCAAGGAGTCGGCCGCCGAGCCGCGTTCGTCCGGCATGGCGCTGGCCCGCAAGGCCGCCGCCGCGCTGAAGTTCCACCGCCTGGTCCTCGGCATCGAGGCGTCCCTGCTGATCCTGGTCCTCGCGATCGCGGACACGGTGCACGGAGGCCTGTTCTTCACCCGCCTCGGCACCGCCGTCCTCGCGGGCATCGCGATGCTGCAGACCCTGCTGCACCTCGTGTCGATCCTGGCGTCCAGCAGGCTGAAATGAGGAGCGAGAACACCATGAAGCTCGGCGCCGTCGTGCTGACCATGGGCAACCGCCCCGAGGAGCTGCGGGCCCTGCTGGAGTCCGTCGCCAAGCAGGACGGCGACCCCATCGAGGTCGTCGTGGTGGGCAACGGTTCCCCGCTGCCCCCGCTGGCCGTCCCCGGGCTGACGGTCCGCACCGTCGAACTGCCCGAGAACGTGGGCATCCCGGCCGGCCGCAACGTCGGCATCGAGGCCTTCGGGCCCGCCGGGCGGGACGTCGACGTCCTGCTCTTCCTCGACGACGACGGACTGCTGCCCGGCCAGGACACGGCCGAACTGTGCCGCGCCGCCTTCACGGCCGACCCGAAGCTCGGCATCATCAGCTTCCGCATCGCCGACCCCGACACCGGCGAGACCCAGCGCCGCCATGTGCCGCGCCTGCGGGCCTCCGACCCGATGCGCTCCTCGCGCGTGACCACCTTCCTCGGCGGCGCCAATGCCGCGCGCACCCGGGTGTTCGCCGACGTCGGCGGGCTGCCGGACGAGTTCTTCTACGCCCACGAGGAGACCGACCTCGCCTGGCGGGCGCTGGACGCGGGCTGGATGATCGACTACCGGTCGGACATGGTGCTCCACCACCCGACCACGGCCCCCAGCCGGCACGCGGTCTACCACCGCATGGTGGCGCGCAACCGCGTGTGGCTCGCCCGCCGCAACCTTCCCGCGCCCCTGGTCCCCGTCTACGTCGGCGTGTGGCTGCTGCTCACCCTCGCGCGGCGCCCGTCGCTCCCCGCGCTGCGCGCGTGGTTCGGCGGTTTCCGCGAGGGCTGGACGACGCCGTGCGGCCCGCGGCGCCCCATGAAGTGGCGTACCGTGTGGCGCCTGACCCGACTGGGCCGTCCGCCTGTGATCTGACAGGCTCGTGTCCGAGAGAGCCGGGCGCGGTCCGGGGTATCACTCCGGCAGCGCATCCCGAGGACGAGAGTGCCGACTGTGAGCGAGACAACGCACGACGGCGCGGTCGCCATGAGTGCCCCGCCGTCACCCGACAACGGTCTGACCGCCGCCGAGCTGGCCGGCAAGTACGGTCTCGCGGTGAGCGGCGCCCGGCCCGGACTCGCCGCGTACGTACGGCAGCTGTGGGGGAGGCGGCACTTCATCGCCGCCTTCTCCAGCGCCAAGCTGACCGCCCAGTACACCCAGGCCAAGCTGGGCCAGGTCTGGCAGGTGGCGACGCCCCTGCTGAACGCCCTGGTCTACTACTTCATCTTCGGCGTCCTGATGAACACCAAGCGGGGGATGTCGACGAACACGTTCATCCCCTTCCTGGTGACGGGTGTGTTCGTCTTCACCTTCACGCAGAGCTCGGCGATGGCGGGCGTGCGCGCGATCTCGGGCAACCTGGGCCTCGTACGGGCGTTGCACTTCCCGCGGGCGGCGCTGCCGATCTCCTTCGCGCTCCAGCAGCTCCAGCAGCTGCTGTACTCGATGCTCGTGCTCGTCCTGGTGCTGGTGAGCTGCGGCCACATGCCCCGTATGTCGTGGATCCTCGTGGCGCCGGTGCTCCTGCTGCAGTTCTTCTTCAACACGGGCCTGGCGCTGGTCCTGGCCCGGATGGGCAGCAAGACGCCGGACCTGGCGCAGCTGCTGCCGTTCATCATGCGGACGTGGCTGTACGCGTCCGGCGTGATGTACCCGCTGGTCTACAACCTCAAGCGGGCCCACGCGGCCCCGTGGCTGATCGACGTGATGAGCGCCAACCCGGCCGCCGTCTACATCGACCTGATGCGTCATTCGCTCATGGGCCATCTGAGGACGTCTCCGCTGCCGCACCATGCGTGGCCGCTGGCGCTCGGCTGGGCCGTGCTGGTCGGCGTCGGCGGTTTCGTGTACTTCTGGAAGGCTGAGGAGCGGTACGGCCGTGGCTGATGAGCTGATCCCCACCGTCATCGCCGATGACGTCCACATCGTGTACCGCGTCTACGGTGCCGACACCGGGCGGGGGAGTGCGACGGCGGCGCTGAACCGGATCGTCAAGCGCCGGCCGAGCGTGGGCGTCCGCGAGGTCCATGCGGTCAAGGGCGTGAGCTTCACGGCC